>CAZYTA010000036.1:0-24946 GCA_964650465.1 uncultured Oscillospiraceae bacterium | reverse complement strand
ATGATTAACAGTCATGCGCTCTACCGACTGAGCTAAGGAGGAATATAAAAGTCAGCGACGACCTATTTTCCCGGGCCGCTTCCAGCCAAGTATTTTCGGCATAGTTGAGCTTAACTACTGTGTTCGGAATGGGAACAGGTGTACCCTCAACAACAAAGTCACTGACTATCTCACCTCTCGGTGATTCAGTGCCTCTCTCAAGGCTTGATTATTATAGCACAGGTTTTTAGAAAATGCAATAGGTTTTTGAAAAAAAAATAAATTTTTTTCAATTATGTGAAAAAGCACTATTTTAAAGGGGTTTTCACGCTGAACGATTGTAAAAAACGTCAAGAAAGTGAATCCGAAGAAACAAAAATCTCATCAAAACCCTCTCCCATCACCTGCTTTGCATCTCCTACTGTAACAAAGGCGCGGCAGTCGCACTCACCTACAATTTTTCTCAATACAAAAAGCTCTCTTGACGAAACAACCGCAAAAAGCATCTTCCTTTTTTCTCCCGTGTACATACCGACCGCCTCAATACCGGTTACTCCGCGTTTCAACTCGGTGAATATCCTTGCCGATATCTCATCGCTTTTGTCGGACACAATAAAAACCGACTTGTCGCTGCCGACTCCCGACAGCACAAGGTCAATAACCTTAGCCGAAACAAAGAGTGCAAATACAGCATAAAGACTGATTCTCAAGCCAAAAACAAAAACACCGGTCATAACAACTGCTGTATCAATAACAGCAATAAGCCTTGAAATGGACAGGCTCGGTTTTTTGCGCTTGATTATTGCCGCCAGCATGTCCGTACCGCCGGATGTAGCTCCGGACTTTAGCACCATACCAAGCCCCAAACCGGACAGTATACCGTAGGAAAGAGCAGAAAGGAGAATATCTCCTTCAAAATCGAGAGGCGGAGGAATGTTTTCAAGCACAGACAGCGCAAGAGTCAATGTCAAAAAAGCCGCAATGGATTTTGCAATAAACCGCAAGCCCCTTTGAACCGTGCAGACAATAAACAAGGGGATGTTCAAAATAAGGCTCGTTATAAAAATGGGAACGCCTGCAAGCTGCTTAACCACGATGCCGATACCCGACACGCCGCCTGTTACCAAGCCCGACGGAGAAGCTATCCAAGCAACCGCCAAAGCAAATATCACGCCGCCTGCAACGGCGGAAGCTGTTTCAAGATTTTTGTTTCTCATGGCAATAGTATATGCCGTTATTCAAAAAATAAACCTAATTCGTACAAATTTTCCGTTGCTTTCCGCAAATATTTTTCCACGATGCTCTTCAGCAATGGATTTTGCCACCGAAAGTCCTATGCCAAAGCCCTTTGAATCGGAGCGTGCTTCATCTTTTCGCCAAAAGCGTTCAAAAAATTCAGGATGCTCACCCTTCTCCAAAGTACACGGATTTATAACCTCAAGCATAGCTTTTCCCGCATTTTTTGTCAGCCTCAGAAATATATCTCCTTCTCCCTCGGAATACTTGACGGCATTATCCATTAAAAGAGTAACCAACCTTGCAAGTGATTTTTTGTCTCCGTTTACAGTTATATTTTCTTCCGTTTCTATAACAAGCCGTCTTCCCTGCGCCTCAATAGGTGCTTCAAAAGGCAGTGCCGAGGAAGCTGCAACCGAAGAAAAGTCAAAGCTTTCAAATGTATTTGTACCTGTTTTTTCGTCAAGTCGGGTAAGCTCCACCAAGCCCTCACACAGGTCTCGCAGTCTTACCACCTGCTCTTTTGCGTTTTCGGTCCATCTGCTCTCGCCGTTTTCCATTTCGATAACCTCAATACTGGCATCGATTACCGTCAAGGGTGTTTTCAACTCATGGGAAGCATCTGTAATAAACCGTTTTTGCCTCGCCAATGCCGTTTCAACGGGAGACAGAGCAAATTTTGACAGAAAAAATATAGCGACAAAAAACAGAAACAGCCCGATAAGGCTTACGGATATGCCTATAAAAACAAAATTCCTGAAAATTCCCAAATCCCTTGTGCAGTCCACAAAAACTACAAGTGTCTCGCCGTCGGTTTGAGTCTTTTTGTATCTGTAGCTTCCAAGAAAGCCGCTGTCTCTTTTATCAAAGGCGCTTTGGGCATATTTTTTTATGTCATCCGAATCTATTGCCTTTATCGCCATGGTATCGGTGCTGATTATATTTCCCTCACTGTCAAGCCTTGCGGAAAAAAACCTCGTTTCATATGGTGTTTCCGGAGTGAAGCCGGGTCTCCTGTGAGGAAAACCGCCCTCTCTGGGAAATTTGCCCATATTGGTGCTTAGCACTTCCAATATGCTGTCCGCCCGTTCAACAACACTTTTATAATTAAAGGAAAATATAATTGTCATTAATATAAACAGCACCGCCGTCACCGATGCAAGAGCAATCAGAATAAATTTACGTCTCAGTTTCTTTATCATTTTTTTCTTCCAATCTGTAGCCCTGACGTCTTGATGCGGTTATTTCTATATTAGCCGAAAGAGAACGAAGCTTTCTTCTGAGAAAGGAAATATGCGCCCATACTACATTTATTTCGGATTCGCTGTCAAAGCCCCACACTCTTTCCATTATCTGCTCTGTGGAAATATATCTGTCTCTGTTGTCAAGAAGCATCTCAAACAGCTGAAATTCTTTATTTGTCAGTTTTATCGAGCCTTCGGTGCCCTTAATTTCAAAAACGGCGGTGTCAAGGGAGATGTTGCCCATTTTCTTAAGCGTGCTCTGAGCATCCTCCTTTCGGGTCATAGCTCTGATGCGTGCCAAAAGCTCTTTTGATGCAAAGGGTTTTGTCAGGTAGTCATTTGCACCTGCATCAAGTCCTGCTACCCTGTCATCTACCTCGGACTTTGCCGTAAGTAATATAACAGGAGTGTTGTCTCCTCTTTCACGCATAGTTTTCAGTACATCTATACCGTTTTTGCCCGGCATCATAATATCGAGCACCACACCGTCATAATTCCCCGAGGCAAGATATTCAAGCGCAGTAATGCCGTCATACACGGCATCCACAGAATAATAACTGTACTCAAATATTTTAACAAGCGCCTCAGAGAGAGCCTTTTCGTCCTCGGCAAGCAATAAACGCATAAAATCACCTCTGTACTATCTTACAGCATCTACCTTAAACAAAGTTAATATGTGCCGTAATAAGCATTAAAAACATTATCTGCCGTAACCGTATACGTGCGGGCGTCCTCATACTCTATGGATACTCTGTTGCTGAAATTCGGAACGGGCTGTCTCTCTACAAGCTCTATTCTGCACTTTACCGGCTTAGCCATTACAAGCGGTTTCATTTCCGCAAGTTTGGCAATGGCATTATGCACAGCCTCACGAAGCACAGCATCGGATTTGCGAGGAGGAAGCAATGCGGTATTCATCAAGCCGCGGCTTTCCTTTACACAGGCACATTCAGCCCACGGCAAAAGCTTCCGAGCTTCTGCACACACCTTATCGTCTCCCGACACCATAATAACAGGTATGCCCATATCACCAAGTATTCCCGCATCAATGGCTACCTCACCTGCCTTTTCACCGTTCAGCCAAACATTCTGAATTCGAACCGAGGACATGGTATGTTCAAGCAAAGCCTCTGCTGTTCCCGCCATGGCATGATAGCCAAGCAGAATAACACCGTCTGCCCCCTGTATACCCTTGTCATAATATCTTGTTTTTACAGGTCCTGTAATGCACAGGTCAACATCCTCGGAAAGCTTTTCCCAAATCACATTCAGACCTGAGCCGTGTCCGTCCTGTACGATAACCTCCTCCACACCCTCCTCCTTAAGAAAGCGTGCAACAGTGTTTATCTCCCTTGTAAGCAAAGCCCTGCCCTCGTTGTACTTGGGGCGGTCAACCACCAATTGCTCAGACGAGTTTATACCGCTGATACCTTCAAGATCTGTCATTACATATATTTTCATTTTTAAAGCCTCCGTTTTGTTTTATAGGATTTTTTTAAAAACAACCTCTGCTTTATAAAATTTTATCATATATTTTTTAGTTTTTCAAGTTCAATTGTTGCTTTTATGCTTGCAAAAAGTGTATTTTGCTGATATAATAATATATTATAATGGGAGAGATGTTTATGGCAATTAATATGACAGGTTTTATTTGTCCCGTGTGCCGCAATGCGCTTGAGAAAAGCGGGAACTCGTATATTTGCGAAAACCGCCATACCTTTGATATTTCCAAATCCGGATATATCAATCTTTTGCCATCCTCTAAAATGAATTCCAAGACTCCCGGAGACAGCAAGGAAATGGTTGTATCGAGACGGGATTTTCTGGATAAGGGCTACTACGGAAGGCTGAGAGAAGCACTTGCAAAAAAGGCATCTGAGCTTGCGCCCGACAAACCTGTATATTTTGATGCAGGGTGCGGTACAGGCTATTACACCTCAGCAATAATTGATGCTCTTGACACTTCCTTCTGCCTTGGCATCGACATATCAAAATTTGCGGCAGACACAGCAGCGAAGCGTGAAAAGCGCGGACTGTTCGCAGTTGCAAGTGTATATGACCTGCCTATGGCTGACGAAACCGCAGATATAATAACAAACGTATTTTCACCCATGGCAGACAGCGAATACCGACGTATACTCAAAAAAGGAGGGTATCTGCTCTATGTAGTACCCGGTCCAAGACACCTTTATTCCCTCAAGGAGCTTTTATATGACAATCCTTACGAAAATTCGGTGTCCTATCCCGAATATGATGGATTTGAGGAGACAGAAAGAGCTGAATGCTCATTTAAAATGAAGCTTGAGTCAAATACAGATATTGAAAATCTTTTTTCAATGACTCCGTATTTCTGGCGGACTCCTGCAGGCGCTCTTGAAAAACTGCGTGCTCTTGACAGCCTTGACACAATTGCTCAATTCTATATTTCGGTGCTCAGGAGAATTTGATGAATCTAATGAAAAGGATTATATATATTTGTATATCGGCTTTATTGATTGTATGGAGCGCTTTATCGGTGGGCAACGATTCCGCTTTGGTGTTAAAAAGCGAAAAAGCCGTTGAAAAATACGGCGGAATATACATCGATGCGAACAAAAACATCATTTCGCTGTACCCTTATCACGGAAAAGATGCTTTTTTACAGAACGTATCGGCAGTTACAAGGCTGGCAGAAGGCTGTGACTTGCCTGTATATCTTGCCATTCCTCCGAGAAAGATGGATGTTCTGGAAATACCCGAGGATATAGACACAGAAACAGCAGGGGCTCTCTTCGGACTTGCCGAAAAGGAATGCAAAAAAAACGGAGTAACTTATATAGACCTTCTTTCTGTAATGCAAGGTGACGGTCTCTATTTTGCAACCGACCACCACTGGACATCAAAGGGAGCGTATCTTGCCTATCGCAAAATAATTTCGTCATTGGGTAAAGTGCCTGTTGATGAAGAAGATTTTACAGTCGAAACGGTGTGTACCTCCTACAGGGGAAGCGACTACAACAAAACCGACAAGACTTCGGAATACACCGTCTATGATACAATTGAGCTTTACTTTTCAAAGGACTACAGCGAATATGTAACGACTATAGTGGGATACCCTTATGACAGCGTAGAGAACAACGAAGTAATAGGCGGCATGTACCATATGGAATCGCTTAACTCCTGGGACCCGTACACAGTATACTTCAAAGGGAACACTCCGTATATTACAATAAGAAACGGAAAGGAAAGAAAAACCCTCATGCTTGTGCGAGACAGCTTTGCATCTGCTCTTGCCCCTTTTCTGGCAATTCACTATGATATAGTCATGATAGACCCAAGGTTTTATCCCGAAAGACTGTCAAAGGTAGTTGAAAGAGAAAGTGTTTCGCTGATACTTGTACTGGAAAACATGGGCTCATTTACGGAAAACACAATAAAATTCACATATTGAGGTAAATTATGAAAAAAGGAATGACAGAAGGCTTTGAGTTTGACACAAGAGGCTTTGAAATAGAGGAATCGTCTTTTGAAGGAACTCATGTAAACATCATATTTCCAAAAAAGAAAAACGGAAAGCTCCTTCTTAAAACGATGTATTGGGGAGCATTTCCCGACTGTGAGCTCGACCTGGTGGAAAGAGGCTGGACACTTGCTTTTATCCGAAGCACTACACGCTGGTGCAAGGATGAAGACCTGCACCAGAAAGCACGCTTTGTAAAATATATGGCAAAAACCTATGGGCTTGAAGAAAAGTGTGTATGCGTAGGAATGAGCTGCGGAGGTCTCATTGCAGTAAAATTTGCCGCTCTTTACCCCGAGCTTGTTCACTGTCTCTATCTTGACGCACCCGTTATGAACTTTCTTTCCTGCCCTGCGGCGCTGACAGGCTCTACCCCTATTATGTGGGAAGAATTCAAAAAAGCTATGGGTATGGATCTTTCCGACCTTATTTCATACCGTGAGCATCCCATAGACAAAATTCCCGCTCTCATCGAAAACCGCATACCTGTTATAACGGTTTACGGCGATGCCGACGATGTGGTTTTCTGGCACGAAAACGGAGCAATTCTCGAAAAAGCATATAAAAACACTGATATCCCTTGCGAATTTATTGGCAAGAAGGGATGTAACCATCACCCCCATGGGCTTGAGGACACATCTCCCATTGTCGAATTTATAGAAAAACATTCGTAATATGACAAATAGTGTATTTGTCATATTACATCTTGACAAACGTCTTCAAAGCTGTTAAAATAATGTGTAATACATTAAGGAGACAGATAAAATGAAATACATAGACGTACACGAAGCCTCTGAAAAATGGCAGATAAGCGAAAGGCGCATCACAGCCCTTTGCAGAGATAAAAAAATTCCGGGCGTAACCAAGGAAGGTAAGCTGTGGCTGATACCCGAAAATGCCGCAAAGCCCCTTGACGGAAGAACAAAGGAATTTGCTTCCCGCAAAGAAACGGAAACAGTGTCACATCATACAACCACAAAATATACAGAAGTAAACGCAAATCTGAGCGTGGTAAGAGCCTTTGAGGAAACATATCTGCGTGCACCTCAGCACACAGCCTTCACTCCCTACAGAGTTTGTCCTCTCGGTGCACATTCTGACCATCAGCTGGGAAAAATCACCGGCTTTGCCATAGACAAGGGTATACACATTGCCTACGGGCCAAAGAACAACGGTGTTGTTGAAATTGCGTCTCTTCAGTTTCCCAAGCGTGCACAGTGGCACGTAAACAATGTCCCTGCCGACAAGGAAAACGATTGGGCTGACCATCTGAGGGGTGCAACAATTGCATTATCCTCCCGTTATCCGCTGAGAACAGGGCTTTGCGCTGTTGTTGACGGCGAACTGCCCATAGGAGGTCTTTCCTCCTCTGCCGCCGTTATAATCACCTTCCTTTCAGCGCTTTGTACAATGAACGGAATTAAGCTCCGTTCACGTGAGCTTATTGAAATATCCAAGGAGGCAGAAAACAAGTACGTCGGTGTTTCCTGCGGTAAGCTTGACCAAAGCTGTGAGGTCTATTGTCAGAAGGACAAGCTTCTTTACATGGACATGAAGGACGATTCCTATGAGCTGATAGAAACGCCCGATAACATGAAGCCGTTTAATATAGTAGTTTTCTTCAGCGGGGTTGAACGCTCTTTGGCATCGAGCAAATTCAATATGAGAGTGGACGAGTGCCGAAGTGCGGCATATGCGCTTTGCGCCTACGCAGGTCTTGAATACGGAAAGTTCAATGAAACAAATCTCCGTGATGTACCCTATGAGGTTTATTTGAAATACCGTGACCGTCTGCCCGAAAACTGGGAGAAGAGAGCTCGTCACTGGTACAGCGAGTATCAGCGTGTTGAAGCAGGAGCAGAAGCCTACAGGCGCGGAGACATTGAAGAATTCGGAAGACTTTCTTTTGAAAGCGGATATTCTTCCATATATAATTGGGAAACAGGCTCTCCCGAGCTTATCAAGCTTTGGGAAATACTCCGTGAAACCGACGGAGTTTACGGAGGCAGATTCTCAGGCGCAGGCTTTAAGGGCTGTGTTATAGGAATAACCGACCCACAAAAGAACAGCTCTATACTGGAGAAGGTTGAGCGTGAATATCTGGAAGCATTTCCTAACCTTAAAGGAAAATACAGTGCTCACATTTGCCATACCGCCGACGGAGTACGTCTGAATACAAAAAAAGCGAGGACACAGGAATGATTTGTTTAATACTTGCCGCAGGCTACGCAACAAGACTCTATCCGCTCACCGAGAATTTTCCCAAGCCTCTTTTGAAGGTTGGCGAAAAGACCATTCTCGATCACCTTATCGATGACATTGACACAATAGGTAAGGTAAGCGAATATGTTGTTATTTCAAACCATAAATTTGCCCCTCATTTCAACGAGTGGGCAAAGGAAAAAAACGTAAAAATAACGGTTGTAGACGATATGACCGAAACAAACGAAACAAGACTCGGCGCAGTGCGTGACATACAGTTTGCAATTGATGCTCTGAAGCTGGATGACGATATGCTCGTCATCGCAGGTGACAACGTGCTTGACTTTAGCCTTACAAGATTTATACGCTATGCCGAGAGTAAGGGCACATCTGCCGTAATGCGTTATTTCGAGGCAGATGAAAAAAGGCTGACCAAATCGGGTGTTCTTAAGATAGGTGAAAACGATATTGTTACCGATATGACCGAAAAGCCTGCAAAGCCCGAATCCAACTGGTGCTGTCCCCCGTTCTATTTCTATACAAAAGATGATGCAAGAAGGGTACAGCAGGCACTTGACGAAGGTGCGGGAGCAGATGCCCCCGGAAGCTTTATTGCATGGCTTTGCCACAAAAATAATGTGCATGCTATGGAAATGCCTGGTAAAAGATATGACATAGGCAATCTTGAAAGCTACGAAAAAGTTCAAAAGGAATACAAGGGTATAACACAATGAAACAGGTAAATGTTGAACTCAAAAACAAAAAGATACTTGTCACAGGTGCGGCAGGATTTGTAGGGGCAAATCTTGTAATGGAGCTTCTCAGAAGCTTTTCCCCCATCCGTCTTGTGGGTATTGACAATATGAATGACTACTATGATGTTTCCATTAAGGAATACCGCCTTGCACAAATAGAAAAGCTTGCAAAGGAATATCCCTCTTCCGAATGGAGCTTTGTCAAGGGCTCTATTGCCGACAAGACAATGATAGCTTCGCTTTTTGAAAAGGAAGGCTTTGATGTCGTAGTAAATCTTGCCGCCCAGGCGGGTGTGCGCTACTCGATCACCAATCCCGATGTGTATATCGAAGCAAATATCATAGGCTTTTATAATATTCTGGAGGCGTGCCGCAATCACCCCGTTGAGCATCTTGTATACGCTTCCTCCTCCTCGGTTTACGGCTCTAACAAAAAGGTGCCCTACTCAACAGAGGACAAGGTGGACAACCCTGTCAGCCTTTACGCCGCAACAAAAAAATCCAATGAGCTTTTTGCCCATGCATATTCAAAGCTTTACAACATCCCCACAACAGGACTCCGTTTCTTTACGGTATACGGACCTGCAGGCCGTCCCGACATGGCATATTTCAGCTTTACCAACAAGCTGATAAAGGGAGAGACCATTGATATTTTCAACTATGGCAACTGTAAGCGTGATTTCACATATGTAGACGATATTGTCGAAGGAGTAAAACGCATTATGCAGTCCGCTCCCGAAAAAAAGAACGGAGAGGACGGGCTGCCCATTCCTCCGTATGCAGTTTACAACATAGGCAACAACAGTCCCGAAAATCTTCTCGACTTTGTTGATATCCTTTCACGTGAGCTTGTACGTGCGGGAGTGTTGCCCGAGGATTTTGACTTTGAAGCGCATCGCAGACTTGTCCCCATGCAGGCAGGCGATGTACCTGTAACATATGCCGACACATCGGCACTTGAAGAGGACTTCGGCTTTAAGCCCGCAACCTCACTGGAAACAGGTCTGAGACATTTTGCACAGTGGTATGCGGAGTTTTATAAATAAAAACGGTGAAGTCAATTTTGAGGAATTTTTTACAGTATGAAAAAGCTTCTTTTTTTGCTGTTGAGATATGCAGTATGCGAAAATGTAACAATTGAAAACAAACAAGAAACAGAAGACAATCTAACCGAAATATATAAGCTTGCAAAAAAGCATGACCTTGGACAAGCGGTAGCATTTGCCGCAGAAAAGCTTGGCATAAAAAAAGATTTTCTTGAAAGAGAAAAAGCGCTTGCCATACTGCGAGTGGAAAAGCTCAAATTTGCCACCGAGCAAGTCAGTGATATTCTCGAAAAGGCAAAAATCCCTCACATGCTTCTCAAAGGTGCACATCTTCGCTGTCTTTATCCCGAGGAATGGGTGCGAACCAGCTGTGATGTTGATATTTATGTAGAACGCTCGCAGTCCGACTTTGCCTCAGAGCTTCTCGAAAAAAACGGCTTTATCCGAGGCAGATACGGAGAGCACGATATCGCTCTTACCGCCCCCAACGGATGTCATATTGAGCTACACTTCCTTCTCATGGAGGAAAAATGGCTGAAAAATTCATCGAAAATATTCTCTGACATATGGAGAAAATCCGTCAAAGAAACCGAATACAGATATAGAATGAATGACGAAATGCTCCGCTTTTATCATATTGCGCACATGTCAAAGCATATAAGAAACGGAGGCTGCGGAATAAAACCGTTTCTTGACATTTGGATGATTGACACCGCAATGCATCAACATTGCAAAGATGAAAGTCTGTATGAAAAAGCAGGACTGGTTCAGCTTGAAAGAAATGCAAAGCTTTTAACCCAAATATGGTTTTCGGACGAAAAACACACTCCGCTTACATCGGCACTTGAAGAATATATACTCTCGGGAAACGTTTACGGTACACATCGCAATACTCTCACCGTGAAACGGAGAGAGTCCGGAAATAAGTTCAATTATATATGCTCCCGACTGTTCATGCCTTACTCTGAACTGTCAAAAAAATATCCCTCTCTTAAGCGCTGTCCTTTACTGTATCCCATATATATGCTCCGCCGTTGGTTTACGCTCTTCAATAAAAAGGTTTCCCGCCGTGTTAAAAGTGAAATTGCCATCGAAAAAAATGATATAAATTCAGTCGATTCGCTTCTTTCGGGATTGGGACTCTAACATAGTTTCAGGAGAAAAAAATGCTTGACAAATTATTGAAAAAATCTCTTTTTTATAATATTTATTTGGCAATTCTCTTTGTTATGTCGCTTGTTGTCGTAATCACCGAGCAGCAGATAGCAGGCGCCGTAATATTCGGCTGTATTGCCGCACTGTCATTGATTTTATTCTCCGACCTAACGGTGTTTTTGACACCCACGTTGCTTTTGTCTGTATTTGTTACGGTTTGCTATGACTCTTACAGTACATTTATAAAATTTGTCCCTCTTGCCGTTCCGTTGGCTTTTTGCGTAATATTCAATCTTATAAAATACAGGGCAAAGCCCAAGCTCGGCAGTTCCTTTAAAGGGACGGTTGCAGTTGCAATAGCTGTCACCTTGGGAGGATTTGGAACTCTGTCGGCAAAAAGCTACTTTGCTCCCACATCACTGTTTTACGTGTTTATGCTCGGCGGAGGAATGATACTTCTGTATCTGCTTTTTTCGTCACGTATAACCGAAAAATCCGGCAGAATGCTCATCAAAGCAATGTATGCAGTGGGAATGCTTGCATCATTCATCATATGCTTTTTCTACTTCAAAAACTGGGAAGAGTTTGTTAACAGCTTCAGATTTTTGAATTTCACGGCTTCAAACAACCTTTCTACCTTCATTATGATGGCAATGCCGTTTCCCATGCTCTATGCAAGAAAGAGGCACATTGATGTGCTTGCAACGCTGTTTATGTATCTGTGCATAGTTATGTCCTCGTCAAGAGGCGGACTTGTTATGGGCACTGTGGAAATGCTTGTAATATTTATAGCCTACACATTCTTCTTTGAAAAAAGCAAAATCAAAAAAGTTCTGTATACAAGCGTTTTCATAATTTGCGTTCTTACATTTTTTAATTTTCTTCCCGAGCTTGTAATAAAGGTTTCGTATAAGTCACTGAGCCGAGACACCGACAGCATGACACTTAAGGAATGCTTTGATATTCTCAAACAGTATTTTATAAATCCCGAAGAACCGCGTGCCCGTGTGCTTAAGAGAAGTATCGGTGACTTTCTTTCAAATCCCGTGTTCGGTGTAGGTCTCGGATATACAGGCAACTCGGATATTTACTCACCAAAAACAGGCGCTATGAACTGGTACCATATCTGGACAGCTCAGGTGTTCGGCGGTCTCGGTATAGTCGGCATTCTTGCCTACTGTTATCAGCTTGTTCTCAGAACCGTGATTTATTTCAAAAATGCCTCTCCCGTCAATATGACCTTTTTCGTATCATACATAGGCTTGTGGCTCATGTCACAGCTAAATCCGGGAGAGTTCTGTCCCATACCGTATGCTCTCCTTGCTACTGTATACTTTATAATCATCGAAAGGAAAAAACATGAAGATACAAAAACTGATTCCCGTGTACAAGGACTACATATGGGGCGGAAAAAGGCTTCACGGGATATACGGTAAGGGCAACGACGGAGACACTGTTGCGGAAAGCTGGGAGGCAAGCTGTCACCCCGACGGGGAGACATTGCTGTCCGACGGCAGAACACTCAGAGAATATATTGCCCAAAACCCCGAAGTGCTCGGAAGCAACAGGATATCTGATGAATTTCCCGTTCTTATTAAATTTATTGATGCAAAAACTGCATTAAGCCTACAGGTTCACCCCGATGACGAAACTGCCAAGAAGCTGGAAAACGGTGTCGGAAAAACCGAAATGTGGTATGTTGCAGAAGCCGAAAAGGATTCAAAAATATATTGCGGTATTAAAGAAGGAATCACAAAGGATTCAATAAAGGATGCCATCGAAAGCAATACCCTCGAAGAAAAGCTGAATGTTTTCACCTCGTCAAAAGGAGATGTGTTCTTTGTTGAGGCAGGTACTGTTCATGCCATAGGAGCAGGAAACATAATACTTGAAATTCAGCAAAATTCAAATATTACATACCGTCTTTACGATTGGGGCAGAGTGGATAAGGACGGAAAGCCCCGACAATTGCATATAGATAAGGGACTGCAATCAACAAAGGCTGTTCCTTACAAGAAAAAAAGCATTCCCACCGTTGACCAAATGAGAGTGCTTGGAACATCAAAGTATTTTAAAGTTTCCGAACTGATTTTATCGGGAAAACGAAACTTTGAAACAGATAAAAAAAGTTATAATGTGATCACACTTGTATCGGGAAATGCCATTCTCGACGGCGAACAGCTAAAATCGGGAGACAGTGTATTTATACCTGCAGGATACGGCAAGTGGACACTGGAAGGAGATGCAACAGTTATTATGACACAGAATTCACCACGTTACTTCGTAGGTATCGACCTTGGAGGAACAAACATCGCAGCAGCCGTAGTTGATGAAAACGGCAAAATCTACGGAAGAGCGAAGAAAAAAACAAACGCTCCCAGACCCTATACCGAAATATGTGCAGACATGGCAGAATGCGCCCTTGAATGCATAAAAGCCTCCGGTATGGAATTGGAGCAGATTGAGTCGGTTGGCGTTGGCTCTCCCGGTTCTATCAACAAAGAAGAGGGTCTTGTTGAATTTGCCAACAACCTTGATTTTCACAATGCACCCATTGTTGCTTGTCTTGAGGAAAAGCTTAACAAGAAGGTTTACCTTGAAAACGATGCCAATGCAGCTGCATGGGGCGAATACGTTGCAGGAACAGGCAAAGATGTAAAGAGCCTTGTAATGATAACCCTCGGAACAGGTGTGGGCGGAGGAATCATTGAAAACGGCAGACTTGTCACAGGTGCATGGGGCAGAGGCGCAGAGCTGGGTCACACTGTAATAATGGCAGGCGGAGAACCCTGTAACTGCGGAAGAAAAGGATGCCTTGAAGCTTATACCTCAGCTACTGCTCTTATCCGTCAGACCAAGCGTGCTATGGAAAAGAATCCCGATTCCGACCTCTGGAAGGTTGTAAACGGTGATATTAATGCCGTAAACGGAAAAACACCCTTCCTTGCCAACGATGATGTGGCAAAGGAAGTTATCAGCACATACCTTTCATATCTTGCAGAAGGCGTGCTTGACGTTATCAACCTTCTTCAGCCCGAGATAATCGCTATCGGCGGAGGTATCAGCCATGAAGGAGAAGGCGTACTTGTACCTCTTCGCGAAAAGGTGCAGTCCCAGTCATACACCAGATTCTCCGAAAAGCAGACAAAAATCGTTCTTGCCTCGCTTGGCAATGACGCCGGCATCATAGGTGCAGGACTCCTCGGAGTATAAGCGGTAATTCTAAAAATCTGTCACCGCTTTTTAATCAGTTTGATAAATCCCGAAACCCCTACAACCGCAAGAAGTAAGCCAAACATTACGGAAAGTATTTTTGTATCCGTCACCGATGCAACATAGCAACCGACGGCGGCACCCAAAATTCCAAACGGAACTGCAAAAGTCAGAGATACAAAAGATATACGCTTTTTGATAAGGTTTACCATAGCCGCGGCAAAGGTGGCAGTAATAAAAAATGCGAGATTCATTCCCTGAGCTTCGGCTTGGGGAATGTTTTTTATCAGCGTAAGGTAGAGTATATAAAGCCCCCCTGAGCCCACACCCAGTCCTGTCAGCACAGAGATGATAAAGGTCATTTGAACACCGTCCCAACACCGCCTATAATGGTAATTACAAAAAATATTTTTTTAAGAAGGTTGGGCGAAACCTTCGACAGCAGCAAACTGCCTACAGCACCGCCTGCAAGGGCAGGTAAGAATATTTTGCTGAAGTATTCGGGCAAAAAAGCCGTATCAACCGTACCGTTTTTCAAATAAAACGCAAAGCTTACCGCAGAAAGTATCATAATGGCAAGATTTGCCGTGGCAAAAGCCTTATCTGTATCAAGTGCAAGAAAAGCAAAAAGGGCAAGTAAGGGGATTGCACCGCCTGTTCCAAACAGCCCGTTGATAAAGCCCGCAACGAGACCTGTAGCGGAAAATAAAAGTATGTGTTTCATGGTCATAGTATGACCAAAAAGGAAATATATATACAACCTTAAGCATCTGCCTCTACTTGCACTTAATGTTCTCGAAGCTGATACCCTCACAACAGGAGAGAAGAACGGTATGACGTCTGCTGTCACCTGTGCCTACAGTGATGTTTTTGAATTTTATATTCTTTGCATAATGTCCGGGTACATCAAAGCCGGAAACCTCTATTGCCTCGCAATCAACATCCTCGTTTTCCTGCGTATGCATACGGGCTGTAAGATGTATGTTCTCGAATGAACAGTCCTCAAATACGGGAGCTGTGGGCGCACCCTCGCCGTCATCGTTATAGCCGACCGAATGAAGAAGTATTCTGCAGGCAGTTGTATTTCTTACCTGAACATTTTTTACATAGCCGCCTCGCTTTTTGGTTGCTTTTATTTCCACTCCGTACACTGAGGTGGACATATCACAGTTCCATATACGCACATCGTTTATACCTCCCGACATTTCACTGCCGATAGTAACACCGTGTCCGTAATTGCTTCTGCAATCAAAAATTCTTATTCTTTCGGAAGGTCGGTTTATTATGTTGCCCTCGGGATTTTTGCCTGATTTGATAGCTACCGCATCATCGCCTGTGTAAAATTCACAGCCGAAAATAGTACAGTCTGCAGAGGAGTCGGGGTCCCAGCCGTCTCCGTTCCATACTCCGCTTGAACGGAAGGTAACACCGCAGGTCTCAACATTTTTTGAATATATCATATGGACATTCCAGCATGGACCGTTGGCAACGGTTATTCCGCTTATAACAACATTCTCCGAAGAGCTGATATTGATAAGTCTCGGTCTTGCCCTGCCCGGAACTGTTTCGGGAAGCTCATATTCGGCTATTTTTTCTCCCAAAGCCTCAAGTTCCGCCTTCATTAGCTCGGTTTCAACCTTTACTACATTATTTGCCAGCTCTTTTCCGCCGCCGTATACTGTACCCTCTCCGCAGATACGCACATTTCGGCAAGTAACAGCCTTTCTGTCAAGCTTTCCCACATTTATCAAAGCCGAATAGCATTGCATTTCCTTGCCTTCAAAACGGCTTTTTATCTTTGGCGAATAGTCCCGAACATCTGTTGTTCCGTGCAGAATAGCATCTTTTTCAAGATAAAGCTCCATGTCTGAATGAAGAAACAGCGAGCCTGTCATGTAATCCCCTGACGGAATGTAAACCACACCGCCTTTACAGCTGTCAATAGCCCTTTGCAATGCCGCTGTATTCAAGGTAACACCGTCACCCACCGCACCAAAATCGGTTACGTTCACCCTCTTTCTCTCAGCAAGGGTTTTGACCGATAACTCTTTTTTTGAGTCCTTGTATGTCCATACGGCGGTATATTCGGTTTCGGGCAAAAGTCCTGTAATGCGTGCATGACATTTTTCTGTTTTTAGTGTACTTTCGTTAACCGTGAGAGTATATTCTTCACCTTTTATGTATTCTTCGGGCAGGTCCCAATATATAATAACTGCATTTTCTTCGGGTATGTATTTCATAGCTTTTCTCCTTTGTTTTTTAAAACTATACCACAAATAAGTAAAAAATGTCAAGTGTGAGACAAATAGGCTGTCAAAAAAACCCAAACCCCTTGACGAAACAGTTTTTATTTGTTAAAATGTAAGTTGAAAAAATATTTTATATGAGAAGGAACAAAAAATGAATAACAGCGAAAAGACAATGGAAAAAATCGTTTCCCTTTGTAAGAACCGCGGTTTTATATACTCGGGCTCCGAGATTTACGGCGGTCTTGCAAATACATGGGACTACGGACCTCTCGGCGTAGAGTTTAAGAACAACGTAAAGCGTGCATGGTGGAAGAAGTTTGTTCAGGAGTCTCCCTACAATGTAGGTCTTGACAGCGCTATCCTCATGAATCCTCAGACATGGGTTGCTTCAGGCCACGTTGGCGGCTTCTCAGACCCCCTTATGGACTGTAAGGAATGTAAGGCAAGACACCGTGCCGACAAGCTCATTGAGGACCATTCAGGCACACCTGCTGACGGCTGGTCAAACGAAGAGATGATGAACTACATCAAGGAAAACAACATCGTTTGTCCCGAATGCGGTGCACAGAACTTTACAGATATCCGTAAGTTTAACCTTATGTTCAAGACCTTCCAGGGTGTTACCGAGGACGCTAAGGCAGAGCTTTATCTCCGTCCCGAAACAGCACAGGGAATTTTCGTAAACTTTGCAAATATACAGAGAACCTCTCGTAAGAAGGTACCCTTTGGTGTAGCTCAGATTGGTAAATCTTTCCGTAACGAAATTACACCCGGTAACTTCACTTTCAGAACCCGTGAGTTCGAGCAGATGGAGCTTGAATTCTTCTGTAAGCCCGACACAGACCTTGAATGGTTTGCTTTCTGGAAGGATTACTGTGCAAACTTCCTTTACAACCTCGGCATGAAGAAAGAAAACCTTAAGCTTCGTGACCATTCTCCCGAGGAGCTTAGCTTTTACTCAAAGGCTACAACAGACTTCGAGTATCTCTTCCCCTTCGGATGGGGCGAGCTTTGGGGTATTGCTGACAGAACAGATTATGACCTCACACAGCATCAGAATCACAGCGGTCAGTCTCTTGAATATTTTGACCCCGAAACAAACGAAAAGTATATTCCCTACGTTGTTGAACCCTCACTGGGTGCAGACCGTGTGGCACTTGCTTTCCTTGTTGAAGCATATGACGAAGAAACAATCGGTGAAGGCGACACCCGTGTGGTTATGCACTTCCATCCCGCTCTTGCACCCTTCAAGGCTGCCGTTCTTCCTCTTTCGAAGAAGCTTTCCGAAAAGGCTATGGAAGTTCATCAGATGCTTTCCAAGTACTTTATGGTTGACTACGATGAAGCAGGCTCTATCGGTAAGAGATACCGCCGTGAGGACGAAATAGGTACACCCTTCTGTATCACATATGACTTTGATTCGGAAACAGACAACTGCGTGACAGTTCGTGACCGTGATACAATGGAGCAGGTAAGACTTCCCATAGACCAGCTTGTTGAATACATTAACAAAAAGCTTGAATTCTGATATCAAAAAACTTAAGAAAATGACGGAGATTATCCGTCATTTTCTGTTTTTTCATCAAATGGTTTAAGGAATTTTTCTTTTCGATATGGTATAATTATTTTATATGAGTGTCAGCGGTCACTTATCGGATTTTTTACACAGAAACGACCGAGGCGCTTTATAAAATGCACAATGTTGGAGATTTTCAATTTTCAATTAACTTGCATTGCGGCTACGGTTTACTTTTTGCAATACAATAGCATACTTTTTGATATTTACATTTCAAAAAATCAACTGTATAATTAAAATAAGGTATTTTGTGTGAATTTTGTCAGACAAGGCAATATCTTCAATGTTTTTGACAAGATTTACAAGGAAATATTTAATATAATGTGATACAATGAAAATGTATAAATTTAGGGAGGATTTTTTATGTCTAAAAAGCGCTTATTTTTATTGGCAGTGACGGTTTTCGTGCTGGCACTGACTCTGGCGGTTACCTCCTTTGCTTATTCCGCAGACCTTTACGGCTACGTTTCGGGTCTTGAGGAGGGTAAGGAGTATACCTATGCTAAATACGACCCCATCAGTGACACCTTGGGAATCGCAAAGACTCTTGACTCCGACACACAGCTTGGGTCGGGTATCTGGGTCATTACCGAGGTCGGCTCAGCCTCTGAGGAGCTTTTTGTTCCCGGCAGTGAAAGCGGACTAATAAATATCTGGGATACTGCAACCGACTCAACGGGCAGCTATCTCGCAGGAAAAACAGATAATCTTGTACCCGGTAAGTGGGCTGTAAACACTACGGGTGCATACAAGAATATAACCTTTTCTTCACTGCAGAGCGATAAATATCCCACGATTTGTGCCCATATTGACAAAGCCAAGGTAATTACTCCCGTTGAGAACGGTGACGGCTATGCATACGGAACACCCATCGAGGGAGAAGGAAATCTCCTTCAGGAAGCAACTGTTACATATGCCTTTGCCGCAAATCAGATAGTACCTGCAAATCAGGTGAAGTCAATGACCTTCCCTGTGGTTATGAATAGAACCGGCGGCTTTGCATATACCGATGGCTACACCTATGCTGATGTAAAGGGAACCTTTACCTTTACAGTCAAGGTGCGCGGTGTTGAAGCCTATGAGACATATACCGTTGAAACCAACGTTAATGAATACGGCGAGCTGAAGATTGAAGCACCCGAGGCGATGAAGGCTTCAAAGGGCTATCTTGTGGCTGTGGTTTATGCTCCCTATGCCAATGCTCCCGACGATATATATTCGGGTAACCATGACACCGGGGCTACCGGCTATGCTCATTACGGTCTTTATAAGGGCGAAAACAAGCTTGAGACCGAGGAGGTATCCTTCCCCGCACCCACCGTTTATGACGGCTTCGGTGTCATCGGCGTTGACTCCGACAGGACCTTTGAAATTGCCCAGGTACTGTTAAACGGCAAGGGTGACGGTCTTGAGCTTGGCGAGTGGACGGAATATGCTTACAGTGCAGGAAGAGAGCGTGACCTTGCGGGACTTTACGCAGTGCGTGAGACCTACGGCGGTAAGGTCAGTGCACACTCCTATGCATACGCCTATGGCAACGAAACCGAAAGGCAGAATATTCTCGACCTTAACGAAGAGGAAACTCTCCTTTTGAACTGTGCACATCTGTCCTCCTATGACAGAGCTTTGTTCTATCACGGAATGTGGTCGGGTGATGTATGTAACTCCATTGCACTGGGAAAATATACCTTGTTCAATCATTCTCAGGTATCGCTGACCGCCTACAATACTGCAAAGAGCAATCTTGATTCGGCAACAGAGGAGACTCTTGCCGACGCACAGGCGGCATTTGATACGGCTGCAGCGGAGCTTGTAAAGGGTACAAACAACATCAAATACAAATATGCCTTTGACCAAGAGGGTGTTATCCCCGTAGGTGAGGCTAAAAGCTTTAATATTTCTCTGCGTGCCGACAACTCAACCTTTGTTACAAAGACACTGACTACTAAATTTGTGGCATACGTTGTCGATAGAGATGGAAAAATCACAACCTACGAGACAAAAATTACTCAGAATTATTCAAAATCCTTCTCCTGCACAGTAAATTTTGCAGCTTTCCTTCCCAAAGAAGGCTGGCTTACAGCCTTTGAGATATACCCCAATACAGATAATACGGCTGACAATTTCCTTGAAATAGGCACGGGTAGCTTCAGATATCCGCTTACCCTTTCGGAAAGCTCTTATACTATCGGAAGTCCCGCAGAGCTCCCTGCTTCCACAGATAAGCCCGAGGGACTTGTCTGGGAGGACGGTGCCATAACTGGTCTTGACAAGAGCAAGGCATACGAATGGGCACAGTTTGATATTAACGGCATTCAGTCAACCGATTGGACACGTATTGCCGACGTTTCCGAATTCACTCCCGATGTGAGCGGTCTTGTGGCTGTTAAGTACGGCGGTGACGGCTACAGTCACAGCGGTTCGGCACACACCTACGTATATATTCCCGGCAATAAGATGTACACCATCATCAATACTACTCCCACCCTTAACACCGCGGGTACCGCTACCATTGACGTTGTCGACGTTGTCGACGCAGGTAGCATTTTCGATGTGGGAGGCACGGTAGCATTCAACGAGGGCAAATGGACGGGCTTGCGTCTTACCAATGCTCTTGCGCTGAAGTACAACTTTGACCGTCTTGTACTGGGCAGCTCGGGTACCCCCCTTCACAGCAGCTTTGCAACAGCAATCAGAGATGCGGCAGACGATGAAGCAAAGGCAAAGGCTCAGGCTGCTGCAGCTGAGGCAAGTGCCAATATCTACTACTCCTATGCGTACAAACCCGATGAGATAGTCGCAATGTCCGATTTTGAAAGCTTTAAGTTCAAGGTCACCGTAAGACAGACGGGCTTAGCTCTTGTGGGCACAGTTCAAACTAAATTCGTTATGAAGGTAATTGACGAAAATGATGCGCTTGTGGACAGAGTTATCTACAAGGATGTCAATTACTCCAAGTCAGGTACGATAATTACCGTTACCGCAGAGGATTTCACAGACCTTTCGGGTTATATCGTCGGTATGGTGATTTTCCCATATGAAAAGCTAGGAGAGGGCTCATATTTCGATTATTCAAGTGCAACCAGCGGTGACTATGCGGTATATCTCTATGACGACAGCTACACTGTCAACGCCATTACAGCGGCAGAAAAGCCTGAGCTTTCGTTGACCACGAAAAACGCCGTCATCACCGTTGCCAACTACAATGACAAGGTGACCTACGCCTACTCCGACGGCGGAGAATGGGTGAAGTTTGATGGTGCATCCTTCCACGCAGCAAAGGCATCCGCCGAATACACGGTCAAGGCACTGGGCAACGAGTTTTTCCTTGAAAGTGCAGTATCCGACCCTGTTACTTCACCTGCTATAACGGTAGTGGGCACAAGCCTTGTGCTTGACGGCTCAATCGGCATCAAGCTGTATTTTGACATTGACACAGAGCTTATTACAACTATAAATCTACACACCACCAAGAAAAACCTTGACTTTGCAGATTACTCGGGTGAGCTTGCGTACGGTGAGGGCTACAAGGTCGGCGGTGACATCAGCTTTACCGAGGGCACCGAATGGGCAACCCCGGCAACTCTCGACACCGACAGCGGACTTTATTTCGTTACCTTCCACGTGCCTGCAAAGGATGTAGATAATATCAAGATTGAGACCGATCTCGGCGGTTTTCTTGACGGCACAAGAGTGTGCTACGGTAATCCCGGCATTGATTTCACAACCTACATTGAATCTGCAAAGGCGTTTGCGGCGGCAGGTGATGCTGAGTTTATCAAGGCGCTCAACCTGATAGAAAAGCTTGAGGCATACGTTACTTATGCGGATAATTACTTCAACAAAGGCTCTCTTGATGAATTTACCACAGAGAACACAGTTACGGCAGACACCCCTTCAAGGACAGGTTCTCTTGATGGCGCAACATTCTACGCTACGTCACTTCTTCTTGAGGATAAGGTAACAATTCGTCATTATTTTT
Source organism: uncultured Oscillospiraceae bacterium (assembly GCA_964650465.1). Taxonomy (GTDB): domain Bacteria; phylum Bacillota; class Clostridia; order Oscillospirales; family SIG627; genus RGIG6353. The sequence continues at coordinate 2,810 of CAZYTA010000036.1, read as the reverse complement.
GTGTAGACGACCTTGAGGCGTATAACTCAAAATATACAAGCAATATCGCCTATGGCGAAAAGGACGGATATATCTATTATGATATTGAGGACATTTCTGCTCAGGATATAGGTGAGATGCAGACACTTACAATAAAAGATTCGGAGGGAACGGCATACGAGATAGAGTACAGCGTTGCAAACTACATTGCTTCGGTAACAAAAGATAGCGACCCGCGTCTCGTAAGCCTTATGAACACAATGAGCGAATACTACACAGCGGCATATGATTATGCAAATCCCAAGCCTCTCTACGTGAAGTATGACCCCTCATCACAGCAGGAGCATACGGTTGAGAGCATCCATCTTTACATACCCACTCAGGTGGGCTACATCGACCACGTTTTCGGTCACACGGTAAACGAGAGCTTCAATGCGGATATCTGGCGTCTGTCTTTGGCGTATGCGGTTGATGACAATCTTGAAAACCCTGTCCAGATTACAACGGTGGGAGAGTGGGATATGGCGCTCAGAATATATGAACGCCCCGACTTCATAGGCGGACACGCACACGGTGACGAGATAACCACAAGCATCAAGTTCATCATCGACGGCGTTGAGACCGATGTTACCACTCTTACCGAGGCAATGGAGTTCAAGACTATGACCATAGTTCAGGATTCAAAGGGCTATGACCCCGCGGACAACGTGACTCACGTCCTCAATCACCACAAGGAACACAAGGTAACTCACGCGGGTATCCGTCTTGACCAGAGAGTTGAGTGGTTGGGCGACTTCACAATGTATTACTCATATCTTGCTATGATGCCTCCCGCAAAGACCTGCACAGACTCCTTCTATACAAACCTTACCGAGCCCCAGACTATCGACCTTACAAATGGCTCAATGTACGTTGATGGTGCAACCTCAGCAACGGTTTACGGCAAGGAAAGCGGTATTTATTTCACAATGACCGTAAATGAATATGACACCTATATGAAGCCTCTCTTCAGCGTTTCCGACAACGGCGGAGGAGCGTACAATAAGATGTACTTCACTTTCGTAAAAAACGGTGATGTTAAGAAAGGTGACGTCTGGGAGACCTTCACTCACTACAAGATTGACAAGAAGAAATAAACCGAAAATTTACGTGGAGATTGTTTTAATGCAATTTTATAGGATATAAATACAGAAAGAAGGAACTCAAACGAGTTCCTTCTTTCTATGTTAGCTACTCTTTTACAAACTCAGCTATATCCTCTATTTTACAATCAAGGGCTGTGCATAGTTTATCCAGAGTTTTTGTTTCAATGTTTTCGTTTGCTCTCAAACGACGTACGGTTTTGCTGTCAATACCACACTTTTCTCTCAATATATAAGTAGAAACACCCTTCTTTTTCATGGTTATCCAAAGCTTATTAAACAAAATCATAATATAACCTCCTTGACAATTCTTATTATGGGGGTTATAATTTAAAATATTAAGGGGATATAATCCCTATATACAAAATGTAGGTTGCCAAAGTATATGTTTTAAATAACAAAATGCTTCAAAAAACAAAGAGCCTCCGATGAGGCTTATTTAAATGCAATTTCTTATATACCAATAATAAAAGGTGGGGTAACCCACCTTTTAATTTTATATCCCGGGAAATTGCATTAAATCAACCTCGCCGTTTTACATTGCTTCGGCTTATATATTGGTTGCGATAGGCGAGCATTGCCGGTGGAAGCTCTCCGCTTTTTATATTATCTTCACCTTCGTCAGCACTCTCAACTGCTCTTTGAGGCTGTCAAGAGCATTCAAATCCATTGCAGAGGTGTCTTTAAGCGGATTGTCAATACCGTTTTCCTCATATTTGAAGAAACCCATTGTATGAAACGGCAAAAGCTCCCAAGCCTCGGGACATACCCTTTCGACAATAGGCAAATACTCTTTCAGCTCATCAAGAGTATCATTGATTTCGGGTACCACAACAGTGCGTATACGGCACCGTTTACCGATATCGGAAATATAATCGAGGCAGCAAAGTACATTATCAAGCTTACCCTTTGTATAGCGCTCCATTTTTTCGTTGTTTGGAAATTTCAGGTCAGCAAGTATCATTTCGGCACCGTCTATAGCCTGCTTCACACTGTCTGTTAAGGGTACAGAAAGAGATGAATCAAGAACATATCCAATACCATTATTTCCAAGAAGCTTTCCCGCTTCGGCAATATCACGAGCTTGCAAAAGCGGTTCTCCTCCCGAAAAGGTAACTCCTCCCGTTTTCTTAAAATACGGTTTATAACGAGCGGCTTTCCTTGCCACCTCATCGGGGGTCATTTCCCTGCCGCCTCGCAACTGCGTATCAGGATTATGACAGTAAACGCAACGCAGAGAACAGCCCGACAAAAAAACACAATATCGAATTCCGTCACCGTCACGGGCTGCCATTGATTCAAAAGAATGTACCAGCATATCTTTCTTTCCTTATGTTATCTCACGGTATCATCTTTGGGTTAAAACCGAAAATGAAACGAGTTTTTATTTCATTACAATTTCGCACCTTCATATAATGAGCGAACAAATCGCTCCCAAAAGCAGTTTTCCCAATGTAGAAAATCTCCGATTTTCTTTAATTTATGAAAATTTCATTTTCTTCGCTCCTTGCTCGCACTGCTGTACTCAAGTACAGCAACGGCTTCGCAATTAGCGATTTTCCCTCCAAACCTGACACCTTTTGAAACTTCAGGTTTACAGTATCATCTTTGGGTTATTTTCAGGGGTACTTTTTAGCTTGAATTGTCAAGTCAAATGCAACAAAACTCCTGAAAAAAGTTCAAGAGGAG
>CAZYTA010000035.1:0-28315 GCA_964650465.1 uncultured Oscillospiraceae bacterium | reverse complement strand
AAAGAATGCAGAAATAAGCCATTTAAGGCTAAACCTACATTCTTTTTGTTCCCGTTATATTAAGTTTTTAGATAAAGTTTCTGGGCATAAATGTCCCGTAGTTTTATCTCTCCATAGACTGCAAATAGCAGTCATACCGTTTGTTTACCGAGAGCTCAAAAGAGTATCTCGCTTCATTTCTTTGTCGAAACGATTAAGTTACCTTGACTTTTTGCAAGGTCACATAAAAATCCGACTTTTCCGAGTAAAATTTGTTACCCTTAAAAAACACTTTAACTGCTTACCATTTTTACAATGCAATTTTAGCATATGAAAATTCTAATTGGTAGGGGGGAGTTAAAATAAAGGGTATAAATCTTTTTTCTACCTACTAATCATTTGCTACGCCGAATACCTTAAAATAGGCGTTTGGGCATACTTCTCCCGTCGTAAAAGTCCCTGTGTACCCTCGTTTTAATACAAGATTTCACAAAAACCCCGACGGCTTTGTGAGTAAATTTGCTTACCCTTAAAAAACCATCTAAACTGCTTACCGTCTTAACTGCTTACCATTTTTACAATGCTATTATAGCATATGTAAATCCTCTTGGGTAGAGGTGGCGCTAAATTAAAACTTAAATTTCAAAAATAATTTGTTTTCCGTAATAAAAGATAACAAGCAGGTATAACTGCACATACCTATCCTAATGAAAGGCATACGCCAATATCTGCTTAACTGCTTACCGTTTTAACTGCTTACCATTTTTACACACATATTTTACCATATCATTTTTCGCCGTACAAGACCAGGAGAAAAATTTAGGGGTATTTTTCAGAATTTTTTTGTGATAAAGTGTGTTTTCTGCAAGTTAATATGTAATCAGTACTCCGATAATTGTTTTGTTTTCCTGCAAAAATAACAAAAAGCAGGCATAAATGCACACACCTATCCTAAGGATGACACATACCAATACCTGCTTAACTGCTTACCATTTTTACTGCTTACCATTTTTACGATGTAATTTTATCATATAAAAATCATTTCTGCAATGGCAGGAGTTAAAAAAGCATGTGATAAAATTTTATTAAATTCTTGTGAAAATGAGTGTATCTACAAACAACACAGCGGTTATTTTTGATTAAAGGTGAGAATAATAATACAAGCAACCTCGAAAAAGGTGCAAAAAACTTTTAGAAACTATTGCAAAATGGTGCAAGTTATGATACAATATACACACATCGATTGTTTGGAGGTTCATTTATGGAACGAATTGCTTTGCAAAATCTCATAGATTGGAACAACAATAAACGCAAAAAACCTTTAATTGTGTGGGGAGCAAGACAGGTTGGCAAAACTTATCTTATAAAGGAACTGTTTGCGGAAAACTACTACAAAAACAAGTATATATATGTTGACTGCAAAATCGAAGATGAAATTCGTGAGTTTTGCTTGGGAACTGCAAATGCAGAAAAGATTGTTGAATATATTTCTTTGCGTAAGGGAAAGCAGATTGACGAAAACACTTTATTGATATTTGATGAAGTACAGGAGTGCCCTAATATCATATCTGCTCTTAAATATTTCTGTCAGGATCTTAGAGACATTCCTGTTATTGCTACTGGTTCAATGGTGCGTATAAAGTTGCAAAGAGAAACTCACAAGCGTGGTTCAAAGGATAATGAAAAGTTCTTGTTCCCTGTTGGAAAAATAAATCAGATGACAGTTTACCCGATGACATTTGACGAATTTCTTATGAATAGCAACAAAATGTTGTATAATGCTGTAAAGAAAGCCTATGACAGAAAAGAACCTCTTGACAATCAGATTCACGAACTTGCAATGGAACAGGTATACAAATATCTGCTTGTGGGTGGTATGCCCGAAGCAGTTGAAGCATATGTGGATGGAGATAATCTTCTTGAGGCAAGAGAAATTCTCAAAGTTTTGTACGACAACTATCTTGCTGATATGGAGCTGTATCAGGCGAGCCAGGAAGCGGTTTTGCGTTCAAGAACATTGTTCCAAAATATTTATAGAGAACTTAATAAGGAATCAAAGAACTTTTCGCCCGGTCTTATTGAGGAAAAAGGTAAGACAAGAGATTTTGCGACTTCTATTCAGTGGCTTACATTGGCACATGTTGTTAACCAGTCTTTCCAGTTGAAGGAACACATTACAATGCCTCTTATGCCTGATAATGAAAGCAACTTCCGTTTGTTTTTAGGCGACATCGGTATGTTCTCATACCAAAGCGGTATCAATGCAGCGTCTTTTGTATCCAATGAAAGAGAAAACACTTTGTCTGGTATTTTCTTTGAAAACTTTGTGGCTAACGAGCTGATTGCAAAGGAACACAAATTGTTCTACTGGCGAGGCAAGGCTTCTGCCGAACTTGAATTTATCATTGAATCGGATAACAAGCTTTACCCGATAGATGTAAAAAAAGGAAGAGGTACACTCAATTCTCTTGAGAAATTCTCAAATCACAACAAGTTTGAATTTGCTATCAAGATTTCCAAGAACAATTACGGTTACAATCCCGAGCAGAAACTGCTTACAGTGCCGTTTTACTTTGTGCCGTTTGTGGCAAAGGATCTTGCGGATGGGATGATGGGGATATAACAAAGAAACTGTACCGTGCACCCTTTGTGTAGGCATATTTCATCTATGTATTAAACAATTTAGGAGGATGTGTTTTATGAGCGCTTTTGTTTTGAACATACGAGGACAGTTAAATAATATTCGTTTGGCAGAGTCTAAGGCACTTTGGCCACTATTTGAGGCTGTGGTAAATTCTATACAAGCAATAGAGGACTCTCCGAACAAGAATAACGGAAAAATTTATATATTAGCACAACGTGAAATGAGTTACTACGAAAAATTGCTTTCCGACAAAGAGGTTTTGGAAAAATTCGAATCATTTACTATTACTGATAATGGCATAGGACTTGATGAGGAGAATTATAAATCCTTCAACACTGCATATTCTACCCTCAAAGCAAAAAAAGGATGTAAAGGCATTGGTAGATTTTTGTGGTTAAAGGCTTTTAAAGAGGTTGATATACAGAGTAATTACTTTGAAGAAAATTCCTTTTATACCAGAAGTTTTAAGTTTTCTCCAGATGGCATAATACCAGAAGACAACGTTACTGCTTCCAACAATCATCAGTTGTCTACAACAATAACACTAAAAGACTTTTTGCCACCATATAAACAGTCTTGTCCCGTAGAATTGGATGTTATTGCAAAAAAATTGATTGAGCACTGTTTGTTGTTTTTTGTTTCTGACACTTGTCCTCAAATTATCCTTTCAGATGGAATAACCGAAACAATTAACCTTAACGATTATTTTAAAAATAATATTAAAGACTCTTTGCATCAAGACCATTTTACATTAAAGGAAAATGAATTTGTTTTATATCATTTGAGATTACCCGAAGGAGCTTCCTCCCACGAACTACATTTGTGTGCCAATATGCAAGAAGTGTTGTCAGTCGATTTAAAGAAACAAATCCCCGACCTTCAAAAGAAAATAATCCCCAAAGATGATCCTATAGGGTTTTATTATGTAGGGTATTTGACTAGTGCTTATTTGGATTCTATAGTTAACACCACACGTACGGGATTTGATTTTGACGAAATAGGCAATCAGCTCTCTATTTGGGGAACGGGAAAAGATAATTTAATTTCAACTTAAGTTGAGTATGTAACAGGGGATCTTTCCGATTATTTATCTGATATTGAGAAGCAAAAGCGCAAACAAATTGACACATTTGTTTCTCAAGATAAACCAACATACCGGTATCTTTTAAACAATCGACCTGAGATATATCAAGCTATTCCTGCAGGATTAAAGGCTGACGATTTGGATATGGAACTGCATAAACATGTTCAATTGTGGGAAAAAGATATAAAAAAGCAAGGAAAAGAATTAGAGAAAGCAATGACTGATATTAATTCAAAAACAGACATATCATATCAAGAACTGTTTGAAAAATATTGGTCTGGGGTAACAGAAATTAGCAAGACCTGTTTAGCAGAATATGTTACCAGGCGTAAAACCTTATTAAAAATGCTTGAAGATGCATTGTCCATACAGAAAGATGGATCTTTTAAGAAAGAAGATGTTATCCATTCTCTGATTTGCCCAATGCGTCATACCTCTGATGATGTAACTTTTGAAGAAATGAATTTATGGATTGTTGATGAAAGACTTGCTTATCATAAGTATTTAGCATCTGATAAAACATTAAAGTCTATTCCTATAATTGAGAGTAATAGTACAAAAGAACCTGATATTGCAATTTTTGATCAAGCTTTTGCATATTCTGATAGTGAAGAACCTTTTTCAACGGTAACAATTGTTGAATTTAAAAAGCCGGATAATGACAACAAAAATCCTGTTAATCAAGTAGGTGAGTATGTAGATCTTATTCGTCAAGGAAAAAAGACAAAAGCAAACGGACAATCGTTTAGTATTACTGACGGAACTGTGTTTAGATGCTATGTTATTTGTGATTTAACGGATAAAATGCGTATCCACTGTTTAAATAGTGGATTGGTTCCAACTCCAGATAATCTTGGCTTTGTAGGTTTTAATCAATATCGTCACTCGTATATTGAAGTTATTTCGTATAACAAGCTTCTTGCAGATGCTAAAAAAAGAAATGAAATACTTTTTGATAAATTGTTTGCACCAAAGATTAGTGAAGTCATTCATCTTCCCTCATAAATGGCAAAGTAATTCAATATTTACATAATTGCAGAAAGTTATGATTTAGTATAGCGATCATAATTTCATTTAATAAGTTAAAATTAACAAATATTAATCTTAGTTTTATATAAATCAATATATTTGGAGGATAATATAATGTTTTTCTTCTTTGATGATACACCTGTAACTAACAACCTTAACAGTACCAATTTACAATATATAAAGATAAACGGATTGTTTAACAGAACAAATATAACATTAGACTTTGACAATGAAGTTAATGTTTATATTGGAGAAAATGGCTTAGGTAAAACAACAGTTCTTAATTGTGTGTATTATGTACTTAAGAAAAAGTTTTCTAAACTATCAGAGATTGTTTTTGATGATATCTCAGTTAAGTTTAAAAACATCGGAAAAGAGTATATAATTACATCAGCAGATATTAGAGACTACAACAACAGGAAAAGCCGCCGTGGCAGATTATATGATGAACCGGAAATAATAAAAAGCGTATTAGAAGATTCTTTGGGAACTTTATCCGAAGAACTTTTGGATCAAGAAAACATAGAAATTGTTATACGAAAAATAGCGCATAGAATCGATGTTCCGATTCCGATAATACGTCAATATGTTATTCAGTATCTTAAAAACGGCAGAATAGAACAAACAGAAAACAAAAAAGGGAATTATAAAAAGGTAGACGAACTAAGTGAAGCAATCGATAAGAATATAAATCAAAAAATAATTTATCTAACAACTTATCGCCGAATAGAGAATGATTTTTCAAACCTTATTTCAACAAGTGATAGATTTTCGTCATCTAGCGATAGATTAGGTGCCGAGACAGACCTTTTAATTCAATTTGGCATGGCTGATGTAGATAAGGCTATAAAAACTATTCTTAACAAAATAAGTGAGGCATCTCGCGAAAGTTTTAACCGGATGACGGGAGTATTATTAAAAGAATATGCTTCACAAGGGTCAACAAAAGAGTTATCTGACAGTAAAGATGTTATAGACAAGCAAATGTTAAAAATAATATTTGATAGAATGGGCAATGAAATAGAAGAAACATAAAAGAAAAATATTTTTTCATTAGTAGACAACAGCGAAATCTATAATAGCAGATATTCTTATTTACTAGGTTTAATAATAAAACTAATTGAAAGCTATGAAAAGCAAAAAGTATATGATGATAAAATCAAAAAATTTGCCGATGCATGCAATAAATATTTAAATGGAAAAAAATTTGTTTATGACCAGAGTGAATTAAAGCTCTACATTGAAGAAACATCGGAAAAGAAGAATGTTATTCAACTGTCTTATTTGTCTTCAGGTGAAAAGCAAATAGTTTCTTTGTTTTCAAAGTTGTATTTGGAAAATGAGAAAGATTGTATTTTAATTATTGATGAACCCGAATTATCTATTTCTATGAAATGGCAAAGAATGTTATTGCCGGATATTATAAGATCTGAAAATTGTAAGCTTTTATTAACCGTCACTCACTCACCTTTTATTTTTGAAAATGAGTTTGATATGGATGCAAAAGAAATGCGGAACTGTATTTCCGAATAAAAGGTGATTAAATATGTGTAAAATAATGGAATCAGAAAATACAATTAGTCTTGATGAAATGCGGGATGCACGAGGTACGGCTAATGTGGCATTTATAAATTTTGTTGATTGTTATGATAAGTTCGATAATTATGTGTTTTGTTTCTATGAAGGAGAAGATGGAAAATACTATAACCAAAAAATCAAAGCGATTCTTGGTGAAAATATCGTAACTATAAAGGCTGGGAGAAAATCCGAAGTTTTAAAAGTTTGGCGAAAAATAAAAGCAAATAATTGTTACAATAATATAAAAAAATGTTTTTTTGTAGATCGTGATATGGATGAAGTTCCAAGTGACAAAAATGAAGATTTATATGTAACACCTTGTTATTCCATTGAAAATCTTTATGTATCTAAAAAAACACTTGGCAGTATTCTGCAATCAGAGTTTTCATGTGATATATATGAAAACGACTACGATAAATGTATTTCTAAATTTATTGAGTTGTTAGATAAATTCAACGAACAAATCCTAGAATTTAACGCCTTGGTTTTTATCCGCCAAAGCAAGGGACTTAATAATGGCAGAGTACAAATTAATAATATAAAAACAACAAATATTATAGAAGTAACAATAGCTGGGGTTTCGCAAAAAACAAAATATCAAGAATGTATATCTAGGTTAAAGAAAGACTTGAATGCATCAGATCAAGATATTGAAAGGGGAATAGAAGTATTAAAATCAAAAGGTGATTATAATAATCTTTTTAGAGGGAAAAATCAATTAGATTTTTTTGTTAAGTTTATAGAAATCTTAAAAGATTTACATAATAAAGAACAGTTTTTTGAAAAGAAGCGAACCAGTGTAACTATAAATTTAAGTAACAATAGATTAAGTGAATTAAGTCAATATGCCGATGTTCCTGATTGTTTGATCGATTTTCTGGAAAAGCATAAAATAACAAAAGCAGTATAAAGCAATTTGTTCTGCAACAAAGCTTATCTAAACGGAGTACTTTAATTAACAAACTACTTGATACATAAAGCAAAACGCCTTCCAAGTCAACTGCTTAGAAGGCGTTTTTCGCTTTATTTTTTTATAAATAATGTTGTAAGGATTAAAAAGCATTAAGAAGTGCTATTTCGATAATTTTCTTCAATTTCATTAATTCTTTTTTCTCTTTCTTGCAGCAAATCCATAATTACAAATATAGAGTTTTTTGCTCGGTTTATCGATTGGTTTTGAATGTATTTTTTCAAAGCATCGGTGTGCAGTTTGAGAGCAGACTCTAGATATAACAATTCATTATAGGTATATTGTGATGAAGTTGATGTCAGTTCTGTTAATTCATCAATTTCATAAAAATCTTTAGGAACGCCCCAACTATTAGGATTAGCCAAGAATTTCATTAAGAGTAACAATGCTGTACTTTTGATTTGTTTAGGAGGAGGCAGAAGATCTTGTTCTACTTCTTTCTGTACATCCTCATCCAATGCTTCATCATAATTGTTGTATCCTTTTTCATTTCTGTGCTTTTGAACAAAGAGCAGTACACCTAACGAAAGCAATTCTGTTGTCAAAACGAATGCTAACAGTATAATTACCCATTTTAATTTAATAACGCTGACAAGTGAAAATATCACTGTCAAAAGAAACTGAATGCCTATGATAATCGTAAATAACCACATTGGATGTTTCTTTGTGAAAGGCATTTGTTTCATCTGCCTCAAAAAATACATAGAAACAAATTCAAACATCAAAGTGACGTGTAAAAAAGCAAAAGCCCACCAACAGTTTGCAGAAAATAAAGTATACTCATTTGCAAAGAATACCCAATCATACAATGTAATCAATGTGATTTGTGGCAGAAATAACAGATAATGAAGCATACAGTTCCTCCTAAACATATTATATTACGGATAATCTTCCCCACCGTTAGGAGCATGGCATCTGTGAACACGATCAATTCCTTTTTTGATGCCTTTAGTCAATCCGTATTTTTCAATGGCAAGTATCATATATTCCGAACAATTCGGTACAAATAAACACATACTTCTAATTTCATATGGACCATAACGTTGGTATAGCCTTATGATAAATATTGCAATACTTTTAGACCTAATAACTAAATATAGCACCAACAAGATAATGTAAAATATTATATAATGTGATATTTTTACTTGTTTTATATATTCTGGTACAAGTATTTGAGAAATTACAAACCAAGTAACGAATGCATCAATTAAAAGCGTTAAAACAATGTTAAAGAAAACCTTTATATAATTAATCTTGGGTCTTATTAATTTTTTGTTGGTTTCTGGATAAAATTCATCAATTTTTTCAATAACATTATATTTGTGAATTTCTACAATTCTATTTTTCTTCTTAAACATTTTCCACCCATAGAAACAGGTGTCGTATATGCCACATACAACACCCGTTCAAATCAATTTGCGTATACGCTAAAAGCTAATTACATTTTCTTTTCTCTGAGCTTATTCTTCATGGCTTTAACCTGCTGGTCAATATCGCCATACGTAGCACAAGAGAATTTATCACCTGGGACAATAAGAGTAAACTGCTGAATATCAACAGAAACCCTATTAGGCGTACCGGAACATCCCTTATACTGGAACGATTCAACAGTTTCAGAGGATGTTGAGAAATTGGTAATATCCTTATAGAAGTATTCTTCTGTTCTTTCCTTTTTCTCATTTTTCATTGTATTCAGGGTGATTTTGTACATATATACCTGAGTTGAAGAGAAGAAAAGATGAGTGATTGAGTAAAGATTGCTTCTGTAAGCACCATCAGCAGTAACTTTGGAAAAACCATCTTCGTAACCATAAAGTGTTACAGGCGGTATTTCTTTTAATTCGCTTTCATCAAGACCAATTTTGTCCAAAGCTCTATTATAGGAATTGCTTGCAGATACTGCAGCCTGTACTACTGCATCATAAGCCTCATCGCTTACTTTTCCGAAAAGACCAGCACAACCCTGGTCGGGAATAAAATAATTTATAGCAGTCTTTTGGTCTGCAGAAGCCCCTTTAAGTAAAGTTTTTTTCTGTGCTAAAAGCTGTTCATATGAAGTAGCCATTACAATTACACTTCCTTATTTTGTTGATTTATAACATTAGTATAGTGGCATTATACCATAGTTACCAATTATAAACAGTCTGGCTGTTCAACACCTAAAATGCTGTAAAGTTCCGAAACATCAGTTTGAGACAAACCGATTTCATCCGCTTGCAGCAAAAGGTCAAAATAACTTGGTTCCATCACATATGACTTTCTGTGATGATGATCGTATCTTATGTAAGCCCAAAAATAGTAATATATACTTTTGGGTTCTATCATTATAGCTGCTTGTAGATACTCTTCTATCTTATCAATATCTGTGCGAGGTGTAAGAAAGGCTTTTTTACCCTTAAGCAGAGTAATTGCAGCATAAAAATAAACCTCGGAATTGTCAAAATTATCTTCAATTGCTTTTTCAAAGCAAGGCAAAGCCTTGTCATAAAGTTTCAGTTTTAGGTAACAGAAAGCAATCGACATATTCAGTGTTTTATCATTTGGATGGTTGACCATTGCTTTTCTATAAGCATTGGCTTGCTTATTGATGTCCAAAGAAGACATTGAACTAACACTGTTAAATGTTGAAATAACAATCTCTCTGAAACACTGTGGGCACTGTTTTGTGCTTGTTGTGATGGGCACACCACATCCCGGACATTCGAGTTCTACTACTTGATGAGCCATAATAATTTATCTCCTTATTCTCATTTCTTTTTCAATTCAATTCTTACTTTTAATTTTGCCAAACATCTGTGACATAAAATCTCAATGTTTCGGGTAGTTTCAACAATGGTGCTCTCATCATGCAAACCGGGGAGTAATCCTCGTATTGCAAACAAACAAGCTGCTATCTCGTTTTCGCAGTCAATAACTGCATCAGAACCTTCGCCAAATGAACTTTCGTTTCGTAAGCGTTCATTGAGAGAATATACTGCCTTGCGTGCATTTTCTGCATTGCTGTTTCCTAACACCTTAATTTCTTCCAAAAGTCCAATTGTGATTGTGTAAGGTTCTTTACCATGAAGCCTTGCTTTATCGCTATGTGTAGGTTTCTTATTCTGAATAGAGTGCCCTATAAAGAATAACGAAGTAATCAGTCCAGCGACAGTAAGCCAGTTATAAACTCTCAACAAAATGATCTTATAGATGGGCGTTAAGACATTGCTGGAGTCTTTAATCGCATCAATAATTGCGATAGGATCAGCAATAAACCATTCTACAAAAGATACAACCTTACCATATACCGAAGGTATCAAGATTAGATACACAATTAGCCAAACCGCTGCAATAAGTATAGGGGACAAATATAACAACCACTTGAAGTCCTTCTTTGAGATCGCCTCGACCTTTGGCGGAGCAACCGGAGGTGTATATGCTTCCCAAGATGCAGATACAGCATCGTGCTCAAATGAATTGTTGGAATTGGTTTTACTCTTGGGCGGTTCATGAACCTCGTTTTTCTTTTCTACAGTTGAACCAATCGTATCAAACAAATGACGGTCGCTCTCCGTGTCTACGGTTTCATTTGCCTTTTTCAAAACATCATTTCCGACTGTTTCGTTATTGTGTAAATCTGTACTAAAAGTTTGAGAAGGTGTTTTAGACGATCGAAACTCTTGAGGAACACTCAACCCCAAGTCTTGGGACAATTCTTCGTTGCTGAGCTTGTTTTCTACTGTCTGTAATGCTGTGTAGAATTCCTCGGCAGCATTATAGCGATCTTGCCTTGGCATAATTGCTTTCAAAATAACCTCGCCGAGTTTATTTTCTGCATTAATTGGCAGAGAAGGGATTTTACCTGTCATTCTAGCTTCAAAAGCAGCATCTTCATCGCAACTGTCATATGTAGAAGGATATTGAGGTAAAAACGGATTTCTTAATTTGTTTAAGAGTTTGTACAAAACGATACCAAGCGAATAAATATCGATCGTATTATCGTATTTTTCTTTTCCCAAGTATACTTCTGGAGCTATAAAATTTGGTGTCCCTTTTACGGATTCGGCTCTTGATTTGTCCTTCAATGCTTTTGATACTCCAAAGTCACCAAGTTTATATACTCCGTCATGAGAAACGAATATATTATCATCCTTTATATCACGATGTATGATGTTTTTTTCGTGACAAGCAATAAGTGCTTTTAGAATATCCTTGCCAAGAGCAATAACATCACGAACTGTAAAGGAATTGTCTTCAATGTAATCTGTAAATGGAGTCAGATACTCCATAAGAATATAAATATCATATGTTTTAGGAGATGGTGTCTCAACAATATCGTTTTCATAGTATCTGACAATATTCTGAGTTCCACTCTCGGACAATGTGCTTAAAATGCTGATTTCGCTTACAATGTCTTTCAAAATACTTGCGAAGTAATCATCCGCTTTTGAATAATCGCCGCCCATCGAATTCAAAACACTTGTGTATTGTTTTTTTGTAGGTAACGTTATGTGCTTCAATGCTCGCACATATGTGCCGGCTGCATTGGTTTTTGAAACCTTATATACCGTACCGAATCCGCCGGAGCCGATCTTTTCATCGACACGATAGCCTAATACCGTATTTCCAACCATAGTTCGCCTTGCTCCTTTCAAAATTCGATAAGTATAACAGTTGTGTTATCGCCGCAACCGAGATTTCTCGATACAGCTTCATTCACCAGGTTTGTTGCTTTGTCCTTAAGGCTGGTTCTGCCTTTTAGGATTTGTTCAATTTCTTTATCAGACATAACGTCCGACAGTCCATCCGTACATAACAATAAAACCGTTCCTTGCTCTGCACTTGTAATTCTGAATATATCGGGAACGACTTCTCCGTCATAACCGATATATTTATGCAAATTTTTCCTTCTCGGAAAGTTCTTTACTTCTTCCTCGGTAAGTAGCTGCATTCTTAATAATCTTTGTCCTTCGGTGTGATCCGTAGACAGTTGCTTCAGTTCGCCATTTCTAAACTGATAAAGCCTACTATCGCCAACATTAAACCCAACAATCTCATACTCGTTGGCGATCACTCCACAAAGTGTTGCTCCCATTCCTCGGCAGGAGCTGTCTTTCTTTGCTTTCGAGGATACTGCGTTGTTGACGTGTGAAATCTGAGTAGCTAATGAGTTTTCGCCCAATCTTATCGAATCGATAATCTCATCGTAATGGTCTGACATATACTCAACGGTCAGCAAACTTGCCACCTCGCCACACGCATGCCCTCCCATACCATCACTAACAGCAACAAGAAAACGCTCTTTGTCAGTCTTTCCATTAAAATAGTAGGGTATACTGCTTTGTGACATCCTATCTCGCACATCGGAAGGTAAATATCCTTCACGATGCACGAGATAATTGTCTTCTTGATTATTACGTGAGTTGCCTATATGAGAGATGACAGATATATTTGCTATTTTATTCATCTCATCGTCTCCCACCGAAAATTATTCACTTAGAACTTTTTGGAACTCTTTTTCTTCTTCATCACTGTAACCAGTAAAAACAACCTCTTTAATGTTCTCGTGATTGAACAGAAAAGTGTATTCCTCGCTGATATTGCCTTCGGGATACAGACAAGCAACATAGTCGTATTCATCGCCATTATCTGCTGCTAATTGTTTTCTTCCGTAGATCATAACTTTTTTGGTTCCGTTGTTAAGTAGAACCACTGATCCTATAGGTAAATAGTTTTTCATAATTAACCTCCATTATCCAAATAATTTACCAAAAAAGTTTTTAATGCCTTTGGCAGCACTAGACACGGCATTTCCAACAGATTGTGCCACATTAGATACTGCATTAGAAACGGCATTAGTAACTGTTTTGGCAACATTAGCTACCGCGGTAGCTCCACTCTTTACAGCATCGCCTACCGCCGAATATGCTTTTTCTAGCCCGGTACTCACCCAGCCGGCAATTGATTTTCCTCCTATTTTGATTCCTCCATCAACTACATAGTCATAAGCAAATCCCGCAATGGCTCCGCCGATAACTCCACCAACAAGGGTACCAACTACAGGTATAGGTATTAATGTACCAATTGCAGCACCAAGTTTAGCCCCTGCTGATACAGCCGCCATGGCACCTAGTCCTTTTGCTATATCAGTAGTAGCATCAGCGGCAATTTTTGAGACACTGGCACCACTCTTAACATTTCCAACTATGTTATCAATAGTTTCCCATGCGATTCCAACATATCCTATTATAGAACCTACACTTCCAAAGGTATCTTTACCAAAATTTTTAAAGTTGTGTTTAAAAGCCCTGGTAAATTTTGTGGTAAGTGGAATTTTTGATGCCCTTGCACTTACACCGAATTTTACATCCAATTCAGAGCCGACTTTATAGCGTCTGCCTTTAATTCCTTCAATAGTAGAATCTTTTAGATTAATCCATGTTTTGTTCTTTCCATATACTCTAACATAATCTCCAACTTGTTTAATGTTAAATCCACTTGTGAAAAAGCCAGCTTTATAGGCACTATAAATAGTTCCACCTGTCTTAATAGTATCTTTCAGCAAATCTTTTGCATCGAAATAACCCCAAGGAAGATCAAACGATACTTGCGGAGATGATTCTAAGGGATTAACTGCTATATTTTTGCTACTTTGTTTATTAAAAGATTCTGTAGCATTGTATTTTTGTCTAGCATCATTTAAAAATGAAGTCATTTTAGACAGGGAATAGTTTTCGATATTCAACCCTGAATTTATGGATGAAAGTTGTCTGTTAATATTAGATGATGATCTAACATCCCAATCTATATTTGACCCAGTCGAAGAAAAATCTAATTTAATTTGTTTAACTCTTGCGTTAATATTATTTAATGTGCTGGCATATCCGTTAATTTTATTAAGATTAACTTTTATGTAAGGCAACAACAACACCTCCTTCAGAAAAACTTACAGGATTAGTTCTGCTGTCCCTGTGCTCCTTGAGTATTGGTATTTTCCACATTATCGTATGCCTCAGCAGCCTGTTCAAGAAAGTTTGCATATCCAACGATAGTAGAATAAACTTCCTCAAAATTATCAGCTAAGCCCTTAAACTTTGCAACAGTAGTTTCAGCGGATTCGCCCTGCCATACAGACTTAAGGCTTTCAATTTCTGCAGTCATTTCGCTAGTGAATGTCTTAATAGAATTAGCAACAGTCTTAAAAGAACTTGCCTTATCTCTCATAACAGTAGAGTTAACTTTAATAGTAGCCATTTATATTCCCTCCTTAAATTCCCGTATGTAATCCGCTTGCTGCATCTTTCAGCGCTTCTTCTGTTTTTACATAATTTTCAGCAGCACTTTTCAAATATTCAACGTAGCTAATGAGAACATCGGACATCTCTTGAAAATCATTTCTATAAGCTTCTAGTTTGGAATTGAAGGTATCACTTGCGACACCTTGCCATTGAGTTGATTTCAAGCTCTGAAGTTCTGTGTAGAGCTTCGCCCATTCAGAGTTGTACTTTGCGGTTTTCTCCTCAATTACATTTGCAGAAGAAACCAATCGTTCGGTTGTTACTTCCCATTCGTGTGCCATAATAAAACTTCCTTTCTTTTCTCGGATAAACCGAAAATTTACTTAATTATTGTTTTGTTGTGCCAATAGTGCGGCAAGACGTTCATCTTCGTGCTGAATTCTATTGGCAACACTTTTAATTGTACTAGATACGCTCGACATACTGTATTTTGTCGATTTCATATCTGTAATTAACTCTATCAGTTGCTTTTGAAAAGCTTCAGACGCAGGACCTTTCCATTCTCTTTTAATGTGCGATAATAAATCCTCGAGCTTACGTATTTCGGTATTTAAATCACTTGACAGATTGTGCATACTGTTTGCTTGGGATATTACCTTGCTGTAATTTATTCTAAAAGTTGCCATTAAAATCACCGCCTACACTAAAACAAGGTTATCGCCTTGAAAAATACATAATTGCTTAAAACTGCAATTGGATGTAAGAACTTTTCCGGATTTTTTCCGAATTAAGATATTTAAATTTAAAGAATTTTTATGAATCCCCGGATATTCCTCCGAAAGCGTTTGAAGCATAAGGTTAATTGCAACTTCAACAGACATATCTACAGGAACAATAAAATTATGCTCTACATTGATTGATGGAATGGAAATATTAAGAGATAGAGTTTCGACCATAATTATTTCCCTCCTTCAATATCCACATAAGAACATGTTACTTTTGAATATACAAAGGCTTGCTCAAAGGATAATTCTTTTTCGCGCTGACCTTTGTTAATCTCGTAAATTTGAGTCGTTAACGCAGAAGATAGAACATCGTCAACATATCCACCGATGACTGCACCATCATTAGAACGGATCAATTTTACATAGAGCCCTGTGTCACGGTAATCCTGAATTCGCTGCATACTATCAAAAGTAAGCAGTGTGTATCCAACTCCACGCTCTAATGCTCTTTCAAAATCAGCCAATGCTTCATCCGAAATCTTATCAAAGAAATCACAGAAACCGTCTATGCACACGACCAAATCAGTTAGAGATGGATTAGTGGCAACTTCACTTATAAATGTGTCAATATCATCAACAAACTCAATCGACTCATCCAAATCATCCAAACATTCCGAAGTGATTAAGTACAGCTGTTTTGTTGTGTTACGAGCCAAACGATTCAGTATAGCGGAAACTGCTCCACGATTACCTCGATCACAAACAAATACTCTCGTGTTTGCTTCAAGTTTGAAGCCCACAGCTCTGTGGGTTTTCGTGTCGACTCCAATTACGCAGGCATTGCTTTCGCTGTCTAACGATTCAAGTGCGGGAGTCTGTTTTGCCGCAACGACTGGCACATAGTTCTTCTCACATTTTGCAATTTCATCTTCTTCGTCATCTAAAGAAACAGCATCATATTGCGGTCTTTCTGAACATTTAGACATTTCATCGTAAATGCTTTGAATGCGACTCATACGAGCAGATTCGTTTTCACAGTCAAAGGGAACTGCAAATTGAACCTCTACTGCCTTTTTGTTCAGCACCGTTAACGCTCTGCCCTTAACATTAGCAGGTTCAATAGGTGTAGGTACATTCAAGATATCACGGTAAGAACCCGAATCATTCATGTTAAGAACAATCCTGTCGGAAATCTGTTCCGTGACCTTATAGTAGATCGCTCCCTTACTGCTACCGGTTACAATAAGATAGATTCCGCAAGAACGAGCAGCAGAAATTAACTGAACCAATTGATCTTCGCTTCTATACATTTTCTCTCTAAACGCAGCATAGTTATCCAAAACAAGAGCAATGATTGGTAGTTGATTGCCTTCGTTCATAATATAGGACTCGAAGTTTGCGCATCTTTGCTGAGCAAACAATTCTCTGCGTTTAGTGATAGTCGCCTGAATCTTATTCATTATTGCTTCGATTTGACTATCGTCATCACCGGAGGCATAACCTGCACAATGTGGCATAGATACAACACTTGCAAGGCTACCGCCATCAAAATCCAGTGCAAACACATTGAAACTATCCGGCGAATACTTTTTTGCATAAGAGAACAAAATCGTTTGAATTAATGTACTCTTTCCAACGCCTGACGATCCATAGATAGCAAGGTGTCCGTTTTTAACCAAATCAATACAAAACGGCTCTTGTTTTTGAACATCGGGCATATCCACAATTCCGCATTTAATTCCACCGGAAGGTTGTCTGTTCCAATTTTTAATGTTGAATGTCAGATCACTGTCAATGACCGTTTCAAGTCGCAAGGATTCTGCAAGCGGAGGAAGCCACAACTGTTTCACTTTTATCCCTTGCATACTGCCTGCGTTTGCCAACACAGAAACAATTTCTTCAAGCTGTGTGCGATCACTCTTTTTGTTTCCGATTGTTTTCTTTGCTTTTCGGAGCTGCTCTGCAGAACAGTTGACCAATTTCACCGTTATGCTTTCCTCGTCGATATAATCATCCTGAGGGACATAATCAGCTCCGCTATAGCCGGATTGAACTTGCTCGAAGATCTCATCATACCCGACCTGGACGTATGCTCGTCCGGGTTGTTTTATTAATGCGGCCTCCGGACGATTGATCATATCCATACTGTCTTGTTTATCAAGAACTTTGAGACACACCTTAAATCTTGAGTTGCTCCAAATCTGAGGATCAACAACACCGCTTGGACGCTGTGTTGCCAAAATCAAATGAATACCAAGACTTCTTCCGACCTGAGCAATATCAATGAGTTTCGCCATAAATTCGGGGTGCTTGGTTTTCAACTGTGCAAACTCGTCAATCACTATTACCAAGTGCGGCAAGGGAGTATTAAGTTTCTTATCCTTAAAATATTTGTGATAAGAGTTGATATCAATCTTATCCACTCCCAACGTTTCTGCCGATACATTAAATAGTTTCTGCCTGCTCTTAACCTCGGCCTCCAAGGAAACCAATGCACGATGCAGTGTGTTTCCTGAAAGGTTTGAAATCGTTGCGGCCAAATGAGGAGATTTCAAGAATGGTCGCACCATATCTCCACCTTTGAAATCCACAAGAACAAATGCGACCTCATTGGGACTGTAATTGATCATCATTGACAGGATATATGCCTGCAAAAATTCACTTTTACCTGATCCTGTCGTACCCGCAACCAAACCGTGACATCCATGATGTTTTTCGTGGATATCAAGCGAAAACGCCTCGCCACCGGCTTTTACACCAATGGGAGCTGCAAGACTTTTTTCGGAGGTGTTCGTTCCCCAATGATTCAGAATTTCCAAACCATCAATGTTACCAACCTTATACATATCGAGGAAGGTAACACGATCTGGAATACTTGCTAAGCCCTTATCATTTTTAACCTTTATCTTGTTGATTGCATCAGCAAATTTGCGAAGCTGCGCAGGAGAGACAACGTCTGCATCAAATTTGACGAACTGATTGTTATTCTCGTTCTTTATGTATATGCCACACACATCCTTGTCTTTTTGGATGATAGCGGCACATTCTTTAGGAATGGAATTAAACCGTTTGCCAAAGAATACCGTGGACACGCCCACTTTGTTTTCAGCGTCGACCATGTGCTTTCTGAATGGAACATCCTCAACAAGCGACTCATCCATTACGAGGAATACAAAATGAGGAATACGCTTATCGTCCTTTGCCAATACTGCTTCTCTGTTGGTAATAAACTCATCAATTTGGGAGAGTAACACTTGTACTTCGGCTTTTGATGTTGCTACATATCTTTGTCTGCGATCATTACTCCAAATGTGTGGTAAATCCATCGCCCATTTGAGGTCTTTGCATTTCTTTGGATTGTAAATTAATGCAATTTTCACCTCATCATGTGCGTAAAGTGCAACAAGATTTGTGAGCATCGTGTTAGCGACCGAAATCGAATCTCCGACTACGCCAATCACTCGATTATCAATCAAGGATATCTGGATTGGCACATTGCTGAGCATTCTATATTTGTTTGCTAACGATATTGCATTGTCGACTAAAATATCATCTTCCAGAACAAACCCTTTATTGGGTGCTTGAATTTCAACAGCAAACTCTCGCTCACCAATACCCAGCCTTACGGAAAGAAAATCATCATCAGCAGGAACTCTTTCCCACAATCTTCTGTTTTGCTCAACCACAAAAGAGATGAGAGCGTCGGGAGCAGGCATTAAGGTTTCATTCAAAACACGTGCATTCCTCTCGTATTTGGAATGTATTTCACGTTCTTTTGAAGTCAAGTATGCTGCATATTTTTCTTGTCGGTATTTCTCGTTAGCTTCCTCTTGGCGCTTAGTATATTTTCTTAACAAATTCGGCCACAGCAAAGCTCCTGCAAGCATACTTACACACATTACACCACTTGTAATTAACGACCCAATTTGACCGCCATTTACAGCATTGGAAATGGTAACACCAAGGCTTGCAAGCATTGCCAACGACATTGTCATCGATGGCCCAGCAGTCAAGATAAACGGAATCTCTTTTGTCTTTTGAGGTGCTGTCGGAGCATCAATTACGACTTTTCCTATTTCCTGAGATTTAAGAATTCTTGGAGTTCTTGCATAAGCCTGCACATCTTCTGCATCCGTTGGAGGGAGAAGATCAAACTCGGTACATTTGTCGAGATTGGTGGTCTTTACATTTGCAGGAATTATGATCATTCCGTTGAAATACACCATCGTTGTTCCCATGATGAATATTTCATCACCGGAAGATAAAACGCAAGAAGTTGTCTTTTCTCCATTTACATAGATCCCCGTTTTGCCGGAAAGATCTTCTAAGGTGTGTGTTCCGTTGCCATCCGTATGGATAGCCGCTGTTTTTCGTGAAATATTCCCATTCAGATCAAGAACGATATTCATATCGTTTGCTCTTCCTATAAAGACCGTTTTCTCATTCAACGCATACGCTTGCGAAGAGAAAGCGAGGGACTGATATTCAATAATTAAAGCAGCAAACGAAATGTCATCGCTGTCGATAACATAATAGTTTCCGTGTCTTAACTCATATGGTTCTTTTACGATCTCTCCATCGTGCTTGATAGACCATTTAGTAGTTTTGTTATGAATTACATAACTATCACTTTGAATCTGAACGGGAAAGTATAGCTTTTTAGCGCCTATACCGAAATCATCGTTTATATACCCGTTAGATGAATTCAAAATTAGATCATCAAGGCGATATTGATAAAAACGATCGTTTATGAACAATGTTATGAAATATTTGTTCATAACCTCACTCCTCAAAGTTTACTGCCGCAATTACCACAGAATTTCTGGTTCAAATCGTTATCGGTACCACAATCGGGACACTTCTTCGAAAGTTTTGCACCGCAATCTCCACAGAACTTTTGACTGGTTGCGTTCACCTTACCGCAGACGGGGCATATTATTCCTACAACCATAGGCTTGCCACATTCACCACAGAATTTTTGTCCTGCGGAATTCTTGGCGTTGCAGTGAGGGCATAAATTCTCGCTTTCCGCAGAGGTGTTTACTGTGTTTCCTATGTTACCAAACAGATTACCCACAGCAGGAGCGACACCAAGACCCATTCCGAGACCAATGCCGGCATTTGCAATTCCTCCGCTTGCGGGATTTTCAGCCATAGAATCCAAAATATCAAAAGATCTTCTCTGACGATAGAAGTCATTACCGAGAGCAAGTTCTTCTTTGTAGGTGCGGAGTTTTTCAAACTCGTCCTTCGGAGGCGAGATAGTTTCGATAAAGAAATTAACGATCTCAACGCCGAAGCGTTCGAATTCTTTTGCAATCTCTGCTTCACATTCCTTGGATAGATCTTTCAAATAAGCAGTTACTTCAAGGAAGGAAATCTTCTGACGAATCATAAAACTTGAGATCACAGTCTTGATGCAAGAGGTCAAAAGACCGCTAAAATAACTTGCAACAAACGCATAGTTCACGGTAGCACCATTTGGAATAGCGCCAACAAGTTCAGATACGAACATTCTCGAATCAATGATTCTCAAACCGTATTTACCATGAGAGCGAATGGATAAGATAAGACCATATTTAGGATCTTCCAATTGGAATGGGTTTTGGGTTCCCCAATTCATATCCAATCTAGAGGTCTTGTTAATATAGTAGATCTCCGCACTAAAAGGAGTTTTTCCACCAAAAGGCAAATTCACAAGTTTCTTCAACAGAGGAAGGTTGCCCGTTTGTAAGGTGTGTGTACCGGCACCAAACAGATCCAGTGCTTCACCGCCTTTGAAAAACAGTGCCTCTTGCCCCTGGTTGACAATCAACTGCGAACCAAGCACGAATTCTTCACTAGGATATTTATGGATCAGCCATGGTGAACCGTCCTGATAACCGTCATATTTAATGCGATCAATAATTGCCATCACTTTTTGCTCCCGTCTGTAAACTTATAGTTACTGCGTTTAACAACATAATTCTTATTATGTTGTTAATGGAACAATAACCCTATTCTCATATTTGATATAGTTTATCATACTTTTGTCAAAATGTCAATGATTTTGATGGTTAATGTCGAATTTATAACATAAAATTTACATATTTACAAGACAAAGACAGACCAATAGCAAGTGATGATTCTGTTTTTTGTTTTAAAATAATGTCAATTTTTCCAATCAAACATTGAAAAGTCTCTTTTATTATATAAAAAATTACATAATAAGAATTATGTTGTTAACACCGCAACAACCCCATTTTCTCAATCTGCCTCTTATGCACCTCACCCGTCTCCATCGTATAGATTCTTGTTGTATTCACGCTCGAATGTCCGAGAATATCAGCAAGACGTACTATGTCTTTCTGAAGCGAATAGTAAGTGCGGGCGAAAAGATGGCGAAGGTTATGAGGGAAGACCTTATCCTTTGAAACTCCTGCGGATTCGCAAAGTTTTTTCATATCAGACCAAATATTGCTTCTATCAAGTGGTTTTCCTGTTCGGGATACGAACACGGGGCCGCTTGTTATTTTTTGCTCCCGACTGTATCGTGTAAGAACTTTGCACAGTGATTTCGGTAAGAATACCTGACGCAGTTTTCCTTTGCAGTTGATGTTGGCAACACCTGTGTTCACAGCAGCAACAGTTATAAATCGAAGTTCGGACACACGGATACCGGTTGAACATATTGTCTGCATCAACAAGTAGAGTCTTTCATTTTTCTTTGATTTTGCCGCATCAAGCAGTCTTTCATATTCTGCTTTTGTAAGCTCTTTTTCCTTTGAAGCAAATATTTGTTTTTGAATCTTTAATGACTTAACCTTGCAGTCATACCATTCGTTGTAGGTGAAAAAGCTATTGAGTGATGAAATAACAGAATTCACACTTGCAGGCTTGTAATTTTCAACAAGGTATGCCTTGTATTCAAGAACAGTCTGTTTGTCTACACTTCTGCCACAGAGCCAAGAGAGAAAAGCACATATATCACGGATATACTTTTCAAGCGTGGCATCGCTCTTTTCTTCGTTTATCAGATAATTTCTAAAGTTTTTAATAAGTTTTTCGGTAATTTTTTTCATTGTTTGACAACTCCTTTGTTTTGATTTTACAGAATAATCTGTGTATATATTTTACCATATCCACATTTCCGAACTTTATCACACAATTTGAGCTGTCAATGATTTGATAGTTATGCTAAATTATAAATAATTTTTTTCTTTCGCTTTGAGTATTCTAATGTTTTCACTGCACCTCCCCAAGAGTTTTTTACATAGCAAATCAAAAATTCGGACTCATTGACCATATACTGATTTGCCTTTATGATTTTCAAGTTTCTTGGTGTCTTTTCCGGAATATCCGCCATAAGTACTGCATCGAAGTTTCGATAGTATTCTTCCTTGTATTCTTCGATTTCCTTTGTAAGATACGGAATTACAAGAACAAGCTCTATATCGTATTCTTGTTTCAGCTCCCATATGGCTTTTGCAGCGTAGTGATCGAAATCGCCGTAGTGACCTACCCAGAATTCATTGACACCGTATTCGATAATCAATTCTTTTGCCGTGGTTTTTATTGCCTCAACAAGATTTAAATTATGAATCTCGCTATGCCCGGCAAAAGTACATCGTATTTTCGTTTTATTCATTCCTGAATATCCTCACCTCCATATAGGTTTACCAAAAGGTACACTAATTGATAAAACTTGTAAATTTATGCTTTTGTAAATTATTAGTTGGTTTCATTGACAAAAATCGAGTTTTTTGATATAATAATCAAGAAAATTCAAGGGATTTCAGCCACTTGAACCTCAAAATTTGCAAAAAAATATCACTATCAAAATGTGTACCTTTTGATAGTGATTTTTACTTTCCTCGAAACTCTCGAAGCCGCCTATAAAATGTGGCTATACTCATATCGCTTAGCCGTGCTACATCCTGTGCCGAAATATGTCCGCTTTCCCATCTGCCAACAATGTGTGCAAAATCATCGGGTGGAACTTTCACGGGACGTCCAAATACTACACCTCGAAGCTTTGCAGCTTTTATGCCTTCTTCCTGACGTTTCTTTATGTTTTCGCGCTCATTCTGAGCAACAAATGAAAGCACCTGAAGCACAAGGTCAGCAATAAATGTACCCATTAAATCCTTGTATACTCTTGTATCAAGTAAGGGCATATCAATAACCACCACGTCAACCTCCATTTCTTTGGTAATAATTCGCCATTGATCTTGTATTTCCTTATAATTTCTGCCAAGTCTGTCTATGGCTTTTACATATAGCAAATCTCCTTTCTTTAGTAGTTTTGTAAGCCTGATATATTCAGGTCTGTTAAAATCCTTGCCGGATTGCTTATCAATAAAAATGTTTTCCGGCTTTATACCAAATTGCTCCATCTCAAGAAGCTGTCTTGCTTCATTCTGGTCTATTGCCGAAACTCTTACATATCCGTATATATTCAATGTTTTCTCCTCCCGGATAAAAAATCAATAAATATATTATATCATTGAGCCATTTTCCCCAATCAGTACCAAAAGCTAATTTAGAAAATACAATAGGGATACTACCATCAAAAAAGTAGTATCCCTATCATCTTATTTACAATTATTTTTAATTAGCATTATGCAACCAATATTTTCTCCACTTCGCATTTTTCTTTCATTTTATTATGTATCTTAAACGCTACTTCAAGTGCTTTTTCGGTATCCTTGCCACTTTGCTTGTAAAAAGCATACAAAAGCACAATATCTGTATCTTGCTTTGAAAATATCACCCTCACCATATTTCCTGAACCTTTCATACGGATTTCGTAAAGTTCCCGATATCTGCCGATCGAAATATGTTTCACATAAGGTTCGCATAATGGATTTTTCTCATCGGATATATAGGCAAGAATGCTTTTGAATTTCTGCTTCAGTTTTTCATCTGCATTTTCAAAGAAGGTAGCAACTTGACTTTCGTTTTCATTTTTGTAGACATAAATGTTTTTCATTGTTTTCTCCAATATTTTATATTCTACAATATCCTATCAATCCGGCTGTATAACACATTTTTTCTTGGCTTCCATATCGTCATTTAACATCGGTTGGCGCACTTTTTGTTATATTTGTGTATTGAAAACTATTCCGATTTATCGGATTTATATAGATTATTTTTATATATTTGAAAGGAAAATTAAATGAAGAAACTTTTGATTATTTTAGTAACAATTTGCAGTTTGATATTCTGCTTTTCGGTATCCGCAGTAGCTGAAATTGTAGAAGGCGGTTCGTGCGGAGACAATGTAATGTACAAACTCGATTCAGATGGAGTCCTCACTATTTTTGGAAATGGTAAAATGGAAGACTACACTTTTGATTATCACGCTCCTTGGTTTGAATATGGTGGTGCTTCAATCAAGAAAGTCATTATCGAAGAAGGCATTACACACATAGGCGCATACGAATATGTGTTTGACAGATGCTATTATATCGAAGAAATTATAGTAAATGAAAATAATGCAATGTATTCAAGTGATAAAAACGGAGCACTATACAACAAAGACAAAACAGCTCTTTTGTTTGTCCCAGAGGGTACAAATATTACCGAATTCATTATCCCTGAAGGAGTTAAAAAAATCGGCAAAAACGCATTTTATTCTTGCGACAAAATAGTTAGTGTAACTATTCCGGAAGGTACAACCAACATAGAAGAAAGTGCATTTGAATTTTGTAAAAATATCAAAAGCATATCAATTCCCGACAGTGTTACACGTATAGAAAGTGATGCCTTTCGGTATTGCCAAAATATTACCGAAATCACTTTGCCAAAAAATCTAAATAATATCGCAGACTCTGCATTTAGTGAATGTACAGAGCTTGTAACCGTGCGAAATAATAGTAATTTAAATATCAACTGGGGATTGAAAAAAATTGATAAAAATGGTAATGTTACATATGCAGAAGGATGCGAAGTTGACGAAAACGGGTTCATTTTTTCTACAAACAACGGAAAGTATGTCCTTTTAGCTTACGCAGGGGATGAAGAAATTGCAACATTTCCTCTTAAATTTAAAGGAGAAGATTATCGCATATATGTAAGAGGTGTAAGGGATGTTATATTGCCCGAAGGGATAACCGTAATAAACGAACGAGCTTTTGCGGATTGTGCTACACTTACAAGTATAGTAATACCAGACAGTGTTAAAAGCATCGAAGAAGATGCATTTTATAACTGCTATAATTTAAAGAAAGTTACATTTGGAAATGGTGTTGAATCTATTGGTGAATCAGCTTTTTATTGGTGCTCAAATATTACTGATTTAGTTTTGCCTGATAGCGTAATGTTGATCGAGAAAAACGCATTTTGTAATTGCAATGACTTAAAAGAAGTATCTATTTTAGGTAAAACAGAGCTCAAAGAATATGCATTTAGATATTGTAATAAACTTGAGAAGGTCAGCCTATCAAAGAATGTTACTAGAATAGGAAGTCACGCTTTTGATGGTTGTAATGCGTTGACAAGCATACTTATTCCACAAGGAGTTATAAGCATAGATGAATATGCTTTGGGATATTTTTCAGAGGATGAGAGAAACAACAATTTTATAATTTACGGTTATAAAGATAGTGTAGCCGAGGTTTATTCAAAAACCAATGGCTTTCTTTTCGAGGAAGTAAATGATGATTCGGAAATTGTAAAAGCGAACAACAACGATTTAAACAATAATATCGAAAATAGCAGTGATATCGGAGATAATAGTAATAGACAAAATTCTTTTGACAATCTCGTTATTGTGATTTCTTTAACTGCAATTATTGTTTTGATAGTAATAATCGTGTTGGTTATAATTTTAAAAAGGAAAACGAAATAAAGCCAAAATCTACCTTTGATACATTTTTGTCTCAAAGGTAGATTTTGACTTAATACTATGTTGATTAGTTTTAATTTATGTCTTTTCATGCGTCAGCATTTCATTCGATGTAATCGAATTTCATTTGGCTGTGTTAACAGACAAATTTCATTGAACAAGTTAAGGGAATAGGAAAAATTGTTCATAGCAAAAGGGAATACAAAAAACAAGGCAGAAAATCTCCGAAAAGATTTTCTGCCTATTCTTTTAGAAAACTATAAAATTTCCATTCCTTTTGCGGTCAGGACGATTTTAACATTCCCTTATTACTTGTTCATAGCCTCTTCGATAGCAACGGCACATGCAACGGTCATATGAGCCTCGGGGTTGTTACCGGCGCCGATAAGTCTTACGATTACAGCGCGAGGATTGTCTTTCTATTGCTCAATGATCTCTGCACAGTTTTGAAATTGATTTTCAAAAGGCATTCCCGCACAATTGATGTTTCCTTCAAACAAAACGTTTCTGCAGCCGGAAAGCTTCAGGGCAGTATTTGTTTCAAAGGTGTTTTGAATGATTTTTATATTGGAATGATAGTATGGCGATTCGGGACAGGTATCAAAAGTCGGAATGGCTATAATCATGCCTCTTTTTCCTGTAAAGCGACAATTTTTTATGGTCAAATCATTGATGGGACTGCCTTCGTACCAATAATTTTTATCTCCTGACAAGAGAATATTCAGTGAGCATTCGCAATCCTCTATCACAACCTTTCCTCTGGTTTGAATCCGCAGATGAGTACTTGCCTTGTCAAAGCGGCAATTTTTTATGTGCAGGTCTGCTTGGACCGAAAGATTTTCAATCGTGTCACCCTTGTCAATGGCAGAGAGATCACCGTCACAGTAAATATCGGCGGTAAAATCCCCCGTGATATTTATTTTTTCAACCGTAAGTATTTGCTTTAAATGAGTTGTGTTTCCTCTGTAAATTGCTATTTTATCACCCTTGTCAAACATCTTATAGTGAGCGTTCACACCCGGATTTTTCTGAATATCCGTGTTGAGTTTTGCATGTATGACGTTTTCCGAGCTTGTGTTGACCGTATAATAATTGCCGTGAATATTGAGCGCGTCGTCCTTCATTCCCTCAAATACGCTGTTTACGATTTCCACCTTGCCAAAGCAGGAGATAAGATGTACCGCATCTGCCGCGTTGGTGGTAATTCCTTGAGATCGCTCGTCGCAGAAGTACTTCACACCGTCAAGTGTGATGTTTTCCGAATACATTCCGAGGATTCCCATGCCTGCGCCATTCAGAACTCGGAAATTTTCGAGACAGATATCCTTGGAACGAATGATAAAGCACGAGCTAACGTCACGGGAGGTATGAGAGATGGCAACGGTAACGTGGGGCGTGATGTTCTTGGGGATATTCCCGCGCAATACGATATAGTCTCCTCTTTGCTCGGCAATCATATCGTAATAGCGAATTGGGTAGCTCTCCCAAGAAATATAAGGAAGCTCCGCACCGATTCTGACAAGACACATTTTTCTGACTTGCTTCGTGTCTGTGTCGTACAAAGTAAAGAATTGCGGTTCTTTAAAACCATGTGGGTATTCCTTATCACCTGCGATGGGAATAAGACAACCGTTTTCTACCTTCATTGGGAAATGGCGCTTTTGCTTTTCGGTTTGCTTGCACAGGATCTCATAATCCGTGACATCTACAATCTCCATCTCATTTAACAAAGATCGCTCGTATTCCACAATGACGTTTTTTATGGTAACGTTCTTGCAACCGTCAAGTACAAAGGGTTGGACCGTATCATCCTTAAGCAATAGAGTAGCACCGCCGAAATCAAGAGTAACGTTTGACAGGTCCTTGAGATAGATTGCAGTATCAAGCCATGTTTTCTCAGACATATAGATCGAGCGATATATTTTTTCTTCAAGACGGACGGTATCGGCAAGACCTACGCTCAATGCCTTACCTTTAAATCTGTATTCGGTATTGCTTTCGTAATTCGTCGATATATCAAACGGTTTCATGTCCCACCCTCCAAATTTTTGTTTTTGAAATTATACCACGGATAAAAATGGTTGTCAAGTTTTTGGCAATATGATTAAAAAACGAGTCATAACTATCAACACTGTGACGATGGTTTTCAAAACACAAAAAATATTGGACACATCATGGGCAAAAACCCAAAAATGATGTGTCCAACTTTTTGGTATAAGAAAACCACCTGCTAAGCAGGTGGTTCCAAAGAGGCTTCTGCC
>CAZYTA010000034.1:27719-28911 GCA_964650465.1 uncultured Oscillospiraceae bacterium | reverse complement strand
GGCAGAAGCCTCTTTGGAACCACCTGCTTAGCAGGTGGTTTTCTTATACCAAAAAATATGCACCTCCAAAAGTGTCTAACTTTTGGGGTGCATATCAAAACCGCGAGCTTATTATTTCTTATTTATTCTCTATTCTTTCTTCTTTTAGGCGAGGTTTACCACGCTGCTTGTGGCACCCGCAGCGAGAATCGAACTCACAACTGCCCCTTAGGAGTACCACGCATACTGTTTTAACAAGTGATTTCTTATCATTCTAAATTCCCGATATTCCCTTTATTTATAAGGGTTTACGGGATTTTCTTGTTAAGTGTTCTTTTGGCATTAAGTTATATTTTTTGTTCATTTGCTATTTTAGAAAAGAATGACGAAAAATGTATTATCGTCTATTTTTGTAATCCTTTATTTTCTATATTTTTAGATTTAATTTATGTATTAAAAATTGTTGAGTTTATTCTTTTTCATATTGTTCTGTTTTTTACCCAAACGTGAGGTTGGTCTCCTTTACGTCTTGGACAGTTTTTAGGCATAGGTCTCCCCAATGTTTCATTTCTTAATTCCTTGCACCCACAATATTTGCACATCCATTCATATGTCTTTTTCTTGTTTTGCATAAACCATCAATTCCTCCCCTAACACTTTTCTTGTCATTTACCAAAAATCTTAAGAATAACTGGAAGAGCAATATCTATTACTGCGATAACGCCAATTATTTTGATTATTGTTATAAAAAGTTCAATCTCTGTTATCCAAAAAATAATTGCCAATGCTATTGCAACAACAACACATAACGCAAATATCTTTACAAATATGCTATCACCATCCCATATGTTTTTTACCCATCCTACTATCAATGCAATGGCAATTATTGCGATAATCCAAACCATAATAAATTTCCTCCTTCTATGATTTTAATAAGAATATGAATAAAAAGTGCGGCTAACGAAGTAACCGCACAAAAACGCAAACCCCGATAGTCGCCAAACTAATTATGTAAAAAAGTATCAACCAAACTCATAATGGAATTTGCGTTTTTTTAAATTCACTGAGTTAGATTAATTGTATAAAAAGGGTACAGCAACCCTATAGACAAAAATACCGCTTTGCATATTCAATTAATTTGGCATAATCAGTTTATCATAGTTTTTGGGGAAATGCAACAAAAAAATTAAAAATCTCACCAAGAATGATGAGA
>CAZYTA010000034.1:0-27619 GCA_964650465.1 uncultured Oscillospiraceae bacterium | reverse complement strand
TTGATTATTGATTATTGATTATTGATTATTGATTATTGATTATTGATTATTGATTATTGATTCTATTTGTGCTGCAGGTTGTTAGGAATATTTAAGAATCAAATTTTCAGCCATAGTTCAAATCCTTGCTTCAAAAATCACGACGAAGTTGTGTATGTCCTCAAGGCAGTAGCCTTGTATGTCATCCGCCGCAGGTGGTATGTAATCAATCCGATAGAAATACACCTTCGGTGATAACATTCACGCTAAAGCGTGATGACATTCGCCTTACGGCGATTACATACCAATCCTATCGGATTGATTAAAAAGCACTGCCGAAGCAGTGCTTTTTGGCACCCGCAGCGAGAATCGAACTCACAACTGCCCCTTAGGAGGGGGCTGTTATATCCATTTAACTATGCAGGCATATATAAAAAAACCGTCCGCCGAAAAGACGAACGGTTTCAGCCCTTATATTTTAACTGTTTTACATGACTTTGTCAAGTGTTAAACGCCTGCTTTTTCAATAATTTTTACGTTATCGGGATGGACTCCGCATTCGAGATATACAATCTCCTTAATTTGTGCAACCTCATTTACTGTCAGTCCGTCACTTTCGACAACCACATTAACATCATCATTGCTTACTACTGCCACGCAATTGTTAAAGCCCTTTGCTTTTACCAGGCTCTCAATATTTGCTTCACTTGTTATCTCATTTGCCATTCTTGTCATTTCGTTATAAGCATCAGCCTTTGCCATTGCATCGGTTGCTTCGGAATTAGTAAGGTCAAGGAGAATTTCCATAGCTTCATCGCGCACTCTTTGGCGGTTTATAACAGAAAGGGCAAAATAGTCTTCGCTTTCCGAGGTCAGACTTTCCTCCTCGCTCTTTTCAAGAAGCGCTGCATTGATGTCATCAACAGATGCCTTTATACCGTCATTGTCATCCACTTCCGGAGTTGATGCGAAGCGGATATTTATGTAACCTGCAACAGCAATTATTGCCAAAGAAGCAACTAATGCGCCTGTGCGTACATTTATAAATTTAGCAATACCTTTTTTCTCGGCAGCAGGCTCAAAATCTACTATGGCATCCTCCTCCGTTGACACTTTTTCGGACTTTTTCCAAAAGGTGAACAGTGAAAAGAATTTTCTTTCCTTCTTTTCTTCCTTTTCCTCCGCAGGGGTCTCTGTTATCTCTTCAAGCTCGTTAACTGAGTCACCTTTGATTTTTTCAAGTTTGTTCATTTCAATACCTCCGTATAATACTAATTAGTTACAAAAATTTTGCTTGTGGATATTCCAAGTGCCGCCGATACTGTACCGATAACCCTTCCCTGCAGAGTAGGACTAAGCGCACCAGAGCACACTACTGCCGCACCCTTGATACTCGGCAAGGTATAACCGCTGATGACCGCTTCTTTATTATTGGTACCGTTTGCAGATAAGACTACCGTTGATTCTCTTTTGCTGTCTCCGTCAGCCTTGGTGTCGTGAGCTGTATCTGTGGCATAGCTGTACAGTGCAGAGCCCTCAAGCGTTATCATAACGCTTACTTCTCCAACACCGTCAATCTCTTCAATAATGCTTTTTAGCCTTTTTTCAAGAGCTTCTTCATAAACTGCTTCATCGAATACAGCATATGTTTCCTTTTCGACTGCCGTTTCGTCTTTGTTTGACATAAGGACAGCTACCACACCGACAGCAAGCAGTATAAGCGCTATAGCACCTGCATTCAGTTTTTTTATCTTCTCGGTCATTCTACCTCCTTAAAGCACTCGCCGTCGAGAGAAAAGTGTAACTTCACATAATTTTCTATATTCTCGTAATACCTTTCATCCGAGGCGGTGTATATTTTAATTTTATCAAAGACGACATTGTCACCTTCAAAGTGCCACGGACATTCCACCCTGACTTTGATACCGGTTCCGTAATGAACAGACTCCCCTATTTCGTTGGAAAGCTCAAGGGCGGTTGTCTTGGCAAGCCATTCACGGTACACACGTATATCGTCCTCTTTGTTATCAATATTATGTGAAGAAATGTCATTTATGACGGGTAATGAAATATTATTTGAAAAAGTTGTAAGACCGTTTATTACCGGAAGTATTATTACAGCAAGCATTACGAGATTTACAATAACTTTAGCTGTCTTTCCTGCTCCCTTCTCGTTCATAAGTGCAGATATAAGAGTACAAAAAAAGGAAGCTGTGATAACAAGAGTCAGATAATTTGCCACTATCTCACCTCGCTTTTGATAAACACGGCAATTGAAAATATAAAAAAGCAGGCAGAAGCTATCATTATCGCCGACAGTATATTGTATACCGAAGATATTTCGCCAAACACCTTCGCCTCCCTGTCACATCCGATAAGCTTTGCCACAACGCCCGAAAAACGCACAGACAGCTTTACGGTTAAAAAGTTTATTATAGGACGGGCACTCATGTATACGAGAATACATATTGCAAACACACCGAAAGTAGATTTTACAAGCCGTACACCGGATATCAAGGTACCTGAAGCCTCCGAAACAAATGAGCCGATGATAGGAATAAAGCTTCCTGCGGCAAGCTTTACCGAGCGCAGTGCAAGAGAGTCAGTAACAGATGAAACTGTATTTTGAAAATAAAGTATCGCACACATCAATCCACAGGTGATTGTAATAATTTTCGTGGCAACTCCTGTAATAAACTCCGACAAAGCCCCCAGCGGCACACCGGAAATATAGCCTACCACGGACAGGGAAACAACTGTTTTGCAGATTGGAAGCGCCACAGTGCCGATAAAGCTTTGGAGAATATTAATAACGGTGAGTAATACCGCCTTTTGCACAGCCGAGGTTGAAAACTCTCCCCCTGCAAGCGACAGTGAACCAAGAAACGGCAGTAATCCCGTCATGAAAGTTGTAAGCTCAGATATATACTCCGATGCTCTTTGAAATGCGTTTTCTATATGGTCGATGATAAGTGCGGCAATTACCGCCGACACTGCAAAACGTGCCGCTGTCAGTAATGCGGTATGAGAGGTATCTATAAAAGAAAATATAACAGCCGAAAACACCAATACCCCAAGTATCAAAAACACGAATGATATTTCATTTCCTACAGCATCAAACACATAAAGCAAAAAAGTTTTCATCACTGTGTTAATGCTTAGCCCGTTTTCTGCAGGAGTATTTGAAGGCGAGAATTCGATATCGGTATCTTTGAGACTGTCGGGAATAATCTCCGTCGCATTTTCCAGACCGAGCTCTTTTGAAATATCAATTCCCTCCTGTGCGCCGTTTACTGTAACAGAAAACAGCAACAACAGTATGAGGATGCTTAATCTTAGCCTCATATAAGCCTCCCGATTTCGGAAAACAAGCTGTCAAATATGGGAACCGCAGACAGAATAACAGCAATTTTCCCCGCAAACTCCACCTTACCTGACAAAGTGCTCACACCCAGCTCAGAAGCAAGGTCGGAGGTTATATTGCATATCAGGGTTATTCCCAACACCTTTACAAGCACCTTGAAATATACAGATACCGATGAATCGTAAAAAGTATTCAAATAATCAAAAACAGGAGAGGCAGCCTTTAGAGTGTACGCCATTATAACCGCCGACAAAGCTGTTACGGCTATGGCAAAGTAGCTGTTTTTCAATTCTCTGACAGGAAGAAGCAAAAACAAAGCACCCGTCACAGCACCGCATAAAAGCAATATATTGAAGCTCATAATCCAAAAAGGTCGCGGACCGTGTTGAAAAGCTCGCTCATTTCGTCAACCAACAAAAAAAGCACTAAAATAACACCCGATACCGCAACAAGAGTAGCCTGTTCCTCCCTGCCGTAGCGGCTGAGTATCTGATGTATTACAGATACAAGCGTTCCTATCCCCGCAATTTTCAAAATCAGTGTTACGTCCAATTTTATCTCCTTACCAAAGTAATAATACAAGACCTATACCTATCATACTTCCAACACTTCTGCACAGCCTTGTTTTTTCCAATGTTTCTTCCCTTCGCTTTTTGTATATTTCTTCGAGTGCGCATACAGTTCTGTCACAGCGTTGGCATTCGTCTGCAGTTGACAGTGAGCCAAAGCCCTCGGCAAAACCTGCGACAATATCACGTGTCTCTGTGTCAAGAGTCAATCCGCCGCAATTGTCAAGAGCCGACATAAGCGGTGCCTCAATGCCTTGATGAGAATATTCCCGCAAAAGAGTAAGAAAGCCGTTTTTTTCAAGCACGGAGCAGGTGAACTTTTCGTATATCTGATGCTGAGGTGTGAGATACGCCGATATCTCCTGCTTTATAAAATATATAAGCTCAATAAAGGCTGATATCTCGGCATCTCGCTCCTTATATGCTTCCGCCTTTATAAATCCTGCGGCGGTTGCCGATGCAAAAACCAAAATCAATCCGAATATTTTCATAGCTTCGGCTCCTCAAACACACATATACATCTTCCGTCCCGTCTGTCAAGCCGTGCAAAAGCGCCGAAAACACGATGCTCTATAAGCTTGCGGATGTTAGGACGGAGCATAATTTCCTCAAGGCTTTTTCCGTGAGTTGTGGCAATAAAGGGAATTCCCGTATTTTGTACCGAAAGTATGGCTTCAGTATCGTCCGTCAGTCCTATTTCATCGCATATTATATATTCCGGTGAAAACAGTCTGACTGCAATCTCAATTCCGTCGGGCTTCGAATACCCCAGAAATCGGTCAGCAAGTCCGATTCCGCCCTCGGGAAGTATTTCTCCCCGTTCATCAATAACCGCCACTCTTTTCGGAGTGCCGAATTTCCCTGTTGACAATCCTTTGGCTACCGAGCGTATAACGGTGGTTTTTCCATATCCGGCAGGAGAATATATAAGCAAGGAAGTACACGGAGTACTTGCCAGAAACCGCAAAACCGTATCTCCGCTGCCGACTATATCGTGAGGTATACGTATATTCAAAGAAGAAAAATCAGTAACGGAGCTAATCTTTGCGGAGGTATATACAGCCTCGCCTGTTATGCCCGCTCTTATACCCTCACGTGTAACTATATATCCCGAATTTATCGTATTCATATATCGGTATACAGAGCCTTCTGTAAGACGAGAAACGGTGGCGGCAATATCAGCTGCAGTACATATATACCCTTTATCTACCGACAAGGTTATCTTACCGTGGGAAGCTATAAACAGATTTTTTGTATATGTAGAAAGAGACATAACCCCATCCCGTCTGAGACGGAGCTCGCAGGTCTCTTTTTTTGTTTCCTCGGGAAGTCCTGATATTAAAGATACAAGGCTTTGGGGAAGATAATTATACAGTCTTTGCATTTTTTGCTCTCCGCTTTTATATCATATGAAATTGCATTAAAACCACCTCGCCGTTTTACCTTGCTTCGGCTTATACATTGGTTGCGATAGGCGAGCATTGCAGGCGGAGGCTCTCCGCTTTTTTAAATTTATATGAGAATTAAATCCTTTTATGCTATATATTTGAGTTAAAAGCTACATGTTTTTTATCAAAATCGGTAATGGAACTGTTTTTCATAACCGTTGCACGTTTTATTACACCGTCACCGTATTTTTGCCGAAGTGAGTCAACTGTCATATCAAGAGCTGTGGGAATATGAAAAATATCCTGCTGTTCCATTTCTGCCCCCGAAAAATCCTCAACTCCCACACCAACCGACCTTATAGGCATTGAAGGGTCATAATTTTTCATCAAAAGGTCAAAGGCTTGGCGAAATATTTCATCTGTATTATTTGTGGGATTTATTTTTGTCTGCCTGACAAAAGAGGAAAAATCAGAATACTTTATATAAACTCTTACTGTAGAAGCATTGATATGTCTGCTCCTGAGCTGCTCTGTCACTTCCTCGCTGAGCGGTGTAAGAACAGAGCATATCTCCTCGGGAGTTGTAAGGTCATACGGCGTGGTAGTGCTGTTGCTTATCGATTTTGTTCCGTCGTCACTGCAGTAATAAGCCACGGGGGACGGGTCATATCCGTTTGCCCTGTCCCAAAGCGTTTCACCGAATTTTCCGAACTCGTTTTTAAGAGTACTGCGTTTACGGCATGCAAGCTCTCCTACCCTTTCTATCTTCATACGCTTCAATACCTCGCGTGTGCTTCTACCCACAAACAACAACTCTCCCACAGGCATATCCCATATCATTTTTTTAAAATCAGAATGCGAAATAACAGTTACGGCATCCGGTTTTTTCATATCCGAAGCAAGCTTTGAAAAGGTTTTGTTGAAGCTTACGCCTATCGAAACCGTAAGCCCCGTTTCGCTCTTTACTCTTTGTCTTATTTCCTCAGCTATAGCCCTGCCCGATTCAAAGAGCTCCGTTTTGCTGCGTTTGGCAAGGTCGCTGACATCTATCCATGCTTCATCTATTCCAAACGGCTCTATTCTGGTGGCATAATGCATATATATCTCCCGTACCCTGCGTGAATATTTTACATACTCTTTATAATGAGTCGGACGGATAACAAGATATTGGCATTTGCGTTTTGCATCATTTATCGTATCCCCTGTCCTTATTCCGTAGCTTTTTGCAATTTCATTTTTTGCAAGAACTATACCGTGGCGTGCCGCCTCATCTCCGCACACTGCCAGGGGGACTCCCTTAAGCGAAGGCTCAAAAACAGATTCAACGGATGCAAAAAAATTGTTCAAATCAGAATGCAATATTACTCTGTCTGCCATTATATCTCTTGTGTTGTAATAAAGCTCATATTCCTCAATATCGTAAAAAACTTTCATTTTCATCACCTTTCTATACATATTATAACCATTTTTCGTAATATGTCAACTGTGTTTTACTATTTTTCGTAATTGCATTTTATGTAAATTATGTTAAAATATATAATAAGGAGATGATATTATGAGAAATACTACGCTTTGCTACATAGAAAAAGAAGGAAAATACCTTATGCTTCACAGAACAAAAAAGGAAAATGACCTGAACAAGGACAAATGGATAGGTGTGGGAGGAAAATTTGAGGATAAGGAAAGCCCCGAGGAATGCGTTGTAAGAGAAGCTTATGAAGAAACAGGTCTTACACTGACCGATTTTGATTACAGAGGTATAGTAACCTTTGTGTCAAACGAGTGGGAGACAGAGTATATGCATTTGTTTGTCGGAAAATGCTTTGAAGGCACACTCAAGGAATGTGATGAAGGTGTACTTGAGTGGATAGAAAAAGAAAAAGTCAAGGAGCTTGCACTCTGGGAGGGTGACAAAATATTCCTTGACCTAATGACAAAGGATGTACCTTTTTTCTCTTTAAAGTTGGTATATGAGGGTGATTCTCTTACCGATGCGGTATTAAACGGAAAAAAATTAATATAAGCAGCGGCTCCCGAATATTTTATTCAGTCGATAAATCCTGACAAAATAGAACACCGCGAAGTTATATAATGAAAAACAGAGGTGAGTGCAATATACATTGACATTTATTTTTTCATAAACTTCGCGATAGATTTTTTGTCACTATTTTCTGTTGAAAAGGTTATGCTTATTCCCGAATCAAAAAAGCGCTGTCTCATAGGTGCGGTAATAGGCGCAGTATATTCCGTTGTTCATTTTTTATGTCAGCTTCCGAGTATATTTCACTTACCTGCCGCATTTATAATGGTTAGTGTAATTACATACAAAAGGAAGCTGTGGCACACTCTCGGAGGTGTAGCTGTATTTGCAGGAGCCGAAATATTTATCGGCGGATGTGTATACGCACTAAAAAACCTGTCGGATATGTTACCTCGAAAAAGTCTGGTGCTTTCATCCTTTATAATTCTGATTTCCGTTATAGGTTATGAGTTTTATTCCCTTTCCGGATTTATATTGAAAAAGAGATTATCGGTTCTGTCATTAAATGCAAGACTGTGGCACAAAGGAAAATTCTCCGATGTAATTCTGATGATAGACAGTGGAAATCTTGTGAGAGAATTCAGTACAAAAAAGCGCGTTATTTTCATAAAAGCCGAAGCCATTAAAAACGCAACAGGCGATGCAGACACACTGTTTGAAAGAGAAAAGTGCTATGTAATTCCAATAGAGACTGCATCGGGAAAGGGTTCTGTAATGGGATTCGTACCCGACAAGCTGGAGTTCAGTGACGAAAAATATAACGAGGAGGAATTTATTGTGGTGCCCGATGTACGCGGCGGTAAGTTTGGCGGATATGACGGTATAGCACCGCTTTTATAGGAGAGCTATGTTAATAATTTTTAAAAAAATAAAAGAATGGTTTAAAGGGCTTTTCGGCAAAGAAAGCTACTACGTTACGTCAAATGTCAGCCTTCCTCCGCCGCTGTCACAGGAGGAAGAAGCCGTAGCTCTGCGTGGGCTGGTAAGTGATGATGCGGCAATTGCACAAGAAAGCAGAAACAAACTCATTGCTCACAACCTGAGGCTTGTGGTATACATATCAAAAAAATTCGAGAGCACAAACATCGGAACAGATGACCTTGTGTCGATAGGAACAATAGGGCTCGTAAAGGCAATAAATACCTTCAATCCCGAAAAGAACATAAAAATAGCAACCTATGCATCCAAATGCATAGAAAATGAAATTCTCATGTACATAAGAAAAACTGTCCCTCTTAAGCTGGAGGTGTCAATCGACGAGCCTCTTAATACCGACTGGGACGGAAACGAGCTGTTGCTGGGAGATATACTCGGAAGTGACAGTGACGAGGTACAAAAAGGAATAGAGGCGGAAGAAGAAAAAATAATGATCTACCGTGCTATTGACAGACTTTCACTGCGAGATAAAGAGATAATCTGTACAAGGTTCGGTCTGTGCGGAAAAAAAGAAATGACCCAAAAAGAGCTTGCCGATTCAATGGGAATATCCCAATCGTATATATCAAGGCTTGAGAAAAAAATCATAAATCAACTCAAACGCGATATAATTAAACAGGCAGGTATATATTGATTTAAGCCGTCTTGCCGAGCAAGACGGCTGCTTTTATATACTAAAATTAACCTTGCCGTCAGGCTTTGTTTAAGTGTATACATAAATTAGGATAGGCGAGAATTGACGGCGCCTCGCCGCTATTTACGGGAGGAAATATGGGAAACAATGCAGAAAACAAATGCAAATGTATTACTTTAAAGGCTCTTTTCGCAAAGGAGGTAGTCAATACTGTTACCGGAGAAAGATTGGGCTACATTGATGATGCCGAAATAGAAACAGAGCACGGTATTATCAAATTCTTTTGTGTATCTCAGTCCTGCAGAAACTTATTTTCAAAAAAACGTGAAATAAGAAAATTTGCGTATGATGATATTGTAAAAATCGGTAACGATATTATTTTGATAAAATCATGCTT
Source organism: uncultured Oscillospiraceae bacterium (assembly GCA_964650465.1). GTDB lineage: Bacteria > Bacillota > Clostridia > Oscillospirales > SIG627 > RGIG6353. The sequence goes on along the minus strand of CAZYTA010000034.1, from coordinate 18,311 downwards.
TAATGCGCCTAAAACACAAAAAAACAGTTGTAAATAACGGAAAGTTTTGCTATAATTATCCCAGTGAGGTGAAAATTTGATGCAAAATATATTGAAAAATCACGCAGCTAACGAAAATAATCCGAAATGGGAAGAAATAACAAAGCGCCGTACCGTACTGTATCAACAAGAGGGAGACATGAGAACGACCTTTGTAAGAGACTATACCCGTATAATAAACTCTTCTGCTTACCGCAGGCTGAGAAACAAAACACAGGTTTTCTTTTCCCCTCAAAGCGACCATATCTGTACGAGAATTGAGCATGTAAACCATGTAGAATCAATAAGCTACACCATTGCCAAATACCTCGGTCTAAATACAGAGCTTACACGGGCTATCTCCGTTGCACACGACCTGGGGCACGCACCTTTCGGTCACAAGGGAGAAAAATTCCTTTCAGAAATATCAGAACGTGAAATAGGAGAAAAATTCTGGCACGAAAGAAACGGCTTGTGGGTTGTTGACAAGGTTGAGCTTCTTGAGGATTATGAAAAATGCCGAAGAAACCTCGACCTTACTTATGCAGTCAGAGACGGAATCGTATCCCACTGCGGCGAGGTAAGCGATGACGGAATAATCCCCAGAGACGAAGCTATTGACCTTGAAAACGAGTTTACGTCGCCAAGCATCTTTCAGCCTTACACATATGAGGCTTGCGTTGTTAAAATATCAGACAGAATATCCTACATCGGCCGTGACATTAACGATGCCACAGACCTTGGAATTCTTTCGCGCCAAAAGATTAACGAAATACAAGAGGAGCTCTCGGAGGTTTTGGGAGAAAAAATGAACAATACTATTCTCCTTAACAGACTTGTAACCGATGTTTGTGAAAACTCCGACCCTGAGCGCGGAATTGCTTTGTCACCTGCCGTTAAACGGGCTATGGATGTTGTAAACAAATTCAATCTTGAAAACATTTACCGATGCAAAAGAGTTGAATATTCGGATAAATTTTTCAAGCTTGTTATCAATCAGATATACGAACTTCTTTCAGAAGCATGGCGTGGAATTTATACATTTGACGAGCTTCGCAGAATATCCGTATATTATCCCAAAATAATAGAGCGCTTCTGTTCATGGCTCATAGGGTATACCGAAATGAGAAGTGAGGAGTATAAAAACGACATAATATTCGATATTGCTGATGAAAGGGACTATAAAAAGGCGATTATAACATATATTTCAGGCATGACAGATAAATTTGCCATTGAAACATATGATGAAATAATAAGCTTTTAGGTGATTAAAATGCATACAGAAAAGAAAATAAAAAGTGATTTAAAATTTGACGGATATGTTATTAAGGTATTTCTTGACACGGTAGAGCTGGAAGACGGAAGTGTGGCAACACGTGATATAGTGCGTCACAAGGGTGCCGCATGTGTTGCACCTGTCACAGATGACGGTGAGCTCATATTTGTAAGGCAATTCCGTTACGCCCTCGGCAAAGAGCTGTTAGAGCTTCCTGCCGGCAAGCTTGATACTGCTGACGAAGACCCTTATCTCTGTGCAATAAGAGAGCTAAAAGAGGAAACGGGATACACAGCCGACGAGATCAAATTTATGGGTGACTTTATTTCATCGGCAGGCTTTTGCGATGAAAACATAAGACTGTACATGGCAAGAGGTCTGCATAAAGGAGAAGCCAAGCTTGATGAAGGTGAATTTTTGGATGTTATAAAAATCCCGTTGAGCAAAGCCAGAGAAATGGTAATGAACGGTGAAATCACCGACGGAAAAACACAAGCCTTGATATTAAAGGTATGCGCCGAAGTTATAAATTAAAAAAGCGGTCAGTGACCGCTGACAATGCTCGCTTATCCCCCCTGCACAAACGGCAACATTGTGAAACGGCGAAATAAACCGCTGTAAAAACCAAAGGTTTTTACAGCGGTTTTGCTTTATTGAGATATATACCAAAATTACTGTAGACAAGAATTGACGGCGGAGGCTATCCCCTTTATTTTTCTATATAAATTACTTGGTCTTTTTCAAGTGTGAAGCCTTTGCAATCAATATCGGTTTGAGTAAAGGAATGCTGTTCATCAATTAAAAATGCCGTTCCGTCGATATTCAATGAAATATCAGCTCTCTCACCTGTATTGGCTATAAGCACAGCCGTGTTTGTTCCGTCTGCTGCCGAGAGGGCATATATCTTATCATTGTCGCAGGAGCACTCAACCTGTGTCCCCGTTGCATATAGCTTACCGAATGCCTTAAAGCCGTAATATGCGGGAAGCGGCTCAAGGCTCATGGGGTTAAACAAACCTCCGTATACAGACACTCCCACACGGGCATCGTAATAGCACATGATGCTCATTTTTGTGTTCTGCAAGGCTATCATATTTGCCACAGCAGTTGAACAGGCTACCGCCTTGCCCTTTGTCTCACGGAACGGTGAAGTATTCCATTCGTTAAGATGTATCTCGGTATTTTCAAGACCGTGAGAGGAAAGATAATCCTCGGCAAATTTCTGCATCTTCAGGTTATCCTCAACAGTTCCGTAGCTGTGATACGAGAAGAAGTCAAGAGGAAGTTTCTCTTTTTCCACAACATTTATGAATTTATAAAAGAACTCCATAAATCCGTTTATTCTCTTGTCCCAGTCAGTGAGAGCCTTTTGTGTTCCAAATGCCTCTCCGGTAACATTTTGCTCTGTCAGCACCTGATAAAATCCGCAGGAAGCGTATCCGCCTATCTTTATACTGTTGCCGAAGCAATTTTTCAAGTGCTTTGATGTAATTCTGTAAAGTTCTATATATTCTTCTTCGGTACCCTTCCACATTGCGTTCTGCGTGACGTCGCAATGTCCGTCAGGCTCATTCCATACCTCCCAATACTTTATACCGTAACGAAAGCCGTCTGCCCAGCCTTCGTTATAATGACGGATTATATGCTCGCATATTCTTGCCCATTTTTCAAAATCGGCAGGGGGATATATTCTGAAAGCCTTTATTTCATGAAAATTCTCTATTGTAACTCCAAGGCGGAAATAAGGCTCACATCCGTTATCAACCAGTCCTTTTATAAGGATATCCGTAAAGGCGAAAGTATAGGAGGACGGGTCATTTTCGTCTGCATCAAAATCACGAAAAATATTGGGAATATCCACAAACAAATTCTGACCGAACCAACCGTTAACATCGTGAAGACGTGAATAAGGAATATTTGCTTCCTTCAAGTAGTGGAACATGTCTGTGGAAGTACCAATCATCGGCGGCTGTCCCACTGCATGCATGGGTTTAATTTTACCAAGCTTTTTGTTTGTGTCAATAGTGATTTGTATCATTGTTTGTCCTTTCCGAAAAATGCTTTTTCAAACTTCAATACCTTTTCTTCAGCCTTTTCGACAAGATTCATTGCATCGGGATCACCATCTAACATCTCACCGATGTGGATACCCGAAACCGAGCAAAGCTCGTTGTGGGTAGGATAGTAATTTTCAAGAAGGAAATGGGCATACATCACAAGTCTCAGGCTTCCATACACTCTTACGGTCTCATTTTTCAGACTTTCCACAGCAACACTGTATCCGTCTGATATTGATTGCAATATATCTTCATTCTTGACAAAGGCAAGAGTGGACTGGGTAAGATGACCGCCGTAAAGTGAGGAATGAGAATCTGTTGAGCCTACAATGGGAAGCTTTATGCCGTCAGACAGCATATCAGTCCAGAGTGCAACCTGCAGATTGTTATTCTTCGGGGGATTTCCGCCCAATACCTCATAGGCATCGCAAAGACCGTTTTTAAGTATCGCACGGCTCATGGCGGTAGATGTATGGTAGTATCCTATATTCCAATAAGGATGGGGATATATGGCATATCCTCCGCTCTTCTTTATTTCACGGTAAAGCCAAACACGGTTGAGATATTCTTTTTTGTCAAGTCCGTCAGGTACTTCAACCTCTTTTTCAAGGGCAGCCACTTCCTTTTTTACTCTTTCAGGCTCATTTAAATATATATCGTTGACACTGTAGACACCTCCGATATTAACCATATGAAAGAGTCCGACATATCCGTTATGTACCTCTTCGCCGTGAAGGAGAGTAAAATTCTTAACAAAGGAAAGCATATCCTTTGCTTTTGCTGAAGTGTTGTAGCGGTTGTGGTCGGTGATTGCAATAAAGTCTCTGCCCGCTTTTCTGTAGGATGCGGCTACAAGCTCAGGGCTCTCGCTTCCGTCAGAGCACATTGTATGTACGTGGAGATCGCCATGCATAACACGTCTCTCGTAAAGGTCGGTGCCAAGAGAATATACCTTAACGTCGATTCCTCTTTCGGGGTACTTAATAAGTCCGCCCCAATGAGCGCTGTACTTTTCGTATATTTCGGGCTGATATTTTTTATATTCTTTGGTACTTATATGAATACGCCATTCCTGCTCACCGATGAAGGTATACTTCAATCTGATTTCACCGTTGCAGGGCTTTACTTTATAAACCTTACGTGCTTTATTATACCCCTGAAGTGACAGCTCTTCATCTCTTTCCACATCACTTTCATCCATGGGAATAAACTGTACCTCGTATATTATATCATCATAAAAACGAAAAGGTCCGTCATAGCTTTTTACAGTAATTTCGCTTTCTTTATCAGCCTCTACAACCGAAGGGAAAGCTCTGAATGTGGAATAGCTCATTTTATCTACCTCTTTTCAGTAAAGTCTTATTCCGAGAATTTCAAAATACGGATGTCCTCCGTTTTTTAAAAGCCTCAGTTCAATACATTTTACATTTCTGCCAATAGCGTGACTGTTTTTACGCTGAATATTTCCTCTTACACGGGTAATGTTTCCGTCAATTATCAAATCATAATCCAAAACAAGGGTTGAAGGAGGAAGTGCAGGACGGTCACTTGTCAGGTCATCATTGAAAATGAACTGTATTTCCTCAATTTGCTTTCCTTCGCCAAAGTCAAGCTTTATCCATTCATTTTCCTTCCCTGATGACAGCCACGCATTGGCGGTGCCGTAGGGACGTGTATATCCGTTTGTAATGTTTTGAATACCAAACATCTGCTGCTTCGGTAATACATTTTTGAAGCAGACATTTTTGTCTGAAAGCTTCATTCCAACTCCGTCAATGTATATACCCATTGTTTCGTCATTGTTTTCTTCAAATGACGGTGAGCCGATAAGGGAATAAGACGATACACCCAGTGCAACATTTACATTCTGTAAAAACTCTATATATGCCTTTTTATCAAAAAGTCCCGAGGCATCGAGAGGAAGATTAATGTAGCCTTCAAAATTTGCAGGCAATATCACCCTTTTCTCCTGCAACAAAACGGTTGGCAAAAAGCTTTCGGTATGCTTTCCTGTATAGACATTGTAAGCCAGTTCAGTTGGATTATCTGCTTTATTTTTCATATACACATCAACACTGACAAGTGTGTCTGTCATTGAAGGAAGTGCTATGTAATGCTTTGCATTGAGGTCAAAAAGTCCGCATAAATGCGTATTTTCATATTCGGATTCGGAGGAGGAGGTTATTTTGCAATCGTGGAAAGCCGCGCTGATACTTTCCTTTTTGCCCATTATATATGCATCATCTCGGGCAAGTAAGGCTTGAAGCTCCTCTACATCCACACACCTCGGTGAAACATTGTTTTTCAAGCAGAGGTATGCGGCGCTTCCTGATACTTCGGCTGCCGCGGCACCTGTTGCAATAACACGGGTCGAGCCATGTGCTACATGGGAGGCGGAAATAATTCTGCCTCCGAATAAAAGATTATCAATATTCACAGAGTACAGACACCTGTAAGGGATATTGTATGTACCTCTGTGCGGCACCCAATTTGAAGCCTTGCTGTCATCGTATATTCCGAAAGGGGCGTGACAATCCACTACCCAACCGCCTGTAGTTACGGCATCGTGAAAATACGGCTTATTGTAAATGTCATTTTGAGTAAGTACATAATCGCCCTTAAAACGTCTGGATTCTCTTTTACCTACAACGGGAGCGACACGGTCAAGCATATAGTTTTCGGTATCCTTGAACTTTCCGCTGTTTTTTACATAATCCCAAAAGCCGTAAACGATACGGCGAAGCTCAAGTGTTATATCCTCGTTGTCATGTACGGTGTCACACTGACCTCCGTATTCCATCCACCAAAGAGTGCCAAGACCGTTGTTTCCTACAACTCTGTGTTGGTCGCGTCTGCCGATATTGTCGCGGAAGGGCATTTCGTTGATGTCATAGGCAAAGGAGGGGCGTTTATACTCAACAGGATGCTCCATCTTACGACTTGACCAAAACAAAGTACCGCCCTGAGTAAAATCATCAGCTTCGTCGGGGGCAAGTGATTCTCCAAAGGTATCCTTTGCCTCTCTTCCCTGCATATATTCCGCACCCGCCTCGTATCCTACAAAGCCGTCTCCGCTGCAATCAATAAATATGGGAGAGATAAACTCAAATGTATTTTCCGAGCCGAGCTGTACCGCTGTAACGCTCTTTATTTTGCTGTCTGATGTTTCAACGGAGGTAACATGGGTATTTAAAAACAGCTCTATATTCTTTTCGGCATAGACAAAGTCAAAAAACGCCATATCGAGAAGAGCTTTGCTGTCATAAGAATGAGAAGTATTCAAAATAATGTTGACAAGCTCGCCGACGATTCCGCTCTCTCTTGCATAAACGGAGGCGTTGTAGGAAGCGGCACCGTTTATGGAAACACCTATCTCACTTGATGCGTTTCCTCCAAGGACGGGACGGTTGTGCACAAGGGCAACGCTTACGCCCTTTCGAGCTGCGGCAACTGCGGCGCAAATACCTGCAACACCTGCACCGACAACTACTATATCTTTATTTATCTTTTTCATGTTCGTCTCTCCTTTTTACAATATTTGCAAGCAATGCATATGTAAATCCAATCAGCATACTTACTATACAAAAGGCAAACATCAGTACAAATACTGCATTCCATCCCTTGACATCAGCAACGGCACCCAGACCATATGAGCTGACGGTACTTCCGAGATAGCAAAAACCGTTAAGCACACCTGCTATTTTGCCCGAATCAACACTATCTCTCAATTTCAGCGGTGCTATGGCTGTGATTACATTATTGACCGAATGCATAAGGAGTGTAGCAATACCGAAGCAAATCATCATTACAACGGGAGAAACGCTGTCAAATACCACAATAACACCTATGAACAGTGCTGAAGCTGTGTAAAACACTGCGGTGAGTGACACGAAATCGGTGATTATGCTGTTGAGCTTTACAGCGACCACAGCGCCCAGCATTCCGAGAATGGGAAGGGCTACTGTTGAAAGTATGGAGACCTCGTTTTTCATTCCGTACTGCTCTGTGAGTATGGTAGGCACCCATGTATTCAGTCCGTCCTTGATAAGATTATCTGCCACGCCGAAGAAGGCAAGACACGCAAGGATAACGATAGGCGCTTTTGCTCTGACGGAGGATTTTTCGGCTTTCTGCCCGGGCGCTTCTGCGGTAATCGGAGCACTGTTCTTATAAAGTGCAAGCCACAGCAGTGCTGTCGCACTCATTACGGCAGCGCCGACACAGAACATTATGCGGTAATCTCCAAGCCACACAAAGAGAGAGCCTGCGCTGTAGGTCATAACTGTACCAGCAGTGGAGGTGGTACTCATTGCCACAAGAGCCTTGCTCATATGGCGGGAGTCAAGAGAGCTACTGAGTACACTTATAATAGACGACCAGAGCATTGACTGTAAAAAGCCGTTTACGGTCCAAAGATATTTGAAGCATTCAAAGGGCAGAAAAAGAGTAGCGGCATTCAGCACAGCCGAGCCGAAGAGTACAATCGGGAAAAGAATTTTCTTGTTATAGCGGCGGCAGAAAATACCGTTTACTACCTGTCCTATGGCATATGCGAAGAAAAAGCAGGTCGAAACAAGTCCTGCATCCGCCTTGCTGATGTTAAAATCTGCCATTATGGGTGTGATGTTGGCGTTATAGCTGTACCGTCCGAGATATGCAAAGGTATATACCATCCAACAAAGAATAATTATAAGATTTTGAGATTTATTGCTTTTAATTTCCATTTTTTCCCTATATATACTTTTAATATTTTTCAGTCAAGCTCTATCTTTGGCTCGGAGCTGAGTATATTATTTTATTGTTCATTATTTTCGTTATCTAAACCTTGAATGTATTTATGCATAGTTTCAGCCACAATTTTGCTGTGGGCTACCGCTTCAACAACTGTGCGAGCTCCGTTTACCACATCACCAGATGCAAATATTCCCGGACGGCTTGTATTACCATACTCATCAGCTACCAAAAGTCCTGTTTTGCTAACGTCAAGTCCTGTGGTAGTTGAAACAATAACATTTCTCGGTCCTTGGCTTATAGCAACAATAACGGAATCTGACGGATAGAATTTACTGCTATCTTCAATCTCTTCGATTGTTCCGTCGTCATGTTCTATAACATCCTGAAAAATGACTCCATCATCAAGAATTTCAACAGGTTTACAATTGTATTGAAAATTTACTCCCTCAATTTTTGCATAGCGGTATTCATAATCGCTGGCCGCAACCTTTTTGGTAAGAGAGAAGCAAGTTACCTGTCTGCTGCCGTTGCGCAACGCCGTTCTGGCAACATCCATTGCGGCATTACCTGCACCGATAACAATAACTTTTTCGCCTAATTTGTACACACTCGGATTATTGAGATAATTAATGGCAAAATGAACATTTCCGAATGTTTCGCCCTTGATGTGCAAAACATTAGGACGCCATACTCCTGTACCGATAAAGATAGCCTTATATCCATCCCTGAACAAATCATCAACACCGATAGCATCACCGATACGGATATTAGGACGGATTTTTATGCCTTTGAGCTCTATATGGCGGTACTGTAAATCATCAAGAACACTTTTAGGCAAACGGAACTCGGGAATACCGTGGCGTAAAACTCCGCCTATTTTATCTTTGCTTTCAAAAATCGTCACCTGATAGCCATAACGAGCAAGAATTATGGCAATCGTCAGACCGGCAGGTCCTGAGCCTACTATGGCAACCTTTTTACCGTTAGATTTTGCAGGACCGTTGACCATTTTAGGTGCAAATGTACTGGAAATGTAATGTTCAATAGCAGAAAAATGAACAGGAGAGCCCTTTTTATTAAGCACGCAATTGCCTTCGCACTGCTTCTCGTGGTTACATACTAAACTGCAAACAGTGGTAAGCGGATTGTTCTCAAAAAGTATCCTTCCCGCTTCGTCAAGCTGATTATTTTTTAAAAGTCCTATAATTTGCGGAATTGGAGTGCTTACAGGGCATCCTTTCTGACATGCTGGTTTTTTACATTCAAGACAGCGATTAGCCTCGTCTAAGACATGAAGTGCCATTAATGTTTATCCTCCGTTCATTTCTAAATCAAAGACATATATTTATTTACGAATTCAGCTCTGCATCAAGCTCCATTATCATGCAGACAAGAATTTTAATTGCTTCGAAAAATCCGTCTATATTCAGTTTTTCATCCGGCTGATGAACACCGCCGTGACCGTTTGGTAAATCAATGGGCTTTGCCTTGTAGTATCCAACCGTACCGATAGGAAGAGCGTTATTCAGCCTTTTGGCATGTGTGCCTGCGGCGGTTCTGATACCTTCGGCATCAAGTATTCCTGAAACCGCTCTGTAGGTGTTTTCCACCAACACTCTGAGAGGGGCATCTTCTGCTAAGTAGTAGCCCTCCTGACAGCGTTCTTCGCGGTATTCCCATGTGTTTTTCACAGCACTCAGAATTTGCTCACGCATATCATCAAGGTCATATGAGAGTCCTGCACGGATATCAAAATACATGTCCAAGACACCGTCAACTGTCTTAATAATTCCGTTACCGCAGACCAGCTTACCGAATATTTCATCATTATGCACTATCCCGAAAGCAGTGCCGTAAGCATCGTTTACAAGAGCTCTCATATCTGCCAAAATTCTTTTGTCATTTTCGCTGAGAGAGTCGCATCCAGTCAGCATATCCGCTAAGACCTTGCATGCATTTAATGATTTTTCGGAATGCATCATATGACTTGAAATGCCTTTTGCCGTGACGGTGACGGTGTTTTCATCCTTTGTCAGCACAAAGCTGTCATTATTTTCACATGCCCTTTTTATCTGCTGCCACAAGGCTTCTTCATACGTAATTTCTGCTGTAACCTCTCCGAGAATAACATTACTTGCCTTGCCGCCGCTGATTTTTTTGATTGTATCAAACCTGTTTTTACCGATAAGCCTGAAACGCAGTGTTCCCCTTTCTCCGCAATAACAGGGATATTCCCCGTCTACAACAAAGGAAGCATCGGGCATTTCTTCACACTTGACATATGCTTCAATATCCTTCATGCCCGTTTCTTCATTTGCACCTGTAAACATCAAAAGGCGGCTTTTTAAATCAAAATTCATATCACGGATGATTTCTGCGGCATATACTGTTTCCAGAATTCCCGATTTATCATCGTTACAGCCCCTTCCGAACACATAGCCGTCCTTGATAATCGGCTCAAAAGGAGGACATATCAACCATTCGCCGTCTGCGGGTACAACATCTCCGTGAGAAAAGAGTCCTATGGTCTTTGCCCCTTCTTCTCCGTAAAAAGATACAGCATAATACCCATCGGGGTCTATCCTTCCGTTAAAGCCGTGTCTTTCGTATAAAGCAGTTGTTTCCTCCAGCATTTTGCCGCAGGCTTCGCCGAAGGGCATCCCCTGCTTTGGTTCCCCCTGTACCGACGGTATGCGTATCAAATCCAGCAGGTCCTTTAAAATTCTTTCTTTATTTTCGGCAATGTATGTATCTATTTTATCAAATATTTCCTGTTTACAGAATTTCATTTTGTCACCATTCAAAGTTTAATTATTCAACTACAATAAGAGCGATAAAGGCAAGCACATCGTCACCTGTGTTTTTGATAGAATGTCCCTGTCCCGAAGGAGTGAATGTAACCATTCCGGGGGTGACATCAACTGTATTTCCGTTGTCATTATAAACGCCCCGACCGGAGAGAATAAAGAAGGTTTCGCTTTCACCGATGTGCATATGGTAATCAACTTCCTCCCCCGGCTTTACCTGTACCATAGAAAACAGTCTCACCTTGGGGTCCCATGCATCAAAATCCGCAAGGTTGGTTTTAAGCATTTTCTCAGTGCCGCGACAGTTAAGCTTTGTTGCAGTTTTCAGTTCTTCTATTCTTTTGTACATTTTTTATTCTCCTTTTAATTCTTGCTTTAACGCCTCGTATTCAACAAAGCCTTCAATGGCATACTCCTGTGCCATAAAACGATTGACCTCTTTTTCTATATCGTAAGGAAAAAGCACTGTTTTTCCATCCTCAAGGTTTTTAATTCTGACCCCCTTTTGCCATTCAGGCAGACTCAGCTCGGCATTGTAATCGGTATAAACGATATATTTCATATCAGGAGAAAGCTTTGCATCATAAGCAAAATCCTCAAGATATGTCAAAGCGTTTTCTTCAAGGTCATATAAATAAAGCTTGTCATAATGATCATCATAGCTGTCATAATAGTATTTTGATACAGTAAGCAACATATAACAGCCATTTACAAGGTCAGTCACATTGACAGAGACATAATACTTTCTGCCATTTTCGTCTGTACTTTCAGACGCCATTCGGCTTGGAACAGTTATTTCATACTTTATTGACAGATCAGACTTAGAAACTACTAAAAGCTTATATGTGTCAGCTTCTTCATGAGAGAAATATTCAGTACTATATACAGCACAGTCCTCGTTATCAAATACCCGCGTCGGCTTTGAGCCATCCGCAAACTCATGCCTATTATACAATTCCTCGTTCAGCATAGCTTGATCGATGCTTCTGTTTGGCTTTCCGAAATAAGTGTCTTTAACTATACCATTCTCAAGTATTTCATATTTTGTCTGCCATGTACCTGAATATAAGCTGTCGGCATCTTTAATTTCATTTGGTATATACGAAAGTCTTTCAATTCTTTTCAGGTCTTGTGACGCCTTAACTATTTTACTTTCAAACATCCACTCGCGGTAGACCTTGTTTTCTTCGTCTCTTATATCGGACATATATGGCATAAATTTATTTCCGACTACCTCATACTCAGTTTTATACCTGTCGTTAAAGCTGTCATAAAGGTCTACACCTTCACTTAGATCCTGTGTTTCGGGAGTGAGAAATGAATAGGAATAAATTGCAAAGCCCGGGTTTGCATACCTGCCAACCATTGTTTTTACAAAAGGAACATAATCACCAAATTCAAAGTCATCAAAAGCGGAATATTCAGGCTCTTCAATTTTTTTATCACTATCAATATAGGGAAATACAAACGCCAGTTCTTTTGTACTCTCATTCTTTGGCTGTATCTTATTGGAAGCCTCTTTACCATCTCTGGTGATAGTAAAAATAACAAGCTCTCCGTTTACCGAAAGCATAAAAGCATCATCGGTCAGATGCTTCACCTGATAGCATCTTGTATAGTCGGGAGTATATCTGTAATCGTCTGCTTCGATAAACGGTTCCGCAACCGTTTATCCGTCAAGAGATATAATTCCGTATTTATTTCCTTTTCTGACAAGTGCAAGACCGTTGTAAAAATATCCTATTTCGTCAAAGACTTCGCTGATAGGCTTACCATCCTTGTAAAGCTCCGCTTTATATGAGCCCGATTCCCCCGTTTGCAATACTTCAAAGCCCTCCGGGTATGTGGAAATGCTTTTAACATCTTTCAGCACAGTATTGGAATGATAGTCGGTATTTATAAGCTTTCCGCTTTTATCCAAAAGGAAAAAGCGCTCTTTAGCCGATTCCCCATCACTTACAAGCCCCCGAAGGACAAGCATGTCATTTTCAAATGCAAAAAACTCCTTATAGGTTCTTATTGTGTCTGTTTTTATTCCTGTATATATCGGCTCATTTATTGTAATTACTTCCCCTTTATGTTCAAAATCTGCAGGGAAATTATTGATTTGTAAAGGTGCGTACCCGAAAAACTCGCCCTCACTTAGTGTAACAAGGTCTATGCTTTCGTATTGAAAGTCTGCAGTGATCGCTTCTTCCAAAGAAGAGTGTACCATTCTCCAACCGTGCTCATTTTGTTGAAGAACAAAAATTTGTTTTTTCTCAAAAGATGAGCCATAGAATTGATCTATTGACATAACAAGCAGGTTTTCATACTGTTCAACAAGCTTTACTGACTCGTAATCATAGCTTGAAGCATTACCCCTTCCTGCCTCCTCGCAATAAAGCTTTCCGTTCTTTTCTATGAACTTTGGGTTATCCGATTCCTTATCAAGCCTTTCGGCATAAAGTCTGTTTGCGGCATCCTCTGTATATGCACTTAAAACATTATTCCATACATCAGCCAAGCTTTTAAGCTCGGGAAAATCCACAAAGCAATATGATGTGCCATTGTAATTTATTCTTTCCCGTGAATCACGGAATGTACTATGCATAAGAATGTTCTCAACATACTCCGACCTTTCAAAAAGCGACTTGAAAATTTCTTTTGCTTCGGATTCCGAGACAGCATCGCTTTTTGAAAGCTCAGCTCGGTTGATTAAAAACTCGTTGTCATTGATAAAGGTTACAGGGATTGGCGCAGGAGTGGTAATTGTACCGCTTTGGTATTCTTTTTCGCCCTCAAAAACAGAATTATCTATTTTCCATTTCCCCTCCTCATTTACAAAATGAAGAATTGCTTTAGTATAATAAAAATCCGCAAGGACAGAAAAAGCATTTTCGCTTTGCGATAAAGAGGTAATATCCTTCAACACTAACGATGATAGATCAACAAAGCTTATAGGAAGAAGTGTATATAATGACTTGTTCTCTTCTATGAATTTAGGAGAGTAATTGCCACCGCCGTCAATATTGAGCGAAAACAGTCTCTTTGCAGCAGAAGCTGTAAATGCAGTATGGGCAAAATCCCATACCTCTCCCTTTGAGTGAAGCGTTGCTGCTCTATAATACATTAACGAATTATTATGAATATAATCAAATCCGGGTTTAAGCTTTTCGGCCTGTGTAAGCTCAAAATTACAACACATAATTTTGTCGTATACATCAATTGAGCTTTCGATTAGAGGAATAGCTATTTCACTGAGCTCCTCGTCACTATAAATCAGCTCTGCGTCAAGCAATTCGGTGTTTGGTTCACTGTTGCATCCGATCAAAACAACCAACGACATAACAACCAGCATTGATAAATAAAACCTTTTCATATTTTCTCCTAATTCTCGTCCCGAAGGGACATATCGCATTGCGAAGTAATATATCACACCGTAAGGTATACCACAGATTCATTCAGAAATTTATATCGCTGATTTCATCTTTGATGAATTCATTATAGAATCAGTGAACAATTTAGATGCCAACTTATTTTAGCTAAATTATTCCGCTTCGCTTCATAGCTAAATAACTCCTTCGGAGTAGCTAAATTAAATTCGCTTTTAGCGTGCGAAGCACATTTAGCTGCCGCAGGCAATTTAGCTGAACTTGTTCAATTTAGCTCGCATTAGCGAATTTAGCTGAATTCATCTTCGATGAATTCATTATAAAATTAGTGTACGATTTAGATGCCTGTCCCCTTATCGATACACATTTATTTGCAAAAATCATCATAAAAAACTACTTCTTTCATTGAACGGAACTTCGAATGCAACTCAAGAGGTTTTGCATCTGGTGTCGGATATCCCATGACAAGAAGTGCAACCGGCTTAATATTTTCCGGAATATGAAAAGCCTCCTGTATTGCTAATGGATCAAAGTGCATAACCCAACAACATCCTACACCAATATCATGTGCTGCAAGCATCATGTGTGTAGCCATAATTACCGCATCAACCGGTGCTGACAGAGCTTTATCATAAGGTCTTGTCCAGCTTTCATCAACATTATAGCAAACCAACATAGCAGCTGGTGCATTAAAATGGCACTTCGTGCATTTATACAACTTATTCATTGCGCGCTCGGTGTTAAGCACAAGAATTCTTTGTGGCTGATAATTGCAACCGGTTGGCGCCTTGTGCCCGGCATCAAGAATTTTATCAACATCCTCCTGTTTTAGATGTTCCCGTTCGAACTGTCTAACTGAATATCTCTCTGCTATTAACTTTTGGAATTCCATACGTTCCCCTCCATCTTTTTATGATTATAGAATTGATGTACTATTTAGATACTACTACTTTTTCCGATATACAAACTAAGGTTTGCTCAATATGTCATCTTCGACGAAATCATTATACCACACAGATATTGTTTTTTCAATAATAATTGTACTTAAAACAGTGAAAAAGCGGTGAGCCTCCGCTGGCAATGCTCGCCTATCGCAACCAATGTATGAGGTGAAGCAAGGTAAAACGTCGAGGTTGATTTAATGCAATTTCCTATGATATGAAAAACGGCAGGAAAAATCCTGCCGTTTCGGGTCATGCTGTTTGCTTGTTATTCTTTTTTGTGATAAGCTGTAACGCAACCACAAGTGCAATAAGTCCGAGTCCTATTGCATCGGAAACAATGCCGGGATATATGAGACAAAGACCGCCTGCAAGGCTCATCAAGCGCTGATACCATGTCATTTTCATCAACAGGTAGCCCTCAAGCGCCGCCGAGACACCGAAGATACCCACGAGTGAGGTTATGCAGATAAGAACTATTTCAAATACACCGTTGGTGTTTATAAAGAGCATTGCGGGGTTGAGTGCGAATACATAGGGCACAACAAAGGCACCTATAGCAAGCTTGGTTGATGTAAATGCCGTCTTCATGGGATTTGCCTGTGCTATTGCCGCACCCGCATAAGCGGCAAGGGCAACGGGAGGCGTCAGGTCGGCAACGATACCGAAGTAAAACACGAAGAAATGAGCGGCAATCATGGGAACACCCATCTGAACAAGAATCGGAGCGCAGGTTGCCGCCATGATACAGTAGTTAGCGGTAGTGGGGACACCCATACCGAGAACGATACAGCAGAGCATTGTAAGGAACAGTGCGACGATAATCTTGTTACCTGCTATGGAGACTATTCCGTTGAACAAAATAAAGGCAAGACCTGTGGCACTGATAAGACCTGCAACTATACCTGCGACACCGCAGGCGGCGGCAACGGTTATCATGCCCTGTCCTCCTGCCGCAAGGGCTTCAAGGATGCGCTTGGGAGTTATTCTGTTCTCCTTGTTAAAGAGGCTGACAACGATAGCCACAACAATTGCGATAGCTGCGGCATATGCAATTGAGCGGGTGCTTGTTGCTACAAGATATATCAAAAGGACAAGAGGAAGCAAAAGATATGACTGCTTCAAAAGGGGCTTGAGTCTGGGAAGCTCTTCCTTTGTAAGTCCGCGAAGCCCTTCCTTTTTAGCCTCAAGGTGAACAGTGATAAACACGCCTGTAAAATAAAGAATTGCGGGAAGGATAGCCTTTACAACTATATTTGAATATGGCACGCCTACAGTTTCCGCCATAAGAAATGCGGCGGCGCCCATGATAGGCGGCATAATCTGTCCGCCCGTAGAAGCGGCTGCCTCAGCGGCGGCGGCAAATTCGGGCTTATAGCCTGTTCTTTTCATCAAGGGAATGGTAACTGCACCCGAGCCAACGGTATTGGCAACAGAGGAGCCTGAAACCATACCTTCAAGAGCAGATGCCACTACCGCAACCTTTGCGGGACCGCCCGAAAAGCGTCCTACAAGTGCGTTGGCAATGTTGATAAAGAAATCGGCAATTCCCGTTCTTTCGAGAAATGCACCAAATATAATAAACATTACTATGTACTTTGAGCAGACATTTATGGGAGTCGAAAGTATTCCCTCTTTTGAGTAGAACAGCACTCTTACATTTTCTGTAATGCGGGCAAAGAAGTCGGGGTTTGTTGAGCCCCAGATAAGTGCATACGCAAGCAGTACACCTGCAACGCAGAGAATGGGGAGACCAACACTTCTGCGGCAAAGCTCTACAAGGCAAAGAATACCTACAATACCTATAATGACCTCGACGGTGGTTATCTTGAAGCGTGAAACGATTTCCGAGGCATTGAAGGTATAATAGAGGAAAGCGCCAGTACCTGCAACCATGAAAATGATATCATACCACGGCATGCTGTTAGGCTTTTGTTCGCCCTTCCTTACAGGAAATACAAGGAAGCCGATAAAAATAATAAATGCCATAAACGAGGTGAGTCGAATTTCATCAAGCCATGTTGCGAAAAGTGTTACATATATACAAAAAAGTGAGAATATGGCAAGAATCACCGTTACAACAGTTTTGGGAGTGCCCTGCCATATACGGGTATTTGATTCGCGGTCATACTTTTTCATTACCGCATCTACGTCAAGCACTTCGGGTGTTGAATCAACAGTTTTTTTCTTAAAGAGAGCCATTAATACCTCCTGTGTTTTTTACGCAAGAAGATTGGCTGCAGTTAACGCAGCCAATCCTGTGTGATGTTAATAATTACTTGGATTCTACTTCGATATTCTTTTCAGCGAAGTATTTAGCCGCACCCTTGTGGAAGGGAGCTGTCATACCTTCGGTAGCATTCTCAAGGCTGAGCTCTGCACTCTTAGCATGACCGATAGCATCGGGCTTGTCGTAGATAGCCTTTGTAATATTGTAAACATCTTCCTCGGATGCTGAGGTAGAAACGATAAGAGTTGCCTTAACTGTAACTGTAGTAACGTCTGCCTCCTGACCCTCGTATGTACCTGCGGGAATGTTGTAAAGTGTGTAGTAGGGAGAACCGTTCATAAGCTTGTCGGCGATTTCTCCGTCGATGGGAACAAGGTATGCATCTGTTGTGGTGCAAAGCTCCTGAATAGCGGGAGTGGGAGCGCCTGCAACGATGAATGCAGCGTCGATCTTGCCGTCCTTAAGGGCATCTGCGGAATCACCGAAGGACTGATACTGAGGCTGAATATCCTCCTCTGTAAGTCCTGCAGCTCCGAGAATGTCAATTGCGTTGAAGTAAACGCCCGAGCCTGCCGCACCGATGGAAACCTTCTTGCCTGCAAGGTCTGCAACAGACTTGATTGCAGGGTCCATGGTAACGAGCTGTACTGCCTCTGCGTAAAGACCGCCGATTACTCTGAAGGAATCAAGAGCGCCCTCTGCTTCGAAGGAGCGTGTTCCCTCATATGCATATGCCATAACGTCGGACTGAACTGTACCGAGCTGGTAGTTTCCGACATCAATTCCAAGGATGTTAGCCTTTGAACCGTCGGTGGAAACAACATTTACTGTGATGCCTGTCTCGTTCTTGATGTGATTACCGAGAGAGCCGCCG
>CAZYTA010000033.1:0-29345 GCA_964650465.1 uncultured Oscillospiraceae bacterium | reverse complement strand
GAATAGCCTTTACAAAGAGTGAAATACCTTCTCCGTCGGGAGCATAGCTTGCAACTGCCGCAGCCCATGAGGAAATAGGAGCAATCATACAAACGGGAGCCGCTGTAGCGTCAATGAGGTAAGCGAGCTTAGCTCTGGAAACCTTTGCGCTGTCGGTTACAGGGCGCATTACGGCGCCGACTGTGAGACAGTTGAAATAGTCATCGATGAAAATAAGAACGCCGAAAACGAATGTAGCAAGTGATGCGCCTATCTTTGACTTAACATGCTTTGCAGCCCATTCGCCGAAGGCTCTGGAGCCGCCCGCCTTGTTAAGAAGGGCAACTATGATTCCCAGGAAAACAAGGAATGAGAAGATACCTGCTGTACCTGATACTGCTGCGATAATACCTGTATCCGTAACAGCGTCGATTGTGTGAATGGGGTTAAAGCCTGTAGCCAAAAGACCGCCTGTAAGAATACCTACAAAAAGAGATGAATAAACCTCTTTTGTAATGAGCGCAAGTCCGATAGCTATAACAGGGGGAAAGAGTGACCATAATGTTGCAACGGGGCTTGTGATGTCACCTGTCATAAAACAGAGAACAGCAAAAAGCACGACGAATGCAATTATGGCAATTGTCGGGATAAGTTTCTTTGCCATGATTTTTTCTCCTTTTAAAATAAAAAATGTCATGGGCGCTACCACCCACGACAATAGTCACAAACGATAGCACTCCACATAAATGTGACAGTTGACTGCATATTTTACAAGCCAACCAACCCGAAAAACAGTATACAAGGATATTTTTCGGATTTCGGCGGCGATTCCTTTCACTGTCTGCTCCTTTGCCTTTGTGACAGCTACTCTTAACCGTCGCGCCTCTACCACTGCCCTAATATTAACATCTTGTTGTTAATTTGTCAAGAATTATTTAATATTTTGTCGAAATATAAACAGCGGCGAGCCGCCGCTGGCAATTCTCGCCGATCCTTACCTTTTTCAAAACGAAAAATAAAGCATAACGGCGAGGTTGATTCAAAGCAATTTCCTATAAAGTGAAAAAGGTCAACGGCAGAGCACTTGCCGTTGACCTCGGAATTATTCCTTTACCGTTCCGTCGGGATTGAAGAGAGGAAGTCTTTCAAGATAGATTATATCCTCTCTGTCAGCCGCAACCCCCTCTGCGAGGATTGCCATTTTTCCGCAGATAATACCGCCTGCCTTTTCAACCAGAGTTTCAATAGCCTTGAGAGACTCGCCTGTTGAAATAACATCATCGACGATAAGTATGCGCTTACCCTTCATGAGATTTGCATCCTCAACATCGAGGTAAAGCTTTTGCTGGCTTTCGGTGGTGATTGAATTTACCTCAACCTCAAATACGCCTGTCATATAAAGCTTGGGCTTTTTACGGGCGAGAAGGTATTTTGCATCAGCCTGTCTTGCCATTTCGTAAACGAGGGGTATTCCCTTCGCCTCTGCTGTAATGATATAATCGTACTCGGGTGCCTTTTCAAGAAGAGCTGTGGCAGAGGCAACCGTCAGCTCGGTATCTCCGAATATAACGAATGCGCCTATGTAAAGGTCATCGGTCACTCTGCATATGGGAAGCTTTCTGTCTACTCCCGCTATTGTTATAGGATAATAATTCATACATTCAACTCCTTTTCGTGTATTATACATCTTTAATCTTCAAAAATCAATATTAAAGGAGAATTAAAACCAAAATTCCCAAAATTATTCTGTATATGCCAAACACCTTGAAGTCGTGCTTTTTAACATATCCGATAAGGAATTTAATGGCGATTACAGATACTGCAAAGGCTGTTACCATTCCGATTATAAGATATGTAACCTCGGCAAGCGAAAAATCAAATCCGAACTTCACCAGCTTCAGCAGACTTGCTCCTGCCATTACTGGAACTGCAAGATAAAAGGTATACTCTGCGGCAACCGTACGGGATACACCGATCAGAAGAGCACCGAGTATAGTTGCACCGGATCGTGACACACCGGGAAACACTGCAGCGAGAACCTGAAAAACACCTATTAGCAAAGCTGTATTCAGTGTTATCTCGGAAATCGAATTAATTTTAGGCATCTTTTTATTAAAGGTTTCTATAAGAATGAAGAAAATTCCAAATACTATCAATGCTACCGAAACAGATGTTGCATTGTAGAAAAGACGGTCAAAAACAT
The DNA here is from genome assembly GCA_964650465.1 of uncultured Oscillospiraceae bacterium. Taxonomy (GTDB): domain Bacteria; phylum Bacillota; class Clostridia; order Oscillospirales; family SIG627; genus RGIG6353. Next base: position 27,163 of record CAZYTA010000033.1, on the reverse strand, counting down.
CTTCAAAAAGTATTCCTATAACAGCCGCAGGAACGCAAGATACCAATATCTTTATCCACAGAGCAAAAATATCCTTCTTTACAACTGCCTCACCTTTTTTAAAAGAAAACGGAAACAGCTTGTTCCAGTATATCATAATAACGGCAAGTATTGCGCCAAGCTGTATCACAACAAGAAAAAGGTCATAAAAGCCCTCGGAAAAACCCAAGGGAAAAAACTCGTTAAAGAGTATCATATGTCCCGTACTGCTTATGGGTAACCATTCGGTAATCCCCTCGATTACACCTATGATAAAAGTCAAAAACAAATCTGTAATATTCATATCTATTTCCTCCGACTGTTATTATACAACATAATTATGCTTTTGTCAAAACAAATAAAACAAAGCATTAAAAATAAAAATGCGGCAATTATAATTTTATTAAAACTTGACTATTGTTTTAAATTGGTATATACTAACCGAAAGGAGATGTATTATGAAAAGAAGGTTATTTCAAAAAAGGGATGTTTTGCTGTTGACCGCACTTTTGATAATAGCGCTCCTTGCTTTTTTGTTTACATCAAAGGATTCGGGTGATACAGCAGAAATATGGATAAACGGTAAGCTTTACCGCTCATATTCGCTTGGTGTCCCCTTTGAAGAAGTACTTGAAAACGGAGTAGTGCTGACAGGCGACGGCAAAAGTGCTTGGTTTGAACATTCGGACTGCCCCGACAAGGTATGTATCGAAACAGGGAAGCTTTCCCTATCCGGACAGTGGGCGGCATGTCTGCCCAACGAAACAGTATTAAAGATAGTAAAGGACAACGGTGACGTTGATACGGTGAGCTGATGAATAACACAAAAAAGCTTACTCTTACCGCCTTGCTTTGTGCTGTTGCACTGGTGCTGTCATTTGTTGAGGGAATGTTTGTTTTCGTTCCTCAATGCCCGGGGGTAAAGGTGGGGCTGTCCAATATTGCCGTGATGTTTGCACTGTTTTGTATAGATAAAAAAACGGCATTTTCAATAAGCATTTTGAAGGCACTGTTCGCACTTCTGACGAGAGGTGCAATGGCTGGTTTGCTCAGTCTGTCGGGCGGTATATCTTCAATTTGTGTTATGATAATACTTGCCCTGGTATTCAAGGGCGCGTCCACGGCGTGCATCAGTGTGTTTGCGGCACTGACCCATAATCTTGCCCAGTTTGCCGTAATCAGTTTGGTATACACACCTGCATCCATGCTGCCATATCTGCCATTACTTATAATTTCCGGTATAGTATTCGGTATTGCAAACGCAATATTCCTCCACGGTGTAAAGCCTGCATTGATAAGAATAGGAGGCGAAAAATGAAAAAACTTGTTTTGGTACTCATTCTTTCGCTTTTTCTTATATCCTGTTCTGAGTCAAGACAGAGCACACAGTTTTTTGGATACTTAGATACCGTTGTATCCCTTGACGGGTATTTTGACTCCGATGAAGATTTTGACAAAGCCTGCAGCATTGTCGAGGAAACGCTTAAAGAATATGACGCTGTTTTCGACATATATGACAACGGTGAGCTGAAAAAACTGAACGAGACAAAAAAATCCGAGGTAAGCCTCAAACTGGCAAATGCCATTGCCTTCGGGATAAAAGCAGAAAATGTGACAAACGGATACTGTAACATAGCAATGGGGTCGGTACTGTCTCTCTGGCATGAGGCAAGGGAATCCGATATTCCCTATCTCCCCGACAAAGCAAAGCTTGAAGAAGCCGCAAAGCATACGGATATATCCTGCATTTCTTATCATGCTTACAATTCAGACAAGGTCAAAATTACTCTGACAGACAGCGAAATGTCCTTTGATATGGGCGCTGTGGCAAAGGGTATTATATCGGATGTATTGAGAGAAAAGCTCACAGAAGCAGGGCTTGATAACCTTTATGTAAATATGGGCGGAAATGTTATGGTCATAGGCGGCAAGGACGGAAGCGGCTGGTCTGTTGGAATCCAAGCTCCCGAGGGCGGCGGAATTGCCGATGCGGTCAAGGTCACTGATTCATGCCTTGTGACAAGCGGAAGCTATCAACGGTACTTTGAATATAACGGCAAAAGTTACCATCACATAATCTCCCCTGACACACTTTATCCGTCAGAACTGTACAAATCGGTGTCCGTACTCTACAAGGACGGAGCTTGGGCTGATGCACTTTCAACAGCACTTTTCAATATGTCAGTTGAGGACGGTAAGAAAATACTTGAACAATTTGACGATATCGGTGTTATGTGGATAACAGCCGATAATCAATATATCCACTACGGTACACTAAAGAAATGAGAGGTAGTAACAAATGGCAAAGGTTTTTAAAAGACGTTGGATAATGCATGATATGGCACGCCAGAGAGTATTCGACAAGAGAGAATTTTTAAACATTATTGAGCTTCTCAAAAGAATGGACTACAACGGTATCGGTCTCTATCTTGAGGGAGCTATGGAATTCAAGAGCATCTACGGCATTATACGGGAGGGAGTCATAACCTACGATGATGCAAGGTGGATAGTGGACGAGTGCAAAAAGCGAGACTTGTTTGTATTCCCCATGACAAATGTTGTGGGACATATGGAGCATTTCTTTGCACAGGAGAGATACCGTCATCTCAAAATGGACCACATGACACAGCTTGACTTTTACAATCCCGAGGCAGAAAGCTTTGTAATGAACATTGTTCGCGAATATGCCGAGGCTTTCGGTACAGGAATGGTACACATAGGCGGTGACGAAACACATCTTACTCCCGAAACAAAAATGGACTATGCAAAATTCCTTGCAAAGATTTGCGACAATCTTCTTGCCGACGGCATCAAGCCCGCAATATGGGACGATATGATATGGATGGACAAGCCTCTTTGCGAGCCATTCAGCCGAGAGGTATTTCTCTTTGACTGGAACTATTACGGACACAGACCCGAAAGTATAAAATTCTTCCGTGAGTTGGGCTTTAAGGACCTTGTTGTAGGTCCCTGTGACAACAGTTGGGAGACCTTTATTACATATCAGAGACTCAGCGGTCACCTTCTTGCCCACACGGATATTCCCGTTCAGCCCGACGAGATAGAAGCATTCCTTGAAGATGAGGCAGAAACCGATGACCCCGAAAAGCTTGGCGCAATCATCACAAATTGGGAAAATAACTGCGGAAGAAACCTCTGGTGTCAGTGGTCCACCTTTGCAAGGGCAGGACTTTATATGACAGGAAAGCTTGAGGCTCGTGAGCGCAACGATGAGCTTATTGAAAAAACTCTGTTCGGAAGAGTTACCCCCTACACAAGCATTGTGTATATGCTCCACGAGGTTATCGTCAAGCATAACCTGGACCATAACTGGTCTCCGAGACTCAAAAACTGCCTGTTCACGGCACCTGCACTTCGCACAGCTCTCCTTGAAGCAATCGAAAAGCCCGCTTTTGTCGACGATATGGACAACACACTCAAGGAAATACAGGAAAAGCTCGGCAATTGGACGCCTGCCGACGATATAGAGAATTACTGTATGGCATCTATGCTCTCGCTTCACGATATGCTCAGAGCGGGGCTTGAGCTTGTAAAGGCTTTTGCAAAGCGTGATGAGCTTTACTCCAAAGCGGCGGCTCTTCAATTCAGCTATCCGGAGCTTGCAGGACAATATCTGAGCAAGTTCATCGGCGGAATAAGAAGCGCCATTGAAACCGCTGTAGCGGCAAGAGAAAGCTATGCATGGAATCTTGAGCTTGTAAATGTTGATAAGTGCGATATTCAGCGAATGGACCTGATGATAGACCTTCTCTGTGAAATAGCGGACACAATAGAAAAAGCCTTTGACAATTTCGAGAGAGTTCCCATTCCGCTTCTTGATAAAACTATCATAGGTGTAATAGACAGAAATCCATATGCGGCAAAGGTTGCCACGTAAGCCGACAACGAGGTTGTTTTAATGCAATTTCATAGGATATAAAAAGCGGTCAGTGACCGCTGACAATGCTCGCCTATTGTAACCTATAAATATACCCAAACAAGGGAAAACGGCGAGATTGATTCAATGCAATTTCCTTGTAGATAAAAAAGCGGCTAGCAGCCGCTGGCATTGCTCGCCTATTGTAACCTATAAATATACCCAAACAAGGGAAAACGGCGAGGTTGTTTTAATGCAATTTCATAGGATATAAAAAATATCTCTGTTGCAGATTTGCAACAGAGATATTTTATTCAATAACAAATGAATTTCCGATTTTATAAATATGAGAGCTGTAAAATGCCGAAAAAAGCCTGTATGCATACTCTGTATCTCTTGCGCCTGCAGTTTCAAAAGAGGAATGCATTGCAAGCTGCCCAAGTCCTATATCAACAGCCGACACAGACAGATTTGTCTGTAATATATGACCGAGAGTAGAGCCGCCGGGCATATCGGAACGGTTTGTGTAATCAAACCACGGAATATCCGACATTTCGCAAACAGCCTTCAAAACGGCATCGCTTTCCGCATCTGTAACATATCTGCCCATGGCATTATGCTTTATGGCAATACCCGAATTCAGCGAGCCACTATTATTGGCATCGGAAAGCTCGGGGTGATTGGGATGCACTCCGTGTGCATTGTCAGCCGAAATAAAGAAGGTATTTGAAAGCAGCCTCAGATGTTCCGAATGTACCTTTCCCATGGCTGACGATATTCTTTCCAAGACATCGGGAAGAAACGCAGAGCCTCCTCCGTTTACAGCTTCACTTCCTACCTCTTCTCTGTCAAAAACAGCAAAAACAGGAACATTCTCCTCATCGGAAGAAAGCAGAAATCCAATAAGAGAAGCAAATACGCATTGTAGGTCATCAAGACGAGGAGAAGAAACAAACGAATCGTCTATTCCCCAGACACAGCCTTTCTGTCTGTTTACAAGATAAAGGTCATGTGAAACAACATCCTCGGGAGCGGCACCAACCGATTGTGCAAGGTCTGCCATAAGTCTGCCTGCCGATACACTCTCTCCAAGAAGTGCACACATATCCGACACAAGCGAAAGCGGAGCATCCTTATTGGGATTAATGTGCGGAGCTACAGAGGGAATAATTGCAATATCCCCGTCGGATTCCACAAGCTTTGTAACTATTTTTGTACCTTCTCTTACCGTAAGTCTTCCTGCAACCGAAAGAGGTCTGTCAAGCCACGTAGGAAGCACCGCTCCCCCGTATTTATCCGCAGAAATGCGAAGATAGCTTTTGTCAGTCAATTCAAAATTCGGTTTAAGCTTAAAACAAGGACTGTCCGTGTGAGAGGCAACTATCTGATATCCGTCAAAATCACTGTCGGGAATACGGAAAGCTATGAGGGAGGAATCTCCCCTTCTAACAAAATACTTTCCGCCCTCCTCAAGGGACCACTGCTCAGCTTCAAAAAGCTCTGTATAGCCGTCCTCAATCAAACGCAGTCCGGCATTGGAGGCGGCATGAAACGCCGTGGGTGAAGAATGTATGAATTCAAGAAGCTCGCTGTTTATCTTATCCATAATTCAGTTCTCCAGTTTTCTGTAGTAAGAGAAATGCGCCACCACTGTGCGGTTTTCTCCCTTTTCATCATCGAAGCCCGAAATAATAATTCCGTTTCTGCTCATAAGCTCGGAAACCGTTATTTCCTCGGCATTGCCGTGGAAAACCACCTTTCCGTCACAGCATACAATAAATATCTTATCCTTAATGGAAATAGAGCCGCTTTTGCCGACAAGTATTTCTTCGTTGTCAATTCTTTCGGTAACCGATTCTATAATAAGGTTGTTAAACTTCTCTGCCATCATAAGCTTGTATGCCTTGCTCCCCGGCTTGGGTGCAAATAATCGAGACATAAATCCCATGATATTCTCCTATAGTACCTTTGAAAGGAAATCCTTGAGTCTTGGATTCTTAGGATTGGTAAAAAACTCTTCGGGAGGAGCTTCCTCGGCTATTATTCCGTCGTCAATGAAAAGTATGCGTGAGCCGACTTCCTTGGCAAAGCCCATTTCGTGAGTAACAACAACCATTGTCATACCCTCGTCTGCAAGCTCCTTCATAAGCTCAAGCACTTCTCCTACCATTTCCGGGTCAAGAGCCGAAGTGGGCTCATCAAAAAGGAGAACCGAAGGATTCATTGCAAGAGCACGCACTATGGCTATTCTCTGCTTCTGACCGCCGGAAAGCTGTGACGGATATGCATTTGCTTTGTCTCTGAGTCCTATTCTGGCAAGGAGCTGATACGCCCTTTCCTCAGCGTCTTTTTTGGACATCAAGCCAAGCTTTATAGGTGCAATTGTGATATTATCAAGTATGGTAAGATGGGGGAAAAGATTGAAGTGCTGAAACACCATTCCCATCCTTTGACGAAGCTTATTTATATCCCTCTTTTTGGGGTCTACAAGCTTACCTTCAAACCATATTTCACCCGATGAAGGTACCTCAAGCATATTAAGACATCTGAGGAAGGTACTTTTACCGCCTCCCGAAGGACCGATAACTACTACCTTTTCGCCCTTTTGAATTGTTATATCAATTCCTTTAAGGACCTTTATTTCGTCATTTTTTCCGAAATTTTTATACAGATTTTTAACTTCTATCACTCTTGTTCATCCTCCTTTCGAGCAGGGACACAAGATAAGAAAGCCCAAGGACAAGTACAAGATAGATAAGTCCTATGGCTATAAGCGGCATAAAGTTACTGTAGGTTATGGAGCGTATCTTCAAGCCGCCCTGTGTAAGGTCGGAAACACCTATATAGAAGGCTACCGAGGTTTCCTTAAGGAGAGCAATGAACTCATTTGCAAGGGCAGGAAGCACAGCCTTTATTGCCTGAGGGATAACGATATACCACATTGTGGCAACATAGGTAAATCCCAAGCTTCTGCCTGCTTCCATCTGTCCGTTGTCTACCGACATGATACCGCCTCTGACTATCTCGGCAACATAAGCTCCCGAATTTATACCGAAGCAAAGCACAGCCGCAGTAAACTTTTCTATCCCCAAAGGAAGCAAGAGTACGAAATAAATTATAAGCAGCTGTATCATAACCGGAGTACCTCTCATTATTGAAAGGTAAAGACCGCATATGCTGTCGATAAGCTCAAGCTTTCCTGTCTTTGCGTAGGTACAGCGTATAATAGCAACAATAAAGCCTATCACAAGACCGAGAACAAGAGAAAAAGCTGTTATCTTTAGAGTGGTACCCAGACCCTTGGCAAGATAAAGCCATCTGTCCTTTTCTATAAAGTTACGGTAAAACTCGTCCTTGAGCTCATTAACCAGCTTTATTACGGGGATTGAAACATCAGGCTTCTGAGAGTCATAATTAATAAGGTCAAAGCACTGTACAAGTCCGCGCTTAAGGGAATTGCTCTTGGAAATGTCCACAGCTTCGCCGTTGACTGTAATGGTATTCGCAGCTTCAACCAGATTTTCAGCTTTGATTATTCCGCCGAAAAATGTGTCTACAACACTGTCCTCAAGGTAGAGCGTAAGCTTTGAATTCTCTGTTTCGTAAATCTCAATGTCAACCTCGCCCTCAATAACAGCGGCATTTTCAAGAAGGGGCTGAAGCTTATCATATATCTCCAACTGAATTTTGGTAGCGTTTTTCTTTGTTCCTGTTTTTTCGTTTTCTGTTTCTATATTTAATAATTCATTTATATTCTCGCTTATAACGGAATATATGTCAAGAGTTTTATATGTACAGGAGAGTGTTATGTTCTTTTGGTTTCCGTATTCAAGGCTTTTTACGGTTACTGCGGTATTCTGACGAAGATAACGAGCGCACATAGCAACGCCTGTGGGAAGCTCATCAAGCTGTTTGTCAACCATTGCCTGCGCCTGAGCAACAGTAACCTCCTGCTTGACGGTATTGTTACTGTTTCCTACAATAACCGCAATGCCGAAAGCTGCCGCAGCCGCTAATATTATAATACCTATAACAGCAAGAAGCCGTAATTTTTTATTTTTAATCATCGTATGCCTTTCAAGCACAAAAAAATAGGAGAGCCGAAACTATCCTATTTTCTTGCATTAGTCTAATTTTATTGTGTAAAATTACTTGATGTACTTAGCAACAATCTCATCGATCTTGCCATTGGCTGTGAGAGTAAGGATAGCGTTGTTAAGCTTTTCAAGAAGCTCTGTGTTTTCCTTTGCAACGCAGATAGCGTAGTCCTCGTCTGCATATGAAGTTTCAAGAATCTTGAGACCTTCGTTGGCAGCTACGAGCGCCTTAGCAGGCTCGTTGTCAATGATAACACAATCAACAGAACCGCCAACAAGAGCAAGAACAGCGTTGTTACCGTTGTTGTAGGGAACTACGTTTTCAGAACCGAAATCATCTGTTGAATAGATATCACCTGTTGTACCCTGCTGAACGCCTACCTTGTAAGCTGCCCCCTCTGCATAGAGGTCATCAACTGTAGTGATGGGTGAATCTTCCTTAACTATGATTGACTGTACGCCTGAAGCATAGCTGTTTGTGAAGTTGATTTCGAGAAGTCTCTCATCGGTAACTGTCATACCTGCCATACCGAAGTCTACAGAACCGCCCTTTACTGCGGTAATGATGGAATCAAATTCCATATCTTCGATAACAAGCTCCATGCCAAGCTCCTCGGCAATAGCCGCTGCAATCTCAGCATCGATACCAACTATCTTGTCTCCGTCATAATACTCATAAGGCTGGAAATAAGCATTGGTAGCCATTGTGAGCTTTTCCTTTTCGGCGGGAGTCTCTTCTTCAAGAGTGTCGGGTGTAACTGTTTCCGAATTCTTAACTTCATCGTTTTCTTCGATGGGTTCAACTGTGTTGTTGCATGCTGTGAGAGCAAAGCACATTACAAGCATTGCAAAAACAAGCATGATTGAAAGAAACTTTTTCATTTTGTCATTCTCCTTAATGTTATATCTTTTTTGGATAAATCCATACAGAAAAATTATACATCATTTCGTATAAAAATCAACCTTTTTTTCAAAAAAATTATTTTTTTATTCATTATGCCCCAAACCTCATTAATTTTTTATGCAGTTTTGTACATTTTTGTTTTCAAATTTTGCGTATATTTATGCAAATCAAGTATAATTATGCATGATTTAAGATTTATTCACAAACCTTCGGACATAGCAAATGTAAACATTTACATTTTTGGTGAAATGAGGTCTGATTTTTTTCGCAAAAGCCGAAAAACCCCTTAAAATAAAGGAGTTTTTGACAAAAATGATTGTTAAAAAATTATCAAGGCAAACAAAGCATTAAAAAAATATAAAAAAATTGAAAAACATTGAATTTTAGTGTTGCAATATTGAGAAAACAGTGGTAAAATATACACGAATGCAAAGGAGCGTGAAAAAATGTCATTAACATTCAAAGGCGGACTTCATCCCGAGGAGAATAAGATAACGGCGAAATCCCCGATAGAAGTTATGCCGGAACCTGCAACGGTGTCCATTGCCATGTCACAGCACATCGGCGCACCTTGCACACCAACAGTAAAAAAGGGAGACTATGTTTACAAGGGTCAGATGATCGGTGAAGGTCAAAGCGGTCTCACCTGCCCTGTACACTCCGGCATCTCAGGTACGGTTAGTGCCATTGAGGACAGAGTTGGAGCTTCAGGACAAAAGGTGACACACGTTGTTATCGAAAACGATTTCAAATCCGAGCTTCATCCCGATATACACCCGAATGAAAAAACAATAGAAGAATCAACCTTCGAAGAAATAGTTGATATCATCAAAAATGCAGGAATAGCAGGACTTGGAGGAGCCACCTTCCCTACCCATTTCAAAATTTCATCAGCTTTGGGTAAGGTTGACAAGCTCATCATAAACTGCTGTGAGTGCGAGCCTTACATAACAGCCAATCACCGTCTTATGCTCGAACAGCCCGATGACATCATCGGAGGCGTAAAGGTGGTTATGAAGGCACTCGGTCTTAATGTATGCGATATTGCAATAGAGGACAACAAAAAAGATGCAATAAAGGTTATGACCGAAAGAATACGCAATGAAGTCGGAATAAGCATAAAGGTACTTAAAACAAAGTATCCTCAGGGCGATGAGCGTCAGCTCATATTTGCCATAGACAAAAAGGAGATACCTACAGGCAAGCTTCCGTCCGACGTGGGAAGAATAGTGCTCAATGCCGAAACATCAGCGGCAATATGGCGTGCCTTCCGCTACGGAATGCCTCTTGTAGACAGAGTTATCACCGTCACAGGCGATTGCGTTGCACAACCTAAAAACCTGAGAATTCCGCTGGGTACCTCCATTTCGGATATAATAACCCACTGCGGAGGCTACACAGGCGAAATAGAAAAGATAATAAGCGGAGGCCCCATGATGGGAACTGCCCAATGGGATGAAACGGCACCTGTAATCAAGGGTACCGCCTCAATACTCTGCTTCGGCAGGAAAAAGAAAACACCGCTTCCCGAAAACTGCATTCATTGCGGTAAGTGTGTCGGCTCCTGTCCCATGCATCTTATGCCCCTGTATCTTGCAAGTTTTGCAAAAATGGGCGACTGGGAAGCCTGCCGTGATTTTGATGTAATGAGCTGTGTGGAATGCGGATGCTGTACATATCAGTGTCCCGGAAATGTTCCCATAGTCCAATACATCAGGACAGCAAAGGGAAAACTCAGAAAATAACAAACAGAAAGGATATAAATCAATGGGACTTTTAAAGGTTTCTGCCTCCCCTCATATCAGACACGAGGATACCACCCGTGTGCTTATGAGCGATGTTATTCTTGCAATGATTCCTCTGCTCATATGGGGAGCATATATTTTCGGTCTCAGAGTACTGACTGTCACAGCTGTTTCCGTAGCATCCTGTGTAATCTTTGAGGCTTTGTTCAATCTTCTGCTAAAAAAGAAGATACCCGTGGGAGATTTGTCTGCGGTAGTCAGCGGTCTGCTTCTCGCCTTCAATCTTCCTGCCACCATACCGCTGTGGATTCCCGTTATCGGCGCACTTTTCGCCATGGTGATAACAAAAGGTCTTTTCGGCGGTCTCGGTAAGAACTTTATGAATCCTGTACTGGCGGCAAGAGTATTCCTTTTCGGCTCATGGCCCTCTCATATGACAGCCTACAGCGCCCCACTGGTAAGACTCCCCGCCTTCGGTCAGGTAGACACGGTTTCATCAGCGACCACACTTACTGTGCTCAAGAACGGTTCTCTGCCTTCAGAAGATATATTCGACCTGTTCATAGGTAATATGTCGGGATGTATCGGTGAAATATCCGCATTGCTCATTCTTGCCGGCGGTATATATCTTCTTGTGCGCAAGGTCATCACATGGCACATTCCCGTATCGTTTATCGGAACGGTTGCTCTGCTTACAATCATATTCGCTCCCGACGGCGTCAACAATCTCAACTACATGCTTGCCGAAATTTTCAGCGGAGGTCTTATGCTCGGCGCAGTATTTATGGCAACCGATTATGTCACCTCTCCCGTTACTGCAAAAGGAAGAATCATATACGGTATCGGATGCGGTGCACTCACTGTATTTATCAGATTCCTTGGCGGATATCCGGAAGGTGTTTCCTTCGCTATCCTCATTATGAATCTCTTTGTTTGGTATCTTGACAAGGGAACCAAGCCCACTAAATTCGGAGGAGGAGTAAAAAATGCAAAAGCTTAAATTTTTAAAGCCCGCCCTTCCTCTTACGGTCATAAGCGTAGTAATTGCTCTGTTGCTTGCTGTTGTCAATTCGGTTACAGCAGACAAAATAGTAGCCAATGCGCTGATAGAAAAAGAAAAAGCAATAAAGGGAATATTCCCACAGTGCGAAACATTTGAATCTGCCGATTCCTCGCTTTTTGAGCACAGTGTCAGCGATGCAGGTGCGGTAAAGGATGCTGACGGTAATATCATCGGATATTATGCAGATGTTGCCCCCGTAGGCTTCAAGGGAGAGATATCTCTTATAGTGGGAGCAGACACAGAATGCAAGGTAGTAAGTACTTCTCTTCTCTCCGCCTCCGAAACTCCCGGAGTCGGAACAAAGGCAACAGACAGCTCCTATCTTTCAAATTTCTCGGGGCTTGCACTTGACGGTATTTCCGATGTGGACACCATAACAGGCGCTACCATCAGCTCAAGGGCTGTAAAAAACGGTATTGCAAGTGCTGTTACCACAATAGAAGCAATAGCAAAGGAGGGAAAATAAATGTCAAAAAACAGTGTAAAAAAGATATTCACCGACGGTTTGTTTGACAAAAACCCCATCCTTGTACAGCTGCTGGGCACCTGTGCGACCCTGGCGGTTACCACCTCTGTATCAAACGGTATTGCCATGGGACTTTCCACAACGGCAGTACTGATATGCTCAAACCTGTTTATATCGCTTCTCCGTAATTTTATCCCCAAAGAAGTAAGAATTGCCTCGTATGTAGTGGTTATCTCGGGCTTCGTTACTGCCATTGAGCTCCTCATTAAGGCATTCCTACCCGAAATCAATAAATCGCTGGGTGTATTCATTCCTCTTATAGTTGTAAACTGTATCATTCTTTCCCGTGCAGAGGCATATGCATCAAAGAACAAACCGTTTTTTGCCGCTCTCGACGGTCTGGCAATGGGCGCAGGATTTACAATGGCACTTATAATTGTATCTGCAATACGTGAGGTGCTGGGAAACGGAACACTGCTTGGATACAAGGTAACTCCGGAAAGCTTTGAGCCCTCTCTTATGTTTGTAATGTCGGCAGGAGCATTCTTTACTCTGGCGTTTGTAATTGCCGGAATGAACAAAATACTGTCCGTAATAAAAAAACGTGCCGAGAAAAAGGAGGTAAAGTAATATGAAAGAAATACTTCTCATTGCCTTTGCGGCAATTATTACCGAAAACTTCATTTTCTCACGCTTCCTCGGTATATGTCCTTTCCTTGGCGTTTCCGAGAAGCCCTCAACAGCAGCGGGCATGGGCTTTGCGGTTATGTTCGTTATGACCGTATCATCGGCTCTTACCTGGCTGGTGTATAAATTCATACTTATTCCATCAGGTCTTGAATACATTAAAACCATAGCATTTATTCTGATAATTGCAGCTCTTGTACAAATAATAGAAATGTTTCTCAAAAAATTTGTTCCCTCTTTGTATCAGGCGCTGGGTATCTATCTTCCCCTTATCACAACCAACTGTGCTGTGTTGGGTGCCGCTCTCTTAAATATACAGAACGGCTTTAACTTCCTTGAGTCGGTTGTCTTCGGTCTCTCGGCGGCAATAGGCTTTACAGTAGCACTTTTGATATTTGCAGGAGTAAGAGAAAGACTCAGATTTGCAAATCCCCCTGCTGCCTTCAAGGGCTTGCCGATACTTCTCGTGTCGGCAGGACTTATTGCTATGGCTTTCTCGGGATTCTCGGGAATAAGCTTATAACGGGAGGAAACTGTAATGAGTGATTATATTGTAAACATTGTACTTGCCGTTGTATGGTTCCTTGTAATAGGAGGAGCATTGGGAGTTGCGCTCTCCTTTGCGGCTAAGTACTTAAAGGTAAAAGAAGATCCTCGTATCGAGGAGATAACAGAAAATCTTCCTTCAGCCAATTGCGGAGGCTGCGGATATGCAGGCTGCGCGGCAATGGCTGAGGCTATAGTCAACGGCGAGGTAAAGCCATCAAAATGTGCGGTAGCAAGCCCCGAGGCTATATCGAAGATTTCCGAAATCATGGGAATTGAAGCCGAGCAGGCGGTACGTATGCGCGCACAGGTTATGTGCAGCGGCACATCCGACCTTGCAAAGCTGAAATACGAATATGACGGAGTGCTTGACTGTATTTCGGCAGCAAAGCTGGCAGGCGGTCACAAGCTCTGTCCCAATGGCTGCATGGGCTACGGTACATGCGTTGAAGCCTGCAAATTCGATGCTATCAAAATAATAAACGGAACAGCGGCAGTTGACTATCACAAATGTCAGGCATGCGGTGCTTGTGTTACCGCCTGTCCCAAGAGTCTTATTCAGCTGGTCCCCTTTGATGCAGAGTTCTGGGTAGGCTGCAAGTGCACAGAAAAGGGCGCCAACACAAAAAAATGGTGTGAAGTAGGATGTATAGGCTGTAAAATATGCGAAAAGAACTGTCCTACAGCTGCAATAAAGGTAATCGATAATTTGGCAAGAATTGAATATTCTGCTTGTTCAAACTGCGGTAAGTGTGCTGAGGTTTGTCCCCGACACATCATATGGTCATCAACTCTTCATCCCATAGTTAAGGCGCCGGAAGAAATCGTAACAGAAGCTTAGCAAATAAAACGGCGAGGTTGATTTTAAAAAATATCCCATAATGTAAAAACTGACCCAATCGTAAACATTTACGATTGGGTCAGTTTTTTTAACATTAAAGTATAGACAATTGAAAAAAAGAGTGTTAAAATATAAACAGTAAGGTTGATTTGAATGCAATTACTATACAGAAAAACAGAGAGCGTTTGCTCTCCGTCTCACTGTTATTCTTCTGTCGGTGCTTCTTCTGCCTTTGCAAGCTCTTCGTTGTAAGCGGCAAGCACTGCCTCTTCAACCATGACTCTGAACTCCGCGTTTATCGGGTGAGCGATATCACGGTAGGTTCCATCTCCGTTTTTACGACTGGGCATTACAATAAAAAATCTGTCATTAGCATAAATTACCTTGATGTCGTGTACTGCAAGCTGAGCGTCGAAAGTAAGAGATACAACTGCCTTAAGGGGTCCGTCGTCAAAGGTTTTTCTGATTTTGATGTCTGTGATCTGCATAAATTAGGCTCCTTTTCTGTTGTATTTTACTTCTAAAAGCATAGTTTGATTTTATATTCATATTATTACATGGAAGGTGTAAAGATGTTAACAAAAAGTAAATTCTATTATGACTCATATATTTGCAACAAAACCTGTCTTATACTTGGCATCGGCGGTGTAAGTATGTCCTCTATCGCCCTTCTGCTTGGCGATATGGGCTATAAGGTATCGGGGTATGACGAGCATCACGGTCCCTATACAAGGCTTGTGGAAAGTCATGGCATAGATGTGGTATACGGCGATACCGTACCGTCTCTCGACGGAGTCGGGCTTGTGGTATACACTGCGGCAATAAAAGAGGATAACCCTATTATAAAGCTGGCAAACAAAAAGGATATCCCATGCGTGGTGCGAGCTCCTTTTCTCGGTGAGCTGATGAAATGCTACGGTAAACGTATAGGAATCTCCGGTACACACGGAAAGTCAACTACATCGGGTATGATATCCCAAATATTCATTTCGGCAAACGCCGACCCCACAGTTATGATAGGAGCAGATTTACCCTCCATTGGCTCAGGATTGAAAATAGGAGGTAAGGACTCCTTCATTTTTGAGGCTTGCGAATACAAGGATTCGTTTTTATCCTTTGCTCCGACAATCTCTGTGGTGCTCAACGTGGAGCTTGACCACACCGATTACTTTCCAAGTATTGACCGTATGATGGACTCTTATACAAAATTTATGGATATTTCGGGCTTTGCCGTTGTATGTGCCGATAACGAAAATGCCGTATTATCTGCGAAAAAATACGGCGGCGAGGCTGTATATTATTCCGTAAAAAACGAAAATGCAGACTTCTTTGCCAAAAACATTAATTCGGTGCGCGGTTTTGCGGAGTTTGATGCTTATGCAAACGGAGAATTTCTGACACACATCAAGCTGTCTGTCCCGGGAGAATTTCAGGTTAGCAATGCTCTGGCGGCTATAGGTGCCTCATATATCTCGGGAATCAATGCCGAGGAAATAAAATCAGGGCTGGAAAGCTTCCGAGGCGTAGGAAGAAGATTTCAATACAGGTGCCAATACAACGGGGCGGATATATTTGATGACTACGCTCATCATCCTGACGAAATACGTGCCACTCTTGCTACGGCAAAATCAATGGAGCGTAAGCGAGTATTGGTTGTTTATCAGCCTCATACATACACCAGAACCCATGACCTGTTCGATGCCTTTGCAAAAGCCTTTACAGACTGTGACGAGGTTGTTTTTGCGGATATATATGCAGCACGTGAGAAAAACGAGTGCGGTATTTCGTCAAAAAATCTTGCCGATGCAGTTGATAACGGAAAATATGTAGGAGATTTCGAAGCTATTTCAAAATATATCAGAAGCATACTTGAGCCCGATGACCTGCTCATAATTATGGGAGCGGGAGATATAATTAATCTCAAAATATAAAGGAAGTGAATTAATGGCTGAAATACAGGAGTATAAATGTCCGTGCTGTGACGGCGCTATTGCCTTTGATGCACAGTCGCAAAAGCTCAAATGTCCATTTTGTGCAACAGAGTTCGATATAGAAACTCTGTCTTCCTACAATGAAACGGTAAGTCACGACGGAGAGGACAAGCTGGATTGGGAAAATAAGGCAGACAATGAATGGGATGAGGGCGAGGAGGAAAGCCTCAACGTTTATACATGCAACTCCTGCGGAGGAGAAATTGTCAGTGACGAGAATACCGCCGCAACCTCCTGTCCCTACTGTGACAATCCCGTAGTGCTTACGGGACGGGTATCGGGTACACTGAAGCCCGATTTGGTCATTCCCTTCAAGCTTGACAAAAATGCGGCAATTGAGGCGCTGAAAAATCACTACAAGGGCAAGGTGCTTCTGCCAAAGCTGTTCAAACAGGAAAATCACATACAGGAGATAAAGGGTGTATATGTCCCCTTCTGGCTGTTTGATACAGAGACGGATGCCCACATGAGATACAAGGCTACAAGAACAAGATTCTGGAGCGACAGCAGATACAATTACACAGAGACCAGCTATTATTCCGTTGTGAGAGGCGGTACTTTGGAATACGAAAAGGTACCGGTTGACGGCTCGTCAAAAATGCCCAATGACCTTATGGAATCACTTGAGCCCTTTCATTTCCATGATGCCGTTGATTTTCAGACAGCATACCTTGCTGGCTTCTTTGCCGACAAATACGATGTGTCCGCAGAGGACAGCGCTCAGTTTGCAAATGCGAGAATCAGAGAAAGCACAGAAAAGGCATTCAGAAATACGGTAACAGGATATAACACTGTTACTCCTCAGGCATCAAAAATACAGTTCAGAGGCGGAACCTACAAATATGCCCTCTACCCCGTATGGATGCTTACGACAAAATGGAAGGAACAGCTTTATACCTTCGCAATAAACGGACAGACTGGAAAGCTTGCAGGTAATCTCCCCATGGACAAGGGTGCTTACTTCAAATGGCTGTTTGGGCTGACTGCCGCAATAGGCATTATCGGCACTGTCATCTCCTATCTGTCATGGCTGTCTTAAGGGGGTGCTGATAATGAGAAAAAAACTGTTTACCCCTGTTTTTATACTTATAATTCTTACGGCATGCACACTTTTCGCAAGTGCGTATACAGGTCCTGCTCTGCTGACCGACGGCGCCGACCTTCTCACAAGCAGTGAAGAAGAGAGGCTCGAGGAAAAGCTTGAGCTTTTAAGCGACAAGCACAGCTTCGACATTGCGGTAATGACCTCCGAAACACTGCAGGGCTATTACAGTGCGGAGTCAGCGGCAACCGAGCTTTATGAGCTGACGGGCTACAGTGAGGACGGAATAATGCTGTTCATCAGCATGGCTGACAGAGATTGGTACATACTCACAAGCGGAAGCTGTATTTCCTCCATTACCTATAACGAGACGGGATATATATCCGAGCAGTTTCTACCCGATTTAAGCAACGGCTACTACCTTTATGCCTTTGAGACATTTGCGGAATGCAGTGCCGAAATGTCGGCAGAGGAGCTGTACACAGATGTATATTCAGATTATGACAATTATTACGATTATAACGGTTACGATGATTACAGCGATTACAATGATTACAGTTACAATGATTACAGTTACAATGATTACACAGACACAGGATATCCGCTTTTGCGGAACATAGGTATCTGGCTGTTGGTAGGCTTTATTGCCGCTCTTATCATAACAGGAATAATGAGAGGACGGCTAAAGACAGTCAGACCGCAAACGCAGGCTGACAACTATATAAAGCGGGACAGCATGTGCATAACCGAATCACAGGACCTGTTCCTTTACAGGAATGTAGTCAAGCACAGAAGATCCAACAACTCCTCGGGCGGAGGCTCATCGGGAGGCGGAGCGAGAATACACCGTTCTTCCTCGGGAAGAAGCTACGGCGGACGGGGCGGAAAATTTTAGAATAACAATACATAAAAGAAAGGAATAAAATTATGGGACTTATCAAAGCAGGACTTGGAGCACTTGGAGGAACACTTGCAGATCAGTGGAAGGAGTTTTTCTATTGCGACGCACTTGAAAACGATGTACTTATGGTAAAGGGGCAGAAAAAGACAAGCTCCCGTTCATCAAACACCAAAGGAAACGATAATATTATCTCAAACGGCTCGGGTATAGTAGTTGCAGACGGACAGGCAATGATGATAGTAGAGCAGGGCAAGGTTGTGGAATTCTGTGCAGAGCCCGGAGAATTCACCTATGACACATCAACGGAGCCCAGTATATTTACAGGAAGTCTCGGAGAAAGCCTCAAGCAAACCTTTAAAACCATAGGCAAGCGTTTTACGTTTGGCGGTGATACAGGCAAAGACCAGAGAGTGTATTATTTCAACACCAAGGAAATAATGGACAACAAATACGGAACAGCAACCCCTATCCCCTTCAGAGTAGTAGTAAATGAACAGATGGGCTTCAAGCTGTCTGTAGACATCAGATGTAACGGTGAATACACATATAAGCTCGTTGACCCAATGCTGTTCTATACAAGTCTTGCAGGAAATGTCGCAGATGAATACAGAAAAGACAACATGGAGGATATCCTTCGTTCAGAGCTTCTCTCTGCCCTCCAGCCTGCTCTTGCACAGGTATCGGCACAGCAAATCGAATATTACGAGTTACCTGCACACACCACAGAAATAAGAAACGCACTCAATGACGTACTGAAATCCGATTGGACCGAGACACGCGGTATCGAGATAGTAAAAATAACCGTAAATTCACTTTCCATTCCCGATGACCAGAGAAAGAAAATCACCGAATGGGAAGAAACTGCAATGACCGCAAATCCCAATGTTGCGGGCGCAAGAGTTATCGGCGCACAGGCAGATGCAATGAGAACTGCGGCGGCTAACGAAAACGGTGCAATGACAGGCTTTATGGGTATGGGAATGGCAATGAATGCAGGCGGAAATGCACAGAATCTGTTCGCCATGGGTCAGCAACAGCAGGCAGCCGCTCCCGCACCTTCGGCAAACGGCTGGAAATGCAGCTGCGGCAAGGTAAGCAACGGCAACTTCTGCTCCAATTGCGGCTCAAAGAAGCCCGACAGCGAATGGAAATGCACTTGCGGGGCAACAAACAAGGGCAATTTCTGTCCCAACTGCGGCGGTAAAAGACCTCAATAATTAAAGAGGTAAAACGGCGAGGTTGTTTTCAAGCAATTTTCCGAGAGATAAAAATGACAGTCTCGTTTGAGACTGTCATTTTTTATATACGGGTAAATTTCATGCAAAGCAGCTCCGCCGTTTATTTTTTGGGGAATAATCGGCAATTCACCGCTTTTTTATGGAACAAAAAAACAATTTGTTCGGTCTAATGAGCGAAAGGTAAGGTGAATGTAATGAAAAAAGTAATGCTATCAATATCTATACTATTGCTTTTGTGCGTACTTGCAGCGGCGTTTTTTGTCGGATGCGGCGTAGATTCAGATGCTAAGAGATATAGCATCAAAATGAATGAGGAGAATTGGTTATACGAGAAATTACCTTCATCTGCCAAAGCCGGAGACACTGTCAATGTAAAGATTAAATTTGCAACCGACCTTGGCTATATTTTTATGGTAAACGGTGAAAAAGTTGACGAATTTCCAGACGCAGGCGGAAAAGATTATTGGCAATTCTCTTTTACAATGCCTGATGAAGATGTAACAATAGACTTCAAAACCTATGACGGATTTTTACCCGACCCTGCATATGGGACTTTAATCGAGACCTATTGGATACAAAATCCCGATGCGGAATACGTGAGTGTTCGTGAATTCTACGGTGAATACGAAAACGGTGCAATAGTTGCTATAATCGACTCAGGAGATTACACAGCGAATGAGTGGAGCGAGGAAGTTGCAGGATGCAGATTTCAATACGGTGACGGCAATCGTGTGACGGTGCTTTATGACGGCAATTTCTATTCTCTTCCCGAAGCACACGAAAAAGGTTATCTTACAAAAGAAAGCATCGAGAAGATATTTCTGAGTTATTTTTCCAATCACTCATCTGCTTACGATGAAAACGAATGCGAGTTTTCTGCTCAGTACATCCGCACAGACGGTTATCACGACGGTGTTCGCTATCCCGTTGTGACGATAATACATTCCGTGGATGAGCTCAATGCCTATTATGAAGCAAACAAGGACAAATACAGCCTTGAAAGAAGAACTGGTACTATTTACTCGGATTCCACTATCGGATTCCTTGACGCCTGCGATAAATATGACGAAGAATATTTTGAAAATCAAATTCTTTTGATGGTTCTTCTTGAAGAAGGAAGCGGCTCAATCAGACATAAGGTTGAAAGAGTTGCAACAAATGACGATGGAATTGCAGTTTATATTACCACCATCGTCCCGGAGGTTGGCACAGAAGATATGGCAGAGTGGCATATCCTTATCGAACCCGAAGCAGGTGTTTTTGCTAAAGCATCAGACGATATTACCGTTTTCATTGACGGCAGAGATGCAACAGAAAAGACCACCAAAGTATACTATGAAAAGGAATATGCAAATATTGCTCTCACTCTCAAGGAGGGGTGGGAGTATGATATAACCGATGAGCCTGATACAAAGGATTTTTCCGTAAACATATATCCGCAAGGTCATAAGGATAATGAGCTGAGGGTCTCATATTTTGAATTTTTCGGAGTATGCGGTACAGAGCTCACTCATGAGGAAATAAAGCTTGGCAGGTACGATGCATTGGCAGGAACACATGTCAGCAATGAGCTTTGGAGCTTTATAACGCTCCGTGATACCTTTGGAAAATACGTGATCATGAACGGAGGTGCAGAACAATGGTGGAACGAATACGGCGATGAAGCAATGCAAATACTTGAAACCTTAAAGGTTGCAGACGGCTACGTTTCCGAAAGTGAAGCCATTCAGGTCGCTAAGGATAAGGCAGATTCGGCAGACGAAGATCCCGAGGTCATATTTGACGAAGAAAAAGCCGTGTGGCATATTACTCTCTCAGGCAAGAATACAAGCGGTGACGATACATTTGTAATTGATGTTCACGGAAATATAATTGACATAATCGAGTGAGGTATAAGTCTATGAAAAAGAAAATATGGATACCCATTGTGATTATAGTTGCGGTACTTGCAATTTTATTTGTTCCGATTCCGAGAGGTGTCTACAAGGACGGCGGAACAAGAGAATATACGGCATTGACTTACAAGATAGTGAAGTGGAATAGACTTACAGACGACGGTATATACAAAAAAACAAGAGCTTATTTCGGAGAAGAACGATTTCGTGATATTGACCTGTTATGGCTTGAAGAATCGGAAAACGTTGAACACGAATTCCGTGCTGTTATTACAAGCATTGACGGCTCTTGGGTGAATGTTAAGCCCGTTGACGGCGAGGAGGAAGAACATTACAGTCTTGATATTAAATTTTCCGCTGATGAGCTTCCCGACATAGATGCCAAGATTGGCGATACGGTTGAGGTCAAATATCGCGGAAATGTATCGCAGGTTGCTCCCATTAAAATCAATGCGATTGATTGGCGAAAGTCGTATAATCTCAGTCACGTCGAATACACAGAAGATTGGCTTGATAAGACTACTGCTGAGAAATACGATTACAACATATTCAGCGATATTGTTATCACAGAGATTTACTCAAACTGTTTCTTCGCAATACCCGTTATTCCTATGCCGTATCAGATAAAGCTGAATGGTACGCTGTCAGATAATTGGTGCGTTGGCGATCAAGTAATCTGCACATACGAAAACACATACTATGATGACGAAAACCAGCGTGTAGAGGTTGATTTCCTTACAATAGAGCCAAGTGATTTTGAATTAGAACCCGGAGTTGATTATAAGCCTGTAATTTATCTCTATCCCAAAGAAGAAACAAAAGTAACCGTGAAGCTTGATTACAACGGAGAACTGACCTGTACCTATCCCGAATATAACAAAGGCTGGACAGTCACAGCTTCCCCCGATGGCACACTCACCGATGAAAGTGGAATGCAATACAATTATCTATATTGGGAAGGTGAAACCTATACGCAGTACGATTTTTCAAAAGGCTTCTGTATAAAAGGTGAAGATACTGCGGAGTTCCTTGAAACGTCACTTGAGGCTTTAGGACTTACAAGACGTGAAGCAAATGAGTTTATCGTGTTCTGGCTTCCTATGATGCAGGGAAACGAGTATAACGTTATCTCATTCCAAACAGAAGCATACACAAACTCTGCAAAGCTTGAGGTTAACCCTACCCCCGACTCTATTATCCGAGTATTTATGGCATATAAGGCATCAGATGAGTATGTAAAGATAGATGCACAGGAGCTTACCGCACCAAAGCGAGAGGGATTTACCGTTGTTGAATGGGGCGGTACTGAGGTAAAGTAAGGAGGAAAGGAATATGAAAGTAAAGAAAATAGGATTAGTTTTACTGTCGATTTCAGCAGTAATATTCGAACTTCTCCCTTACGGTGCAGTACTTAATTTCGGCAATCCCGAGGGCAAGCCATGGAGAAAAACGTTTTCGTACTTTAGCCTCACTCCTTTCGGATATGCAAATTTCGGTCCGTTTATAACAGCAATTCTGACCTGCGTTTTGCTGATTCTCACAATAATCGGAATATTCAAATTCGGTAAGGGTTTGAATACGGCTATAATGAATATATCGGGAATAGCAACACTTGTTTCGCTTTCACCTCTACTGTTTGGAATAAGCTATATTTCAGCAGTTGGCGTGGCTATTACCGTAGTTTTACTTGCAGTTTTCGGACTATGCTTTGTAAAAGAAAAATAGGAAAAGGAGGATATTTCAATGAAGAAAATCCTTGCCATACTGCTTGCGGCAGTACTGCTCTTATCAGTAGTTGGTTGTAACAAAACACCGCCCGAAGTTTCGGACTGCACCGATAACCAAAGTGTCGAAGAACAGCTTTTAAGCTACGACAGCTATGATGTGTTTGAAGATGAAATATACCTTTGTGACGATGTATACCGCAGTGATGATACTCCCACACACGGCACAGGCACCATTGCGCTCCCTATGGGGCAGGATGTTTTAGAGGTTAAAGATTATAAGATTCTCCTTTGCGGTGACGGCTGCGCTCCCGAAGCAGTTGTCAGTCGAGCATCACAGGGATATGCTCCCGCATACCGTGTTGTACCTGACGGCGAGATAGACGGAAACTTTAAGGTGCTCAAATTCAAAATGGAACTTGATGAAGCTTGGTTGAACGATACCATAAATAGCGGATTTAACGTTGCGATCGAAGAAACGCTTGAATCAAAATACTTTTATCTTTTGGTGCTTGACGAAAAGCATTACGCATATATCAACCTTGAAGTAATCGACGGTGTTGACGAAGTTGAATACGAAGCCGAACTTGCCGACTCCATTGTAAAAAACGCAAGAATAAGCTTTGAGCCGAAAAACGAAAAGCTTGACCTCACTCTTGAAAGAGTTATAAGACTTGCCGAAAACAAGGGCGAAGAGCTTTCATGGAGCGATTTTCAAATGTATAATGCTATTGAAACGGGCTCGGGGCTTTACATCTTGGTTTATGAAATTGACGAAATCTTTGACCTTATGATCGGCGGCAGTTCTCCCGTTTCTTCACCGATGTATATAAGACTTGTCACGAAAGCTGACTGGGATAATTATATTGACATAAGAACAGAGGATGTTAAAGCATTTATAGTAGAAAACAGAGCCTCTCCTCTGACCTCTAAGGAAGACTTGACAGGCGGAACGTATAAGCTTATTGCCGATGAGATAGGCAGCGAGCTTATAGAGGAGCTTGAAGACAGCTATACATGCGGTGAGACAGTCACAGTAACAGTGGGAACGGTCACAGAAACAAACCAGTATTTATGGGTAAACGCTGAAAAAATAAGCCCGACAGACAGAACTTTATTGCACACAACATTCACATTTGTAATGCCCGATTGTGATGTAAAGCTTAGACTTGAGTACGAAAGTGTTGATATTCCGACACTTCCCCATGTCCCCGACTCCGAAGCTCTTTACGGCGAAATAGCCGAAACCTCTCAACTGCCCGCAGATGAGGACAAAGCAATCTTTTCAGGGGCTATCATCGGCGGTTCGGTAAAATTCTACTGCTTTGAGCCGGGGACGGTCTACTACAAATACGATGCGCAAACCAATAAATATTATAAGTGCACTCTGGAATTACCCGAAGGATATGAAAACGGTGAAATAATTGATCTGCGCTCGGGTGCGGGCAGCGGCGAAATTGAAATAACAGTAAAATCAACCAACAACGGAGAAACTGTCTATTGGGGCTGTATAGTATCTAATGAAGTCACCCCGCAAGCAGGAAAACAGATATTGCCGTCGGGCATATGTGACCAAGAAAGGCTCACGGAAATGGGAATCAGCCTCCCGCCGATTTGCGGTTATCCCACCCAAGATGATTTTGAAGTACAGCTTACCGATGTTAGCAATAAAGCCGTTACCGATTTTGCGGTGCGTTTGTTCAAGGAAAGCATTGAAGACGGCACAAACACACTCATATCTCCGTTATCCGTACTTGCAGCCCTTTCTATGACAGCCAACGGTGCCGACAACGAAACACTTTCACAAATGGAAGCTGTTCTCGGTATGCCCATAGATCAGCTCAATTTGTGGATAAGCACCTATATGTCAAATCTCCCTGAAGAAGAAAAATACAAGCTGAGCCTTGCAAATTCTATTTGGTTCAAAGACACAGAATCATTTACGGTAGATAAAGATTTTCTTCAGACCTGTGCAGACTGTTACGATGCGGATATATTTAAGGCGCCCTTTGATAATTCTACCCTTAAAAAGATAAACAAATGGGTAGAAAACGAAACCAACGGAAGGATTAAGGACATACTTGATAAAATTTCCAAAGATGCAATAATGTATCTTATAAATGCGCTTGCTTTCGATGCTGAATGGCAGGAAATTTATTATGAATTTCAAATCCGAGATGGACAATTTACTGCAGAAAACGGCACAAAGCGAGAAATCGAGCTAATGTATTCATCTGAGGGTATGTACCTTGAGGACAGTAAAGCTACAGGATTTATCAAGTACTACAAAAACCGCAAATACGCTTTTGCCGCCCTCCTGCCTAATAAAGACGTTACCGTTTCAGAATACATTGCTTCGCTTGACGGAGAGCATCTGAATGAAATACTTGCAAATGCAAAACAGAATGTTGTAAGTGCCGCTATTCCGAAGTTTGAAACTGAATATAAAGTTGAAATGAGTGACATTCTCAAGGGAATGGGAATGCCAAACGCCTTCAGTGATACTCTTGCGGATTTTTCAAAAATCGGTAAATCCACCAACAACAATATTTGCATCAGCCGAGTTATACATCACACCTATATAAATGTTAACGGCAAAGGAACAGAGGCAGGAGCGGCTACAGTAGTGGAGCTTGAGGCGCCCACATCCGCAAGGATGGATATAGAGCCGCCGAAAGAAGTCTATCTCGACAGACCGTTTGTATATATGCTAATCGACTGTGAAAACAATATTCCTTTCTTCATAGGCACTGTAAAAGATATTGAAAAATAAAGGAGATGCAAAAAAGTCCGAAGCATTTTTTCCAATCTCCTACGAGTTAAAGGGGCTGTAAAAACTCTGCCGAGTTTATTTACAGCCCCTCTTTCTATATCTCCATAAAACTCCACGCAAAAATGGTGTAGTAAATGGTGTAGTAAATGGTGTAGTAAATAATGTAAAATTTGGTGCGGCAATTAACTTATTTTTTTATGAGATAAAGTCAATACAACAATGTTGCATCAAAGAAAAAACACGGCATTCGATTGAATGTCGTGTTTTGATTCGTGTGCAGTTTTTACTAATTTTGTGGCATTTTCACTTTAAATAGTGTCGTCTATTAACAGTGTTTTTAATTGATATGCTATTTAATCAAATGACTCAACCAGCTCCAAAACATCTTTGGGCGTAGTGAAAACATCTATAGTGTCACCATCATCATCAAAAAACTCAACTTCAAAGTCATTTTCATTATATTTATGAACAATGGTTCCTTCTGTGTTGATAGGAATCCCTTCAAATTCTTTGATAAGACGTACAACATCAAGTTCTTTCATGTATGTTATCTTCCTTTCTTATCCGGATAAACAGTTATTATTTTGTATGTTATTCTTCTATTATCTCTTTGAATAACAACTACGACATTTGCCTTAACTCTTCTACCATTTTTGCCTACTAGCTCGGTGTTGTAGGTGTGTCGCACTCCATACGGAGTGTTAATAGTTTTACTGGGAGTTTTGTTTGTTATTGAATCAACGACATTTTTATGGAAGGCACGAGAATCGCTTTTAGTATATCCCAGCACATCTTTCATGAATTTTGCTTTTGAGCCACCTTTAGGATGCTCTGTGTTCAGAAGATAACCTGTTGTTTTCTTCTGACTGTATCTTACATCACTATTTTTTGAAACTGGTGGATTGCTACCCTTTGTCCTTCCGAAATTTCCGCCCATTCCTCCACCCATTAAGCAGTCACCTGCTTTCTGGATTTTGAAAACTCGCTTTCAAAAGAAATGATATTTATTCCATTGTCACGATACAGTCCAAAAATCTTATCAGGCGCTCTGCCGTAAACTACGATGTTTTTAGGTGAAAGATTTTCGACAAGCACTGCAAGACCTGTTTGAAAATATGATCTATCTTCTTTTGTCTTCAAGCAACCGTGTGTACCCATTGCGACAGTTTTGTTCTTCTCAATTCCGTCAAAACAAAAATCAAAGGTGCGTTCGTCATTGAAGCGCACATTCGGGATAATTTCAATTCCGTTATTCTGTAACCATACAGCAATTGCTCTGCCTCGATATGTATTCCATTGCTGCATAACAAGGGGCATATTGCGGTAAAGACTAAAATCGGGAGAAATAACCCCGT
>CAZYTA010000032.1:0-29700 GCA_964650465.1 uncultured Oscillospiraceae bacterium | reverse complement strand
GCGTTTTTACCGAATTCATTTTGAATGACAAAGGCAAAAGGGTATAATATCCCCTCAGTTAAGGTCATCCTTTGTTATTATTAGATTTGTTTGGTAAATTATATTATAACACAATCAGAAATAAAAATAAAGTAGTTTCGAAAAAGTTGTAGAAATAACTATGAAAACTATGTTTTTACAAGATTTAAGATATAAAATCATACAATAACCGACAATTAACTTTACTAATCGGCATTTTTGTGGTATAATAAGGAAAACAAAAATAAGGGGTGTCAATATGACCGATTTTGAAGATAGATACTATTCTATGCCTGAGATTTGTAAATATCTCGGAATTAGCCGTGACTCAGCATTAAAATGGATTGCAAATAAAGGTATGCCCGCATATAAAGTGGGAAAAAAGTGGAAGTTCAAATTATCGGAAATAGATGCTTGGGTAAGTAACGGACAAGCGGAGGAATAATACAGGGAGAATAAATAATGTTTAATAATATTTACACTATTTTGGCATGTGACACTACTGAAACTGAACCTTTATTAAAATTCATTAATGAGTTTTCTCTCAGTGATATAATTAGTTTTGTATCAATGGTTTTGGTCGTAATCGGTGGGTGGTTTGGTTATCATCAGTGGAAGAAATCAGTCAAAATTAAGAGAGCAGAATACTTAAATGAACTTACAGAAAAAATTCGTACTGATGACGATATAAGTGAAATGATTTATATTTTGGACTATGACCAAGAGTGGTATATTGAATCATTTCATCAAAGCGGTGAATTTGAACGCAAAATGGATAAAACTTTATCTTACTTTTCATACATATGTTATCTTTTTGAAAATAATTTGATTGAAAAAAGCGAGTTTAATTTCTTTAAATACGAGATAGACAGAATACTTATGAATGCCAGTACTATCAATTATTTCTATAATCTTTATCATTTTTCAAAAAAATGTAATGCACCTATAACATTTAAGTTTCTTTTTGAATACGGAGAAAAAGAAAGGATGTACGACACGGAGTTTTATAATCCATATAGCACACACTATCCTCATTATTTGAATTTTTAAGGGAGGCACAATAATGCATATACCAAGCGACCGAGTACAAAAGCGAATGCGTGCTGAAGCTGCATCTATATGGTATGTACCTGCAAATGATGGAGAAGAAACAGCTTTTTTGATTAAAGCACCAACGCCGACATTAAAAGCATTAATAATGGGTTGCCCGATTCAGTTGCTTTTTGGAAAAAAAGACAATTTTTTATGTACCGGAGCACGAATCCAAGATATGCCTGATACGCCTCTTTTTCTTTCTGGAGCTCAGATTGTGTCCGAAGAACATGAGGCATTACTTCAATCTGTGAAACAAAAAAGTTTCCCTATATTTTTGTTTAATGAGATGGATATGTGCATGGCTTCTTCAACAATTAATATTACTGAAGAAGATTCTATAAAACTCTTTGAATTAACAGGTAATGATAGTTCGTTATTATATACAGGAGATTTCAATGCCACCGTTTCTCATGCGATTGATTGTTTTGTTTCTTCTGTTGATAAAACTCAAAAATATCCTAATGTTTGCAAAATACCTATCGTTGAAATCACTCCCAAAATCCGCGAATGGAAAACAAACAATATTTATTTTATAAACAATGATTCGTATCATGGAATAAATATATCAAGCAAAAGGGAGGGAGATAACTTTGAAAAAACCATTTGGGGTTCTTTAGAGTCGGTTTTTCCCACATCATTATATAAAAGTCCTCAAGTACAGCATGGTGATAAAAAACGTGAGTTTACTGATGTATTTGCGTTTCATGAATATGGTAGTTTTTTAATCGAAGCCAAGGATTTATCCGTTATACAAGTTGGTTTTGACAAAAACGAGGCAAAACGCCTTGCAGGCATACAAAAACAAGCTGAAAAAGCTATTAAACAACTTGTTGGTGCGGCAAATGCTTTTAAAAGAGGAGACTTATTGTTCGACAACAAGGGAAACGAAATATTTGTAGACAGGAGCATTCCACCGCATTGTATTATACTAATTACTGAATTAATGACTTGTGGGGACTGGGATAAAATTTCAAATCAGTTAATAGGTGCTATAGAACAAACAGGTGCTCTTTTTCATCTATTAGATTTAAGAGAATTTATTACATTGTTAAAACAAAGCTCTGGTGATCCCAAACTAATTGATTATAATTTGCTTGAAAGATGTAAATTTTTTATAGAAAAGAAAAGCGTTTTTATAAGAGGAATTTAGGTGAATATTTATGTTAGATTTTAAAGAATTATCGGCAGATGGAAACGACTTTGAATTATTGGTTAGAGAATTATTATATAATCGCGGTTTAGAAGTATATTGGAGCGGCAAAGGTGCTGACGGCGGAAAAGACCTTTTGTGCATTGAAACTCATAATAGTAATTTTAAAAACACATCACAAAGATGGTTGGTGCAATGCAAACACAAGGCTCATTCTGGACATGCGGTAGGGAAAGATGATCTTGATAACATTCTTGATTCGTGTGCAGAACATGATACAACCGGTTATTTACTAGTTTGCTCTACATATCCTTCTTCATCCGTTGTTAAGCGAATGGAAGAAATACAAAACAACAGAGGTATTACTACTCATTTCTGGGATTATAGGGTTCTAGAAAAAGAAATACTCAAACCTAGTAATTGGAGTATTGCTAATATGTTTTTTCCAATATCTATGCGTCAGAGTGGTTGGATGATAAATTCTATAGAACCTTGCTTTTGGTATGCAAATTGTAATGGAAATGTATTTTACATTGCAACAAGAATAGGAACCGACTGCAACTTTGCACTGCCAGATATTGAAAAAAGAATTAACTACATTAACTCTTTAAAATTACCGAAAGGGCATATTTTGCGTGTAAGAGCTATTTATTATGATGATAAATACACAAATTACACAATGTATCTTGATTATTTAATTCCAACTACAGATAAAGAACCAAATAATGAATTTTATTTAGAATCAACAGTTAAACATATTGAAAAATATGAAATTATTGACGGTATCCCATATACATTTGATGTTTTGACATATCGTTATAATGGTTCAAGTGATAATTTTGACAAAGATCATTGTAGTTATTATAATTCTAATATAGAAATTTTCAAACACGGAATGCAACGCCGAGACGACAGAAAATTTACTTATATTAACAACAATAGTAGTTATAAAACCACGATTGAAAGCGTTTCCGATGCTTATAATTCACTCATATCCTCTATCAAAAAAATATCATACGTTCATATTTTGAGGTCAATTAATGCAAAAATAGAAATCATTGATCAATTTACAAACAATTTCTCACAGAATGCATTAGTTGCCAATGAAAACTATGATGTTGATAATTTTTTCAGTGTTCAAATTCGGTTTGTTTGCGAGGATTTTAATTTATTAACAGAATTGTTATCCATTGTGCCGCAATCCGCGTCAGGATATTTTCAGTTATCAAAAAATTATATATTTCTGCCAGATGAAGGGTTGGATGATGATGAAAACATTTATACTCTTAAAATATCTATGAATCCCGCTTGTTTTACAACAAAACAACAATATAGAAAATCGTTAAATATCTATTTATTAGAAATAAAAAAAGCAATAGATTCATTTTACAATTTTGACTAATAAAAAGGAAGTGATACAATGACAGGCGTAATTTATGCACGATATTCAAGTGAAAATCAACGTGAAGAGTCTATTGAAGGTCAATTGCGCGAATGTAAAGAATTTGCACAGAAAAATGACATTCAAATTGTTGGCTCATATATTGACCGTGCATTATCAGCAAAGACAGATAATCGTCCTGACTTTCAGCGTATGATTAAAGACAGCGCAAACGGTCTGTTTGATACTGTCATTGTATGGAAACTTGACCGCTTTGCACGTAACCGTTATGATTCCGCACACTATAAAGCACTGTTGCGCAAAAATGGTGTTAAGGTTATATCGGCAACCGAAGTTATTTCTGATACTGCTGAAGGCATTTTACTTGAATCTTTGCTTGAAGGTATGGCGGAATATTACTCTGCTGACCTTGCGGAAAAGGTTATCAGAGGTCTGACCGAAAACGCCCTTAAATGTAAATATAACGGCGGTACGCTTCCTATTGGTTATACTGTTGACTCTGAGCAATTCTTTCAAGTTGATCCGCTGACTGCACCTGCCGTGTTGCAAGCCTTTAAGTCCTATGCCGAAGGTGCAAGTATGCAAGAGGTTACCGACCAACTAAATATTAAAGGAATTCGCACTAAGCGTGGCGGTAAAATCAGCATTAATAGCGTTACCCGTATGTTACATAACCGCAAATATATTGGTGAATACAAATACCGTGACATTGTACAACCGGGCGGTATCCCTGCGATTGTTCCGCAAGATTTATTTGACCGAGTTCAAGAGCGTATGATTGCAAATAAAAAAGCTCCGGCTAAACACAAAGCCGAAGACGAATATTTGCTTACTACTAAACTTTTCTGCGGAAAGTGTCAATGTCTTATGGTTGGCGAAAGCGGTACAAGCCACATGAAGAAAAAGGTGCACCGCTATTATAAATGCGTAAGTGTTAAAAACCATAAAGGCTGCGACAAGAAAACCGTCAGAAAAGAATGGATTGAAGATGCAACAATCGCATTTATCCGCAAAATTGTTTTTGACGATGATTTGGTGTCTATGCTTTGTGAAACTGCAACTAAGGTACAGAATCAATCTAACACCACATTGCCGTTACTGAAAAAGCAATACGGAGATACGCTTAAAAGTATAGAAAATCTGCTTAATGCTATTCAGCAAGGTATTCTGACTCCATCCACAAAACAGCGCATGGAACAGTTGGAACAACAGAAAACGGAGTTGTCTATCCAAATTATAAAAGAGGAAATGACAAAACCAATAATTTCAGCCGAGGATATTGAAGCCTATTTCAACAGACTCCGCAAGCTGAATTTCAAAAAAGTTGATCATCGCAGAAGATTAATTGATACCTTTATAAATAAAATCGTTCTTTGGGATGACGGCAGAATTTATTTTGGCTGTAATTACAAAGATTGCTCACGCGAAATGACCTTTGCCGAGCTTGAAGAAGCAGGCATTTTAGGTTCGGATATCAGTGCACTCGGTGCACCAGAAAAAGCGACAGAAATCGATAGATTTCTGTCGCTTTTTCAAATAAATCCGTACTACGACGGAATAAATCTGCTATTGCAGATGAAATCACTTCGTGAAGAAATCCGACTTCGTCGGAATATAAAGACGGATTTAATTTCATCTGAACGAAGTGAAGATTTCATCCGAACTTGTTTGGATTTCATCGTGAATTTGTCACGATTTCATTAAAATAAATTTTCTGTTTGATTGAATCCCTTGAATTCATTGCATTTCCACAAAAAAGGACTTGAACCTCGAGAAATTAAAACACCCGGTGGGTGTTTTTTTGTTTATTTGTTGTTATTCCGTCTTCATAAAACATTTATATTCATTCCGTTATCTTCATACAATCTTCATGTCCGAAGGAGTAAAATTAATACATTCTAAAATCTGATTGGAGAATAACACAATGCTAACACTTGATAAAATATTTCAGGCTTCTGTTGTATTAAAGGATATTGTCAGAAACACATCAATTGTAAGTACAGTAGGTATTGCAGAGAACTGCAAATTGTATTTAAAACCTGAAAATCTGCAATATACGGGTTCTTTTAAGCTAAGAGGCTCAGGGTATAAAATTGCGATGCTGTCTGATGAAGAAAAAGAGAAAGGTGTTATTGCTTGCTCTGCCGGTAACCACGCACAGGGGGTAGCACTCGCTGCATCAAAATGCGGAATTAAATCACTGATATGTCTACCGGATACAGCTCCGATTTCAAAAGTAGAAGCTACCAAAGGCTACGGTGCAGATGTTTGCCTTGTAAACGGATGCTACGATGATGCATACCAAAAAGCGCTTGAGCTGAAGGATAAAATGGGTTATACATTTGTTCACCCCTTTGATGACGAGGATGTTATTGCAGGTCAGGGAACTGTAGGTCTTGAAATAGTAAATGAATTTGCGGATATTGATGCGGTTATTGTACCAATCGGAGGCGGAGGGCTTATATCCGGTGTCGCTTATGCGATTAAGGCACTGAAGCCATCAATTAAGGTTTACGGAGTACAGGCACAAGGTGCACCGAGTATGTATAATTCAATAAAGCACGGCGGTATTGAATGCTTGAAATCGGTTTCCACCATTGCTGACGGTATTGCAGTTAAACAGCCCGGTGAACATACATATGAGCTCATAAAAAAATATGTCGATGACATAGCGCTCGTTACAGATGACGAAATTTCTTCTGCTATTCTCGCCTTGATAGAAAAGCAGAAAATGATTGCAGAGGGAGCGGGAGCGGTATCTGTTGCGGCTGCAATGTTTAATAAATTTCCGATTAAAGGCAAAAAGGTGGTAAGTCTTGTTTCCGGCGGCAATATTGATGTTTCTATTCTTTCGAGAGTAATTGAACGCGGACTTATGAAATCGGGAAGAGAAACAAGCCTTTTGATTGAACTCATCGATAAACCGGGTCAGCTTAAGGATGTATCAAGAATTATTGCTGATCTTGGCGGAAATGTAACAAGTGTACATCACGAAAGAAACGGAGCAACTTCTGAGGTAAACGGCTGTTATCTTAGAATTGATATGGAAACAAGAAATTACGAACATGTTCAGGAAATCACCAAAGCCTTGAAAGCCGAAGGCTTTAAATTAGTTAAATAGTGTATGAGAAATATTTTGTATCAAAACCTGCAAGAAGCTGTGTGGCGGTACGTGAACTGCCGAAAAATGTATTGGTAGAAATTGATACGGTTGCGGAGGTATAAGATGGATGCAACAAAATACAAAGTAGGATATTTTCCTGTCGATAAAAAATACAAGAAATGGGTAGATGTTGACCATATAGAAAAAGCACCTGTATGGTGCAGTGTTGATATGCGTGACGGAAATCAAAGTCTTGTTATTCCCATGAGTCTGGAAGAAAAGCTTGAATACTACAAGATTTTGCTTGAGGTAGGCTTTAAGGAAATCGAGGTGGGCTTTCCAGCGGCAAGTGAAACAGAATATGAGTTTTTAAGAAGTCTTATAGATAATAAGATGATTCCAAACGATGTGACAGTTCAGGTGCTTACACAGTGCCGTGAGCATATTATCAGAAAAACCTTTGATGCCTGCAAAGGCGCACCGAGTGCAATTATTCACTTTTACAACTCAGTCAGTGTTGCTCAGCGTGAACAGGTATTTAAAAAGTCAAAGGAAGAAATCAAACAGATTGCGGTTGAAGGAGCAAAGCTTGTAAAGAAACTGGCGTCAGAATATGAAGGCAACTTCCGTTTTGAGTATTCTCCCGAATCATTCACCGGAACTGAGCCTGAATATTCATTGGAAGTATGTAATGCTGTTTTGGATGTTTTGGAGCCGAGTGAAGATAACAATGTTATTATCAATCTTCCTGTTACAGTTGAAATGAGTCTTCCGCACGTTTATGCATCTCAGGTTGAATATATGAGCGAAAATCTTAAATACCGTGAATTTATAACGCTTTCGGTTCATCCTCATAATGACAGAGGTACAGGCGTAGCTGATGCAGAGCTTGCGCTTCTTGCGGGTGCTGACAGAGTTGAGGGCACACTTTTCGGTAACGGTGAAAGAACAGGTAATGTTGATATTATTACACTTGCAATGAATATGTACTCTCACGGTGTCGATCCAAAGCTTAACCTTTCCGATATGAACTACCTTGTAGAAAAATACGAATGTTGTACCCGCATGCACGTATATGAAAGGGCGCCTTATGCAGGTGCACTCGTGTTTGCCGCTTTTTCCGGTTCTCATCAGGATGCTATTGCGAAGGGTATGAAATACAGAAATAAAAAGAAGCTTCATGAATGGAGTGTACCGTACATACCGATTGACCCGAAAGATATAGGAAGGACTTATGATGCTGATGTTATCAGAGTTAATTCACAATCGGGTAAGGGAGGTATAGGATATCTTTTGGAGCAAACTTTTGGTTATACGCTTCCCACAAAGATGAGAGAGCATTTCAGTTATCTTTGTAAAGATATTTCTGACCGAGAGCACAAAGAATTAAAGCCTGAAGATGTGCTTGATATTTTTGAAGTTCATTACCTTAATCTCGATTGCGGTATAGAGATAACGGATTTTGATTTTGTGCGTGAAAACGATTCTGTGAAAATCAATATTACCTTTAAAAAAGATGGCGTTGAAACCGAAATGGAGGCAGAAGGTAACGGTACACTCAGTGCGGTTAATAATGCACTTTGTGAGTTCACAGGGGAGAACTATACTTTGCAGGTATTCACACAGCACAGTATGCAAGGACAGGGGTCTCACAGTGTAGCGGCTTCGTATATAGGACTTGAGCGTGATGACGAAACTATCTTTTGGGGCGCAGGCACCGATACAGATGTTATTACAGCGAGCACCAAGGCGCTCTTCAGTGCATTTTACAATATGACAAAAGGGGATGCAAAGTAATGGGAATGACAATGACACAAAAAATACTTGCCGCTCATGCAGGACTTGATATTGTGACTGCAGGACAGCTTATCTCTGCTAAGCTGGATATTGTTCTCGGAAACGATATTACAACTCCTGTTGCAATCAACGAGTTTAAAAAGGCAGGGGTTGAAAGTGTATTTGATAAAGATAAAATCGCTGTTGTACTTGACCACTTTGTGCCAAATAAAGACATCAAGGCGGCAGAGCAGTCAAAACAGTGCAGAGAGTTTTCTTGCTCGCAATGCATAAGCCATTTTTATGATGTTGGTAAAATGGGTATAGAGCACGCACTTCTTCCGGAACAGGGTGTTGTAACTGCAGGTGACTGCATAATAGGTGCTGACAGTCATACATGTACATATGGTGCTCTTGGTGCATTTTCTACAGGTGTGGGAAGTACTGATATGGCGGCGGGAATGGCAACCGGAACAGCTTGGTTTAAGGTTCCTTCTGCAATTAAATTTAATCTCAAAGGAAAACTTCCGAAAAATTGCAGCGGTAAAGATGTGATTTTATATATCATAGGAAAAATCGGTGTTGACGGAGCACTTTATCGCAGTATGGAGTTTTCAGGCGATGGCGTTGCCACACTCTCTATGGATGACCGTCTTTGCATTTGTAACATGGCTATCGAAGCGGGCGCTAAGAACGGAATCTTTCCCGTTGACAGAGTAACAATGGATTATCTGGAAGGACGGTGTGAAAGACCGCCGATAGTATATCAGGCTGATAAAGATGCTGAATATGATGAAGAGATTGACATTGAGCTTTCAAACATAGTACCGATTGTAAGCTGTCCTCATCTTCCCGAAAATACAAAGCCTGCATCAGAACTGTCGGCTATAAAAGTGGATCAGGTCGTCATCGGCAGCTGTACCAACGGACGAATGGAGGATATGGAAGCTGCATATAAAATGTTGAACGGCAAAAAAATTGCAAACGGTGTAAGATGCATTATTATTCCTGCGACAATGGAGATTTACCGTGAAAGTGTAGAGCGCGGTTATGTAACTGCCTTTATTGATGCAGGAGCAGTTGTTTCCACACCTACCTGCGGTCCTTGTCTCGGCGGTTATATGGGAATACTCGCTGCAGGTGAAAAATGCATTGCAACTACTAACCGTAACTTTGTTGGCAGAATGGGACATGTTGATAGCGAGGTGTATCTTGCGAGTACTTTGACAGCGGCAGCAAGTGCTCTTACAGGCTACATCACAAATCCGGAGGTGGAGTGATATGCAGACAAGAGGAAAAGTTTTTAAATATTTTGATAATGTAGATACAGATGTTATTATCCCTGCCAGATATCTGAATACGGCAGATGCAGCTGAACTTGCCAAGCACTGCATGGAGGATATAGATGCAACTTTTGTAACAAAGGTGTCAAAAGGCGATGTTATGGTAGCAGGTTGGAATTTTGGATGCGGTTCTTCACGGGAACATGCTCCGCTTGTTATTAAAACCTGCGGTACAGGTTGTGTTATTGCAAAAAGCTTTGCAAGAATTTTCTACCGTAACGCCATAAATATCGGACTCCCCATTTTGGAATGTGAGGAGGCGGCAGAAGAAATCAAAGCAAATGATGAAGTAGACGTGGATTTTGATACGGGTATTATTACAAATATTACCACAGGAAAAACATATAAAGCCCAACCGTTCCCTGAATTTATTCAGAACATAATAAGGAAAGGCGGACTGCTTGCATCATTAAAGAAATGAGGTGTTATTGTTGAATAAAAAAATAGCAGTAATTCGCGGTGATGGAATTGGTCCGGAAATCGTAAATCAAGCACTGCTGGTTCTTGACAAGATAGCAGAGCTTTACAGTCACAGCTTTACATATATTAATGTTGATATGGGCGGTTGTGCTATTGATAAATACGGTGACCCTCTTCCCGAAGCTGAATTAAAAAAATGTTTAGAGTCTGACAGTGTTCTTTTGGGTGCTGTAGGCGGTAATAAATGGAATAATTATCCCGGAGACAAAAGACCGGAAAAGGGGCTGTTAAAGCTTCGTGCAGGTATGGGAGTTTACAGTAACAACAGACCTGCAAAGATTTGGCCTCAGCTTTCTGACGCATCTCCTTTAAAGCCTTCGATTGTTGAAAAAGGAATTGATTTTATAATTGTTCGTGAGCTGATCGGCGGCATTTACTTTGGAGAACACAAAACGGAAGGTGATACGGCGACTGATGTTTTGACTTATTCGGAAAGTGAAATTGAAAGAATCGGCAGAATAGGTTTTGAAACTGCTCGAAAAAGAAATAAAAAGCTTTGTTCGGTTGAAAAGAGCAACGTTTTGGATACCAGCAGACTTTGGAAGACAGTTATGCACCGTTTGGCAGAAGAGTATCCCGACGTAGAGCTTTCCGATATGCTTGTTGATAACTGTGCGATGCAGATTGTAAAAAATCCTGCACAGTTTGATGTCATCGTAACCGAGAATATGTTTGGGGATATATTGTCAGATGAAGCGTCAATGATTACAGGCTCAATCGGTATGATTCCGTCATCAAGCCTTGGAGATACAACAGTGGGACTTTATGAGCCTATTCACGGCTCTGCTCCCGATATTGCAGGCAAAGACGTGGCAAACCCCATCGGTACCATACTATCTGCGGCGATGATGCTTAAATACAGCTTTGATATGAGCGAAGAATCTGACACAATCGAAAAAGCAGTATACGATGTTTTGGAGGAAGGATATCGCTGTGCTGATATAATGCCTGATAATAATATCGGATGCACTAAAGTTGGATGCAGTGAAATGGGACAGCTTATTTTGAAAAAGCTTGGAGGTCATAAGTCATGATGGTCTCGGGTGCGGATATAATTGTCGAAACATTGATCGAGCAAGGTGCAACAACCGTATTTGGTTATCCCGGCGGTCAGATTCTCAATGTTTATGACTCGTTATATAAATATCAAAAAGAAATAAATCATATTCTTTGCGCTCATGAGCAGGGGGCTGTTCATGCGGCAGACGGCTTTGCCAGAGTTACAGGCAGGGTTGGTGTTGTTATCTCAACATCAGGTCCGGGAGCGACAAATCTGGTTACGGGTATTGCAAACGCATATCTTGATTCAATTCCTATTGTTGCAATCTGCGGTAACGTACCAAGCTCTCAACTTGGAACTGACAGTTTTCAGGAAATCGATATAACGGGAATTACTCTTCCTATAACAAAGCATAACTATATTGTCAGCTCTGTAGAAAAATTAGCCGATACAATACGGGAGGCATTTTGTATTGCAAAATCAGGCAGACCCGGCCCTGTGCTCATTGATGTGCCTAAGGATGTGCAGATTGCCATGTGCGAATATGAAAATGTCCGTACGACAGAAGCTGATGAGAAAAAAGGGTGTACAGATATTGATGTAGCTGTAGAATGCATAAGCAAATCCAAAAAGCCTTTTATTTATTTTGGCGGCGGTACAATTACAGCCGGAGCGGAAAAAGAAATAAT
Source organism: uncultured Oscillospiraceae bacterium (assembly GCA_964650465.1). GTDB lineage: Bacteria > Bacillota > Clostridia > Oscillospirales > SIG627 > RGIG6353. The sequence continues at coordinate 17,644 of CAZYTA010000032.1, read as the reverse complement.
GGAGCTTGCCGATTTAATTGATGCACCTATCGGATGTTCCTTAATGGGCATTTCCGGAGTTCCTACAAGCCATCCGAGGTTTCTCGGAATGCAAGGCATGCACGGTCATTACGCTTCTTCCGTTGCAATGCATAACGCAGATTGTATCATTTCATGCGGAGTCCGTTTCAATGACAGAGTAACGGGTAACAAAGAAAAGTTTGCAACCAAGGCAAATATTATCCATATAGATGTGGATAGCTCGGAATTTGCAAAAACAGTAAAGCCTGCCCATTCATTAAAGGGCGATGTTAAGCTGACTCTTCAAAATTTAATTGCTTCATTGGAAAAAGCACAAAGACCTGAGTGGCAAGCCGAAATTTCAAAGTATAAACAGTGCGAAGAGGAAAACCTTGATAAACGAGAGGGTATGACTCCGAGAAATGCTTTATCGTTACTTAATGACTATCTTGACAAAGATACTGCTGTTGCAACGGATGTAGGTCAACATCAGATGTGGACAGCACAGTATGCAAGCTTTAATCACACAAGACGTTTTGTATCCTCGGGCGGTCTTGGCACAATGGGATTTGGTCCGGGCAGTGTTGTTGGTGCGGCTATCGGTACAGGTAAGAGGGCAGTGCTTGTTACAGGCGACGGAAGCTTCGGTATGTGCCTGCAAGAGCTTGCAACTATGGTAACAAACAAATTGCCGATTGTAATTCTTCTACTCAATAACGGAGTTTTGGGTATGGTCCGTCAATGGCAGACGCTTTTTTATGAAAAGCATTACTCAAATACAATACTTGAAAGAAAAACAGATTTTGTAGCTCTTGCAAAAGCCTTTGGCGCAGACGGCTTAAGGGCTGATAGCTTAGATGAGCTGAAAGCTGCATTAGAAAAAGCATTTAATACAGACGGTCCGTTTTTGATTGACTGTAGTATTGACAAGGATGAATTTGTTCTTCCCATGCTTCCGCCGGGCGGCAGTATGGACGATATCATAACAAAGGTAGGTGAATAAAATGCCCAAATTTACCATTGCGGTTTTGGTAAAGAACGAGTTTGGTGTATTAAACCGTGTAACCAGTATGTTTAGAAGAAGACAGTTTAATATTGACTCTTTGAGTGTCAGTGAAACTGAATGTGATGACCTCTCCCGCATAACGGTTACATATCAAGGAGAAGAGGATCAGCACATTATCAGTCAGCTTTACAAGCTGCCTGATGTGCATAGCGTGAAAGAATTGAAAGGCGACGGCAGTGTCAGCTCTGAACTGATGTTGATTAAAGTTAAAAACACTCCCGAAACCCGAGAGGATATTCGTCAAGCGGCTGATGCATTTAAAGCAGAAACGGTAGATTACGCATCTGATTCTGTTGTTATGAGAATTTCAGGCGAATCAAAAAGATTGGATGCATTTGCCACATTAATGAAGGAGTTTACAATTTTGGAAATCTGCCGTACAGGTATTGTATCAATGCAACGCGGCAGTATGGTATTAAAAGAAATCTAAAAAGTTTATATTGAAAGGATGATTGTTATGGCAAGAATTTTTTATCAGCAGGATTGTGATTTGGAGAAGCTCTCAGGCAAGACCGTTGCGATTATCGGCTACGGTTCACAGGGACACGCACACGCTCTCAACCTCAAAGACAGCGGTGTAGATGTTATTGTAGGTCTCTATGAAGGCTCAAAAAGCTGGTCGAAGGCAGAAGCACAGGGGCTTCGAGTTATGACCGCGGCAGATGCGGCAAAAAAAGCGGATATCATAATGATACTCATTAATGACGAAAAGCAGGCAAAGCTTTATAAAGAAAGTATTGAGCCTAACCTTACCGAAGGCAAGACACTTGCTTTTGCGCACGGCTTCAATATTCATTTTGGCTGTATCGTACCGCCCGAAAACGTAAATGTTATTATGATTGCTCCCAAAGGTCCGGGACATACTGTGCGTTCTGAGTATCAGGCAGGTAAAGGCGTTCCTTGTCTTATTGCAGTGCATCAGGATGCAACGGGAGATGCGTGGGATTTGGGATTGGCGTATGCGCTCGGTATCGGCGGTGCAAGAGCGGGAGTGCTGGAAACTACTTTTAGAACCGAAACAGAAACAGACCTCTTTGGCGAACAGGCAGTTTTGTGCGGCGGTGTATGTGCGCTTATGCAAGCCGGCTACGAAACACTTACAGAGGCAGGATACGATGCGAGAAATGCGTATTTTGAATGCATCCACGAAATGAAGCTAATTGTAGACCTTATATATCAAAGCGGATTTGAAGGCATGAGATATTCTATCTCAAATACGGCGGAATACGGTGACTATGTAACAGGTCCCAAGATAATAACCGAAGAAACAAAAAAAGCTATGAGGAAGATTCTCTCCGATATTCAGGACGGAACCTTTGCAAAGGAATTTCTTCTTGATATGTCCGATGCAGGCGCACAGGTTCACTTTAAGGCTATGCGTAAACTTGCAAAAGAACATCCGTCAGAGAAAGTCGGCGCAGACATCCGTAAACTTTACAGTTGGAGCAATGAAGATAAACTTATCAACAACTAATCGGAGGAAAACATGGTTAGTGATAAATTAACAAAAGGTCCTCATAATGCCCCGCACAGAGCGTTATATCACGCTTTGGGGCTTACGGAGGAAGAAATATCAAGACCCCTTGTGGGAATTGTAAGCTCATATAATGAAATAGTACCCGGTCATATAAACATAGATAAAATCGTTAATGCAGTTAAAATGGGTGTTGCGATGGCAGGCGGAACGCCGATAGTATTTCCCGCAATTGCTGTGTGCGACGGCATTGCTATGGGACATAACGGAATGAAGTATTCTCTTGTCACACGTGATTTGATTGCAGATTCTACCGAGGCAATGACTCTTGCTCACGGCTTTGATGCACTTGTCATGGTGCCTAATTGTGATAAAAATGTTCCGGGACTTTTAATGGCGGCGGCACGAACTAACCTTCCGACAGTATTTGTCAGCGGAGGTCCTATGCTTGCCGGACGCATTGACGGAAAGAAAACGAGCTTATCAAGCATGTTTGAAGCAGTTGGTTCATATTCGGCAGGAAAGCTGAGCGAAGAAAGACTTGTTGAATATGAGTGTAAAGCTTGTCCTACCTGTGGCTCCTGCTCGGGAATGTATACGGCAAATTCTATGAATTGCTTAACCGAGGCTCTTGGTATGGGGCTTCGCGGAAACGGTACCGTACCTGCAGTTTATTCATCAAGACTTGAACTCGCAAAGCATGCGGGTATGGCAGTAATGGAGCTGGTTAAAAAGGATATCCGTCCTCGTGATATTATGACAAAGGATGCGTTTTATAATGCACTCACAGTTGATATGGCACTTGGATGTTCTACAAACAGCATGCTTCATATACCTGCTATTGCTCACGAATGCGGAATAGAAATAAACCTTGATATTGCAAATGACATTAGTGCCAAAACTCCGAATTTGTGTCATTTGGCACCTGCAGGAAGGACCTATATGGAGGATCTGGATGAAGCGGGCGGTGTTTATGCCGTTATGAATGAGCTTAATAAAAAAGGTCTTATCAAAACAAACTGTATGACAGTTACAGGTAAAACAATCGGAGAAAATATCAGGGATTGCAACAATAAGAATCACGATGTTATAAGACCGATTGACAACCCGTACAGTGAAACAGGCGGCATTGCAGTACTTCGCGGTAATCTGGCACCTGACGGCAGTGTTGTTAAAAGAAGTGCAGTACTTCCCGAAATGCTTGTACACGAAGGACCTGCAAGAGTATTTGACTCAGAAGAAGATGCACAAAAGGCAATCAACGAAGGAAAAATCAATTTGGGTGATGTTGTTGTAATTCGCTACGAAGGCCCGAAAGGCGGTCCGGGTATGAGGGAAATGCTGAATCCAACATCTGCAATTATGGGCATGGGACTGGGGTCAGGTGTAGCACTTGTTACCGACGGAAGATTCTCCGGTGCAACACGAGGCGCTTGCATCGGACATGTATCGCCCGAAGCCGCAAGCGGCGGAGTAATAGGTGTTGTTGAGGAAGGCGATATTATCAGCATAAATATTCCCGAAAACAGGATTGAACTCAAAGTGTCAAATGAAGAGCTTGAAAGGCGAATGAAATGCTTTGTGCCTAAGACCAAGGAGTTGTCAGGTTACTTAAAACGTTATGCGGCACTGGTGTCAAGCGGAGCCGAAGGAGCTGTATTGAATTGAAAAAAATTAATGAATTATCTCTCAGACTTCACTCTTTATCTGTTTTGCGCGATTTACTTGACAACAGAGTTGTAAAATCCCTTCTGTCTTTTCTTGAACTTTCCGAAGATTCTGACGAAACACAAAAAATATCTTCTTATTCTGCTTTCGTGGGCGAGCTTTACCTGACAGGAACGGAAACGCTTTCCGAGTACATAAAGCAAATAGTCTGCGAAAGTGAGAATGTTTATGTGAAGATAAAAGGGAAGGGTGAAACTCCGTCAGAAATTCTTACAAAAAGCTTGATGGAGGATTTAAAGACATTCGATGAAGTAGCCGCATTGACGCCGTCGGATTTGCTTGACGGATTCGATTTTTTGCCGAAGTTTGATACGGAAGTGCGCAGTATAAAGAAGGATTACATTAAAAGGCTTGACAGTATCGAAAAATACGGATATGGAATATATTCAAAGTACAGAATGTTCTATATCAGCGAAAACGGTGAAATAGTTCCTGTTGACAGTCCTGACGAAATAAAGCTTTCGGAGCTTGTTGATTACAAGCGCGAGCAGAAAATAATCTTCGACAATACAAAAGCCTTGATTGCAGGCAAGCCTGCGGCAAATATCCTTCTTACAGGTGATGCAGGAACGGGCAAGTCATCAACAGTAAAAGCGGTTGTAAATGAACTTTACAAAAGCGGGCTTCGCATTATCGAGCTTCGAAAAGAGCAGTTAAATAAAATACCGAAAATTCTTGACTTGCTTGCTGAAAATCCGCTCAAATTCATTTTGTTTATCGACGATTTATCTTTCACCAAGGATGATGATAATTTCAGTACATTAAAAGCAATTTTAGAAGGTTCTGTGTCAGCAAAGTCCAATAATGTTGTAATATATGCGACCTCTAACCGCAGACATATTGTTAAAGAGAATTTTACCGACCGTGAAGGAGATGATGTACATTTTAACGATACAATGCAAGAGCTCTTGTCCCTTTCGGAAAGGTTTGGAATTCACGTTACGTTTTCGAGACCTGATAAAGCGACATATCTTAATATTGTACACAGCTTAGCCGATAAAGAGGGGATTGAGTATAATATCGAAAAGATAGACAGTGCAGCCGAAAGATTTGCGTTGAAACGTGGAATACGTTCGGCAAGAGCAGCAAAGCAGTTTGTTGAAGGTATTGTTTCGGGGAATATATCAGACATTGTTTAAATATACAAAAAAATGAATTTTTTAAAAAACTTTATACAAAGGTATTGACTTTTTTCAAAGAAAGGTATAGAATACAAAAAAAGAAAGGGAACGAATAATGACTGCAGTTTTCAATACTCTTGCACTAATTATATACATTATTATTAGCATAATTATAGGTTATGCTTTTTCGTGTATGTATATGTTGCCTGTGAGTAGGAAAACTGAAGAAGAGATTTGTTAGTTTTCCTTTTAGAATAGTATTAGAACTTAACCTCACTTGCAATCAGCAGGTGAGGTTTTTTATTTGCAAAGATTTAAAGGAGGTCAAAGAGATGGTAAATGAGTTAGTCTTGGTAGCGGATGGTGACAGACGAATTCGCAACCTTATAAACATAACTTTACAAGCGCATGATTATAAGTGTATCACAGCAAACGGCGGTGAAAGTGCCATTCTTTTGGCTTCAACAAATAATCCGGTGGCTGTACTATTAGAGCTGAATCTTCCGGACATGGACGGAACGGAAGTAATCAGAAAAATTCGTTCATGGTCCGACGTTCCTATTGTTGTAGTATCGAGCAGGACTGAGGATTATGACAAAGTCATTGCGCTTGATGCAGGTGCAGACGATTATGTTACCAAACCGTTTTCGGTGGAGGAACTTCTTGCCAGACTCAGAGTTATCGAGCGCAGGTATGGAGCAACAGAACATATATCATCAGCATCATCTGTGTTTAAGAATGGCGGGCTTCGGATTGATTATGCATCAAATTGTGTCTATGTCGATGAAAATGAAGTTCACCTTACTCCCATAGAATACAAAATTTTGTGCATGCTTTCACACAATTGCGGCAGGGTACTGACCCATACGGATATAACACGTGAAATTTGGGGCAACAGCTGGGAAAGCACCGTGACAACGCTCCGTACATTCGTTGCTTCTCTTCGCAAAAAAATAGAGATTGAACATAGGCAGGAATATATACATACTCACACAAGCGTAGGGTACAGAATGATTCGTTACGAATAATTTAATTGACTTGCAGCGGTATTTGTGATACAATTTGAAAAACGGAGGTGTTAAAATGAAATTTGACTTTATCGGAAATATTGCCAAAGGACAGGACGGTGCTATATGGGACAAATTTTTGTTTCGTTTTGATGCTAACGGCAGCTGTACTGTATACGATATCGAAAATATTGAAAACGGTACAGATGAGAAAATCCCACAGCTTTCTCGCTTTCTGTTGGATAAAGCGGAGGTGATAACTCCTCATAGCAACTCGGTGGTTTTCGGCAGTGAGTTTTATTGTGTCGGAGACGAGTTTCCGCTTCTCTATACAAATATTTACAATAATTATGCTTCAAGCGAGGACAAGCTTAAAGGCGTTTGTTGTGTTTACCGCATTGTAAGAAACGGAGCAGAATTCTCGTCGGAATTAGTACAGCTTATCAGGATAGGCTTTACTGAGGACAGTTGTTTGTGGTGCTCATCCGACAAGTCTGATGTCAGACCCTACGGGAATTTCGTTGTAGACAGAGAGTGTGGCAAATTGTATGTATTTACTATGCGCGACGAAAATAAATCCACAAGATATTTTTCCTTTGATATACCGAAATACAGTGAAGGAACAATTGATGAAAAGTACGGAATCAATTCGGTTATACTGTGCCGCGAGGATATAAGGGAGTATTTTGACTGCGAGTACCATCGTTTTGTACAGGGTGCTTGCGTGAATAACGGTTTGATATATTCACTTGAAGGTTTTTCCGGAGGAAGTGAAAATCCCCCGATGCTCAGAATAGCAGATCCAAAGAATAAGACTTTGAAACAGAGTGTCTTGCTTGAAAACTACGGACTTGTTTCAGAACCCGAGTTTATAGATTTCACAAACGGCGTCTGCTATTATTCCGATAACGGCGGTAAGCTATATACTGTCACTTATGATGCTTGATTATATTTAAAAGCTCTGCTTTATGCAGAGCTTTTGCTGTTTATGTGATTGATGTTTACATAATATTCAAAAAAATACAAATCATATTGTATTGACAATACCGAAAAAACGAGTATAATTAATTGAGCTCAATATAATTGAGTTATGTTAAAAAGGAGGCGTAATTATGAACGTTTATGATTTTAAAGTGAAGGCGCAGGACGGAAGTGAAGTTTCATTAGGTGAATACAAGGGAAAGGTGTTGCTCATTGTAAACACAGCTACAGAGTGCGGATTTACACCTCAATATGATGAACTTCAAAAGCTCTACAACGAATTCAAGGATAAGGGCTTGGAAATTCTTGATTTTCCCTGCAATCAATTTGGTAATCAGGCACCCGGTGCGGATGAGGAGATTCACGGCTTTTGCACAGGCCGCTTCGGTATTACATTTCCTCAGTTTTCAAAGATTGATGTTAACGGAGAAAATGCTATTCCGCTTTATAAATGGTTAACAGAAAACACAAAGTTCAACGGCTTTGGAATGTCCCCGATGGGAATAATGTTATCCGGTATTGTGAAAAAGCTTGATAAAGACTATAAGAAAAACGGTAATATTAAATGGAATTTTACAAAATTTCTTATTGACCGTGAGGGCAATATCAAAGCAAGGTTTGAACCGACTGATATGAACAGTATTAAAGAAAAGATAAAGGAATGTCTTTGATTTGAAAAGTGTTTTTCGATTAAATATTTGTTTGTATTGAAAAAAATGTCAATTTGTGATACAATAAACAAAATATAATTAATCGGAGATTGTTATGGCAAGTAAATACGACGGATTAAAGCTCGAAAATCAAATTTGTTTCCCTCTGTACGCAGTGTCACGAGAGGTTATAAAACAGTACAGACCGTATCTCGAAAAGCTTGATTTGACGTATACCCAGTATATTACCATGATGGTTTTCTGGCAGGAAAAACAGATAAGCGTCAAGGAATTAGGAAAAAAACTGTTTCTTGATTCAGGCACATTGACACCCGTTCTTAAAAGTCTTGAGAAAAAAGGCTATGTGCGTCGTCATCGTTCCGAGTCTGATGAACGTGTGTTGATTGTTGAAATAACCGACAGGGGAGACGAGTTGAAAAAGTCTGCGGTTTCTATTCCCGAAAGTGTTGCAGAATGTGTAAAGCTCGATACGGATGAAGCTTTACAGCTTTATGGCATTTTGTATAAAATCCTTGATTCCCTGAAAGATAACTGAACTAAAGACCTGTAGTAAATGCGGTTTTATAAATCGTTTTACTACAGGTTTTATATAGTCGAAGGGAGCCGAACTATTATCGCCGAGAAAAGCTCTTTTTGGCTATTGCATAGGAAATCTCTCGAAATCAACCTCACCTTTTTTGTTTTCAATCCTGTTTGTTTTTATTATTTTGTGTCAATAATAATTTAAAACAAAAAGGAATGATAGTGAGAGAATTGAAAAAATACATTTTGTTGTTCTTGGTCGGAGGAATCGGATATTGCGGAATTGAGCTTTTGTGGCGCGGCTATACTCATTGGTCTATGCTGATGGCTGGAGGCATATGCTTTGTTATTTTTTCTATAATAAGTCAAGTGTTTTTTGATAGCTCACCTGTTTTAAAAGCTATACTGTGCGGAGCGGCGGTTACCTCTGTAGAATTTATATTTGGTGTTGTATTTAATTTGATTTTGAAAATGAATGTGTGGGACTACAGCAATATGCCCTTCAATGTTTTGGGGCAGGTGTGTCCAAGCTATTTTTTGGTGTGGATTTTTCTGGGGTTAGTTTTTCTTCCTCTGGCTGATTTGTTTAATGATGCTTTTGATAAATACTAAAGAGCAGAGAGTTTTATACTATCTGCTCTTTAGTATTAATTAAAGTTGATAACGTTCTTTTCTATAAGTCATCAGCATCCTGTACAGGCTTTTCTTCTTTGTCTGCGCATTTTCCTGTCCAGCTGCCGTTGGGGTCTGATTGGAATGAATGCTCATCGGTATATGCTTTGACAGCTTCCATTGCCTTTTCCATAGGCTTTTTTTCTTTTTTCATTATATCACCTCGGTATAATTTTACCCAATATACTTGAAAAAAACAAACTGATGTGATACAATTTTATGGTAAATACTGAAAGGTGTCGAATATGAAAAAAATCACTGAATATGTAAATGTGTTTCAAGGTAATTCTACGGTTTGCACCGAACAATTACAAGGGATATCAAGGACATGGGCTCCTATAAAAGGCCTTAGCGGTAATACACATCCGGGGGCTCAGTTGCCTTTTGGAAAAATTTCTGTCGGTGCATATTCGGGAGGCTATCCCACCGGTTACGGAAACAACCGCCTGAATTGCGGAGAGCCTGTCGAAAAGCTTTATGATAAAAAGCTTGTTTGCGGAATATCACACTTGCATCACAGCGGAACGGGTGCAGTGGGATTTTATTACAATTACGCACTGACTACTCCTTTTGTCGGCAGTTTTGTTGAGCCTGAATTTAATACGTTGTCGGACGAAAAGGCTTCTCCCGGATATTATTCGGCAAAATTCAAGGAAAAGAATATAATTTTTGAGCTCACAACTGACAGGCATTCTGCATTTCACAAGTACATATTTCCCGATAACAGCGGATTAATTTCAATAGATTTTTCAAATGACGGTTTGTACAGCGATACACGGCTCCGCGGAACGGCAGGGGAGGCGCTTCTTAAAATCGAGGATACATCTACCGTTACAGCTTCCGTCGTTCTTCAAGGGCTGACATTACACTTTACTGTTTACTGCAATGGCGGCAAAGCGGTTCTGTGGGAGGATTATAAAGAGCTTTCGGGAGACAGCTTATCTGCAAACGGCAGTGACAACAGGCGTTTCGGTGTTCTGTTTAAAAACACAAAACAAATTTCCGAGGTAATTCTTACATTGTCCCTCAAATCCCGTGAATGCTCAATTGCCAATAACTTGGCTTCAAGAAGCACTACTTTTGAACATGCAAAAACCGAAGCCGAATCTCAATGGGAATCCGCACTTTCCAAAATACAGATAGAAACAGATGACAGGAACAAAGAAATATTTTATTCCAATTTGTATCACACCCTGACCAAGCCCTCTGACTGGTCGGGAGAAAGCATCTACTATCCTGAACAGGATTTTGTTCTTGATTTTACAACGCTATGGGATATATACAAAACACAGCTACCGTTACTGTTTGCTGTATATCCCGAGATTAGTAAAAAAATAGTATCCACTTACCTTAATTTCGGAAAACGTCTTTCGGTTATGCCAAATATGCTTAATTTGTCATCATCTTTTACAGGAGAAGCTCAGCAGGCGCGTTTTCTTGCAGGTTATCTTTTCTGTGATGCGTATTACAGAGGAGTAAAAGAGTTTGATTGGAATGAAGCGCTGGACGTTTTAAAGGAGATACTGCTCAGAACCGACAAAGACTTTTTCGAAAAAGGAGAGTGCTCACGTACTACGCACACTCTTGATATGGCGGAGGCGTGTAAGAATCTTTGTAATATAGCAGTTGAGCTTGGCAGATTTGATGTAGTTAAAGAGCTAGAACTTCATTCGGATAAATGGAAGAAGGCTTTTGATTTTACAACAGGGCTTCTCTTTGCCGATTCAGAATACTACGAAGGTAACCATTGGAATTATTCATTCAGACCCATGAATTCAATGGAAGAAAGAATAGCGATAACAGGGGAAGACGGTTTTGTTTCTCTGCTTGACAGATTTTTCGGATTTACATTTCCGAATGATAAGTCTGCTCGTTTTGAGGGCTTTAACAACGAAACCGATATGGAAGCACCCTATGCATACAATTTTGTAAACAGACAGGACAGACTTTCGGAGATTATAGAGTGCTGTAACAAATACATGTTTACAACGGGTGAGGGCGGCGCACCGGGAAATGTTGACAGCGGCGGACTTTCTGCTTGTTACTTGTGGAATACTCTCGGTGTATTTCCTGTAAGCGGACAGAATTTGATGCTTGTAGGTATGCCTTATTTTGAAAAAGCATCAATAAAGCTTTCAAACGAAAAAAGCTTCGAGGTTGTCCGTCTCGGCAAAGGAAGCTTTGTTAAATATGCTGTATACAACGGAGTAAGACTGAATGAATTGCACCTCAAAGTGACCGATATGATGCAGGGCGGAACATTGGAGCTGTATACCGAATAACTGTTAGGAGTACATATGGACAGAAATTTCAGATTTATGCGTTTTCCGGGCGGAAAATTCAGAGCTTTTACCTTGAGCTATGATGACGGCGTTGGTACAGACCTCAGACTTATGGATATTATGAAAAGAAACGGAATAAAGGGTACGTTTAATCTTTGCTCCGGGATTTCGGATGATCCGAAAGATAATATTGATATCGAAAAAAATCCCACACATAAGCTTACACTGCCTCAGATATCCGAGTATTACAAGGATGTGGAAGTAGCAACCCACGGAATGACTCATCCTTTTTATAAAGATTTGCCCGATACCGCACTTATTTACGAGATTGTAAAAGATAGAGAAGTATTTGAAAAAATGTTTTCAAAAAGAGTGCTTGGCCATGCATATCCAAACGGCTCTTTTAAAGAAAGCACCGTAGCCTGTCTTGAGGCATGCGGCGTTATCTATGCGAGAACTACGGCGCAGACAATGTCTTTCGAGATACCCGATAATTGGCTGAAGTACGGAGCTACCTGCCATCATTCTGCCGACTTGAACATGCTTTATGATAAGTTCTTTGTCAATCCCAGACTTTACAAATCCCCGTATCTGTTCACAGTTTGGGGTCACTCTTATGAATTTGAAGACAACGGCAACTGGGATGTGATTGAAAGCTTTCTTGATAAAATGGGCGGCAAGGACAATGTGTGGTATGCGGGTCTCGGAGAGATAGTTGAATATACAAATGCATACAGGAGCCTTGTTTATTCAATTGATTCCAATATTGTGTATAACCCAACTGCGCTGGATGTATGGATTTCAACGACGGTCTTTGCTGACAAAGCTATCTGCATACCTTCAGGCGCTTCAATAAAGCTTAATCAGGAGTAATTATGAAAAAATATGTAATAGGTGTTGATTTTGGCACTTTGTCCGCAAGGGCGATTGTGCTTGACGTGAAAAATAAGAATGTGGTTGCCGAGCACACATCGACTTATAAGCATGCTGTTATGGACAGATGCTTACCTGACGGCACACTGCTTCCCGATAATTTTGCACTTCAGCATCCTCAGGATTATATAGATTCATTGGAAGAAAGCGTAAAAGGTGCCGTTAGGAGCTCAGGCGTTGATGTATGTGAGATAGGCGGTATAGGAATAGACTTTACTGCATCTACGGTTATGCCTGTATATTCCGACGGAACGCCTTTAGCCTTTGATGATGCCTTCAAAAATGAACCTCACGCTTATGTAAAGCTGTGGAAGCATCACGGAGCACAAAAAGAAGCAGATGATTTTACTTTGGCGGCAAAAGACAGAAACGAAAGCTGGATAGACTCATACGGCGGTGCTGTGTCAGCAGAGTTTATGTTTCCGAAAATTCTTGAAACCGCACGTAATGCAAAAAATGTATACGATGCCGCTTACCGTTTTACAGAAGCGGGTGACTGGATAAATATGCTGTTGACGGGAGAGGAGACCCATGCGGCGGCGTTTGCGGGATATAAGGCTTTCTGGGATGAAAAAACAGGCTTTCCGTCAAATGACTATTTTAAATCTGTTGACCCTCTCCTTGACGGCGTTATCGGAACTAAAATCAGCGACAGAATATCGCTTGTAACAGGCGTTGCGGGTAATGTTTGCCGTCGCGGAGCGGAGCTGACAGGTCTTGAGATAGGCACACCCGTAAGCCTTGCGATGCTTGATGCCCATGCGGCGATGCCTGCGCTTGATATAACGGATAACGGTAATCTTATGCTTATACTCGGAACTTCTGCGTGCCATATTATAAATTCCGAGAAAGAAATTACGGTTGACGGAATTTTCGGACGTGTAAAAAACGGAGTTATTCCCGATGCAACAACTTACGAAGCCGGACAGCAATGCTTCGGCGATGCCTTTGATTGGTTCGTATCAAACTGCGTACCCAAGTCATATTTTGATGAAGCTCAGGAAAAATGTATCAATGTACATCAGCTTTTGACACAGAAAGCTCAAGAATTAAAAATCGGCGAGAGCGGAATAGTTGCACTTGATTGGTTTAACGGAAACAGAAGTGTTCTTGTTAATTCCCGTCTCAGCGGTATGCTTGTAGGTGTAACCATAAGAACAAAACCCGAAGAGATATACCGTTCGCTTCTTGAAGCCGCTGCTTTTGGCACCAAGAGAATAACCGATCAGTTTGAAGGCTACGGTATAGATATAGATACCGTTACTGCGGCAGGAGGCATTGCCAATAAAAATCCTCTTCTTATGCAAATTATGGCAGATGTGCTTAACAAACCGGTTGCTGTTTGCAGTGCTACTCAGGCGGCGGCTCTTGGCAGTGCTGTATATGCATCTGTTGCAGGTGGCTTTTACGAGGATGTAAGAAGTGCCGCAAAGGAGCTTTCCGTTCCTACAGCTATGGTATATACACCAAACGGAAATAACGCAGAAAGCTACGGAATACTGTACAGAGAGTATCTTGCTCTCCATGATTATTTCGGTAAAGAAAATATGGTTATGGAGCGCCTTTCTGAAATGAAACAAGACTGACTTTATGTCAGTCCTGTTCGATACTTATAACCGTAAGCTCAAAACCGTCTACCTTGAACTTTATATTGTGACCGAATACTGTTAAGCCGTATATTCGGTTCGGGTCATTCTGATAAGAAGGTCTCGGGTCGAGGGATAACACTTCTTTTATACATTCTCTTTGAGCTTCGGGAAGAAGCTGCGAAAGTGTTTCGGGAAATTCCACATTAAGGCGGTGGCTGATATGTTCTCCTGCGAATCCCGAGGTTGCATCAGGGTGTGAATCGGTAAATGAAATATAAGGCTTAATGTCGTATATTGCTGTGCCGTCCAACATGTCAGCTCCCGCAACCTTCAGAATCGGTGCGTTTTGTGATTTTGTATCTATCTCTAAAAGCTTTAAGGAAGACATACCAATAGAGTTAGGGCGGTTAGGGGAACGGGTAGCAAACACGCCCATTCTTTTGTTTCCTCCGAGCCGAGGGGGTCTTACGGTCGGAGACCATTTTTCGGAATCAAAACCTTTGAACTCCCAAAGCACCCATATATGGGAAAATTCCGATAAGCCTCTCACTGAATCCGGATTTCGGTACATCGGAACAAATTCTATTTCGGATACTATGCTTTCCACCATGCCGCTTTGACGCGGTATTCCGAACTTGTCATTGTATGGTGTTTTTATATGAGCAATAGTTTTCAGTTCTTTTGATTGCATTTATTCACTTCCTTTTTACACATATTATATATCTGTTTATAAAAAAACGCAAGAATAAAATAAAGGTAACATTTTATGAAAGAAATCAACAGCTTCAAAAAAGGAATAGCGTCGGGTATTCCAATTTGCATCGGATATTTTTCTGTTTCCTTTGCCTTTGGAATTTTTGCTGTTCAGTACGGCTTCACAGTGCTGGAGGCGGTTCTTATTTCCCTTACAAACCTTACTTCTGCAGGTCAGCTTGCGGGAGTGCCTATTATTGCGGCGGGAGGCACATTCATCGAGCTTGCTGTCACTCAGCTTGTAATTAATTCAAGGTACTCGCTTATGTCTATATCACTGTCGCAAAAGCTTGGTAAAAGTATTTCTATGCTTGACAGATTTGTTATTTCATTTGCCAATACCGACGAGGTTTTTGCAGTTGCCGCTTCTAACAAAAACAACGTGGGAAAACTTTATATGTATGGCTTGATAATTCCCCCAATCACAGGCTGGACTTTGGGAACATTATGCGGTGCTTTGGCAGGGGATGTGCTTCCTGACAGTGTTTCTGCCGCATTGGGTGTGGCTATATACGGTATGTTTATTGCTATTGTTGTGCCTCCTGCAAAAAAAGAGCATTCTACTGCATTGTGTGTGCTGGTGGCTATTATACTAAGCTGTATTTTTTATTACGTACCGTTCTTGAAAAATAATATTCCCAGTGGATTTACTATAATTATTTGCTCGGTTATTGCCAGTGCGTTGCTTGCTGTTGTTGCACCTTTGCCGATAAAGGAGGATAATGATGACTAATTTCTTTCCTTATTTGCTTGTGATGGCATCTGTTACATATCTTGTCAGGATGCTTCCGCTTGTTCTTGTGAAAAAGAAAATCACCAATCGATACATTCTTTCCTTTTTGCATTATATACCGTATGCTGTACTTACCGTTATGACTGTACCTGCGATTTTCTATTCTACATCTCTTATCCCTGCAATAGTAGGGTTTGCTGTAGCAGTTATATTTGCTTTTTTTGAAAAAACACTGGTGGTAGTAGCCGCATTTTCTTGCGTATCCGTTTTTTTGACCGAATTATTGCTCAGGTTCATCTAAAATATGAAGGAACTGCTTTGTAAAATAAAGGAGTTTATTCTCTCTTTGTTTAGAATGCCTGAGATAGAGTATTTTGACCTTTTGGAAGAATATGATGATTATGTCAGAGAAAATGATGTGAGTGTTCATAATACACTTATCGGAACTGTTCGTTCAAAAGAACAGTATGAAATAAACTTCGAAAACAATTTTTATCATATTCCGGTACAATACGTCAATCACCCCGAAGCAATAGAATATGTAGCGCTTTACAGGTCAAAATCCATATTCGGCAAGGACGAGCCGGGAGTAAAGCATTACGGGAAGGTCATTTCCTTCAC
This sequence comes from uncultured Oscillospiraceae bacterium, assembly GCA_964650465.1. Lineage (GTDB taxonomy): Bacteria > Bacillota > Clostridia > Oscillospirales > SIG627 > RGIG6353. The sequence goes on along the minus strand of CAZYTA010000032.1, from coordinate 1,491 downwards.
CAAAATAAAAAGAGGTGACATAAAGGAATTAATGCTGTCTCCACGTCATAATGAGTGGTATTACCGTTTTGATGTTGCTGAGTGGAGTGCTTTGGAACCTGTTGTTTGTGCAAGAGAGCTTGGTCCCAATGTTTTGTTGGAAACGAATTGCTTCCTTCTAAAGAATTCTCGTTTTTTCAATGAGTTGTTTATAACAAATAATGAAGAATATAAGCTTCATCTCGGACTAATGGATATTACTAACGGAATTTATGACGGATTCTTTATCAGAGACAGTAAAGTTCGCATTTTCAGAAAGAAGATTATAGTTTTAAATCCAAACGGAAAAATTTTCTTTAAGACAGATGATTATAAAAGATATCCTTTGGCTACCCTGAAAAAGATTTCGGAATTCATTTTTTACTCCGAGTCACAACCATAGTATTTGTTGGCATATAATACCGATAGGGGGGATACTTCCCCCAATAAATATATAGGAGGTATTATATGCCTTTATTTACCAATCAGGCATCATTGTCATATAACGATACCGTAACAAATTCAAATATAGTTACAGGAAATCTTATTGAGGCTCTTACAGCGACAAAAAACGCTGTTGTGGATACATACACGAGAGGGGACAGTGTAACTTATGTTGTGACTGTAGTGAATTCGGGAACAACAGCATATAACGGCTTGACCCTTACAGATAACCTGGGAGCATATACCTCAGGCACAAATACACTTGTTCCTTTGACATATGTTAATGGGTCGCTTCTGTATTACCTTAACGGAGTTCTTCAACCGACCCCTTCTGTTACGGCAGGAAATGAGTTGACAGTAAGCGGTATAAATATTGCACCCGGCGGAACGGCGCTGTTTGTATACCAGGCAGAGGCTAACGGATTTGCACCTCTGGGTACAGGCGCAAGTATTACTAATGTTGTAACTGTGAGCGGCGAGACAGTAACGGATAATGTAACAGCTACCGAAACGGTTACCCCTGAAAGCTCTGCCGAGCTTTCCATAAGCAAGGCAATATGTCCTGCTGTGGTTTCGGAAAACGGTCAGCTTACCTATACCTTTGTTATACAGAACACAGGCAATACAGGTACAGTGGCTACAGATAACCTTGTTGTCACCGATACATTTGATCCCGTGCTCAGAAATATTACCGTAACATATAACGATACGGTTCTCACCCCCGGAACAGATTATACATATGTCAACGGTACTTTCACAACGGTCAATGGTGTTATCAGTGTTCCTGCGGCAACCTACACACAGGACTCCGACGGTACGTGGGTTATTAATCCGGGTGTAAGTGTTATTACCGTGACAGGAACTGTATAGGTGCATTTGGGCTTGCTGTAGTTTTACGCGTATTCAGACAACCCCAAGAGTTGTTTCAATTATGAATAATTAGTTTTGAGATAAAAAACAGCCCCGACATTTGTCGGGTGCTCGTAAGACAGTAATTCTAAAAAATTACTATTTTACGGCATCTGTCTG
>CAZYTA010000031.1:0-31508 GCA_964650465.1 uncultured Oscillospiraceae bacterium | reverse complement strand
CGTACACAAGACGAAATGATCAAGGTGCGCAACCTTGGTAAGAAGTCACTTGAGGAAGTAATCCAGAAGCTTGAATCTATGGGACTTTGCCTCAAGAAGGAAGACGAATAAGACTGCGCACATCGTTTGTAATACTGAGTAAAGGAGGAACACAAAATGCCGGGAACAAGAAAGTTAGGTCGTACAACCGACCAGAGAATGGCAATGCTCAGAGGCATGACAACATACCTTTTGGAAAACGGATCAATAGAGACCACCTTGACAAGAGCAAAGGAAGTAAGAAGCCTTGCTGAAAAGATGATCACTCTTGGTAAGACAAATACACTGGCATCCAGAAGACAGGCACTTGCATTTATCACTAAAGAGGACGTTGTAACAAAGCTTTTCAACGAAATCGCTCCTGCATACGCAGAGAGAAACGGTGGTTATACAAGAATCCTTCGTAAAGGACCCAGACGCGGTGATGCCGCTGAAATGGCAATCATCGAGCTTGTAAAGTAATTTACAGTATTAAAGGCTGTGACTTCGGTCACAGCCTTTTGTGTTTATAGGTAATTCATCGAAACAAACCCCGCCGCTTTTTGACCCACTCAGACAAAATGTGTTGCTTTTTCAATAGCAATATGATAAAATGAATTCAACGAAGTTGAATTCAGCGATATAATAACAACAATATAGATTCTATTTGAGCAGAAGTTTTTTTACTTATAGTAAATTACTCGATAACAATCTCGCCTTTTTACAATGTTGCCGTTTGTGCAGGGGTGGATAGGCGAGCATTGTCAGCGGTGACTCGCCGCTTTTTTATATACAAGGAAATTGCATTGAATCAATCTCGCCGTTTTACTTTGTTTGGGTGCATATATAGGCTACAATAGGCGAGCATTGTCAGCGGTCACTGACCGCTTTTTTATATTTTTTAAAAAAATATTTTAAAAAAAGAAAGGATACCATAATGAAACGATTTACGATAGATTCAAGATGTGGGCTTCATTGTACGGGATGTGAATGGAAAGAGTCTACCGGCTGCGGCGGCTGCATTGAAACAAATGGACATCCTTTTCATGGAGAATGTCCCGTTGCGCTTTGTTGCCAAAACAAAAATATTGTTCATTGCGGAGAATGTGAAGATATTCCGTGTGAGTTGCTGATGCAGTATTCGTGTGACCCTGAACACGGTGATACTCCTCAGGGGGCACGGATTGAGCAGTGCAAGAGGTGGAAGAAAGAAATGTCAGATAACGGTTAGTTTTTTTAAAATGCTGCAATATCTGAACCCTGTAAGAAATATAGAATTAATGCAATATATTAAGGAGAGCTGCTATGACTGATAAGCATACGAGAAATACTCTTACAAAAGAATATATCGCAAAAAAACTGGCGCACAACTATATGGTGAATACATATATGTCGCTTTTACTTTTATTTATTTCATGTATATTCCTGATAATAGGTTTGGCGGTTTTAAGCTCGGATAACCTTACGGCAGGTGAAATCTCCTTTGCGGTTATTTTTATATTTCCTTTTGTTTTTGTTGTTGCGATACTTTGCCGATATATCATCCACATACTGATGATAAAAAAGGGTAAATTCGTAGTGACATGTGCTGATATGACGAAAAAAATGAAAAGCGAGTCCGCAGAAGACTTGTAGAGTACTTTGTATTCCACGGATTTTATGCAGTGGAGGTCTCTCATACGATTTATCAGCTTGGCTCCGTTCGTGACAGATATTATCTGGTGCATTTCAAAAACAGTAAGAAGGTATTATCTTTATATTCCGAAAAAATGTACGAATATAAAGAGGCATAAGTCGCCCTCTTCGTTCAAGAGAGATACCGACCTAAAAAGGCTGCCTTTCGAGATTATAGTTTGCTTTCAAGCGATTTTTTCTATTATTTCAACGAAATACATTGACTATATTTTGAAATGTGGTAAAATTAAGACATCACTTATATAAAGAGGAAAAAGACATTGAAAAGACTTGTAAAATATCTTTCGGCGTATAAGAAGGAGGCGATGCTCGGACCGCTGTTCAAGCTGTTTGAGGCATTGCTTGAGCTATTTGTTCCGCTGGTGATTGCCCAAATTATAGATAAAGGAATAGGAGCAGGAGAGGACGGAAAGGGTACTGTTATCAGACTTATGCTTCTGCTTGTTCTTCTTGGTTTTGTAGGGCTTGGCTTTTCCGTTACGGCGCAGTTTTTTGCCGCAAAGGCATCTGTAGGCTTTGTAACAAGGATAAGAACGGCGCTTTTCTCTCACATTCAAAAGCTTTCTTATACTCAGCTTGACCGCTCGGGTACAGCTACTCTTATCACACGAATGACAAGCGACATGAATCAGGTGCAAACCGGTATGAATTTAGCACTTCGCCTGCTTTTGCGCTCTCCGTTTGTTGTGTTCGGCGCAATGATAATGGCGTTTACAATTGATGCGGGAATTTCGCTTATATTCCTTGCGATGATTGTTATTTTGTCCGTTGTGGTGTTTGGCGTAATGCTCATTACTATGCCGCTTCACAAGAAGGTGCAAGCCGACCTTGATTCTCTCACTCACGCTACAAAGGAAAATCTCGGCGGAGCAAGAGTTATAAGAGCCTTTTGCAAGGAGGAGGGAGAGGTAGCTTCCTTTAAGGAAAAGAATAACCTCTATGCGGCAGGTGAGAGCTTTACAGGAAGAATATCCGCTCTTACAAATCCCGTTACCTTTATTGTGGTTAATGTCGCTATAACGATACTTATATGGAACGGAGCTATCCGTGTCAATGTGGGAACACTCTCACAGGGCGATGTGGTTGCACTTTACAACTATATGTCACAAATACTTGTGGAGCTTGTAAAGCTTGCAAATCTTATTGTTACCATTTCAAAATCTCTCGCCTGTGCATCGCGTATCAGCGATGTGATGGATATACCTGCCGCCTCGGATAACGGTGAGGAATATACAGGCGGCGGCAGTGTGGTATTTGACAACGTATCCCTGAGATACGACGGAGCTGGTGATGTGTCCTTGAAGAATATCACCTTTACGGCAAAGCAAGGCGAGACAGTGGGTGTAATCGGCGGTACGGGTGACGGAAAAACTACTCTTGTCAATCTTATCCCTGCCTTTTATTCAGCAACCGAGGGCAGAGTCCTTGTAGGCGGTAAAAATGTAGAGGAATACTCAAAGACCTCACTGCGCTCACGCATAGGAATTGTACCTCAGAGGGCGATGCTGTTTGGCGGAACTATCCGTGACAATATGAAGTGGGGTAACGAAAATGCTACAGATGAAGAAATAATGACAGCTCTTGAAATAGCACAGGCGAAGGACTTTGTCATGGCTAAGGAGGGCGGTCTGGACTACCGTATCGAACAGGGCGGTAAAAATCTTTCGGGCGGTCAGCGTCAGAGGCTTACTATTGCAAGAGCCATAGTATCAAAGCCCGAAATACTCATTCTCGACGATTCTTCATCAGCGCTTGACTATCTGACAGACCTGAGTTTAAGGCGTGCGCTGTCATCTCTTTCTTGTACAGTTTTTATAGTATCTCAGCGTGCTTCTTCGGTTATGAATGCCGACAGGATAATAGTGCTCGATGACGGCGAAATGGTCGGCTGCGGAGTGCATAGTGACCTTTTGGCATCATGTGCTGTCTACCGTGAGATATATGAGACACAGTTCACATCGGAGGAGGCAGCAAAATGAAAAATAAAAGCACATTAAAAACAGTTCTTTCATATGTATCAAGACATCGATTCCTTTTAATTCTGCTGATACTTTTCTCGGTAGCTTTCAGCCTTTTATCGTTGTATATTCCCATTCTTATCGGAGATGCCATTGACCTTGCAGTTGATAAGGGAAGGGTTGACCTTGAGGGCATTATGTCCCTTATAATCGGTGCGGTTATCGTAACATTGCTTACAGCGCTTTTTCAGTGGTTGGTGAGCATTATAGGAAACAAAATAACCTTTTCCGTAGTGCGTGACATTCGCCAGGAGGCATTTGAAAAGCTTGTAAAGCTTCCGCTGTCATATATTGATTCCCACCCTCACGGCGAGATTGTAAGCCGTGTTATTGCCGATGCGGGACAGTTTGCCGACGGTCTTATTATGGGCTTTACACAGCTGTTCACAGGTGTTGTCACAATTCTTGGTACTATATTCTTTATGGTGAGGATAAACTACAAAATAGCTCTTATTGTCGTTCTTCTCACTCCTCTTTCGCTTTTTGTGGCATCATTTATTGCAAAAAACACCTATAATATGTTCAAAAAGCAAAGCGAAACAAGAGGCGAGATGACTGGTATCATCGATGAAATGATAGGCGGGCAGAAGGTAGTACGTGCTTTTGGCTACGAAAAGAGAGCTCAGGCTAAATTCGATGAAGTGAATACACGTCTTGAAAAGCATTCACTTCGTGCAATATTTTTCTCCTCGCTTACAAATCCCTGTACACGCTTTGTAAACAGTGTTGTCTATGCTTTTGTGGGCGGCTTTGGAGCATATGCGGTTATCGGGGCATCAATGACTGTAGGCGGACTTTCCTGCTTTCTCAGCTACGCAGGACAGTATACAAAGCCCTTTAACGAAATATCGGGAGTTGTAACCGAATTGCAGAACTCCCTTGCCTGTGCTGCACGTGTTTTTGAGTTTATCAATACTCCCGCAGTTACCGATAATGCGGGTGCTGTACTGACAGCCCCCAAGGGCGATATAGAGTTTGAAAACGTTGATTTCTCCTATAACAAGGATGTAAGGCTTATAGAGAATTTTAATCTCAACGTTAAGTCGGGACAGCGTGTTGCCATTGTAGGTCCTACGGGTTGCGGAAAAACCACTCTCATAAATCTTATAATGCGCTTTTATGATATTGACGGCGGTGTGATAACCGTTGACGGCATTGACACGTCCCATCTTTCGAGACACAATCTCCGCTCAAGCTTCGGAATGGTGCTTCAGGATACCTGGATAAAGAAGGGGACTGTAGCCGAGAATATTGCAATGGGCAAGCCCGATGCAACTATGGACGAGATAATCACTGCCGCAAAGGCATCTCACGCACATAACTTTATCAAGAGACTGCCAAAGGGTTATGACACGGTAATATCCGAAACAGAGGGCGGTTTATCACAGGGACAGCGCCAGCTCCTTTGTATCAGCCGTGTAATGCTTGCACTTCCTCCCATGCTCATCCTTGATGAAGCAACCTCCTCTATTGATACCCGTACCGAGAAGAAGATACAGGATGCCTTTGCAAAGCTTATGCAGGGTAAAACAAGCTTTATTGTTGCCCACAGGCTTTCAACTGTCAGAGAAGCCGATGTCATTCTCGTTATGCGTGACGGTAAGGTTATAGAGTCGGGATGTCACACAGAGCTTTTAGCCCAAAACGGCTTTTATACACAGCTTTACAACAGCCAGAGCGCTGAATAATGTCACCGCCGTTATTCGCTGTGCAAAAAAATAATAAACATCAAAAATTTTTGTAGATTCTTAAGCGGGTTCAAGGGCAGAGCCCTTGGAAAAGAAAGGATAAAAATGGACAATCACGGATACGATGACGGACTTGCCGAAATAATGTACAGGTTCGCCGAGTACAAGGACACTCTGCCTCCCGACCATCCCGATGTGATGAAGCTTGTGATGAAGTATCAAAGCTTTATGAACAAAAACTACTACGATAACGGCATGACAGATGAGCTTCTCGAAGCACTTGGCAGAATGTATGCAGGAGACGATTTCGCTCCGAAAATAGATGTTTTCGGTAAAGGAACTGCCGAATATATGAGCCGCGCAATTGAAATTTATTGTAATAAATAGGAGTAGGATATGGAAACAAATATCTTGGATTACGGCGCCGTTGCAGACGGTGTTACCCTGAATACTGTGGCAATACAAAAGGCTATCGACACAGTTGCCGAGGCAGGCGGCGGCAGGGTTATAGTTCCTGCAGGAATCTTTCTCAGCGGTACAATCTGGCTGAAAAGCCACGTTGAGCTTCACTTTGAAAACGGTGCTGTGCTGAAGGCGAGTGAAAACCTTGACGATTACAATGATGAGGATGCATACCGTCAGAATTACGGCTTTACACCTGAAGGCTGGGTTGGTAAGCATTTGATTGTAGCTGTTGAGCAGACAGACGTGTCTGTTACGGGTAAGGGAGTAATTGATGCATCGGGAGCTGTATTCTTTGAGGAGCCCAAGCACCTCTCGTACACAGGCTTTACCTTCAGATACGGTGTAGCCTTCAGCAAGGAGGGGACATATCGCCCCGGTCAGACAATGTGTATTGTTGAATGCCGTGATGTTACCATCCGTGATGTCAGTATCATAGACTCACCCAGTTGGTGCTTCTTTATCCACGGAAGCGAGGATGTGACTATACAGGGAATAAAGGTTAAGAATATTCCCTGGCATGCAAACACCGACGGTATAGATATTGATGCCTGCCGTAATGTTACCGTTTCCGACTGTATTATCGACACAGGTGACGATGCCATTGCCATCCGTTGTGTAGGATATCGTATCCGTGAGGGGCTTGAGGTCTGTGAGAATATCACTATAACCAACTGTGTATGTACCGCACGCTCGTCAGGTGTAAGGTTTTCCGTAGGCAAGGGTACAATACGAAATGTAACCATGTCCAATATTGTGTTCAGAGAATGCTCTCCCGCTATCAACCTTGCAAGTGCATATAACGGAAAAGGACACATTAACATTGAGAATGTTATGATAAATAATGTCATAGCAGAGGATGTGGGTATTCCCTTAAGCATCTACGAAAACAACGATTGCCACATAAAGAATGTTTCTGTGACAAATTTCTATGCAACAGGCAAGTGCAGATGTCTTTTCAAGGCAGATGACATAGGAACGGTAAGTAATATTAATCTCCGTGATGTAAATATAGAGCTTTCCGAGCCCACCTTTGAAATGACCGACTATACTCGTGAAAAAAGAGGAAAGTATGCCATTGAGGTTAACGGTGTGAATGGTATCCGCTTTGATAATGTGAAAATATCAAAATCCGATGATGTATCTCTCGGACTTTACAGCGAAGAAAACAGTACGAACGTAACCAAAAGAGATTGTAATTTCTAACAAATTTATATCAAAAGTAAAAACGGCGGAATTTCCGCCGTTTTGCTTTAGTTACATCTTATTTTGTTTTCACCCTCGTTTAATGGATATTCAATGCCATTTTGCCGTAATACCGCCTTGGTATTGGTCGGTATGCTTATTGTCAGTTCAAGCTCTCTATCTGTTCTCTGATATGCAACCGACACAATTCCCTGAGGTGTTGTCATACTGCCTGACATATAATTGAATTTTGTAGTTGCACAGGGTTCAATTATCAGCGATTTGTATCCTGCGGTGTGAGGCTCCTGCTTGATACCAAGCAGATACTCGAAAAAGTAGGCAACAGGTGCACCGAACATGGGGTGGTTGTGTGAGCGGCTGTTGTCACTGTCCCAATACTCATGGAGTGTGGTAGCGCCTCTCTTTCTCCATTGCTCAAAGCCCTGCGCTCCGTCGCCTGTTAACATATCTACCGCTAAGTCATAATCTCCGTTTTCAAAAAGCACTCGAATGAGTATATCTGTTCCGAAGATACCCGTATCAAGACAGCCGAGCTTTGTATAGTAATCCTTCATGTAAGCATAGGTTTTGTTCTTATTCTGCAAGCCGATATCAATAGCAAAAGCATTTGCTCCGTTTATGTTGCCGAAGTAGCTTCCGTTATAGGGGTCGTAGTACGCAGCCTTAATCACACTCTTACGGTATTCTATTTTCTCATTGTATTCGGGTATATCGCTGTCCTTTCCAATGATATGAGCTATCTCCGACATTTTTTCAAGGGACTTTATCATAAAATAAGTATTGACAAATGGGGCAGGAAGAAATACCTGCTTTGCATATCGTCCGATTCCCTTATCGGGGAAAAGGATTATAGGAGTACACCAATCACCGAGACACCATTCGCCTTTTTTGTCGCTTGTGACAAGTCCAAATTCCGAATGAGCTTCAAGATAATCAATGTACCGTCGCATATTGTGATAGTATTTTTCAAGGACAGCCCTGTCTCCGTAATGCTTGTACAGCTGATAGGGAACCTCGACGATAGCACATCCCCAACCGCCGGGGCCTCCTCCGCTTCGTACATACGGCGCAGTGTATTGTATGTGACCGCTGAGGAGATCTTGTCCGTCTGCTATGTCCTGAAGCCATTTTTCGTAAAACTGCTTGGAATCGAGGGTGGAAAGCACTGCATGACATGTAAGCTGTCCGTCTCCCGTGTAGCCTCTGCGTTCAAGGTGCGGACAGTCGGAAGGGTGACCTGTGTGCATATTACACAGCATTGTGTGAATAAATGTTTTATAAATCCAGTTAAGCGTTTCGTTGTCACATTCAAAGGTTGAGTTTACAGGTACATTGGCGTGTATTAACTTCACACATTTTACTTCGGCAGCTCCGTCTACCTTGAAATAACGGAAGCCATACCATATAAATTCGGGCTGTAGCTCACGCTTTTCACCGTCGGATATTACCGTGAAGCGCTGATTGTGGATGTAAGTTGGGTCTATATTACCGTCGGGGAGTATTTCCTCCGAGAATGTTACAGTGACAGTCTCACCCTTTTTGGCATTGATTTCAATAACGGGATAACCTGTTATATTCTCACCGCAATCGTATACGCTGTTGCCTACCTTTTTGCAGGGAACCATTTTAATCAATGTATCAATGGGGCAGTCTGTTGTACAGTATTCTGTGTCCGGTGACTTCGTCAACACAGCCGCTTCCCATTCAGTGTTTTGCTCAAGGTAGTTGTGCTCCTCTGCTTTCAAAAAATTATAATCTGTGACGAAGCTTTTTCTAACAAGACAGCTTTCGTCCGAGCCGTAATATTTTGTGCCGCTGTTGGTTTGTATAGAGATAGAATATATTGCCTTTGGTGTACCGAAGGTACGGAATGGCAGAGTGTACCAGCCTCCGCCAAAGTGAATATCTATTATGTTGTCGTGTGGTTGCACAAAGTGAGTAATATCGAACTGAGGTACATAAATACGTCTGTTGGACAGTATTTCATCCTTGGGGTCACAGCCTGCCTCATATTCGGAGGAGAGGGGTAAAAAGGTGTCGGGGTTGATACATTTACCGTTGATATAGCATTTGAAAAAGCCCAAGCCTATTACATTGAGAGTGACCTTTTTTGCATCCTCGGCATCAAAGTGTCCTCTGACAACACAAAAAGCTTCGGGGGTAATATCAGCCTTTGTGACCCACTGAGCGTCTTTGAAAAAATGTTCCATATTCATAAAAATTTATCTCCTTTCGTTATAGCCGAAGGGAGTCGAACTCTTGTCGGTTTCAAGGATAATTTTCGCCCATATCTGCGTTACTTCCACTTGTAATACATAAAGTATTACTTCGTGAAAGGTGCCTTGATATGAGCAAAAATTATCTCTTTAAACTTCCCTCGAACCGAGGAAAGAAGATTTTTGAGGATAAATTTTTCAGCGAAGCACAGGAATACTATATGTATTCCAAGCGACAAGGGAAAATTTAGACCAAAAAGGGCTTTTCTCGGCGATAATAGTTCGGCTCCCTTCGGCTATAGTATAGCACAAAACCTTTTTACATTCAAGTATGAAATTGACCGATTTGAGCACGGAATTTAACCGAATGCGGATAAAAATTTACGTTTCTTAAAAAAATATTCATTTACCTATTGCATATTGTCGAAATGTGTGATATAATACCAGATGTAAAATTTAATACCCACTGAAGTGTGCGGAACAAAAGAACCGTACACCGAGGGAACTCTGGAGAAGCTCATTTATTTGAGTGCCGAAGGTGCAAGGCGAATGCCGAATCTCTCAGGCAAAAGGATAGAGTCAAAACACAAGATTTAGTTTTGTGTATTTTCCGGAGTTGCTGTTTTACAGTAACTTTATTTTTATTTTCAGGAGGTCTTTAAAATGCAAGACACAATTCTTAAAATCGTGGCGGCAGCCAATGCCTATCTTTCGGATTATATCCTCATAATCCTTCTTGTAGGTGTAGGTCTGCTCTACACAATCAAAACACGTTTCGTACAGGTTCGCTGCTTTGGCGAGGGTATGAAAAAGGTGTTCGGTAACTTCAAGCTTTCGGGCGGTAAGCAGGCGGGCGGTCTCAGCTCCTTCCAGGCGCTTGCAACAGCTATTGCCGCACAGGTAGGTACAGGTAACATCGTGGGTGCTTCGGGTGCTATCCTTGTAGGCGGTCCCGGTGCTATCTTCTGGATGTGGATAATCGCATTCCTCGGTATGGCAACCATTTACGCAGAGGCAACTCTTGCGCAGGAAACACGAGAGATTGATGCCAACGGTCAGGTACACGGCGGTCCCGTTTACTACATGAAAAAGGCATTTAAGGGCGGCTTCGGTAAGTTCCTTTCGGTATTCTTCTCTATTGCCACCATTCTTGCTCTCGGCTTCATGGGCTCAATGGTACAGTCCAACTCAATCGCAGAGTCCTGCAATACCGCATTCGGTATCCCCGGCTGGGTTATAGGTCTTATCCTTGCGATAGTTTCGGCATTTATCTTCCTTGGCGGTATTCAGAGAATTGCTTCCGTTACAGAAAAGATGGTACCCATTATGGCTGGCCTTTTCCTTCTTGGCGGTCTTGCTGTTCTTATCGTTAACATTAAATACGTTCCCACAACCTTTGCTCTTATATTTAAGTACGCCTTTGCTCCTCAGGCTCTTACAGGTGCCACAATCGGTATGGCTCTCAAGACAGCTATCAGCCAGGGTGCAAAGAGAGGCCTTTTCTCCAACGAGGCAGGTATGGGTTCAACACCTCACGCACATGCTCAGGCTAATGTTGCAAAGCCTCATGACCAGGGCGTCGTTGCTATGATCGGTGTGTTCATTGACACCTTCATCGTACTTACAATGACAGCACTTGTTGTTATCACAATGCTTTACTCCAAGGATGGCGGCTTACTCAACGGTCTTGTGGGTGATGCGTACATTTCAGCAACCTCAGGCGCTACAGCTGTTGTATCCAAGACAAGCGCTATGCAGTTGGCTGTAGGCTCTGCGTTCGGTACATCCTTCGGTAATATTTTCGTTGCTGTTTGCTTGCTCTTCTTTGCTTACTCAACAGTTATCGGTTGGAATTTCTTTGGTAAGATAAATGTTCAGTATCTTTTCAAGAATTCAAAGGTTGCAACAGCAATTTACTCGGTTATCGCAATTGTGTTCATTTTCCTCGGAACTCTTGCCTCCAACGACCTTGTTTGGGAGCTTACCGACTTCTTCAACTATTTGATGGTACTTCCCAACGTTATAGCGCTGGTAGCACTCTACAAGATAGTAGTAAAGCACTCCAAGTCAAATAAGAAGTAATCAAAAAATCCTGCGTGAAAACGCAGGATTTTTCTTGACTTTATTGCTCTCGGAGTTTATACTGTAACAAAGGGGTGAAGTGATGAAAGAGCTTGTATTTATAAATGCCTGTGTAAGACAGAATGACTCACGCACACTGCGGCTTGCAAGGCGGTTGCTCAATGAGCTGTCTGACCGCTATCACATAACAGAAATTGACCTTACCGATTCTTCCTTACTCCCAATAAATTCGCAAATGTACAGATCAAGACAACTCGTCGGACTTGCAGATTATGATTTGGAGAAGGGAAGACTTGTTGCCGAGGCTGACAGAATAGTTATTGCCGCACCCTTCTGGGATATGGGTATTCCGTCGGTGCTGAAAACCTTTATTGAACATATTTCAGCTCCCGACCTGACCTTTTGCAACAATCCCGACGGAAGCACAAGAGGCAACTGTAAGGCTGAAAAGCTTTTGTACATTACCACAAGAGGTATGGAAATAGAAACAGGCTCTCCGCTTGACCAGGGCTCGTCCTATCTCAAGGCGCTTTGCTGGCTGTGGGGTATCGGAGGAATGGAAACCGTTGCCGCATGCGGAACCGATATAAACAGCGAGGAGACCGTAAACGAAAGAATAGCCGAGGCTCAGAAAATCGGCATCAAAATATGTAAGGAGTTTTAATATGAAATTTGTAATCGACCACGACCTTCACATTCATTCGCAGTATTCAAACTGCTCGTCCGACCCCGAGCAGAATAATGAAAGAATACTTCAGTACGCAAAGGATAACGGACTCAAAAAAATATGTCTTGCCGATCACCTTTGGGATGAAAATCTGCCTTGCGATTTTGAGGGCTATCAGATATCCTGCTTTAAGAAGATATCAAAGGCTTTGCCCCTTCCCAAGGACGATGAGGTGGAATTTCTTTTCGGATGTGAGACTGAAATGGACTGGCAGAATATGATAGGTCTGACAGATAAGATGTACGATACCTTTGATTTTATTATTGTACCCATAAACCACCTTCATCTCACACCATTTACAAGAAGGGAAGAGGACGATGAAACAGAGCGCAGAATTGATTTGTATTACCGCCGTTTTGACAGAGTTCTTTGCTCAGACCTGCCCTTTGGCAAGGTTGGACTTGCACATCCTACCTGTTCACTTATGGCAAGAGATATGAAGCAGTGCGACGAAATGCTGAAGAAGATGGACAAAAATGTTCTTCGTGAGCTTTATTCAAGAGCACAGAAAAAGAATCTCGGAATAGAGCTTAATGAATCCTTATCCAGAATTAACTCTCCCGAAGGTGCCGCAATCTACAAAGCACATATGGAAATTGCAAAGGAATGCGGTTGTAAGTTCTATATCGGCAGTGACGCGCATCATCCCAAGGATTTGCAGTTTACACAGGAGAAGTTCGGCAAAATCATAGACCTTCTCGGACTTACCGAGGACGATAAGTTCAGCTTTGCAAAATAATTTTTAGTTTTTTGAAAAAAATACTTGACAAATTATATTTTCAATGCTAATATTTATACATAAAAATTGAATACAGAGTATAAATATAAAAGCGTTTGAGCGAAAATAAGTAACTGCTAAAAGCTTCTGAAGAGAGTTGCCGTTTGGTGCGAGGCAATGATGCGCAACAGTGAAATTCATTTCGCGAGCTGCACGTTTAAAGGTGTTTCCGAGTAGACGTAGTCGGGTGCGACCGTTATATCGTCCGTAGGGTGTTAGCCCTTAGAGGTCTCATTTGAGATAAAGCAGAGTGGTACCACGAAGTAAAATTCGTCCCTGTGTCGAAAGGCACAGGGATTTTTTGTCTCTCGGGAAATTGCATTAAATCTTTGCTTTGTCGGGTTACTTGCACGGTAACGATAGGCGGAAATTGCCGCTTGCCGTTTTTGTTTTGTATATCAGCCTTCGGGCTTGTATAAATATTTAAAAGAGGTAAAATATCATGAAAAAAATCTTAGCACTTATTCTTGCATCCCTTATGGCAGTATCTTGCCTTTCACTTGCATCCTGCAGTGAAGAAAAAGCAGACGACGGCGCTTACACTGTAGGTATCTGTCAGCTTATGGTTCACGACTCACTTGATCAGGCTACAAACGGCTTTATAGATGCACTCAAGGAAACAGTTGAGGCTGCAGGCAAAACAGTTGAATTCAACACTCAGGTAGCAGGTGCGGCTGACCTTTGTACAACCGTTATCAATACCTTTACTGCTACAAATGTTGACCTTATCATGGCAAATGCAACACCTGCACTCCTTGCTGCTGCAAATGCTACAACAACTATTCCCGTGCTTGGTACATCTGTTACAGACTATGCTGATACCTTCGCAGGAAATATTCCCGAAAACGTTTCAGGTACATCCGATGCAGTTCCCTTTGATGAACAGGCTAAAATGATGATTGACACTCTCGGTCTTGTTGCAGGCGATAAGGTTGGTGTTATCTACTGTACAAACGAGTCCAACTCACTTATCCAGTACAATGCTGTAAAGGCACTCTTTGAGGCTGAAGGAATTGTAGTAGAAGCATACACCTTCTCGGAAACAACAGAGCTTCAGGCAATTACAACAACAGCGGCAACAGAATGTAAGGCAATATATGTTCCTTCCGACAATACAGTTGCACAGAACGATACAATTGTAGGAACTATCTGTAACGAAAACAACACACCCGTATTTACAAGCTACGGCGGAACTATCTGCTATGCGAGCCTTGCTATCGACTACTACCAGCTGGGCGTTGAAACAGGTAAGATGGCTGCGGAAATACTTCTCAACGGCAAAACTCCCGCAGATTTCGAAGTAAAGACCCTTACTCCCACTGTTGTATATAACAACGAGCTTTGCAATAAGCTTGGCATTGCAGTTCCTGCTAACTGATTTTTGAGGTGAACAATGGCGTTTTTCAATGCTTTGCCCGGTGCAATTGCCGAGGGTCTCATTTGGGGACTCATGGCAATAGGCGTATACATATCCTATAAAATACTCGATATTGCCGACCTTACCGTTGACGGCTCGATTTGTACGGGCGGTTGTGTTTGTGCAGTTATGCTGGCAAACGGCAACCCTGTATGGCTCAGTGTGCTTGCGGCTTTTCTTGCAGGTGTGCTGACGGGTACTGTTACGGGACTTTTGCACACTGTGTTCGGAATACCGTCAATACTTGCGGGTATTCTTACACAGCTGATGCTCTATTCGGTCAATCTGTCAATCCTCGGCGGAAAATCTCTTATTGCAATTGACCCTCGCGGAAATCAATTGCTGGTGCATATGAGCAATAATCCCCGTTCAATTGTTTCGGCAGGAATAACAGTTGCCGCAGTTATAATCCTTTTGTGGCTGTTCTTCTATACAGAATTCGGTTTGACTCTGAAATCTACAGGTGACAATCCCGATATGAGCCGTGCACAGGGGGTAAACGTAAGCTTTAATAAGGTGCTTGGCTTGGCTCTTTCTAACGGAATAGTTGCACTTTCGGGCTCACTGCTTGCTCAGTATAAGGGCTCTGCCAACATCAACGACGGCAGGGGAGCGATAGTTATCGGACTTGCGGCAATATTCATCGGTCTTTCTGTTTCGATGAAGATAAAGCCCAACTTTGTTGTCAGCCTTATCGGAGTTATCGGCGGCGGTATAATCTACTATGTCATTTACAATTTTGTAATACTGATGGGATTGAAAACAGACTATCTCAAGATGCTGTCGGCAATCATTGTTGCGGTGTTCCTTGCGGTGCCTTATATCAAGACCACGTATCTTACAAGGCTGAAAGGTGTTTTGGGAGGTAAGAAAAATGCTTAAAATAACAGGACTTACCAAGACCTTTAATCCCGGAACAGTAAATGCAAAGACCGCTCTTGATAACCTTTGTCTCACACTGAATGACGGAGACTTTGTAACCGTTATCGGAGGAAACGGAGCAGGTAAATCCACACTTCTCAATGCAATAGCAGGCGTGTGGAGACCCGACGAGGGAAGAATAGAGATAGACGGTATAAATGTTACGGATATGCCCGAGTACAAGAGAGCGAAATTTTTGGGCAGAGTATTTCAGGACCCTATGAAGGGAACAGCTCCCGATATGGAGATAGCGGAGAATCTTTCGATAGCCGCAAGGCGGGGAAAGAACCGCGGACTTTCTTGGGGCATCAGAAAAAATGAGCGCCAGCGTTACAGAGAGCTGCTTGCTACACTTGAGCTTGGACTCGAATCGAGACTTTCCTGCAAGGTAGGACTTCTCTCGGGCGGTCAGCGGCAGGCAGTGACCCTTCTTATGGCAACACTCAAGCGCCCCAAGCTTTTATTGCTTGATGAGCATACAGCGGCACTTGACCCCAAGACGGCGTCAAAGGTTCTTGAGATAACCGACAAGATAGTAAACGAGAACAAACTGACAACAGTAATGATTACCCATAATATGCGCGATGCAATCGACCACGGTAACCGTCTCATAATGATGCACCAGGGTAAGATAATCGTAGATATAGCGGGTGAAGAAAAGAAAAATCTTAAGGTTGAGGACCTGCTTGAGCTGTTTTCAAAGGCGAGCGGCAAGGAATTTACAAGCGACAGAGCAATGCTGTCTTAATAAGCGGACCTCCGTCGGCAATTCTCGCCTATCCTTACCTTTTTTAACAAAAAAAGCGTAACGGTGAGGTTGATTTAATGCAATTTCATAGAATATAAAATACAAAACGGCACCTTCGGTATTGAAGGTGTCATTTTGTTTGCTTTGGCTTCACAAAGAGCCGCTTATTTTTCAAAAATATTGACAGAACGCTACATATATGTTAAAATACCTTTAACAAAAGTCGGGTTACGACTAAAAAACAGGAGATTATTATTATGCAAAGAGACCGTTTGGGAAGCCGTCTCGGCTTCATCCTTCTCAGCGCAGGATGCGCTATAGGCTGCGGTAATGTCTGGAAATTCCCCTGGATGGCAGGACAGTACGGAGGCGGAGCTTTCGTTGTGGTTTACCTTCTTTTCCTCGTTATTCTCGGAATACCCGTTATGCTCACAGAATTTGCCGTAGGACGTGCAAGCCAGCAGAGCCCCGTAAAGGCTTATCAAAAGCTTGAAAAACCGGGTCAGAAATGGCATCTTCACGGATATGTGTCACTTGTGGCAAACTTCCTCTTGATGATGTTTTACACATCTGTTACAGGCTGGATACTTCACTACTTCGTATCCTTTGTAAAGGGTGATATGACAGGTATTACCAACGAGCAATCCTCACAGCTTTTCGGAAATATGCTTTCCAACCCCGCAATAATGGTAGGCTTTATGGCTGTGGTTGTTGTGATGGGCTTTATTATCCTTTCCTTCGGTGTACAGAAGGGACTTGAAAGAGTAACCAAGTACATGATGCTTGCGCTTTTCGCACTTATTATCGTTCTCGCCGCTCATTCATTTACTCTTGACGGCGCAAAGGAAGGTCTTACCTTCTATCTTAAGCCCGATATTTCCAAAATTAACGGAAATGTTATCGTGGGCGCTATGAATCAGTCCTTCTTCACACTCAGCCTCGGTATCGGCTCAATGGCTATATTCGGAAGCTATCTTGATAAGGACCGTTCGCTTCTGGGAGAATCTGTTAACATCATTCTGCTTGATACCTTTGTTGCAATTTTTGCAGGACTTATCATTTTCCCTGCTTGCTTTACCTTCGATGTAGAGCCGGGCTCAGGTCCCAGTCTGCTTTTCGTGGCTATGGCTAAGGTGTTCAATAACATGGCAGGCGGCAGAGTGTGGGGCTCTCTGTTCTTCCTCTTTATGTTCTTCGCCGCTATGTCAACAATTATCGCAGTATTCGAAAACATTCTCGCCTGTGTCCTTGAGATAACAGGCTGGTCAAGAAAAAAGACCTGCGTTATCTGCGGAGTTGCAGTACTTATTCTGTCCGTGCCCTGTGCACTCGGCTTCAACCTCTGGTCGGGCTTTGAGCCCTTCAATTCAGGCTCATCCTTCCTTGACCTTGAGGACTTCCTTGTTTCCTACTGCGCACTTCCTCTCGGTTCTTTGTGTTATGTCTTGTTCGTAACACGCAAGAGGGGATGGGGCTTCGATAATTTCCTTGAAGAAGTAAATGCAGGTAAGGGCATGAAGCTTGGCAAATGGATTCGTCCTTACATGACCTATGTTCTTCCTCTTATCATTCTTGCGCTCTTTATCATCGGCATTGCAACCTTCCCCTTTGCTGATGACTTCACCATCTGGGATTGGATAAAAGCTAAGTTTTAGAAAAAGGGGCTGTAACAAAATTCGCAATATATACAAATTACGGACCGTCGAAGGACGCCGGTCCCTACAATTTATTTGTCATTTTAGACAAAATTTAGGCTGTAGCAATGTATTTTGCTACAGCCCCTTTTAATATACAGGAAATTGTATTAAATCAATCTCGCTTCAAATCATCGATTCCAAGTCCCGAGCCCTTGTCTGTCTCGATAAAATCAAGCATTTTGTCAACATTATCGAAAAAGGTGTAAAGAGTAAGAACTCCGGGCTTAATAAAGCCTTTATCGACAGCAACCTTCATCATATGCTGAAGCTCGTCAAAGTATCCGTTTATATTGAATACAGCAATGGGCTTGTTGTGCTGTAAAAGCTGCTTTGATGTGAGAATTTCAAAAAATTCTTCAAATGTACCGATACCGCCGGGTGCCATAATGAATGCATCGGCTGAGTCCTCCATTTCCTGCTTTCTTTCTCTCATAGTCTCGGTGTATACAACCTCATTGCATTGCTTTGATACAATTTCAACATCTATATCGGTAAAGAAGGTGGGGATAACTCCCTTTACTTTTCCTCCGCCTTGGGAGACTCCTCTGGCTACAGCTCCCATGACACCGCCTTTGCCTGCTCCAAACACAAGAGAATGACCTTTTTTTCCTATTTTGAAGCCAAGCTCCTCAGCGGCTTCAATGTACGACTTGTCAATGTTGTTGCTCGCCGCACCGTATACGCATATTACCATATTTCCTCCTTACAGTCTGCCCTTAGTTACAGCTGTCTGCCAACCGTTGCGGCATAACGGTCTGTTCTTTTCCCAGCCGGGTACCTCGGGGAGTCTTTCAGCCTCAAGCTCCTGAAGCTCTGTTCTGTCGCCGCTGACATATTCGTTTATCATTTCTGCCGTGTGCTCAAGTCTCAGCATAAGACCGCCGAGTCTCGCATCCTGCACCTCAAAACCGAAGTCCTTATTGTCTATTCTCCAACGCTTTGCGTGGAGACGTGCAAATTCTCTGATATCCTTTATTATCTCGGGAATGACTTCATTAGCATATCTTGACATATCAGCCTTGTCACCCTTGTCGTATGCCGCCTTGAGATTAATACCAAGCTCAGCCTTGTTTGAAAGCACCTTTGCAAGCACTGTAAGAGGCTCAAAAAGGTATGCCCAACGAGGGTTGCGCTTTGCACATTCAGCCAGAGTCACAGATGCCTTTGCAAAATGCTCGTTTGAACCAACGGGTACGTGCCAATCCCACACTCCCTGTAAAGCATCTCCGTAAAGCATATATTTATGCATTACCGCCCAAGGCTCCCACATTGAGTCGCATTTGTGGAAGGCGTTCATTTCAAGGAAATCGTCAAAGCTTGCCTCAAAAATGCTCATTGCACCTCTCAGTGACTCATCACTGAGGTCTCCTGTCCAGACACCCTCGGAGTAAGCCGCAATAGTGGGAAGTGCCGCAAATGTAGAGCACTCTGCTCCGTTGTCACCCCACATGGTGTTGAATATCGATTCAAGAGGATAGTTACCCAGCACCTTGAATACTGCCCTTACATTGTCAAGAGAGTAGCACTGCATGGGGGCAAAGCCGTACCATGTGGATGCACCGCCCGCAAATGCAACCTTGCGGTTAAAGAGCATATGCTGGTCAAGCATACCTCTGTAGAATTCGGGGTCGTCTCTGTAGTAGTCCCAGAATACGATTGTCATATCCTCGGGGACGGAATTGAGTACTTCGGGAGTAAATTCTTTAACATCAAAATAGTCGCCTGTGGGTGAGCATACTCTGAAGAACATATCGGACCACATCATCGGTTCGTAGCCATACTTGCGGCAAAGGTCCATAACCTTGGCAAGATGTTCCTTCATTATTTCACTTCTCTTTTTGTAGCCGAACATATCAAGGTATTTACCCAGACCTAGATTATGAGCCTCGTCCATACCTACATTTATCTGCTTTGAACGGAGAGCACCCTTCATTGTTATAAACATTTTTTCGATAAGCTCAAGGGATTTTTCGAGACCTACATTGAGTATGTTGCCCGTGTCACGGACTGCGCCGTATTCGGGCCAGTTGAACATAGCGTCGAGATGCGCCAATGTCTGTATGCAGGGGATGACCTCAACTCCGAATTTGTCTGCATAGTCATCTATTTCCATAAGCTCAGCTTTTGTGTATCTGCCTCTGAGATGACCGAAATAAGGTTCGCCCTCTATTTCGTAGGTATCCTCTGTATAAAGCTGAAGCATATTGTAGCCAAGCAAAGCGGTCATACGGATGAACTGCTTTATTTTTTCTACTCTTCTTACGCCGTTTCTTGAGCAATCCACCATAGAGCCGAGCTGACGGACCATCATCTTCTGCTCAAGCTCAAATGCTGTGTCACCCTTCGCTATAATAACACCAAGTCCTCTGAAAAGAGAGTTGATAGTGGAGTAAAAAAGCTTTACATTCTTTCCGTCGGACACAATCTTTATGCCATCATCGCATTTATTAAGAGTAATTGTAATACAGCCCTCGCCCCAGGTGTAGGCTGTTTCTGTCAGTGCTTCCTTTATGGCTGCCTCGTACTGTCCTGCATTTGTTACAAATAATTTCATTGTCTTACCTCACTTCAATGATTTTGAGTATATTTCGCTCCATATATACATCGGCGGAGTATTCCGTTTTCTGCTTCCTTTCGCACCGCATACATATATTATCACATTATCTCTTTACAATCTGCCCTTTGTTACAGCTGTCTGCCAACCATTGCGGCATAACGGTCTGTTCTTTTCCCAGCCGGGTACCTCGGGGAGTCTTTCAGCCTCAAGCTCCTGAAGCTCTGTTCTGTCGCCGCTGACATATTCGTTTATCATTTCTGCCGTGTGCTCAAGTCTCAGCATAAGACCGCCGAGTCTCGCATCCTGCACCTCAAAACCGAAGTCCTTATTGTCTATTCTCCAACGCTTTGCGTGGAGACGTGCAAATTCTCTGATATCCTTTATTATCTCGGGAATGACTTCATTAGCATATCTTGACATATCAGCCTTGTCACCCTTGTCGTATGCCGCCTTGAGATTAATACCAAGCTCAGCCTTGTTTGAAAGCACCTTTGCAAGCACTGTAAGAGGCTCAAAAAGGTATGCCCAACGAGGGTTGCGCTTTGCACATTCAGCCAGAGTCACAGATGCCTTTGCAAAATGCTCGTTTGAACCAACGGGTACGTGCCAATCCCACACTCCCTGTAAAGCATCTCCGTAAAGCATATATTTATGCATTACCGCCCAAGGCTCCCACATTGAGTCGCATTTGTGGAAGGCGTTCATTTCAAGGAAATCGTCAAAGCTTGCCTCAAAAATGCTCATTGCACCTCTCAGTGACTCATCACTGAGGTCTCCTGTCCAGACACCCTCGGAGTAAGCCGCAATAGTGGGAAGTGCCGCAAATGTAGAGCACTCTGCTCCGTTGTCACCCCACATTGTATTGAATACCGAGGTAAGAGGATAATTGCCAAGTACCTTGAATACTGCTCTCACGTTATCAAGAGAATAGCACTGCATGGGAGCGAAGCCCGCCCAGGTCCACGCACCGCCTGCAAAGGCTACCTTTCGGTTGAACAGCATATGCAGGTCCAACAGCTTGCGGTAATGCTCGGGGTCATCTCTGTAGTAGTCCCAGAATACGATAGCCATGTCCTCGGGAACCGAATCAAGCACCTCGGGAGTAAGCTCCTCAACGTCATAATAACCGCCTGTGGGAGAGCATACTCTGAAGAACATGTCCGACCACATCATAGGCTCATAGCCATATTTGCGGCAAAGGTCCATTACCTTTGTAAGGTGGTCTTTCATTATTTCGTTTCTCTTCTTGTATCCGAACATATCAAGGTATTTGCCAAGACCCAGATTGTGTGCTTCGTCCATACCCACGTTTATCTGCTTGGAGCGGAGAGCGCCCTTCATAGTGATAAACATCTTCTCGATAAGCTCGAGAGACTTTTCAAGACCTACGTTGAGTATATTGCCCGTATCACGCACAGAGCTGTATGCGGGCCAGTTGAACATCGTATCAAGGTGAGCAAGGGTCTGTATGCAGGGGATGACCTCAACATCGAATTTTGCGGCATAGTCATCTATTTCCATAAGCTCAGCTTTTGTGTATCTGCCTCTGAGATGACCGAAGTAGGGCTCGCCCTCTATCTCGTAGGTATCCTCTGTATAAAGCTGAAGCATATTGTAGCCAAGCAAAGAGGTCATACGGATGAACTGCTTTATTTTTTCTACTCTTCTTACGCCGTTACGGGAGCAGTCAACCATTGAGCCAAGCTGACGGACCGTCATTTTCTGTTCAATGTCATATGCAGCTTCACCCTTTGAGATTATAACACCCAGACCTCTGAAAAGAGAATTGAGTGTGGAGTAAAAAAGTGTTACATTTTTACCGTCTGAGCTGAGCTTTATACCCTCATCACAGCTGCCGAGGGTCACATTTATTCCGCCTTCACCCCAGGTGTATGCGGTTTCGGTAAGCGCTTCTTTTATAAGTGCTTCATACTGTCCTGCATTATTTACAAATATATTCATTTTTTACACCTTACTTTAACGATTTTGAATATATCTCGTTCCATATATATGCGTTTGCAAGAGAGCCTCTCTTGTCGTCACCCTCGCCAAGCAGATTAAGCTCCGCTCCTCCTTTGTCTGCAAGTCGCGGTACCTCAAGCTCCTCTATCCTGTCAAGCTCGCCTGCAAGATATGCATTGACGGTATCCGCTGTTGCCTCAAGTCTCTGTATAAGACCTCCCAGTCTTACATCCTGTACATCAAAGCCGAAATTCTTATTGTCAATTCTCCACCTTCTGCGGTGAGATGCAATAAAGTCCTTTATTTCCTCGATAAGGTATGGTACGGTTTCGTTTGCAATGATGCCAAGCTCGTCCTTATCCTTATTATCATATGCTTCCTTTAGCTTTATGCCAAAGCTTGCCTTGGTAGCCAGAACACTTGAAAGCTTTTCCAACGCATTGAAAATGTATGCCCACTTAGGGTTACGCTGTGCACAGCCTTCAAATACATTTGCTGCGTTTGTGAAAAATTCATCTGTGTCATTGGGAATGTGATAGTCCCATGTTCCAAGCAGCGGGTCTCCGTAAAGCATATACTTGTGCGCAATTGCCCACATCTGCTTGTAAAGGAGAAGGTCCATTTCAAGAAAGTCCTTGTACGAAGCACCGAGTACTGCCATCTTACCTTCAATAGCTTCATCACTTGTATCACCCGACCATCCGCCCTCGGCATATGCCACAACAGAGGGCAGGGGAGAGAATGCCGATGCCTCTGCACCGTTGTCACCCCATATGGTTACAAGCACCGTGTCAAGGTCATACTTCCTCAACGATTCGGTAGCATGACGGGCTACATTGACAGCATATTTTTGTGCAGGAGCAAAGCCGAGCCATGTCCATACACCTCCCGCAAAGGAAACCTTGCGGTTGAACTTCATGTGATTATCTAACATATGCTCGTAGTCCTCTGCATTTGTGAAGTGATAATTCCAGAATACCAGATTTACCTCTTCAGGCACGGAATTGATTACCTCATCTGTCAGCACTACATTCTTGTCGTAATAATCGCCTGTCTTTGAGCAAACTCTGAAGAACATATCCGACCACATCATAGGCTCAAAGCCGTGCTTACGGCAAAGCTCTATAACACGGGCGAGATGCTCCTTCATGATAACGCTCTTGTCCTTGTAGCCAAACATATCCATATATCTGCCTCTGCCAAGGTCATGAGCTTCGTCCATGCCGATATTGATTTTATTTGTCTTGAACGACTTCTTTGCCGCTTCAAGCATCTTGTCAATAAGGGTATATGTTTCCTCCAAGCCTACATTGAGGATGGGACCCTTGTCCCTTATCTTCTTGTAATCCGCCCACTCAAATATGGTATTGAGATGTGCAAGAGTCTGGATACATGGCACTGCCTCAATGCCGAGACTGTCAGCATATGCATCTATTTCCTGTAATTCTTTTACAGTGTATCTGCCTCTCAGATGACCGAAATACGGCTCGCTCTCTATCTCATATGTATCCTCTGTGTAAAGCTGAATTGTATTAAAGCCAAGCAAAGCCGATATCTTCAGAAATCTCTTTACCGATGCCATATTCAAAACAGCATTTCGTGAGCAGTCTACCATACATCCGAAATTCTTGTAACGGAGCTTTTCTTCAATCTCGTAGGCTGTCTCGCCCCTTGATATAATCACGCCGATACCTCTGAACAGCGAGTTGAGAGTAGAATAGTAAAGTGTTATGTCTTTACCGTCCGATATGATTCTGATACCCTCGTCACATTTGTCAAGAGTGACATACACACCGCCCTCGCCCCAAACGGCTGTCGTCTCGGTCAGCACATCTCTTATGAGTTCTTCATGTCTGTCTGCATTTGTAAAAATAATATTCATACGCATTACTCCTTTATATTATTGAAGATGATGCCGCATCAGCCCAGAGTACTGTGTAGCCGTAGGGCACTGCGGGATGATTTTTGTCTATAAGCATTCTCGGGGCTTCAAGCTCCTCGATTTTTTCAAGCTTTCCCTCAAGCAGATTGTGTATTTTGTCAGCCGCACCTTTAAGCCGATATATCAGACCGCCTATCCTTATCTCTTGAATATCAAAGCCAAAATCCTTGCTGTCTGTTTCCCAGCGCTTTTTAAAGGACTTGAGGAATATCTCAATATCCGAAACAAGCTTCGGTATAGCTGTGTCTGCTATACTGAGCATTTCTTCATTGTCTCCTCTGTCATAAGCAGCCTTCAGCTTTTTACCCAGTTCGGACTTTGCCGCAAGCACTCTTGCAAAGTCGGCGTAAAAATCAAAAATGTAGCTCCATTTCGGATTATTCTCCGATGCCCTTCGCATTTCCGCCTCCGTAGCGATGAAATGCTCCTCGCACCCGTCGGGAATTTGCATATCCCACTTTCCTTGAAGTACATCCGAATAGAGCAAATACCTTGTTGCGTAGGAAAAGTTGTTGGTGACCTCGGGAATCAGCGTAAATCTGTCAAGCGCCTTGAAATCATCATAGTCGGCGGAAACCCTCTTTGTACAAAGCTTCAACGCCTCGTCGCTTATATCGCCCGACCATGAGCCCTCGGCGAATATTGCTATTGTGGGAAGTGTGGTAAGGAAGGAGGTCTCGGCACCGCCGTCACCCCATTCGGTACAGAAAACCGTGTCGAAGGGATACTCCGCAATCTTCTTAACAACACCCTTTGCCACCGACTTTGAGTATTCCTGGAAAGGAGCTATGGTAGACCAGCATCCCCCTCCTCCCGCAAAGGATATTTTATTCTTGAATCTGAAATGCTCACGGCACATTACATCGTAAAGCTTTTCATCGTACCAGTAGTTCCACATTATGAGGTTGATACCCTCGGGTACACTGTTGATGATCTCATCGGTAAGATTGGCGCTTTCCTCGAAATATCCTCCGTTCTTCGAGCATACTCTGAAGAACATATCCGACCACATCATAGGCTGATAACCATGCTTCTCGCAGAGCTTTACCACTCGGTCAAGATGCTCTCGCATTATATCGCCACGCTTACGGTAGCCGTTTTGGTCAAGATATTTGCCCAGTCCCAAATGGTGCGCCTCGTCCATACCGATATTTATCTGTCGGCTTCGAAGATTGCCCTTCATGGTGATGAGCATCTTTTCAATAAGCTCATATGTGCGCTCAAGCCCAACATTCAGTATATTGTCGATGTCGCAGACGGGCTGATATTCTTTCCAACGGAATATTGCATTAAGATGCGCAAGGGTCTGTATGCAGGGAATTACCTCAATTCCCAACTGTGAGGCGTACTCGTCTATTTCACGAAGCTCCTCCGAGGTATATCTACCTCTCAGATGTCCGAAATAAGGCTCGTCCTCTATTTCGTAGGTGTCCTCTGTGTAAAGCTGTATAATATTGAAGCCCATAAGCGCAGATATACGGCAAAAGCGCTTTACAGTCTCCACTCTTGCCACAGCATTTCTCGAACAGTCAATCATATTGCCCAGCTGTCTGTAACGAAGCTTTTCGGTTACATCGTATGTACCTTCTCTTACAACTGCCGTGCCGAGTCCTCTGAAAAGCGAGGTCAGGTCGGAGTAGTAAAGTGTGACATTTTCACCGTCGGATACCACTCTTACACCCTCGTCGCATTCAGCAAGAGTGACTGTAATACCGCCCTCACCCCAGACCGCCTCGGTCTCGGTCAGAACCTCTTTTATCAACGGCTCGTAAATACCGGGATTGCGTACAAAAAAATTCATGCTTTTTCTCCTTTCAAAGCTGAAATTTCTAAATAAATTGTACCATAAACACCGCTTTTGTCAAGGTTTTGGGAATAAAAAATCCCCGCAAAAATGCGGGGAAATTTATTTGAATATATTTATATCAGCTCAACAAGTCTGTTAACTGTTTCCAAGTCTGTATTAGCTGTTGCGGCAATGCGTACCGTCTTGGTTTCCTCATTCCAATAATGCAGGTCAAACACCGCAGTCATCGCGGCTAATTGCTCATCTGTGAATACCCCAAAGAACATATTTGTCTCAACGGGATAATAGGGGAGAATACCCTTCTTTTTAAAGGCGGTCTCCAAAAGCCTTGCCCCCTCGTTTGCCTTCCTTGCATTCTCCAGCCATAAGTCATTTTCAAACAATGCACAGAACTGTGCGCCTATAAATTTCGACTTGTCAAAATGCTGAAAGGACTGCTTTTGTATGTAGGGCAAAGCCTCTGCAAATTCCTTCCTTCTGAATACAACCATCTCTCCGAACATTGCACCTGATTTCGTACCGCCGATTGTAAATGCATCGACATCGGGATATTCTATCATTTCCGTCAGTGTACAGCCCAGCGCCGCAATTGCTGTACCGATTCTCGCACCGTCAATGTAAACATACATTCCCAGCGAGTGTACATAATCGCAAAGCACCTTCAATTCCTCAGGTGTATACACAGTACCGAATTCGGTAGGCTGTGTTATTACCGCAACCTTTGGATGATACTTGTATTTTTTGTTGTTATTGAGAAGTCTTTCAATACTTGTAGGTGTAAGCTTTCCGTCAGAACTGTCAGATGCAAGTATTTTGTTTCCGAGTGTGTACTCAAAAGCACCTGCCTCATATACATTTATGTGTGTTTCCTTTGCACAGACAACCGCCGAATAGCTGTCTAACATTGCTTTCATGGCAATAATATTGGCACCCGTACCGTTTATGATATATGTTGCATAAATTTTATCTTTGAAGTATTTCTGTACAGTCTCAACTGCACGCAGGCTGTAGCTGTCATTACCCACACAGCCGTCTACCGCCTCACTGTTTGCCTCGACTATTGCCTGCATAACCCGAGGGTCAACGTTAGTCCAAATTTCTCCTCTGAAATCCTTTGACATATCATCATCTCCTTTTATTTGAATATATCATATTTAATCAAAACTCGCAATTGATTTTTGAACTATGGAAAAAATGCTCAAATGTTGACTGAAAAAACAATAAATTTGAGCGAAATGAGCAAAAATCCCTTGACTAAAGCTTCAGAATAGTGTTATAATCACAGAGGTGATGAAAATGAAGGATTACAGTATCGATTCAAAAGATAAACAAATATTGGGAATGGTCTCGGCAGAGCAGGTGAC
This sequence comes from uncultured Oscillospiraceae bacterium, assembly GCA_964650465.1. GTDB lineage: Bacteria > Bacillota > Clostridia > Oscillospirales > SIG627 > RGIG6353. The sequence goes on along the minus strand of CAZYTA010000031.1, from coordinate 4,203 downwards.
GGTAAGAGATATATCAAGGTCGCTGTTCATGAGCGAGGCTACAGTGAGACGGAGACTTGCAAAGCTGGAGGAATGCGGTCTCGTTATCCGTACACACGGCGGTGCGATTCCCGCCTCGGGACAAAAAAATCCTCCGCTCATATCAAGAGCCCTCCGCTATAATCAAAGTAAGGAGCTTATAGCCGCAAAGGCAGTGACGCTCGTCAAGGACGGGTTCACTCTGTTTGCGGACTCCTCAAGCACTGTGCAGTATCTGTTGCCCCGCCTTACCGCCTTTAATGGTATAACAGTGTGTACCAACAGTCTGCGCGCCGCCGCAATCCTTGTGGAAAACAGTATAAAATGCATTCTTCTCGGCGGTGATGTAATCCCCGAGGAGCAGGCATGTAACAGCGAGGAAACATCTGAGATGATAGAGCGCATAAATGCAGACCTGTTTTTCTTTTCATGCGATGCTATGTCGGAGGACGGTTTGCTTACAGATGATTCAAAGCGCTCCTGTTGCCTCAGACGGCAGTATATGAAGCATTCTGCAAGATGTGTTCTTCTTATCGACGATTCAAAATTAGGGCGCAAATGCACCTACACACTTTGCACCGCCGACGAGGTAGATGTTTGTGTTTGTAATACAGCTCTTCCCGAAGCCTATACAAAAAACAGAAAATTTACGGTTTTATAATTGAAAAACATGCCGAAGTGTGGTAGAATGGACTTAGCTATGTTAAATCCATTCAGCTAAATTCGCCTGACGGCGAGCTAAATGTGCTGACACACGCTAAATTACTTCGTAGCTAAATGTGCTGACGCACGCTAACGGCGAATTTAATTTAGCTGTTTCGCAGAAACAATTTAGCTATGGAGCAATAGCGGAATAATTTAGCTTTGCAACTGGTTGCAAAATTTAGCTAAAATAAGTTGGCATCTAAAATGTATACTAATTTTAAAATAAACCTGATAACATTATGAAAGGAGTGCCGCTATGCCCTTATCTGCCAAAGCTATGCGTAAACAGCTGTCCCTGCTGAAGCCGTTGCTTGACACCTGCTCTCTCGATATGACACGTGTGGGACAGGAGAAAATAGGCTCGCTTATGCATATGGCTCACAGAGGAAAGGTTGTTATGAAAGAGCATTCCTTTGAAGGCTTCAAGGCGTGCTGGGTTTTGCCCCGTGACGAGCGCCGTCAGGGCGTTTTGCTCTATCTACACGGCGGCGGATATACCTCGGGTGATATGAGCTATACCAAGGGCGTGGGTACAACGCTTGCTGTTGAAAGCGGAACAAGAGTATTTGCTCCCGCTTACCGCCTTGCCCCCGAAAATCCCTTTCCGGCAGCGCTGGAGGATTCAATCGAGGCGTACCGCTATCTTATTTCTAAGGGATATTCTCCCAATAAGATAACCCTTATCGGAGAAAGCGCAGGAGGCGGACTTTGTTATGCTTTGGCACTGAAGCTCCGAGAGCTTGGAGAGCCGATGCCTGCAGGGATTATTGCAATATCTCCATGGACGGATTTGAAATCCGAGGGAGAATCATATAAAGAGAATGCCGACATTGACCCGTCAATGTCATTGAAGGTGCTGAATTTTTACGCCGATTCATATACAAATGACAGGGATAACCCACTTGTTTCACCATTGTATGCAGACCTTACGGGAATGCCTCCCTCACTTATATTGGCTGGCGGAGACGAGATAATGCGTGACGATGCGGTCATGATGAACGATAATCTGAAAAAATACGGCTGTCATTCCCATTTGAGAATAAAGCCCGGTCGCTGGCACGCATACATACTCTACGCTCTGGCAGAGGACAGAGACGACATAAAGGAAATAAATTCATTTCTTGATAAAGTAATGGCAAAGGCGGACAAGCTCAGATGGATGCGCCTTGACAATGCCGCAAAAATCTACCCCGCCGCACGCCGACAGAATTGGAGCAATGTTTTCAGACTGTCTGCAACTCTCAAGGAGGATGTGGACACAGAGGTGCTTGCCTCTGCACTGGATGTAACCGTAAGACGGTTCCCGTCTATTGCAACAAGACTCCGCAAGGGCGTATTCTGGTATTACCTTGAGCAGATATCAAATGCCCCCGAAATAATGGAGGAAAACAGCTTTCCTCTCACAAGAATGTCAAAAAAAGAAATATCAACCTGTGCCTTCAGGGTGCTGGTGTATAAAAAGAGAATAGCTGTAGAGCTGTTCCATTCTCTTACCGACGGAACAGGAGCGCTGATATTTTTAAAAACGCTTACAGCAGAGTATATTCAGCAAAAATACGGAATTCCCATAACTGCTGAGAGGGGAGTACTTCCTCGGCTTGAGGACCCTGACAGCGAGGAGCTTGAGGACAGCTTCCAGAAATATTCGGGCAAGGTAAATGCCAGCCGCCGAGAAAGCAATGCATGGCATTTGTCGGGCACGGTTGAGACTGCAGGCTTTCTCAATCTTACCTGCTTCAAGCTTCCCGTAAAGGAGGCAGTGGACAAGGCGCATGAGTACGGTGTTACGCTGACGGCATTTCTTACAGCGGTTATGATGAGCGCACTGTCTGACCTGCAAAAGAAAAAGGTGGCAAACCCCAAGCGCTTAAAGCCCGTGAAGGTGCTTGTCCCCGTAAATCTCAGGAATATATTCAAGAGCAGAACCATGCGCAACTTTGCGTATTTTACAACGCCTGAAATTGACCCCAGACTCGGTGAATACAGCTTTCGTGATATATGTATGGCTGTACATCATCGCATGGGACTGGATATCAATCCGCAGGTAATGAGCTCCAAGATAGCAACAAATGTTAACAGTGAAAAGGCGTTTATAGTCAAGGTAATGCCGCTGTTTTTGAAAAATCTTGTTATGAAGGCTGTCTTTGATGCGGTGGGAGAAAAGAAATCCTGTATAACACTGTCGAATCTCGGAAGAGTTACCGTACCCGATGAAATGGCACCGTATATTGACCGTTTTGACTTTATTCTGGGAGTACAGGCAACAGCCCCCAATAACTGCGGGGTAGTATCCTGGGGCGACACACTTTACATCAATTTTATCCGCAACACCTGTGAGCCCGAGGTCGAATATCATTTTCACAAGACTCTCGAAGCGCTTGGACTTCATGCAGAGGTTGAGAGTAATTCGAGAAAATGAGAAAGGAATAAAATGTATTGTATCAATTGCGGAGTAAAGCTCTCCGATACCGAAAAAAGCTGTCCGCTTTGCGGCACAGTACCATATCATCCCAATTTGGTGCGTACCGAAGCAGACAGCCTCTACCCTAAAAACAAATATCCGAAAACCAAAAAGGTCAGCCGAACGGGAATAATGACAGCCATTAGCGTTATTGCGATAATTCCCATGTTTATAACACTTCTTTGCGACCTTCAGCTGAATTTGGCTGTTACCTGGTCTGCATATGTTATAGGCGCAATTTTGGTGGGCTATATTTCTTTTGTTTTGCCATTCTGGTTCAAGAAGCCCAATCCTGTTGTGTTTACTGCTCTGTTTTTTGTGACCTCAGGCGTATATGTGCTGTTTATAAATCTCATAAATCACGGAGATTGGTTTCTCAGCTTTGCCTTTCCGACCGCAGGTGTTATAGGTCTTATAGTTACCGCACTTGTGGCACTGACATACTACCTGAAAAGAGGCAGACTGTTTATATACGGCGGAGCATTTATACTTCTCGGCGGTTATATGCCCCTGATGGAGCTGTTTTTGTCAATTACCTTTGACATTAAATTCATCTGGTGGTCGCTTTACCCCATGATTCCTCTTATTCTTATCGGACTGACACTCATATTTTTCGGTGTAACCCCTGCCGCAAGAGAAAATGTGGAAAGACGTTTTTTCCTCTGATAAAGCAGTTGAAAAAAATAATAAAATATTTTTCAAAAAACAGTTGACAAACTTAAAGTCTTATGCTATAATCTATCCGTTGTCTGAAAGGACAGCGGACAAATGTGCTGGTGTGGCTCAACGGTAGAGCAGCTGATTTGTAATCAGCAGGTTGGGGGTTCGATTCCCTTCACCAGCTCCATAAGATGGGAGCGTTCCCGAGTGGCCAAAGGGGGCAGACTGTAAATCTGTTGTCAGTGACTTCGGTGGTCCGAATCCACCCGCTCCCACCAAAAATCGACAGGTTTCGACCTGTCGATTTTTTATCCATTGCGAAAGCAATGGTATATCATCACGCGTTAGCGTGTATATCA
>CAZYTA010000030.1:0-32457 GCA_964650465.1 uncultured Oscillospiraceae bacterium | reverse complement strand
GCGCTTATTGATTCCTTTGCAGTATTTTTCATATTGCTGATGACCTTGCTGATGTATATATATTACGACAGTTCGGTCAAGGAACTGCCGTATAAGAAGTCGCTGATACTGCTTGCCATATGTGGGGTAGTATTCGGTCTCGGCATAGCGACAAAATGGATAGCTGTTTATTCGGGCATCGGGCTTGCTGTCTTATTCGTTCTTGCATTGCTCAAGCGGCGCAGGGAATTGGAATCCCCGATCAAAACTTGCCTTTGGTGTCTGCTTTTCTTCGTGGCAGTCCCGCTCTGCATCTATTTTCTATCTTATATACCACATTATATTGCATCTCCCGATTTTTCTCCTTTCAAGATATTTTGGGACAATCAGAAGTTTATGCTTACTTATCACAGCGGGCTTGAAAGCGTTCACACCTTTGAGTCAAAGTGGTATACCTGGCCATTGATATATCGTCCCATATGGTATTACGGCTCAAAGGAGCTTGCCTATGCGGGACTTTGCTCCACCATTGTCGCAATGGGCAATCCCGTTGTGTGGTGGTGCGGCAGTATCTCGTCTCTTGCACTTCTTGTCAAGCATCATAAGTCACGCACAGAGCATTTCATACTTATCGCCCTTCTCACACAGTATTTGCCTTGGACGCTTATCTCCCGTTCCACATTTATCTATCATTTCTTCGCAAGTGTCCCATTCGTCATTTTAGCACTCGTGTCACTGCTGAAGTCACTCTCGGCACGCTTCCGCACATTGAAATGCCTGGCTCCCATATTACTGATAGCCGCGGCCATACTCTTCCTGCTCTTCTATCCTGTTATATCAGGCTACGTTGCAAGCAGAGGATACGTCCTAGAGCTACTCACCTGGTTCGACAGCTGGAAGCTTTGCTATTAACATTCATTACCATCGGCTTGACAGATGGTCATAAGACGTAAAACTACTCTGATAGTTCATAAAAGTGCAAAAATAAAAACCTACCACCTAAGCCATTATGACTTAGGTGGTAGGTTTGACTTCAAATGCAAAGACATTCTTCACAATGTGCAAGGTTCGTCTTTGCGTGTTTTGGTGACCCGTACGGGAATCGAACCCATGATTCCACCTTGAGAGGGTGGCGTCTTAGCCGCTTGACCAACAGGCCGAGTCACTACCTTTTCGGTACGCTATATATTATCATAAAAAAAGCGAAATGTCAAGAGGGAAATTGCAAAGATTCGAGAATTTTTACAATAATTGTGTTTGATACAAAAAAACCTTTTTCGGTAAGTGACAGTATTCTTCCGTCAAAGAGACAGAAGCCCTCACGCATAAGCTCGGCTGCTTCCTTTTCGAAGCTGTGAGAGGTATTTACTCCGTATATGTTTTTCAGCACTTGTGTGTCAAGCCCGTCCTTCAGACGAAGTGACAGAAAGACAAATTCCTCAGCTCTGTCCTCAGGGGTATTGGTATAACAATTTTCTTTTTTTGCTCCGTTACAGAAGGCTTTTATATCTGCGGGAGTAGAATACCTCACTCCGTCAAGATAGGAATGTGCTCCTGCTCCTATGCCGATATACTCCTCGCCCCTCCAATACTTCATATTGTGCCGTGAACGTTTTCGGTCAAGGGCGAAATTGGAGATTTCGTAATGCTCATAACCTGCTTTTCCAAGCTTTTCGCAAGCAAGAAAATACATTTCTGTCTCCTGCTCCTCGGAGGGGAGAAACAGGTTTTCACCGCGTTTTTGCTTTACTCCGAAAACAGTTTTTTCTTCCACCGAAAGAGCGTATACCGATATATGCTGAACCCCAAGTTCTATGGCAGTATCAAGGCTTTTGCCAAAGCTTTCAACCGTTTGGTGGGGAATTGCGAACATAAGGTCAACTGAAATGTTGTCAAAGCCTGCTTTTTGCGCCGTATTTACGGTGTTTAATGCATCCTTTGCACAGTGACCTCTGCCCAGCGCTTTAAGCTCGGTGTCAGAAAAGCTTTGAACTCCAAGGCTGAGCCTGTTTATACCTGCAGTCCTGAACTCGTTTAGTCTTCCGTTTTCACTCAGCGACATCGGGTTAGCTTCAAGTGTTATTTCGGCATTTGGGTTTACGGCAAGGGTCTTATAAATGCTGTCAAGCACCCCTTTAAGCTCAATACCGTTCATCAGCGACGGTGTTCCGCCGCCGAAATAAACGGTATCGATTGCCAAACAATTCAATTTCTCTATTTCAAAGGAGAGTGCCTTGATATACAGTTCTTTTAATGACCCATTCACTACCGAATAAAAGTCGCAATAGCTGCATTTTTTCTCGCAAAAAGGGAAGTGGATATAAAGCCCCTTATTCATCATCAAACTTGAGCACCGCCATAAACGCCTCGTGAGGCACCTCCACAGTACCCAGCGAGCGCATCTTCTTTTTGCCTTCTTTTTGTTTTTCAAGAAGCTTTTTCTTTCGGGTGATGTCACCGCCGTAGCACTTGGCAAGTACGTCTTTTCGCATTGCCTTTACTGTTTCACGGGCAATGACCTTACCGCCGATAGCCGCCTGAACGGGTATTTCAAAGAGCTGACGGGGAATGTTCTCCTTAAGCTTTTCAACTATCTTTCTTGCTCTGCCGTATGCTTTTTCTGTGTGTACGATAAAAGAGAGAGCATCTACCATACTTCCGTTGAGAAGGATATCAAGCTTGACAAGACTTGATTTTTCGTAGCCTGCAAGCTCATAGTCAAGGGAAGCATAGCCCTTTGTTCTGGATTTGAGCGCATCGAAAAAGTCATATATAATCTCATTCAGCGGCAATGCGTAGTGAAGCTCGGCACGGTCTGAGGTAATGTATTTCATATCCTTGAAGGTGCCTCGTCTTTCTTGACAAAGCTCCATTATTGTTCCCACATAGTCAACGGGAGTGAGAATTGTAGCCTTGACTATGGGCTCACAGGTCTCTTTCGCCTCGTCACCCGTGGGGAAGTTCTGGGGATTGTCAATGTACTTGACCTCGCCGTTTTTCATTGTTATCTTGTAAATAACGCCGGGTGCCGTGGTAATAAGGTCGAGATTGAACTCACGCTCCAGTCTGTCCTGTATTACTTCCATATGAAGAAGTCCAAGGAATCCGCATCTGAAGCCAAAGCCGAGAGCAATGGAGCTTTCAGCCTCAAACATAAGGGCGGCATCGTTGAGCTGAAGCTTTTCGAGAGCATCTCTCAAATCACCGTATCTGGCGCCGTCGGCAGGATATATACCGCTGTAGACCATGGGCAGAGCCTTTTTATAGCCGGGGAAGGCACCGTCGGAGGGATTATCGGCAAGTGTGACTGTATCGCCTACGTCGGTTTCAGACAGCGACTTGATGCTTGCCGTAATGTAAGCAACCTCACCTGCCATAACGCAATCACGGGGCTCCATTCCGAAGGGGCGGAGATGTCCCACTTCAACTACATCAAATTCAGCACCTGTGTTCATCATGCGTATTCTGTCTCCTGCAGACAGCTTGCCGTCGAAAATGCGCACATATACAATAACACCTCTGTAGGAATCGTATACGGCATCGAAGATAAGCGCCTTCAGCGGCTTTGTTATATCCGCCTTAGGGGCAGGAATATCATTTACAACAGCCTTTAAAACATCCTCAATGTTGAGACCTGTTTTTGCCGAAATACAGGGAGCATCCTCGGCGGGAATACCGATGACGTCCTCTATTTCACGCTTCACCTTATCGGGCTCGGCAGAGGGGAGGTCTATTTTGTTGATAACGGGAATGATTTCAAGGTCATTGTCAAGAGCAAGATAGGTATTTGCAAGGGTTTGCGCCTCAATGCCCTGAGAAGCATCAACCACCAGCAGAGCGCCCTCGCAGGCAGACAGTGAGCGTGACACCTCGTAATTGAAGTCAACATGGCCGGGAGTGTCGATTAGATTGAGAGAGTATATCTCACCGTCATCTGCCTTGTACTCCAATTTTACGGCACGTGCCTTTATTGTGATACCTCGTTCACGCTCCAGCTCCATGTTGTCCAGAAGCTGTTCTTCCATTTCACGCTGGCTGACCGTGCCTGTTGCTTCAAGCAAACGGTCTGCAAGAGTGCTTTTTCCGTGGTCGATATGTGCGATTATTGAAAAATTTCTGATGTTTTCGGGTTTGTACATCTTTTCCTCTATATAAATAAAATTATTTTAAAAATCAAGGGCTGTTACAAAAAGTGCAACAGCCCGTCTGTCAGAAACAGCGTTTCTGATACGTTGATTACTCAGCCTTGGGAGCTTCTACAGGGCAAACGCCTGCACAAGTACCGCAATCGATGCACTGTTCAGCATCGATAACAGCCTTTCCGTCACCTTCGCTGATACACTCAACGGGGCACTCGCCGATGCAAGCACCGCAGTCGATGCAATCGTCTGTGATTTTGTAAGCCATTGTCATTACCTCCATTTCTCTGTTTTCACTATTGTAGCACATTAGTTTGATAATATAAATAGATTTTCGAAAAATTTTTTAGATTTTTTGAAAATTTATTTCTTTATTGGAAATTGCATTAAATCAATCTCGCCGCTTATTACTGAATTTCGTCAGCATCTTCTGCATCTTCTTGAGCTGAGGGCTTTTTGGAGCCGATTACCTTTACCTGCTCCCGTACAAACTGTACGGGAGAGGCATCCTTATTGGAGTCAAGACAGACCCTTACAAGCCCTGCAAGGGGATTTGCATCAACAACAGTTCCCTTGCCAGAGGGTGTGGTAACTATAGAGCCTACACGGGGAGTTTTCTTTATCTCCTCCTCGTATACATCGTTTTCGTATCTGAGACAGCACATAAGACGTCCGCAGGTGCCCGATATTTTTGCCGAATTAAGGCTAAGACCCTGTTCCTTTGCCATTTTTATGGATACCTGGTCAAAGTCCGAGAGAAAGGCGTGACAGCAAAACTCACGTCCGCATATGCCCAGTCCGCCAAGCTGCTTGGCTTCGTCTCTGACACCTATCTGGCGAAGTTCTATTCTTGTTTTAAAGACAGCCGCCATATCCTTGACAAATTCACGGAAGTCAACTCTGCCCTCCGATGTGAAATAGAAAAGGAGCTTTGAGTTATCAAAGGTCATTTCCGCATCCACAAGGTCCATTTCAAGCTTGTGCTGAGCGCATTTCTCCTTGAATATCGCCTTTGCACGCTCTGCAACCTCTTCATTTTCGGCAACACGTCTTGTATCGTCCTCGGTTGCCTTTCTTATAACCTTTTTAAGGGGAAGAACGACCTTTTCTGCAGGAACGGTTTTGTTTGCCACAAGAACATGTCCGTATTCTATTCCGCGTGAGGTTTCCACAATCGCTTTTTCTCCCACGGAAAAATTAAGACCGTCAGGGTTGAAGTAATATATCTTTCCCACTTCCTTGAAGCGGATGCCGACTATTTCGTAGCTTTCCTTTACTTCCTCTGTTATCTCTGTGTTTGTGTTGTTATTTTCCATGTGTTTATTATCCTTATTTTAAATTTCAAGAAAAATCGTCCGACAGCTTCATGTTAATATCAGACAGTGCAAGGGGGACATTTATCTTAGCCGCGTCCCTTGTTATTCTGCACACTGTGTCATAGGCAGACAACAGCTTTTTGGAGTCGAGTCTGTCTGCAAGTATTCTCAACAGCTCACGGTCGGCGAAAAACATTGCCCTTCCGCTGTACCCTGCCGAAAAGGTTATTATATCCCTCAGTGCAAGAGAAAAACAGTTCATCACCGCAAACAGGCTGTTTTTGTCGCCGCCCACACCGGGTACCAGAATTGATGTCAGTGTGGCATAGGTTGCTCTTTGACGAAGCGCCGAAAAATAGCTTTTCACAAGCACCGCCGCCTGTCTGTTTTCCTCACTGTCCATAAATGACAGTGCCTGACCCAATGCTCCGTCTGCGATGAGCACAGCTTCTTCTGTAAGCTCTGTGCTGTCAGGGTAACGCCTTGTAAGCTCAGCCTTTATAAAGTCATCCGAAAATTTCTCGGTCTTAAGAGTAACAGCTCTGGATTTGAGAGTTGACAGCAACAGATTTCTGTTTGTCACCAATAGGAAGAAAATAACGTTTTTCGGCGGCTCTTCAAAAATCTGCAGCAGTGCATTTTGTGCAGCCGTACCCATTTGCTGTGCGTTTTCAATTATAAATATTTTCTTGTCGCACTCGGCAGGCTTTATGTAAGCCTCGCCTATTATCTCCCTTATTGCTTCTATTTTTATGGATGATGAGCCTTCCTCGCATTTCAACTCCTTCACATCCTGATGAATACCTTCGGTGATACGCTTGCAGGACGGGCAGGAGAAGCAAGCCGAACCGGAGGCACAGGTAAGCGTTGCGGCTATTGCTCTTGCGAGCGTAAGTCTGCCGCTTCCCGATGCGCCTTCGATAATATAGGCGTGAGAATGCTGTCCTGTCTTTGAGACCGACTCAAATGCTGACAGGACTGCATGGTTGCCCAGAATAAAGCTCATTTATATTCTCTCAAATCTTTCTATGTTGGCAACAAATACCGTTGCGCCTCCGATGGTTACCTGAATAGGTGTTACACTTCCGCCAAGACTTGCGGCTGTAACTACATCTGCAGGTGCCGAATATGTTCTCTTCTTACTGTAGTTTTTGATTATTTCGATTACCTTGTCCACCTCATCATCCTCAACGGCTGTAATAAAGGTGTGGTTTCCTTTTTTAAGGAATCCTCCTGTTGATGCCATCTTTGTTACATGGATGCCCGCCTTGATGAGCTGAGCAGATACAATGGCACCGTCATCATTGTTTACAATAGCAAATATGAGTTTCATAACTACCTCCTGTATGTAAATGCAATGTGCGGTAAGCACAATGCATAAATTTTTCCCTCGGGGGTGCTTTTTAGCAAAAAGCATGTCCGAAAAGCATTTTTAAACAATATTTATTGTAGATTTCCGTAGAAAATCAACCATAACGCCGACGAAGTCAACACATGAAGCACTGCCCGCCTTATACATCCATTATTATGGGAAGTATCATGGGCTTTCGCTTGGTCTGTGAATAAAGCAGCTTTGTCAGGTCATCCCTGAGAGCAGATTTTATTGAATTGTAATCCGTCGCACCCGCATCCAGACAACGCTCAACCGATGCCAGAGCCGCCGCCCTTACACCGTCCATAAGCGTTTCGGACTCCTTGACATACACAAAGCCTCTTGATACAATATCGGGTCCGGACAGTATATATCCGCCTTCCGTGTCTATGGCTACAACAACTACTATGAGTCCGTCCTGTGCCAGATGCTTTCTGTCACGGAGCACCACGCTTCCCACATCTCCAACACCGTAGCCGTCTACCAGTATCTTGCCCGACGGAACAGTCTGTCCGAGCTTTATGGAGCGTGAATCTATTTCCACGGTTTTTCCCGTTTCGGGGATGAGGATGTTTTCTTCGGGTATTCCCACAAGCTTTGCAAGAGCCTTATTGCTTGTCAGATGCTTGAATTCGCCGTGCATGGGAACGAAGAATTTAGGCTTTATAAGTGCTGTGAGAAGCTTTATTTCCTCCTGACAGGCGTGTCCCGATACATGCACATCGGCAACCTGATTGTATACCACCTCAACGCCCTTTCGGAGCAGCTCGTTGATTATGGCGCTGACTAATTTTTCATTTCCCGGAATCGGTGTTGCCGATATTACAACAAGGTCATCCTTTCCGAGATTTACCTTTACTCTTTCGTGTTCCGAGAAGGTCATACGGTAGAGAGCGCTCATAGGCTCGCCCTGACTTCCCGTGGTAATAAGGGTAAGCTGGTCGGGACGGTAACGCTTCATTTCTTCAAGTCCTATGAGCATACCGTCGGGTATTTTCATATACCCCAGCTCAACTGCGGCACGGATAACATTTATCATGCTTCTGCCTGTGACGGCTATTTTTCTGCCGAACTTTTCACTGGCGTTGATTATCTGCTGTACACGGTGTACGTTTGAAGAAAAGGTTGCAATGGTTACTCTTTTGCGTGTATTGGCGAATATTGTGTCAAGGCTGTCTCCTACTATACGCTCCGAAGGGGTAAAGCCCTGTCTTTCGGAGTTTGTTGACTCGCAGAAGAAGGCAAGAACACCCTTCTTTCCTATTTCGCCAAAGCGGGTAAGGTCTGTCATTTCACCGTCTATGGGTGTAATGTCTATCTTGAAGTCTCCGCTGAAAACAACTACTCCTGCAGGAGTGGTTATTGAATATGCCACACTGTCTGCAATGGAGTGGTTTACACGGATTGCTTCAACGGAGAAGGCTCCTGTTTTGATTACAGAGCCTGCCTTTATGCGATGAAGCTGAGCCACCTTTTCCAGGTGATGCTCCTCCAATTTCTGAGAGAGAATTCCCAGTGTAAGCTGTGTTCCGTAAATGGGTACATTTATGCTTCTGAGTACATAGGGGATGGCGCCGATGTGGTCCTCGTGACCGTGAGTGAGAAATATGGCGCGTATTTTTTCAATGTTCTTTTCAAGGTAGGTCACATCGGGAATTACAAGGTCAATTCCCAGCATATCGTCATCGGGGAAGCCCAGACCGCAATCGACAATTATTATATCATCGCCGTACTCAACAACGGTCAGGTTTTTGCCTACCTCTCCGATACCGCCAAGGGGTGTTATCTTGATTTTCTGTTTTTTGGTCTTTGCCATTTTTTTCCTTTCCGAAGGGTCAAGAGTCCTCGTCTATGGACATCTGAGTGCCGCTTACGGTATAGGGTACATTCAGATGATCGTAGGCGGCTTTTGTCACGCATCTTCCTCTGGGAGTGCGTGCAAGGAAGCCTATTTGCATAAGATAGGGCTCATAAACATCTTCAATAGTAACGGATTCTTCACCGATGACCGCCGCCAGCGTTTCAAGACCGACGGGACCTCCGTTGAAGTTTTTGATAATTGACAAAAGCATTCTTCTGTCGGTGTTGTCAAGCCCCAGAGAATCTATTTCAAGCATATTGAGGGATGCATCGGCAGTTTCCCTGTTTATAACCCCTTCTCCTTTTACCTGTGCCCAGTCACGCACACGCTTGAGGAGTCGGTTTGCTATACGGGGAGTACCCCTGCTTCTTCTTGCAATTTCAAGCGCACCCTCATGTGTAGTCTCGATACCGAGAATGCCTGCGCTTCGCTCAACTATACGGCAAAGCTCTTCGTCGGTATATAACTCCAGTCGGTGTATTACGCCGAAACGGTCTCTGAGCGGCGCCGAGAGCTGTCCTGCTCTCGTGGTGGCGCCGATAAGTGTAAAGTGCTCAAGTGGTATTCTGATGCTTCGTGCTGCAGGTCCTGTGCCGATAATAATATCCAGTGCATAATCCTCCATAGCAGGGTATAGGATTTCTTCGATATTACGGCTCAGCCTGTGTATTTCGTCGATAAAGAGTACATCTCCCCGTCCGAGATTTGAAAGAAGCGCGGCAAGGTCGCCCTGCTTTTCAATGGCGGGACCCGAGGTGATTCTCAGATTTACGCCCATCTCGTTTGCAATTATCGCCGAAAGAGTGGTCTTACCCAGTCCGGGAGGGCCATAGAGCAATATGTGGTCGAGAGCCTCTTCTCTCAGCTTTGCGGCTTCTATTGATATTTTGAGGCTTTCCTTTGCCTTTTCCTGCCCTATGTATTCCTCGAGAGTTTCGGGGCGCAGAGAATTTTCGCCGAGAGAGCTGTCTTCTTCTGTTTCGGCGGTGGATATGAGTCTGTAATCCTCAAAGCCGTTGTCCTCGGCGTCAAAATTGTAATCTCTTTTCATTTTCTACCCTCGTTATTGCTTGGTAAGTCTTTTCAGTGACAGTCGGATAAGCTCCTCAACCGACAAATTTTCACTTCCCTCAAAGCTCATGGCACGCATAGCCTCGCTTCTCGAATAGCCCAACGCCTCCAGTGACAGAAGTGCATCCTGTACTGCCGAGGTCTTTTGAGGAATGGCAGAGGGCTTGGATGAAGGTGCGGCAACAAAGTCATCCCTGGAAAGCTTGTCTTTCAGCTCAAGAATTATTTTCTGAGCAGTTCTTGTTCCTATTCCCTGAGCTGACGATATGGCTTTTGCATCCTCGGACATAACAGCCATTGTAAAGTCATTGGGTGAAAGGGCTGACAGTATTGCCATTGCCGCCTTGGGACCTACGCCAGATATGGCAATGAGCATTTCGAATATCCTTTTTTCTTCAATGCTGTGAAAGCCGTAAAGCTCGTGAGCATCTTCCTTGACATGAAAGTAAGTAAACAGACGGACATCGCCTTCAGAGCCCTGAAGCCGTCCTGCGGTTTTATCGCTGACGGTCAGCTCGTAGCCTATTCCGTTGTTGTCTATGACAGCAACTCCCCGTCCCACAAGAACGAGTTTGCCCGAAATATAGTAATACATATCAGTTTCCGCCTGTTTTCTTGGAATATTTTATGGAGGTAAGGTTTCTCATCTTACTGCTTCTGGAATGTCCGTGGCAGATAGCCAGTGCCAATGCATCGGCGGCATCGTCGGGCTTTGGCATCTTGTCAAGCTTCAAAAACATTCTTGTCATTTCCATTACCTGCTTTTTTTCCGCCCTGCCGTAGCCTACCATTGCCTGCTTTACCTGCAGAGGAGTGTATTCAAAAAGAGGAAGCCTGTTTTCCTCTGCCGCAAGGAGTATTACTCCGCGCGCCTGTGCTACGTTTATTACAGTTTTTTGGTTGCTGTTGAAAAACAGCTCCTCGATGGACATTTCATCGGGGGTGTAGCGCTTTATTATATCCGACAGCGCCATATGTACCAGGAACAGCCGTCTTTCCACTCTCATTCCTGCGGGAGTGTTGATGGTACCGCAATCTATGTAGCGGAAGTTGCCTTTTTCAAGACTCACAACTCCCCAGCCTACAGTTGCAATACCGGGGTCTA
The DNA here is from genome assembly GCA_964650465.1 of uncultured Oscillospiraceae bacterium. Taxonomy (GTDB): domain Bacteria; phylum Bacillota; class Clostridia; order Oscillospirales; family SIG627; genus RGIG6353. The sequence goes on along the minus strand of CAZYTA010000030.1, from coordinate 21,614 downwards.
TACCTAATATTATCATTTTTTTAAAACCGTATTCCAAAAATATTCCTAATTTTATACAACATTACATAATATGATAACATACAGAAAAGAAAAAGTCAAGAAAAAAAGCGGAGAGCCTCCGCCGGCAATGCTCGCCTATTGTTGCAGTGCGAGCAGTCCGACAAAGAAAAACGGCGAGGTTGATTCAGAGGAATTTTCCATAACATAAAAAAGCGGAGAGCCTCCGCCGGCAATGCTCGCCTATTGTTGCCGCGCAAGCAGCCCGACAAAGAAAAACGTCTCGTTCAGGTTGGTTATCATAAGGATGTAGGGGAGGATATTATCCTCCCGACATATACGCAATAATCCAAAACAAACGGGAGGCTAATAGCCTCCCCTACACGGATACTGGGTACTTTCAAAATGCTTTTCAAGCCGTACAGGGAGCGTAGCTGAACAATGTGTGAGGCTATAGCGAGTCGTAGGAGCACTCCCTCGCAAAAAACTTAATGTAATTTTCCATAACATAAAAAAGCGGTCACTGACCGCTTTTTTTGCATTAACATATGCAGTTGTTATATTTTCCGTATCTGGTAACTATCCAGATACCGCATTCGCCCTGCTTTACGGGCTGGCAAAGCTCAAATATCATTCTGCCTGCACAGCCTACTCCCAGCACTACATACGTTTTGTCACAGCAACGGCATTTACCCGCAAGATATGAGGGATAGCCTCTGAAACATTCGTCTATGAAGCAGTTTTGCATAAAGCGTGCGGCAACTGCTGCGGGGTCCAGTCTCCAGGTTTCATATCCGTTGTCAACAAGGTCCTGTATCTCCTGAAGTCTGCAGGGACAAAAGTCTTCGGGCGAGTTTTTAAAACGCACGCCGTTCAGGTCAACGTTTCCCTCGTTGCAGCGTGTGGTGACTGCCGAGCCTCCGTTTTCACAGCCTACAGGCGTATTGTCGGGGCAGGCGGGTGAGTTACATCCGCTGTTTTGAGAACGTGATGTGTTGCATGAGCTGCAGGAATTACAAGAGCAATCGGAGTTATTTCCGGACCGTTCGGAAATGATGATGAGACCCAGTGCCAGCAATATGGGCAGAAAGGTCGAAAAATCCATAGCATAGCTCCTTTCAAAGCATATTAAACGCTTTTGCGTTCATTTACATATTATTCCGAAAAGGGCTTATGTGCCCATGGTTAAGAGGCTTTTTTGTTAACCGAAATTTAATAGTTTTCGTAAATTGTACTCGGTTGTTTGGTAAAAGTGTGCAAAAATGAAAAAAAGTATTGTGCAATTAAGAAAAACTTTAAAATTATCATTGCAAAAAAAAGGGGTTTGTGATACAATACATTGTGAATTATTGCGTGAGAAAAGAGCGGATATACTTGTCGGCTCTGATGTAACACTATCTTTTCAGGAGGAAAATTATGAAGAAATTAGTATCACTCATGCTCGTATGTCTGATGCTGGCGGCAACTCTTTCAGGATGTGCTGTCGATCCCGAGGACAAGGGTGCTATCATTCCCGTTTCCATTTCCAAGGAAATGAAAGCTTATGACCCCGTTCCCATGATTTACGATGCAGAACTTGTTATGAACACAGGTCTTCTTTACGAGGGTCTTACCGTTATCAATGAGAGCGGTAAGGTTGAAAAGGGACTTGCTAAGGATTGGTATACCAAGATAGACGAAGAAAGAGGCGAGTACTGGCTTTATTTCGAGATTGAGGACTCAACCTCTTGGGACGATGAAAAGTATGTACAGGCAGACGACTTTGTATATGCATGGAGAAGAATTCTTTCTCCCTCCACTTCAAGCCCTGCGGCTTGCCTTCTCTACGGCATCAAGAACGCAAAGGCTTACAAGGCAGGAGACGTTACAGCCGATGACCTTGGCGTATATGCTGAAAGTGACTCACTGCTCAAGGTAGAGTTTGAAGGTCCCTTCGACCTTGATGTTTTCCTTGAGGCAGTTGCAAGCCCTGCACTTGTGGCACAGCGTGAGGACAACGTATACGGCAGAGAGGATTCATGGTCATCATCTCTTGACCACTTTGCCTCCAACGGTCCCTTCACACTCAAAAACCTTGAAATGGGCAAGACTGTTACCTTCCAGAGAAATCCTGTTTACGGACGTGAAAAGGAAAGCGATACAGCCGTGTTCAAGGTAGTTAAGCCTTGGAAGCTTCAGCAGGACTTCACCTTCAGCGCAGAAGAGCAGATGCAGAGATTCAAGGACGGCGAGACCTACTACATCAGCTACTTCGACAAGGAAACATATGAAGCAAACGAAAAGAAGATGAAGACAGCAGACCTTCTTTCCGTATATTCATACTTCTTCAACACAACAAAGGCTCCCTTTGATAACGCACTTGTAAGACAGGCTCTCAGCATTGCTCTTGACAGAGAAGAGATTGCAGAGATAGCAGGTATGGGTGCTAAGCCCGCCACAGGTCTTGTTACCAAGGGCGTAAGAGACACCAAGACCTCCAAGGACTTCAGAAAGGTCGGCGGTGAGCTTATCGACACAGAGGCACAGCTTGATGAGGCAAAGAGCCTTATTGCAAAAGCAGGTATCAAGGCTTCCGATTATACAATCGAAATCTATACTCTCCGTGATGAAGCTGACGTGGCTATAGCAGAGTACACCAAGGAAGTTTGGGAAGGACTCGGCTTCAAGGTTAAGCTCAGCTCAGGCGGCGGAAGAAACTATACAAACAAGCTTTATGCAGGTAACTTTGACGTTATCGGTATAGACTATCAGGGACTTACAACAGATGCATTCTCCTTCCTTGCGCCCTTTGCAAAGGAATACAGCGGTGAAGCTATCGACATCACAAGTGATGAAAGAGTGGCAACTCATGTAACAGGACTTGATGACGAGGAGTACAATGCTCTCATCGACAAGATCTTCAACACTCTTAACAATAAGGAAAGAATTTCTCTCCTTCACGATGCTGAGGAAATGCTTCTTGAACTTGCACCCGTTGCACCCCTTCACTTCAACGTAGCTTCATATCTTAAGTCGAAGAAGCTTTCCGGTCTTGAGGTATCCGGTTTTGGTTATACAACCTTTACAGATGCTAAGCTTAAGAACTACGAGGAGTCAAATGAGAAGATAATTGCAGAAGAGGACGCTCGTAAGAAGGCTGAAATTGAGGCTAACAAACAGAAGAACAGCTGATTTTAAATTATTTTTGTTAAAAATTAATAAAAAAGTAAAATAAATATTGACAAAAAGAAAAGCCGTGTGTATAATATACATTGCGGTTTTTCGCTAAACCCCGCGAAAGAGGTTTTGATGGAACAGACAGTTAACAATTCCTTTATGCTTGATGTTTCGGGTTTGCTCCGAGGCGATGTAAGAGAGCTTGCAGTAAATACTCCCGTAGATATTGACGAGGAGCTTGAGGTGACCTTTCTTGAATCCCCCCGAATTGAGGGCAGTGCGGTAAATATGTCGGGCTATATAGAGCTTTCGGCAGTGCTGACCGTAAGATACAAAACCGTTTGTTCGAGATGTCTCAAGGAGCTTGAGCGTGAGCTGGTGCTTGACCTTAAGTACCCCATAGCAGAAAGCCTCGAGAATATGGACAACGATGAGTATATCATTCCCGAAAACGGGCTTATCGACCTTGGTGAGCTTGTAAGGGAAAACATAATTTTAAATCTTCCCATATCCCACATTTGTCATGATGACTGTAAGGGGCTTTGCTCCAAATGCGGTGCCGACCTGAACCTCGGTGACTGCGGATGTGTGAGGGTAGAGAAGGACCCGCGTTGGAGTGTGCTGGAGCATTTCTTCGACGAGGAATAAAAAGCGGCTGGCAGCCGCTGGCAGTTCTCGCCTACCGTAATCTATGTATGCACCCAATAAGGTGTAACGGCGAGGTTGTCTTAATGCATTTCCTTGCAGACAAGGAATAAAAAAGTATAAACTATATCTAACATATAGAATGAGGAGGTGTCAAGTAAGATGGCAGTACCGAAGAGAAAAGTATCAAGTCAGAGACAGAATAAGAGACGCTCAAGCGTTTGGAAGCTTAAGGTTCCCGGACTTTCAGCGTGCCCTAAGTGTGGAGAGTACAACCTTCCTCACAGAGTTTGTTCAAAGTGCGGTTCTTACAATGGCGAGGAAGTCATAAAGCAGAACTAATCGGAACGAAAATTGTGCCATACCGCATAGGTATGGCATATTTTTACTATATGGGACTTTCTCGAAAGCAACCTCGCCGCTTTTTACACTAATGTTATAGAGGATAAATCAATGATTGAGATAAAGTCGGTTGTTCCGGGCTCTTATGCCGATAAAAAGGGCATCAGGGCAGGAGAGAAGCTTGTAGCGATAAATTCCAATCCTATAAGAGACATATTGGATTACCGCTTCTATATATGTGACAGAACGGTAAGTATTACCCTTGACACAAGGGAAGTAAAAATAAAAAAGGATGAATATGACGATATCGGTCTTGAATTTGAGACATATCTGATGGACAAGCAGGAATCCTGCCGCAATAAATGCATATTCTGCTTTATCGACCAGAATCCTCACGGAATGCGAGAGAGCATCTATTTCAAGGACGATGATACACGCCTTGCCTTTCTTTTCGGAAACTATGTTACGCTTACAAATGTTCCCGATTCAGAGCTGGAAAGACTGATTAAGATGCATATTTCCCCTGTAAATGTTTCGGTGCAAGCGACAAATCCCGAGCTGAGATGTATGATGCTGAATAACCGCTTTGCGGGAAGGGTGCTGGAGCAGATGCAGCTTCTTGCCGACGGCGGTATAGACCTCAATGCGCAGATAGTACTGTGCAAAAACGTAAATGACGGCAAGGAGCTTGAACGGAGCTTGTACGACCTTGAAAAGCTTGTGCCTAAGCTCAAGAGCGTGTCCGTGGTGCCTGTAGGCTTGACAAAATACAGAAAGGGACTCTACCCCTTGGAGCCCTTTGACGCCGAGGATTGCGCAAAGGTTATTGATACCATTGAAGAAATAGGAGAGAAATTCCTGAAAAAGTACGGCACAAGGCTTGTTTTTGCATCGGATGAATTTTATTTGAAGGCAAACAGACCTCTTCCGTCACCTGAATTTTATGAGGGCTTCCCTCAGTTGGAAAACGGCGTGGGAATGATAACCTCAATGGTTGACGATATAGATGCCGAGATAGATTTCATAACCGAAGATGAGCCCGATACAAGCATCGAAAAGCACATCAGCATAGCTACGGGAAAAGCCGCATACGAAACTATTGTCGAGCAGGTTGAAAAAATCAGAAAAATTTGGTATAATATAGATTGTAAGGTCTATTGTATAAGAAATGACTTTTACGGCGAGAATGTTACCGTTTCGGGACTTCTCACAGGTCAGGATATTATCGCACAGCTCAAGGGTAAAGAGTTGGGCGACACATTGCTCATTCCACGCAACGCTTTGCGTCATGAGGGCGATTGCTTCCTTGACGGTGTTACCGTGGAGGAAATGGAAATAGCGCTGGGCGTTAAGGTATTGCCTACCGCCGAGGGAACAGACTTTTTGTACGGAATAATAGAATAAAAGCGGCGAGCCGCCGCAGGCAATTCTCGCCTATCGTAACCTGTACACTCATTCAAACAAAGAAAAACGGCGAGGTTGATTCAGCGCGATTTTCCGTAGCATAAAAAGCGGCGAGCCTCCGCTGGCATTGCTCGCCTATTGTTGCCGTGCGAGCAACCCAACAAAGAAAAACGTCTCGTTTAGGTTGGTTGTCATAAGGATGTAGGGGAGGATATTATCCTCCCGACATATACGCAATAATCCAAAACAAACGGGAGGCTAATAGCCTCCCCTACGGATACTGGATACTTTCAAAATGCTTTTCAAGCCGTCCAGAGAGCGTAGCCGAACAATGTGTGAGGCTAAAGCGAGTCGGAGGAGCCCGAGGGGTGCTTTTTGCTAAAAAGCACCCCCGAGAAAAACACACAAAAAACCTCAAAGGAGGGACAGTATGTCAAAACCCATTGTTGCCATTGTGGGCAGACCAAATGTTGGAAAAAGCACCTTTTTCAATAAAATAGTCGGTGAAAGAATATCCATTGTTCAGGATACTCCCGGCGTAACAAGAGACAGAATATATTACGAAACCGAATGGTGCTCCAAAAAAATGACACTTATCGACACAGGCGGTATCGAGCCTAAAGCAGATGATATCATATTGAAGCACATTCTCACTCAGGCGCAGATTGCCATTGAATCAGCAGATGTTATAATAATGCTCACCGATGTTACCACAGGAGTGACCGCCGCCGACCGCGATGTGGCAAATATGCTCAAGCGCTCGGGCAAGCCCGTAGTGCTCGCTGTAAATAAATGCGACAGCGTAGGTGCTCCGCCCATGGAATTTTATGAGTTCTATGAGCTGGGCTTTGAAAATGACCCTATAGCCGTTTCGTCAGTTCACGGAACGGGTACGGGCGATATACTTGACGAGGTTGTGTCATATTTCCCCGACAGCGACGTTGAGGAGGAAGATGAGGATACAATAAAAGTAGCTGTTATCGGTAAGCCCAATGCGGGCAAAAGCTCCCTTGTCAACAAAATATTGGGCGAGGAAAGAGTCATTGTCTCGGATGTGGCAGGCACAACAAGAGATGCCATTGACTCCTTTGTGGAAAACGAGCACGGCAAGTATAATCTTATTGATACGGCAGGAATACGCCGCAACGCAAAGATAGAGGATTCTATTGAAAAATACAGTGTCCTGAGAGCAAATCTTGCTCTAGAGAGAAGCGACGTGTGTTTGATTATGATAGATGCAAACGAGGGCGTCACCGCACAGGACGAAAGAATAGCAGGTCTTGCTCACGAGGCGGGAAAAGCATCTGTTATCTGTGTAAATAAATGGGACACCATAGATAAGGACAACAGCACAACAAAGAAGTTTACCGAGGAGGTCTATCAGGCGCTGTCCTATATGACCTACGCACCCCTTGTTTTCATTTCGGCAAAAACGGGACAGAGAGTTGACACACTCTTTGAGCATATAAACTATGTCAATCTTCAGTCCAACCTGAGAGTGTCTACAGGTATGCTCAACGATGTACTGGCAGAGGCAACCTCACGTGTTCAGCCTCCGTCGGATAAGGGCAAGTTCCTCAAAATTTACTATATGACACAGATAGGCGTAAAGCCTCCCACGTTTGTTATATTCTGCAATAAGGCAGAGCTTTTCCACTTTTCGTATCAGCGTTATATAGAAAACTGCCTCAGAAACACCTTTGGCTTTAAAGGCACACCCATCAAGCTTATCATAAGAGAAAAGGGGGAAGATAAATGAGCTTCAAGGAAATTGTAAAATTCGGATACTTGTTCACAAAGCTCTGCGGAAACGAGGTACCCTACGGTGTTGTTGTGGAAGGAACGGCAGTTCCCTTCAATTATGACAACAGACTTTTGGCTCTTTTTGAAACAGATAAGGGTTGGATTGCAGGTGTAGCACTGTTGTTATGCGCCATAGCGGCATACCTTTTGGGAAGTCTTAACTTTGCGGTTATACTGTCTAAAATCTTCCACCATGACGATATAAGAAAATACGGCAGCGGAAACGCAGGCGCCACAAATATGGTACGCACATACGGAAGAAAATGGGGTATAATCACCTTTATTTGCGACGGGCTCAAGGCGGCAGTGTCGGTGCTTGTTTCAATGTTTCTCATGGGTGAGGGCGGTGCATATATTGCCGCACTGTTTGCAATACTCGGTCATATTTTCCCCGTTTACTACAAGTTTCGCGGCGGTAAGGGCGTGGCTGTTGCGGCTATTTCAATACTTTGCCTCAACCCCTTGGTTTTTGCTATCCTTGTCATAGTTTTTGTGGTTATCGTATATGTTTCACGCTACATATCTCTGGGGTCTGTCATTTGCGCCTTTTTCTATCCCATGCTTCTCAACGCATTCAATACAGACAAGGGCTTTATTTCCACGGTTATATCGGTGCTTATTGCGGTTATAGTTATTGTTATGCACCGTTCAAACATTAAGCGCCTTATGAACAGAACCGAAAATAAAATAGGGCAGAAGAAACAGTGATGGCAGAAAGACAGGCGTACGCCAAGATAAATTTGACTCTTGAAATAGGCAAAAAAAGACCCGACGGATACCATTCGCTGACCTCGGTTATGGCACGAGCCACACTTGCCGACAGAGTGCGTGTTGAAAAGAACGGCACAGGCAAGGTGACCTTTATATCATCTGATAAAGGCATCCCCGCTGAGGACAACCTTTGCACAAGAGCGGCGAGAGCATATTTTGATGCAATGGGCATTGAGGGACAGGGTGTGAGCATCACAATTGAAAACAATATTCCCACAGCCTCGGGTATGGGCGGCGGCTCAGCTGATGCGGCGGCAACTATAGAGTGTATGGAGGAGCTTTTCGGTACTCTTGACAAAGCTCTCAGACACAGTATCGCAAAATCACTGGGTGCAGATGTGCCCTATTGTCTTGAAAAAATTCCCTGTCTTTGTACAGGCATCGGAGATGAATGCACACCTCTGAAGTGTGCCGACCTTGACGGTCTGTGGCTGGTTATTTCAAAGGAAGGCGAAAAGCTGTCTACAGGCAAGGTCTATTCGGATTTTGACAGCCTTGAAAATAACGGCGGAGAATATGACCATACAGCCGTTATAAAGGCTATTGAAAATGGCGATATATATGCGCTTGCAAAAAATACCTTCAATGATTTTGAAAGGGTAGTGCTTCCTTCGTCGCCCAAAACAATGGCAGAATACAAAAGACTGATGTCCTGCGGTGCGCTGAAGGTCACAATGACAGGCGCAGGACCAACACTCGTTGCCTTTTTCGATGATGAAGAAAAGGCAAAGCGTTGCGGAGAGGCTTACAAGATTATATGTGAATGAAAAAATGACGGTTTTGACCGTCATTTTTTTGTTTGCTTCTGAAAAATGCACTGTGCATTGTGCATTGAACAAAGCTATTCCAACTCTATCCTCAGCACCGTTTTCCCGTTTTCCTCTTTAAAGTAGGCGGGTGAGACGTGTGTCATTCTGGGGTGTATTTCCGTTGCGCTGTTGTGTGCGTGGTAGACACAGATAAGCTCTCTGCCGTCCTTTGAGGTGGTAAAGCAGTGGTGCCCTGTGCCCTGTATTTTGCCGTTTCCGATGAGAATGGGATTATTTTCATATTTCACAAAATCGCCCATAGGCGAATCTGACACTGCAAAGCCCACCGCATATTTGGGGCTTTGATAGTCATTTGCTGAGTAGGTCAGGTAGTATTTGCCCTTGTGCTTGAGCATAAAGGGTCCCTCGGTGACACAGAGTGTTTTGCCCTCGTATTCATAGGCGGTCACCAGCTCCCAATCGCATTCGGGGCGTATGAGCACCTTTTGCTCGCCTTTAAAGCTCATCAAATCCTCGGTCAGCTCCTGTACACAGATAGGCCCGCCCGGATTATTGTAGCCCACGTAATAGAGGTAAACTCTCCCATCGTCATCAATGAAGAAGCTTCCGTCTATGGCTCGGTGCTCGGCAAGAAAACGCTTTTCTTCCTGCTTGAAGGGTCCCAGCGGACTGTCGGATACGGCAATACCAAGATGAAAGTCGGCTGTATATACCATGTAGAATCTGCCCTTGTAATAGGTGACCTCGGGTGCCCAGAAGCCGTCATTGCCCATAACATCATCCTTAACAAGGCAGTGACCTCTGTCGGTCCAGTTTATGAGGTCATCGGATTCGTATACGATATATCCGTTATGAGAATCCGAGGTGGGATAGCAATAGTATTTGCCGTCATAAAGCAGAATGAAGGGGTCTGCACCTTGTAAAATCTTCATGTATGTCTCCTTAAAGTTATGTTATCGCACGGTGTGTCTTTTGGGTGAAAACCGAAAATGAAATGGTTTTTTATTTTATTCAATTTTACACCCTCATACAAAGAGCGAACAATTCACTCTCAACAACAATTTTTCTAATGTAGAAAATCTCCGATTTTCTTTGATTTGTGAAAATTTCATTTTCTTCGCATTTCTCTTGCACGGACCGTCGGGGACGCCGGTCCCTACACAAGTACGGCTGTGCGGAGGATTTTTGTAGTGTAGCGTTTAGCGGAACTTACAAAAATCCAAGCCATACAGGGAGCGTAGCCGAGCAATGTGCGAGGCTAAAGCGAGTCGTAAGCCTTCGCACTCCGCGATTTTTCCTCCAAACCTGATACCTTTTAGGATTTCAGGATTGCGGTGTGTCTTTTGGGTGAAAACCGAAAATTTCGTCGAAATTGGTATAGCGAAAAATTGAGAATTTTGGGTGAAAACCCGCGGTTTTCTTCCGTAAATGAAATGTTTTTTTTAATTAGTTTTTCGTGAGGGGTGTTGGGAGAGGGCTTTTGACTTCAAAAGCCCTTTCCCCACAAAAAACATCTATTAACTAAAACATGGTAATTTGATTGGTTTCGGGCAGGTTGTCAAGGACACCGAATTCACGAAGAGTGTCTATAACTGCCTTTGAAATACCCGAGCGGGTTCTCAAGTCCTCAATTGAGAGGATTGGCTCACCTGTGTTCATTGCTTCAAAGATACTGTCCGCCGCCGCATCACCTACGCCGCCAAGTGTGGAGAAGGGCAGTCTGATGCCGTTGCCCTCGGGTAAAAAGGCGTGGGAATGTGATTTTTCAAGGTCAATTGGCAGGAAGGGAATACCTCTGCACATACACTCGTTTGCAAGCTGAAGTGTGGGAATGAGAGAAATATCCTTCTGGCTCGCCTCGTGTCCCTTAGCCTTGACATCGGCAATATAGCGTACCACATTGGCTCTGCCGCCCAGTACTATTCCTGCATCAAAGCCGCCCGGCGCCGCTGTAAGGAAGCCTGCATAGAAGGCAACAGGCATATAAATTTTATACCAACCGATACGGATAGCACTCATTACATACGCCGCAGCGTGTGCCTTGGGGAACATGTATTTTATCTTCTTACAGGAGGAGATGTACCAGTCGGGGACATTCTTCTCGCGCATTGCCGCCTCGTGTTCGGGGGTAAGTCCCTTGCCCTTACGTACTTTTTCCATTATGTCAAAGGACAGCTTGTTTTCAAGTCCGTAGTTGATAAGGTCAAGCATGATACCGTCACGGGTACCGATAACCTTTGAAATGTCACATATGCCTTCGTTGATAAGGTCCTGAGCATTTCCCAGCCACACGTCTGTTCCGTGTGTGAGTCCCGATACCTGAAGCAGGTCGGCAAAGTTTTTGGGCTTCGCCTCAACAAGTACCTGCTGAACAAAGCTTGTTGACAGCTCGGGAAGTCCCAAAGTACCAAGAGGACACCCGATATCCTCGGGGGTTACTCCCAAGGGCTCTGTGGAGCGGAAAAGCTCATACACCTTGGGGTCATTCATGGGGACCTCCATAATGTTGGTGTTTGAATACTTTTCTATCATCTTGTACTTGGTGGGAATATCGTGTCCCAGCTCGTCAAGCTTCAATATTGTATCGTGAAGATACGAGAAGGCGAAATGGGTCGTTATTGTATCGGAATTGGGGTCATCTGCGGGATGCTGTACTGGAGTAAACTCATATACGCTGTTCTCACGGGGTACAACTATGATACCGCCCGGATGCTGTCCCGTTGTACGCTTTACGCCTACACAGCCGTTGGCAAGACGGTTCATTTCCGCCTTGGGCATAGAGAGATTTCTGCCCTCAAGATATTTGAGAACAAAGCCGTATGCCGTTTTTTCGGCAAGAGTGCCGAGGGTTCCCGCACGGAACACGTTTTCACTTCCGAAAAGCTCTTCCGTGTATTTATGTACCTTGCCCTGCACCTCGCCTGAGAAGTTAAGGTCTATATCGGGTGACTTGTCTCCGTAGAAGCCAAGGAAGGTCTCGAAGGGAATATCGTGTCCGTCGCCCTTGAGAGGAGTGTTACATTTAGGACAGCTCTTGTCGGGCAGGTCAAAGCCCGAGCCAACCGAGCCGTCGGTAATAAATTCGCTGTACTTGCAGTTGGGGCAGTAGTAGTGGGGAGGCAGGGGATTAACCTCCGAAATACTTGCCATGGAAGCGACAAAGGAGGAGCCGACCGAGCCTCGTGAGCCTACAAGGTAGCCCTGACTTTCGGAATAGTTAACTAACTTTTGCGCAATGATGTAGAGCACGGCATAACCGTTTTTAATGATTGAGGTAAGCTCCTTGTCAAGCCGCTTGTATACTATGTCGGGAAGTGGGTCGCCGTAGATACTCTTTGCCTTTGTCCAGCACATATTCTGCAGGTCATCCTCGGCTCCCTCAAGGTTTGGAGTGAAGGTACCCTTGGGAATAGGACGTATTCCTTCCTCCACCATATCCGCAATAAGATTGGTGTTTGTGATAACCACCTCTCGTGCCGTTGCTTCGTCAAGATATGAAAACTCCGCAAGCATTTCATTTGTGGTACGGAAATAAAGGGGATTGGGACGGTCCGCATCGGAAAACTTTGCAGATACAAGTATACGGCGGTATATTTCATCCTGCTTGTTCAGGAAATGAGCGTCACAGGTGGCAACAACAGGTTTTTTCGCCTTTTTGCCAAGGCTGATTATTTCCTTGTTTATCTCAATAAGCTTGTCCATATCGGGGACAGTGCCGTTTTCTATCATAAAGGCGTTGTTTGACAGGGGCTGTATTTCAAGATAGTCATAGAAGGAGGCTATCTTCAAAAGGTCACCTGTATTTTTACCTGCCAGTACCGCCTGATACAGCTCTCCCGCCTCGCAGGCTGAGCCTATGATAAGTCCGTCTCGGTAGCGTTCAAGAAGGGTCTTGGGAATTCTTGGCTGACGGTTGAAATATGTCAGATAGGATTCCGAAACAAGGCGGTAGAGATTCATCATACCTGCCTGATTTTTTACGAGAATTATCATGTGATAGGGGCGAAGCTTCTTGGGGTCGGTCTTTTCGGACATAGACAGTATCATATCCGAAATATTTGCCACACCCTCTTTTTTTAGCTTCTGACACATACACTTGAATATCTTTGCCAGCATCTCGGCATCGTCGCAAGCCCTGTGATGATTGAAGGCTTCCAAGCCGAAATATTCCTGCAGAGTGTCAAGCTTGTGCTTTTTCAGCTCTGTGTTAAGGTGGCGTGACAGCGCAAGTGTATCAAGATAAGGATTTTTGCAGTCAAGAGAATGGTCCTCAGCCGCTTTTTTTATAAATCCCATATCAAAGTTGGCGTTGTGAGCCACAAGAATATTGCCTTCGCAGAAATCAAGGAAGCTCTTTACCGCCGTTTTTACATCGGGAGCATCCTTTACCATGTCATCGGTAATTCCTGTCAGCTGAACAATGTTTTCGGGAATGGGCATACCGGGGTTTACAAAGGTGTTGAAGCGCTCTTCAACTTCACCGCCTCGGTATCTTACCGCTCCGATTTCGGTAATAGCGCAGGTCAGAGGGGAGAGTCCCGTGGTTTCTATGTCAAAAACAATAAAGGTGTCCTTTTCAAAGCTTGCGTTTGACTCACCGTATACCGCACGTGCAGTATCGTCAACGAAGTAGGCTTCAAGTCCGTAGAGCACCTTCATATCCAGCTTTTCTGCCGCAAGCATCGCATCGGGGAAGCCTTGTACGTTTCCGTGGTCGGTTATGGCAACTGCACGGTGTCCCCATGCATGGGCAGTGGTGACAATGTCTGTGGGAGATATTACCGCATCCATTGCCGAAAGCTGAGAGTGTATGTGAAGCTCAACACGCTTTTCCTCGGCATCATCCTGTCTCTTTTTACAGGATATCTTGTACACCGTGGCGGGCTTAAGCACTATTTCATTTTCGTATTTGTCAAAGTCAATTTGTCCGATAACCTGTATAACATTTCCCGGCTTAAGAGAGCCCTTTGCTTCGCCCCAGGCTTCTGTAGGGCAGAAGAATTTTACCGATATCGAGGATTGCTCATCTGTTATCTGGACAGTTGCTATCGTCTTATCTCCCGAGCGTGTTTCACGGCTGTCTGTAAAAAAGACCTTACCGCACACAGCCAAAAGCTTTTTCTGCTCCGCACCGAAGGCATCCTTGATAGCTTTAAGGGGAGTCTCTTTTTTTCTTGCCTTTCCGTAAATAACCGTTTTTTCGGTCAGGTCAAATTCCATAAAGCCCGAGCGGAAGCTGTCAGGACCTTTTTCTTCCTCGCCCTCCTCCTCGGCTTCTGCCTCCATCAGCGAATACACAGCCTCTCTTGTGTCCTCAACCTTTGGCTGAGGTGCAACGGGCATGGGTATGGAGCGCTCGGATTCGGCAATATATGACTCCATATCAAAGGGAGTCGAATCCTCTATTGATACCTCCAGCGCAAGGCCAAATTCGCTTTTGATAATATCCGCAATTATTCTTGCGCATTCGGCGTCCTGAGGGAGCTTTCCAAGCCCTCCGTCAAGTCGGAAGGTCAGCTTATTGTCCTCACGTACCATTTTACCGTTGTCAAAAAAGCCGTTGGCAAGAGCCGTGTTTCGTCTCAGCTCGGCTATAAGCTCGCTGTAATAGCCCTCTGTGAACAGCTTGCTGTCATAGTGGGGCATAATAAAGCAGGCACTCAGCTGATAGGCTTCGGTTATTTCTTTTTCTATTTCATAAAGGAGAGATTTCTGCAAAAGCTTGTCGGAGGAAATATGTATAATTATAGTGCGCTTGTCTTTGTTGACCGCACATTTATATGAGTAAATTCCCTCAAGAAGCGACAGCTTTATGCCCTCGGGCTGATATTTTGACAGCTTTTGGGCAAGAGATACGCTGTTAATTTCAAATTCCAATTCTATGTCCTCATTTTTTCTATTTCTTCAAGTAATACATCAACTATTTTGTCCTCGGGCACCTTGCACACAGGCACACCCTTTTTGAAAAGCAAAGCCTCGCCAATGCCGCCTGCAATGCCGATGTCCGCCTCTCTTGCCTCGCCGGGTCCGTTTACAACACAGCCCATTACCGCAACTCTTATCTTTCGGTTTCCTATGGGCGGAATATTTTCAAGCGCCTGCTCTACCTTTTTTGCTATCTCCACAAGCTCTATTTTTGTTCTTCCGCAGGTGGGACAGGAGGTAAGGTCGAAGGTTCCTTTTGTATAAAGTCCAAGTGATGAAAGTATCTCCCTGCCTGCAATAACTTCCTCGATCACATCGTCTGTAATTGATACACGGATCGTGTCTCCGATACCCTCGGAAAGCAAAGTACCTATACCTACAGAGGATTTAATGAGACTCTTTTTCAGTGTTCCTGCCTCGGTAACACCAAGGTGCAGGGGACAGTCAGTCTGTGATGATAGCTTTCGGTAGGCATCTATCATGGTAACCACATCGGATGATTTGACAGAAACCGCAATATCGTTAAAATCAAAGCGTCTGAGGGCATCAATCTCCTTCAGTGCCGATTCAACAAGAGCCTCGGCAGTGGGGGAGCCGTATTTTTCAAGCAGTCCCTTTTCAAGAGAACCGCTGTTCACGCCGATTCTGATGGGGATGTGCCGCTGTTTGCAGATATCGGCTACCGCCTTTACCCTTGCTTCATCTCCGATATTGCCGGGATTTATGCGTATTTTGTCAATGCCAAGCTCTGCGGCACGTATAGCTACACGGTAGTCAAAATGTATGTCAGCCACAAGAGCTGTATTCTTTCCCTTAACTGCATTTTTGTAGTACGGAATGTTTTCTGCCGCCTCAATATCGGGCAGAGTAAACCGTACAATATCACAGCCTGCATCTGCAAGTCTCAGAATATCTCTTGTACATGCTTCCTTGTTTCTCGGGTCGGATGTTATCATGGATTGCACCGAAACAGGTGCATCTCCGCCTATTTCAACAGTGCCTGCGGTTATTTTATGTTTAAGCTTTCTCATAAAAACCTCATATAAGCTTTATTATATCATTTACCATTACCACTGCCATGAAAATCAACAGCACTACCATTCCTACAGTGTGGATAATACCCTCGGTTTCGGGCTTCAAGGGCTTTTTTCGTATTGCCTCTATGAGCACGAACACTATTCTTCCTCCGTCAAGAGCGGGAATCGGCAAAAGGTTTACAACTCCCAAATTCATGCTTATGAACACGAAGAAGTACAATAGCGACTCAATTCCCTGACTGGCACTTTCGGCAATCACCTCTACAGTGCCCACAGGTCCCGATACGGCTTCAAGCCCGTACCTTCCTGTAACAAGGTCGGCAAGGGTGGAAATAATCATTTTTACAGTGGAAAACGACTGAAAAACAGCTTCCTTTATCAGAGTGGGGACACTCCGCTTGGTAAACAGCGGCTTGAAGTCCACTATTCCGTACAGCGAGCCATCAACGGTTTGTGTATTGAATTGCACATCCTCCAATACTATCCGCTCACCGTCACGTTCTATTACAATGTCAAGAGGCTTAATACCGTCGGACATTATTTTATATGAAATGTCCTGCCATACATTCATTTTTTCGCCGTCTATTTCCACTATTTTGTCCATATCACGGACTCCGTACTCCCCAAGCACAGAGTCTTCTATAACCGAGTATTCTTCTCTGTCGGCTATATATGTGGTGGGATAGTGCGGGGACATGGAAAGCAGTATAAACATAGCAACGACCGCTGTGGCAATATTCATAAATGAGCCTGCGCCGAGTATTATAAATCTCTGCCACCAGGGCTTTTTGGTAAGAGCGTCCTCACGGTCAAGCTCTTCATCCTCACCCACAAGACTCACAAAGCCTCCTATGGGCAGGGCGCGGAGAGAGTAGGCAGTACCTGTTTTTTTGCTTCTTCGGGAAATGAGCTTCGGACCCATACCTACGGAAAACTCATTGATTCCTACCTTGAAAATTCGGGCTGTTATGAAATGTCCGAATTCGTGTACCAATATCATAAATCCGAAAAAGGCAAGAGCAAGTAAAATCTTCCAGAACATTTAATTCCTCCGTGTAAAAGTAAAAATAGAATATAATTTATTGTATATACAAAATTTGTTTTATATACTAAAAAATTGCATTAAAATAACCTTGCAGCTTTTTGCGAGGGAATGCTTTTTAGCAAAAAGCACTCCCTCGCGCTCCCTCGAAAAGCAAACTGAGATTATTTTTTTGTTTATCAATAGATTAACCTCGCCGTTTTGCTTTGTTGGGTTATTTGTATGGCAACGATAGGCGAGAACTGACGGCGGAGGCTCTCCGCTATATTCCAACAACGCTTTTTATAAAGCTTCGGGCAAGCAGGTCATCCTCCTCAAGGGAGTCGAGGGTTACAGTATTGCGGCGGGGCAGTGAATTTACCGCCTCCTCAACTAAAGTGAATATGTCGGTAAAGCGAATTTTCTCTTTCAAAAACAACGCTACCGCCTCCTCGTTGGCACTGTTCATTACGGCAGGTGCGTTACCGCCAATTGTTACCGCACGGCGTGCCAGAGGGAGAAGGGTAAAGGTCTCCTCATCGGGCTTGTCAAAGGTAAGGGAAAAGGACTTTGTAAAATCAAGAGGCGTACAAAGAGAGGGCTGTCTTTCGGGATAGGTGAGAGCAAATGCAATGCAGTGCTTCATGTTGGGGTTGCCCATCTGGGCAAGAACCGAGGAGTCCACAAATTCCACCATCGAGTGCACAATACTTTGACGGTGAACCGTTACGTCTATTCTGTCGGCAGGCACTCCGAAAAGCCTTACCGCCTCAATTACCTCAAGTCCCTTGTTCATAAGACTTGCGGAGTCAATTGTGATTTTTGCCCCCATTGACCATGTGGGGTGCTTCAGCGCATCGGCAAGAGTTACCTTTTCAAGCTCCTCCCTTGTCCTACCGAAGAAGGGACCGCCCGATGCCGTGATTATCAGCCTTTTTATAAATTCGGGTGAGTTGTGAGCGTTGTCAAGGCACTGGAATATAGCCGAATGCTCGCTGTCAACGGGTAATAGCTTCACTCCTGCCTTTTTAACCTCGTCAAGAATTATATCGCCTGCGGCAACAAGGGGCTCCTTGTTTGCCATGGCAATGTCCTTGCCCGAGCGTATTGCAGCCACAGTGGGGCGGATACCGCAGCGTCCCATAAGGGAGTTGAGCAGAATATCTGCCTCGGCTTCCTCGGCAACGGCTGTTACCGCTTCCTCTCCGATAAGAACCTTTGTGTCGGTGTCAGATACCTTTATTTTCAATTCATTGCCTGCTTCGCTGTCCACTACAGCTACAAGTCTCGGCTTGAATTCACGTATCTGCTCTTCCAGGAGCTTTATATTTGAATAAGCCGCAAGAGCGGTTATCTGTATATTTTTTTCTCTGGCTACCTCAACGGTCTGCGTACCGATAGACCCTGTTGAGCCAAGAAGTGCAAGCTTTTTCATAATTAAATCCTTAAATATTTACAAATAACGATACAATGTATAAGAATGCCGAAACCGCCAGAATGCTGTCAAAGCGGTCAAGCACACCTCCGTGTCCGGGGAAGAGATTTCCGTAGTCCTTGATACCCCAGTGGCGCTTGATAAGAGATGCCGAAAGGTCTCCAAGCTGTGAAATAACGCTGGCAACGAGACCTACAAGGGTCAGCACTGCTGTCAGCTTGATATCACCTGTCATAAACCAAGCGTAAACGCCGTAGCATATTGTGGTTGCAAGAGAGCCGCCTACAGCTCCCTCAACTGTTTTCTTGGGACTTACAGAGGGGATAAGCTTGTGCTTTCCGAGAAAATAACCTGAAAAATAAGCGAAGGTGTCTGTTACCCACGCACCGATGAAGATGAGGGGGAAAAGCTTGATGTCGGTATTATAAAGCACCAGCATAGCCCCAAAGGAGGCGGTCACGTAAAAGGTCAGTGCAAATGCAACGAGAATTTTATCTGCGCTGACTTTTGAGTTGTTTAAAACCCCCATAAAGAGAAGATAGAAAAGGAGTATTATAAAGATGGGGGTATACAGCCCCAGCTCCTCAGCTGTCAGCAAGGGTAATATTGCCGCAACGGCAATAGCAGGAATCATAAATAGATTTTTGTGCTCACCAACGCATTTTATGGCTTCATATGCTCCTACAGCAGACAAAAGCGCAAGCGCAAGGTTGATAAGCTTCAATTCAAAGCCGCCTGAAAATGCAACAAGCACTGTGTTTGCAAAAATCACAATGGGGATAAATACAAGTAAAGCCACAACTGCAGTTATTATTCTTGTTTTCATTATATCTCCTTAAAGTTATGTTATCATACGGTGTGTCTTTTGGGTGTTTTCTCAGAGGGGCTTTTTAGCAAAAAGCCCCTCCGAACCTCCCAAAAGCATTTTGAAGTTTTTTATAATTTATTGAAGATTTGCGAAGCAAATCAACCTTGCTTCGCTCACAGCATCCCCGACGGTCCGTTAATCGGCTCACTTCGCCTTTACATCACCAAAGCGTCTTTGACGGGATGCGAAAAATTCAATTGCCTCATCTACATCCTTTTCGGTCATATCGGGCCATAGCGTTTTTGTGAAATACAGCTCGGAATAGGTTGACTGCCAGGTCAGGAAGTTTGACAGTCTCCACTCGCCGCCCGTTCTGACTATCAGGTCGGGGTCGGGCTGAGAGCAGGTGTAAAGGTGGGAGGAAATATCCTCCTCGGTAATCTCTGTTTTGCCTTCTGCAATAAGGGAATTGACGGCATGAACTATATCGTCACGGCCGCCGTAGTTTATGGCAATATTGAGAGAGTGGGGATAGTCCTTTGATTTTTCAACTATTTCAGCCATAAGCTTCTGTATTTCGGGTGAAAAACGTGTAATATCTCCCAAAAAGCGTATTTTTGAATTCTTGCGGTGGGGATTTGACAATCCGTTATGGAGATATTCTGTCAAAAGCTTCATTATGCCGTCAACCTCACTCTGAGGACGCTTCCAGTTTTCGGTTGAAAAGGCATAGACGGTTACGAGCTCAATGTCACGGTCGATACAGCACTCCACTATTTTACGGAACGCCTCAGCACCTGCCTTGTGTCCCATTTCACGGGGGAGACCTCGTAAGTTAGCCCATCTGCCGTTGCCGTCCATAATGAAAGCTATATGACGAAGCGGCGGTTTTGTGCCGCCGCTTTTGATGTCTTTCTTTTTTAATGAGAAAAGTCTCATTATATTTCCATTACCTCTTTGGTCTTGGCAGCAACAAGTGCATCTATGTTCTTGATATACTTGTCTGTAAGGTCCTGAGCGTCCTTTTCTCCCGCCTTTACATCGTCCTCTGTAAGGGTGCCTGCCTTCTTTTCGTTCTTGAGATAATCGTTTGCTTCACGGCGGATGTTACGGATAGCAACCTTTGAATCTTCACCGCACTTTGATACCTGCTTGGAAACTTCCTTTCTGCGCTCCTCTGTGAGAGTGGGGAAGGTGAGACGGATGACCTTGCCGTCATTCTGAGGTGTGATACCAAGGTCTGATGCGAGAATTGCCTTTTCGATTTCCTTTACTGTTGATGCATCCCAGGGAGTGATAACAAGAGTTCTTGCATCTGTTGTTGAGATAGCGGCAATCTGGTTAATGGGGGTAGCCGAGCCGTAGTAATCAACCGATATTTTATCAAGCACTGCCGCGCTTGCACGTCCTACTCTTATTGATTTAAGCTCTGTTTCGAGAGCTGTGCAGGATTTCTGCATTTTTGTTTCAAAATCTTTAAGGTTTGCTTTCATGTTGTTTATTCCTTTCAATATATCATATTTTTTCTACAATTGTACCTGTCTCGCCGCCGCATATTGCAGTAACGATATTGGCAGGATTGTCAAGACCGAACAGCAAAAGAGGCATATTGTTCTCCATAGCGTATGCCGCCGCAGTGGCATCTATTGCCTTCAGTCCCTTTGCGAGGAATTCGTTGTAATCAAGTCTGGGTATTCTTACCGCCGTGGGGTCAAGTCTGGGGTCTGCTGTGTAGATGGCATCGATGTTCTTCGCCAGCATTACCACATCAGCTTCTATTTCCACACCTCTGAGCACAGATGTTGTATCGGTGGTCATGTGGGATATTCCCGAACCGCCTGCAAAAATAACCACACGTCCCTTGGTAAGGTGGCTTACGGCTCTGGACTGTATGTAGGTCTCGGCGAACTGTGGCATCTCCACCGAGGACATAACACGTGTTTCCACACCCAGCTTTTCAAGAGTCTCGGACAGTGCAATGGAGTTTATCACCGTTGCAAGCATTCCCATATGGTCAGCTCTCGTTCTGTCAAAGCCTTCGCCCAGACGTCCGCCGCGCCATATGTTACCGCCTCCGATAACTATACCGACCTCAACACCCAGCTCGGTCACCTTTTTCAGCTCGGCACCGATTCTGTCAAGCTTGTCTCTGTCAATAATGGGTACGCTTTTTACTACTTTGTTTCCGTCCTTGTCGGTGGTGTATTCGGCAATGTCGTTGCCGTATACCGCCTCTCCCGACAGCTTAATCAAAACTCTTTTATATTTGGCTGTCATTTCCAATACCTCGCAACTTTTTTCTATCATATATTGTAACCTAAAAATTGCGATTTGTAAAGTGTTAATTTAAATAATCTTGAAGGATTTTCCTTCAATTTCCACACCGCATACCTTCGCACTGCCGCCGCCTGTATTTATATACACCTCAAGAGAGTCATTGCGGCTCCTTCTGCGGTAGGCAACCACTCCGTTTTTACAGTAAATGAACTCAAACTCACCG
>CAZYTA010000029.1:0-36110 GCA_964650465.1 uncultured Oscillospiraceae bacterium | reverse complement strand
GAGCATCTGCCTTACAAGCAGAGGGTCACAGGTTCGAGCCCTGTAGTCCCCACCATACGGCCTGGTAGTTCAGTTGGTTAGAACGCTAGCCTGTCACGCTAGAGGTCGTGGGTTCGAGTCCCATCCAGGTCGCCAAGTCGTGCTGATATAGCTCAGATGGTAGAGCACATCCTTGGTAAGGATGAGGTCACCAGTTCGACTCTGGTTATCAGCTCCAAAAAATCAAGACTGTCTTAGGACAGTCTTTTTTTGTTAAAGGGAATTGCTCGAAATCAACCTCGCAGTTTTTTGCGAGGTTGATTTCGAGCAAAAAGCACTCCCTCGCGCTCCTACGAAAATCAAAGCTGTACTTACTCAAAAAAATATTGTGTTTTTTACGATAGCTATTGAAAAATGATAAAAAATACGATATAACAAACCAAATCGCAAGAGGGATATCACTGTTTGGTATAATGCTTGCACATTATACTAAACAAGTTCTTTCAGCAATACAAAATTAGGAGGCACACCATGAAAAAACGAATTTTAAGTATGCTTCTCACCATAGTTATGGCGGCGGGAATGCTGTCGGGAATATGTCTGACGGCAAGCGCATCCGATGGAACGGGCACTGACAGTGGAAATACCGACGTCGGCGGAGGTACAGACACCGGAAGCGGCGGAACTGGTACCGGCGGAGCTTCGGGAACGGAAGGCGACGGTACGGTTGTTTCATATCTTGTGCCGGTATATGAAAACGGAAAAATCAAGTTTGATGAAAATAACGATGTTGTTTTTGAAACCAAAACGGTTACGGATTATACCGTTGTGGAAGGCATTGCATATTTGTCGTCAAGACTGAGCACCAGGAATGAGATGGCCACCTATGGTGAGGCAGATACAACTACTTGGTATGTAGCCAACTCGAATGTTGAATTGAAAAACTTTGTAATCATCCAGGGCGACGTTCATCTTATCCTTTGTGATGAGGCAAGCATTAATTCAAGTTACGGTCTGATTGTAACTGAGGGAAACAGCCTTACAATATACGGACAGGAAAACGGCACCGGAACATTGATCGCAGGCGGTGTAAGTTATGATGCTTACTCTCCCACAGAGGACTTCTACAGTGCGGCTATCGGTGGATGTGACATTGATGACGGCGGCGTGGCTATGACTAACTGCGGTACCGTTACCATAAACGGCGGTAAAATTACTGCCACAGGTTAGCCCCAAGGTGCAGCTATCGGCGGAAGTGATCGAGGAAACGGAGGAACGATTACTATTAACGGCGGTACCGTTGATGCCAAAGCGGGTGCCAACTGTGCCGCAATCGGCGGCGGAAGCGGTGGTAATAGCGGTGTGATTACCATCAACGGCGGAAACGTTACTGCCACCAAAGCCACCAATGGTGCTGCAATCGGTGCGGGATATGTTTACTATGTTTATAATAATCCCGATGATTGTATATATGCAAAAGCAGATACTATTTCTATTAACGGCGGAACGGTTGTTACTAATATTACCAGTAGTAGCAGTTCTACTCATCCTGCCATAGGCGGAAGATTTGGATTTGATAACATCAGTATCAGCGGCGGCCATATAACGATAAATCACGGCAGATCGGACGGAATCGGAATTGGTACTAATTCTTTGACTGGAATGGAATTTGATGGTAATATAAACATCAGCGGTGGCACAATTGTCAGCGGTACTGATTATGACCTTCGTATCGGTTCGGGGGGCTTCGGCGTCGAGTCCGAAAGGCACTGTTGATGTGGTTGTAACCGGCGGTAATATCAATGGCACGTTCAAAAATACCGCAACACTGACCGACGGCACAAACACCGTTCAAAAGAAAGAGTTTACTCTTGCAGGTGCGGCAGACAAAACACCAGTTACCGCAATTGAGGGCTATCCGACGTACGGACTTACCGACGTTGTGACGGATGTTGACAAGCTTGTCATTTACGTTCCCGAGCTGAAAGATTCCGCATTCGTAACGGCAGGCGGAAAGCTCTATGAAAAAACAGATGATATATATCGGATTGACGGCGAAAAAATCTTATCATTTGATGCCAACGGCGGAACGGGTACAACATCGCCTATGACATTTGTAGGAAGCGAAACAAAAACTCTCCCCGACAGCACATTTGAAAGGACATACTATAATTTCACAGGCTGGAACACGCTCGCTGACGGCAGCGGAACTGCATATGCGGTCGGTGATGAATTCGGTATTACAGAAGACACCACGCTTTATGCTCAGTGGGATCAGATTACCTATACTGTTACGTATAATGCCAACGGCGGTACGGGTGAAATGGAAATCGGAATTGCATATGCTTCGGGCTCAAACAACTTTACCTTGCCGGAGTGTGCGTTTACAGCTCCCGATGGAAAAGTATTTAAGGGCTGGAAGATAGGAACGTATTCTACTGTGCGCGCTCCCGGATATAGTACGAAAATTACTGCGGATACTACTGTTACCGCACAGTGGGCAGACCCTGTGCTTGAGGTGACGGTGGACGGTCAGACAACACTGCATGCGTCGTGGGATGATATAATCCCGATAGTCGAGGATAAGACTGCCTACGTTAAAATTCTGAGTAATCATTCAATAAGCAAACACTATTATGTTTATGCCCAAAAGCTTACTGTTGATTTAAATGGATGTACAATATCGCGCGGTAACTATCATCTGCATTTGTATTACGATGTTGAAATAACAGGAACCGGTACGATTAAAGGAAGTTATCCTTTGCTTGTGAATGAGAATGTTACCATGAAAATTGGTTCAGGGGTAACAATCCAGACTACAAACGCAACACGTAATGGTATCAGTGTGTATGACGGAGCTACACTCATTCTCAACGGTGGAACAATCGCTCTTCCGGAGGGGAGCAGCGGATGTCATGTATCTTCCAAGGATTTAGGCGTTGTTGTTGTAAATGCAGATGATGTTGCAAGCACTTTCAATGCGCCCAATGTGTATTACAACATCACACCGACAACCGCTCCCACGAACAGCCATACGAGCGGTAAAATCAGGTATAGGATAGACAATCTTATTGCAAATGCAGATGTGACAGCCGATGAGGGTGACATAACGACCTACGACGGAAACACCTACGCCCCGGCAGATAAGACTGTGACTGTTGCTCCGAAGTCCGGTTATGAGTTGTCCAATGTGAAGTATAACAATACGGATGCAACGGCAGTAAATATAAGCTATACCTTTACGATGCCGGCAGAGGTTGTTACTGTTACGGGAAATGCGGAATTACACGTCCATTCCAACAACACCTACGGTTACTGCACACTCTGTCAAATAAAGATAGAAGGCGTGTCAATTACCATCGGTGCAAGTCTTGAAGTTAACTACTACATTGACCTTATTGACGAAACCCTTATAGATGATGGTGGCAGTCTTGTAATGCGATTTACCAAGAATGACGTTACGTCAGATTACGTTGCAGGTGAGCTCCAGACAAACGGACTTTATAAATTCACCTACGGAAATGTTGCACCTCAATGTATGGCGGATTCAATTGACAGCGTTGTTTATATCAAAAACGGAGATACAGCAACCGCAATAGACGGCAATACAGGTTATACCATAAGAGATAACGCAAAAGCACTTCTTGCACTTTATCCGCAAGAAACTGAGCTTGTCCGCCTTGTAACTGATATGCTCTACTACGGAAAATCGGCACAGGAATACAGGAACTACAACACAGAAGACCTTGCAACAAATGGGGTAGAGGGACTTATTGAGGAATCAACATCGTTGCCCGAAACAACAGTAAAGAATGTGACCGAGACAACAGGAGCAGCAAAATTTACGGCTGCCGGTGTATGGTTTGATGCGGTAAACAAAATATACGTTAAACTTAACACTGTTGACGGTGTGACTCTTAAGGTAAACGGAGAACAGGTTACGCTCACCGACACGACATACTATACGGAAGGCATTTTAGCAACAGAGTTTGACAAGGAATACACCTTTGAGCTTTATGAGGGAGAGACCCTTGTGCAGACCCTTACTTATAGTGTAAACTCCTATGTATACGCTATGAAGGATAATGTAAAAATCGGAGCGCACGTAAAGGCGCTTTACAACTACGGACTTGCGGCTGATGTCTACGCAGAATAAGGAGGTAAAAATGGAAAAAATATTGTATCAGGAACCTGAGCTTGAAATTATTGATTTTGAAGCAGAGGATGTAATTACAACTAGCACGCCCGAACCGTATCCGGGAGAGGATGACCCCTTGTATTAACAGTTATAAAGAGACCCAAAGGTCAAGATTGACCTTTGGGTCTCTTTGCATATTCTTTTGGGGAAATACCTACTGTTTTTTTAAAAACTGAGGAGAAGTACAATGGGTCGGAAAAACCGGACAGCGCCGCTACATTTTTCACCAGGTCGATTCCTCTGTCAAAAAGAGAGATGGCATATTTGATTCTCAGATTTCTGAGATATTCGGAATAGTTCATACTCATCTTTCCTTTGAAAAAATGTGAAATATACTTTGCATTATAATTAAGCTCATTTGCTACAGAATGTACAGACAGGTTAGGGTCGGAAAAGTTTTCTTCCGTTAATTGAATAATCCTGTTCAGGAGAGTATTTTGCTCATCAGACACAGAAGATATTCGAGAAAAAGCGTATAAAAGCATCCCCTCGGCTGTGAGGTCGATACTCAACTCCGAGGCTCTTGATAAGCTGTCATGCCATAGCGGTATCATACCGTCAAATCCCGAAAATCTTCGGTTTTCTTTGTTTATACCAAACCTGCGGAAAAGTACCTCTGAGCGGCTGCCTGTGTAGCTTATGTACATGTATTCACAGCCATCGGTCTGTGCCGATACTGTTTCTCCCTCAAAAATAAAAATCAAATCGCCTGTTTCGAAACAAACACAGTGCCTGTCTATTATAAAGCTTCCCGAACCTTGTTTTATAAGTACTGTGCGGTTGCCTTTTGCTCTGAATTCTTCTTTTATGGTTTTCGGATCCGATTCGTATACGAAGCACTGTATATCAAAAATATCTGCTGTTGTTTCCGAAATGAACTTACAAATGTTTTTGTTTTTCATTTTTTCACCTCTTTTTCAGTATAGATTATAACTGTGCCAAAATCAAGCTTTTTTCGATAAAAACATAGAAAAATTCTATTGAAACTATTAAGCAAGCTGATATAATAATAACAAGAAACGGAGGTATATATGTATTACGCCCTTATAGTTTTATCTGTTTTCATGTTCGGTGGATGTTTTGCCCTGAATGATGTTTACCGTAAAAAAAGAGGAAGCAGCATCAAAATAAGTCTTGAATTTACACTTGTCAGTTCATTTTCCGGACTGATTATATTATTGATGCTAAACGGCTTGAAATTAGAGTGTACTCCGTTTACATTGATAATGGCATTGCTGTCATCGCTGAACGGGTTTGCCTTTACATTTTGCGGATTTAAGGCACTAAATCATATAAATTTATCATTATACTCTCTTTTTTCCATGCTTGGTGGTATGACTTTGCCCTTTGTTCAAGGCATTGCTTTTTACTACGAGGAAATTACACTTGCAAAGCTGGTGTGCTTTGTGTTGATAACCATTGCACTGATTTTAACCATAGATAAAGGCGAACGGAAAAAAGGCTATATTTATTATATCGGTATCTTTGTTCTAAACGGTATGTCAGGAGTGATTTCAAAGATTTATACATCTGCACAGCTTCCGAAGGCAAGTGCTGCAGGTTACTCAATTCTCATATCAATATGTTCTTTTGTTCTTTCATTAGTATTTCTTTTTGTGCTTTCTTCTAAAAAACACAATGCCCCGAAGCTTACCTTGTCATCAAGTATTGTCAGCTCACTGTGCGGAATACTTAACAAAATAGCAAATTACATACTTGTTTTAGCCCTTCTTCATGTAGACGCTTCTGTTCAGTATCCTATGGTTACGGGCGGTGTAATGATTGTTTCTACTTTAATATGCTTCTTTGGTGACAAAAAACCATCGAAAAAAGAACTTGTTTCGGTTTCGGTTGCATTCCTGGGAATGCTTGCGTTATTTATAATTCCTGTGTAATAATTATTGGAGGTTACTATGAAAAGAATTAAAATTGGCGTTGTAGGCGGTGGAAGAGGAGCCACTCTTGCACAGAATTTTATGCTTCTCAATTGCGATGTTGTAGCCCTTTGTGACGATATCCCAGAAAGACTTGAGCTTGGTAAAAAGAGAATTAACAACGGTCTTGCTCTTTACAGCGATTTTGATGAATTTATAAAGCACGATATGGATGCGGTTATCCTTGCAAACTTTTTCCATGAACATGCTCCTTATGCGATAAAATGTTTGGAAAAAGGAATACATGTTTTTTCAGAGTGTATAAGCAACGGAACAATGGCAGAAGGAGTTGAGCTTGTCAAGGCTTTTCAAAAGTCAAATGCAATCTATTTCCTTGCGGAAAACTACCCTCAGATGCTTTTTAACCGTGAGATGAAAAGAGTTTGCGATACAGGAACACTCGGAAAGATAATTTATGCAGAGGGTGAGTATAATCACCCCGGAGACCCGGCAAACACAGAGTTCAAAAAAGAATACAATTATTTTCCCGAGCATTGGCGCCACTTTCTGCCCAGAACATACTATATAACCCACTCGCTCGGTCCCGTAATGCGTGCAACAGGCGCAACCCCTAAAAGGGTGACAGCCTTCGCTGCTCATGCTCCTGTTGTAGGGGATTTTCCAACTGCATCTTATGTTGGTGACCGTGCCGCTATTGTTACAACACAAAACGATGACGGCTCAATATTCAGAATTACAGGCTGTGCCGCTTTCGGAGGACACCACAATGCATACCGCATTTGCGGTACAGAAGGACAGATTGAAAGTCTCCGCGGTATGGGCTCAAAGGTAATGCTTCGCTACAACGCATGGAATAAGCCCGAGGGCATGGAGGAAATAAACCTCTACGACCCGCAGTGGAACGATAAGGATGAGGAGCTGATAAAGCAGAGCGGTCACGGAGGCGCAGACTACCTTACTGCCCGTATGTTTATTGATTGTATAAGAGAAGGCAAACAGCCGGAGCATCCCTTTGATGTATATTCTGCTGTTGCAATGTCATCTGTTGCAATTCTCGGACATCGTTCAATGCTTGAAGGCGGTACGCCTTACGATATTCCTGATTTTAGGGAAGAGAAGTGGTGTAAAAAGTATGAAAATGACAGACATACACCTTTTTACAGTAAAAACGTAACTCCTGATATTCCTTGCAGTTCAGATACCGACTTCGCACCTACCGAGCAACAGCTTAAGCTTTTTAAAGATTTGATAATGAATAAATAAAAAATACTTGAACACATTATAAAAATGTGATACAATATCCGACAGATGTGCTGTCGGATATTTTTTCGGTAGTGTCAGCTATTGTTCAGGAGGTAGTGCTATGAAAAAGGGGCTTATTTTAGAGGGCGGTGCTATGCGAGGTCTTTTTACTGCCGGTGTTATGGATGTGATGATGGAAAACGGTATTGTTTTTGACGGTGCGGTAGGTGTTTCGGCAGGCGCAGCTTTCGGTTGCAATTACAAATCGCATCAGACAGGCCGTGTGCTTCGCTACAATATGCGTTTTTGCAACGATAGAAGATACAGCGGACTCCATTCTTTGCTTACAAGCGGAAATATATATAATACCGCTTTTTGTTACGGGGAGGTACCGTTGAAATATGACGTTTTCGACTTTGATGCCTATAGGAGCGACCCCATGGAGTTTTATGTTGTAGCTACCGATGTGGAAACAGGAGATGCTGTTTATCACAAATACGAAGGTAATGAAGACAGTGGTTTTGATTGGATACGTGCATCTGCATCGATGCCGCTTGTGTCAAAAATAGTTGAGATACATGGACAAAAATTACTTGACGGCGGGATAGCTGATTCTATACCTGTTCGCTTTTTTGAGAATATAGGATATGACAGAAATGTTGCAATACTTACTCAACCCCGAAACTACCGCAAAAAGAAAAACAGTCTTATGCCTGTAATAAGAGCAAAGTATAAAAAGTTTCCCGAATTTGTGAAGGCTGTAGAAGACCGTCATGTTATGTACAATGATACACTTGACTACATCGAAAAGCAGGAAAGGGAAGGGAAGCTGTTGGTTATTGCCCCCGAATCAGCATTGCCCATAGGTAAGGTTGAAAAGAATCCTGAAAAGCTGAAAGAGGTCTATAATATCGGCAGAAGTATAACTCTTCGCCGCCTTTCGGAAATAACGGCATATCTAAAATAAAAGCGGCGAGCCGCCGCTGGCAATTCTCGCCTGTCGTAATCTATATATGTACCCAAACAGGGTAAAACGGCGAGGTTGATTCAATGCAATTTTCTATATAAAAATAAAAGCGGCAAGCCGCCGCTGGCAATTCTCGCCTGTCGTAATCTATATATGTACCCAAACAGGGTAAAACGGCGAGGTTGATTCAATGCAATTTTCTATATAAAAATAAAAGCGGCGAGCCGCCGCCGGCAATTCTCGCCTATCGTAATCTATATATGTACCCAAACAGGGTAAAACGGCGAGGTTGATTCAATGCAATTTTCTATATAAAAATAAAAGCGGCGAGCCGCCGCCGGCAATTCTCGCCTATCGTAATCTATATATGTACCCAAACAGAATAAAACGGCGAGGTTATTTTGGATGTAATTTTCTGTGAATGAAATAAAAGCTGTGCAGCGTTTTTGCTACACAGCTTTTGTTTTTCTTGATTTGTTAAAAGACCTGTTAATTTCTTTTCTTTTTTTATAGAATACCTTGTATTCGTTATCCATTGGATAAATTGCACGCTTTACTCTTATTTTTCCGTCTGCCAGTCTTGCAAATTTAAATCTTACAAAGAACTCGTCACCGTTTTTGCAATGGGCAACAGCTAAAGTTTTACCTGCATTCTGCCTTACAAAGTCACAGCATACCGCATGGCTTTTGCATACGGGGCATTCAAATTCAACTAAGGCTTTGTCCCTCAACGCTTCTCGCTTGGTGAGATATGTATTTTCTCCTGTGTCACACTCGGTTGCGTTAGGCGTAAAAAACTGCAAATTCAGTTCTTCATAATTGTTAATTCCGTTTGTCATATCAAGATGCTTGCACACGATGGCGGTGTTTTTAGCATCGTTTAAAGCGTTGTGTGCATCCTCTCCGCTTTCACCCACGGTTTCTAAAGCACGGCATAACGAAATCTGGCGGTGCTCTTTTGTTATCTGTGCATCGAAAACTATTTGAAGGTTATAACATTTTGGAATCCATGATGTGTCTATTGAGTGTAGTATCAGATTGTCACGCAATACGGGAATGTCGTCAGGTCCCCATGTAAAAATTGAAAATTGCTCCCCGCACCATAACGAAAAGTCCTCAAAGGCTTTTAGAAAGGGGATGCCGTTTTGCAGCTCTTCTGTTGTTATCTTTGTCAACTGCTGTACTTTTTTGTGCATTTTTTTGTAGTACTTTGGTGCTATAAGCACATTGTATGTATCAATAATGTTAAAGCTCTCATCAAGCTTTACTGCACCTATCTGTACTATTTCCGCATGGAGAATAACCGGCTCTGTTACCGTCATTTGAGAGTATAAGGGCTGATTCCATTCCATATCAAGTATTATATAGTTCATTTTTCTGTCCTTTTTTTGTTATCCTTCTTATGATAACATATACAGATGAAAAAATCAACACTAAGATACCTTTTTTGTATTATAGAAAATTGCATTAAAACAACCTTGCCGTTTTACCTTGTCTGGATGTATGTATTTTGGTAGCGATAGGCGGGAATTGCCGCCTGCTATCCGCTTTTTGCTTATCTTATTCTCAATTCCCAAAAGGCAAGTGCGGCAGCGGATGCAACATTGAGAGAGTCTACACCTCTGCACATTGGGATTTTTGCTACATGGTCACAGTAGGCGACAGTCTCTTTTTTTAGTCCATCACCCTCAGTCCCAAGCACTATTGCAAGTTTTTCTTCCTTTTTCAGCGCTTCATCGTCTATCCACATACTGTTCTGGGACAACGCCATAGCGACTGTCTTAAAGCCGTGTTCTTTTAGCTGTTCGATTCCGTTTTTGGGCCAGTAGGACACGTTCTCGGAAACGAAAGCCCACGGTATTTGAAAAACGGTACCCATACTTACCCTTACGGCTCGGCGAACCAAGGGGTCAGAGCAGGAAGGGGAGAGGAGTATGGCATCGATATTCAATGCTGCTGCAGAACGGAAGATAGCACCCATATTAACGGAATCGACAATATTTTCAAGAACAGCGACACGCCTTGCACCCGAAAGTACGGTTTCAAACGAGTGTGGCGTTGGCCGTTTCATAGCGCAGTGCACGCCGCGAGTCAAAGCAAAGCCTTTGACCGATGAAAAAAGCTCACGGTTGACAGCATATATGGGAATGTCACCGAGTCTTTTGATGATGTCATTGATTTCATCAAGGTGATTTTTTATACAAAGCAGGGACACGGGTTCAAGTCCTGCATCAAGTGCTGTCCGAATAACATTGGGACTTTCTGCAATAAAAAGTGCGTTGTCGGGATTAAGTCTGTTTTTTAACTGCGCTTCGGTATACCGAAGGTAAATGTCGAGCTCGGGGGCAGTGATTGAATTTATTATGATATATGCCATTTTTTTCTCCTGTGTGCGTTGTTCTTTCAATATAGCATAAAGAATTTATATTGTCAATATGTACTGTCAATCACCAAAGATTACATGATTATTTTTAATTTATAAACGAATATTCCCCGCAGAAAACCTGCGGGGAATTACTAACTTTTTTCTTTATTCAGCCATATAAACATCGGATGCTACCGAATATCTGTAAAGTGCCTTTAAAAGATTAAGAAGATTAACATCGTCTTTTTCGAGACAGATACCAACATATTCAAGTGCATTGAAATCAACGGTAACTGCAGCACCAAGTGCATCTGTAACTGTTACTGCCTGAGCTGTGCTGAGCTCATTTGCTGCAATACCGGATATATCTGTGTATGCATATCTGAATCCGGAGTCATCACTCTTGCTTGAAAGCTTGAGCTCGGTGCCGCCTGCCACTGTGTAGCCTGCAAGGTCAGCATTTGTTTGAATGGAGTCATCTGTTATCTTGAAGTAGTGACGGATTGTTGTTTCTTCTTCAAGAAGAAGAGATGTCGATGAGAATTCAAGTCCTTCTACCTCGCCCACTTTGCTGCGTGTTCTCTTGGACTCAAGGTCGGAGAGCTCTTCTGCTGTAAAGTCGGAAAGTGCTTCGACTTCTGTTGCTTCGTAGAAATAATCTGATGCTGCATTGAAATAAGCTTCGGTAGCTGTAACGAGATTAACCACTTCTGCATCGCTTGAACCCTTAAGAGCGTCAATATAATCCGCAACCGAAAGAGTGAAGCTTGAAGTTACTGTTTCTTCTGCATTTGAGTAAGTTACATCAAATGATACGGTTGCATTTGCGGCATCCTTGGGGTCAAAGTAGAATACAGCATAATTGTTTGAACCAAAGTCAACATAGTTATCTGTTCCAACTACATTGGCAATAGCAAAGTCGGAAAACTCTTCGCCGGCATCTGCGGTCACCTTTATACCAATCTTGCCGTCAAGGAGAAGGCTCATACCAAACTCAGCTGTATCCTCTACGATGGTATAGTAACCGTCGAATTTAACAAGAGGAGTTTTGAAGTTAAATGCATACTGGGTGCCTGTGCTTGTTATGTTGGACTCGCGGTATGTAATGTACTTGGATTCAAGCTCTCCGTAAGGATAGAACTTGTAGCCAATGAGCCAGCCTTCTTCGGGGAGGTCAGTAAAGTCACGGTGAATATTCAAGGTCTGTTCGTTTTTAACGCTTCCGATATCGCCGTCAATTTCTCTTTCGGAGGTTTCATAAGTATGTACCGAAACAGTACCGTCTGTGTTCATAACATAGAGTTCGTATACAGAGTGGGGGTTGAATACATTGATATAGGTTGTACCGAGTGCAACGGCAAACTTCATTTCTGTAACTTCATCAATGGGGATAATTTCATCGGGTGTGTATGCATAACGGAAGGAAACTGCTTCAAGGGCTGCTTCTGCTTCCTTCTGAAGAGTTTCATAGCTGCCATCGGCTGCCTGTTCTGCTTCATAGAGAGCCTTTGATGAAGGAGTAGAATACATCCAGTCGCACTTATAAGAATTGTAATCCTTTCCGTTGAAAATGAAGTAGTCACCGCCGGCAATCTTACCGAGCGACCATTCCTTATCGGCTTCTGTAACCTTTTCAAATTCCGCGGCGTTGTACTCAATAGAATTTGCACCGTCGTTCCAAGTGTAAGTAAAGGTGTTCATATTACCGAGAGCTTTTCTTGCAGAAGATGAGCCTTCAACATACATAACTGCACCAAGTTCAGAAGCCTCGTTGTAGTCACTTGTGGGGTAGTAGATACCATAAAGTCCTACAGGAGCATCGTAAAGCGTTTTAATGTCAACCGAGGTTACACCGGTAACAGTCTTTATACCGTCCTCTGTAACGCCTACAACTGTGTAAGGTGCTATAGCGTAGGTCTTGGCGGCATCAAGTCCGCTGAAGGTTGTACCGTCAACTGTAATGCCCTTTGGTGCTTCAGCCTTAACGGTATTAACGGAGTATGAGTAAACATAGAAGTATATACCGAGGTTAGAGAAGGACGTAGCTTCGGGAGTCATTGATATAAGCTCATAGAAGGGATAAACCTCAAAGCCCAGTACCCAACCTTCCTCAGGAATACCTTCGATACTATGGAAATCAACCTCAAATTTAATTGTTGTGTTTATCTTGAAGGTATACTGCTTTGTAAGAGCAGAGTGATTTGTAACAGTTCCGTCGGGATTCAGCACAACAAAGTTAACCTTTGCCTTAGTAGAGGCAACAAGTGATGAGTTCTGTCCGCCGATACCGAAATTAAGCTTATTAATCTCGTTTACTGTGGGTATTTCATCGGGGTTAAATGCATACGAATAACGAATCTGGGAAAGATTTGCCTTATTGGTATCAGTATTTGTAGAGTCTGTGAAGAACCATGTGGACATAATATTGTTTGCTCTGGTGCAAGGAACGAAGGCTTCCCATGAGCTTGACGTGGGAGCAGATACGTTTCCTATTGACCATCTGTCCATTGAATTAAATCTTACGGGATACATATTATATTTGCCGTCGGCATCAAATACGATATCCTGCTTCTCAGCAATGGTACCCTGAACGTAGCTGACTGCGGCAATGTCGGAGTCCTGGTAATTAACGCCGTCACCCTTGAAGTAAATGAAGTAAATACCCTTCACTCCTTCAAAGCCTGCGGCTGCATCATATTCGGTAACACCTGTAACGGTTTTTTCGAGTGTGGTATCAAGACCGTTAATGGTATAAGGAGCTATTGCATATGTCTTGCTTGCGTCAAGTCCCTTGAAGGTAGTACCGTCAACGGTGATGCCTGTGGGAGCAGGTGTCTTGGGAACATCAATGACATATTCAGTATCGGGAGTAACAAGATATCTTGTACCCGTTGTTGAGCTTGATACCGAAACCTTGGTGTAATCATCAACGTTGACAAAGAACATAAGCTTGAAGCCTACGAGATAGCCTTCCTCGGGAAGTGCATCTATCCACTTTCCGTTTGCAGACTCTGCTTCCTTAAAGTTTACTGTCTTTGTTACGGAGCTGCCTAAGGTAGATGCAGGATGCTGATAGGTATAACCTGTTACAACACCGCTATCATCCATTATAAGAGCAACAAACTCGGAAACGTGGGACTTATATGTAAATCCGCCGCGCTGCTTGCTGATCTTGTACGAATACTTGCCTACCTCGGAAATAGGAATGATTTCGTCTGCCTCCATATTATACTGGAGGTATATGTTGTCGAGCTTAGCCGAAGTTATAAACGTCTGGAAAGCTGCCGCCTTTGTCTCATCGGTTGCATCCTCTGCAGTATAAGCGGTATAAAGATTTTTGAAATTTGCGCTCGTTATATGGTCTGACTGAGTACATATTGAAGCCGATGTAAAGGATGCATGATGCCCCCATGAGCCCTTGTAAGTAAAGGCACCCGGTGTTACGGAGGAGCTTAACTTATAGAAGCCTGCATAAGTTCCGCTGTCCTGACGTGCGTGAAGGTCTTGGCGTACCGCATAAGGACCTCTTACGTATACAAGAATAGCATCGGAATTGTTGATATCAACACCGTTGCCCTTGATATAGAAGCCGTAAAGACCTGCAGAGCCTTCGGGAAGAGTGTAAGAGGTAACACCTGTTACGTCCACCGCCGATGCGTTGTCAGCACCGGATATGGTGTAAGGAGCGACACTGTAGGTAATATCCTTGTTAAGTCCCTTAAAGGTTGTTCCGTCGACTGTAATTCCACTCGGAGCTTCCGCCTTGGGGATATCAATTGTATATGTAGAAGGCATTGCTACGAATCTGAGTCTTTCGGATGCATTGATTTCATCCGCACTTGCCTTGGAGGTAGTGAGAGTTATATCTTCGGGGTTATCAATACCGTCGTAGGCGAAAACTCTGTAGCCTACAAAGTAGCCGTTTTCGGGCAAAGCAACATCCCACTCAGCTGTCTTGAAGTTAAAGGTTGCATAGGATACAGCACCTGTCTTTGTGGTTATGCCGCCCACGCTTGCAGAGTGAGTTGTAACATTTCCTTTTTCATCCATTACGTACGCTGTAAGGCGGTATGCATTGTTATTTATGGTCATTGTTACATGACTGTAAACCGCATTCAGATAGAAACCGAATTTCAAGGAAGAAACCTCGGAAATGGGAGTGATGTTTTCAGTGTTAAGTGCATAAGCCACGTGCTGATTCTGTGTTTCAACTACATCAATCATTTCCGACAAAATCTCAAGCTTCTTCTCTTCGGCAGTTTTACCGTCCTCTGTTCCCTCTGCATCGTCGGTTGCGGAAAAATATGCTTTGACAAGTCTGCTGATCCACTGGGTATCTGAATAGAAGTTTGTCTCACCTGCGGCGCCTATCCATTCATTGGATGAAAACTCTCCGGCATAGAACTTGCCTGAACCACCGTTGGAAACAACGGGAAGTATTCCGTTAACCTTCTGGTGTATAGCCTTTCTTTCGCTTACAAGACCGTATGCGTATGCAAGAGTTTCGGTTTTGAAATTATCGTTTGATACTGCGAAAAGACCAGAGAGCTTCTTATTGTTCTCATCGGTAAGCTGAAAAGCATTTTCTGTGTCGGCAACATAGCCGTCACCTGTGCTGTTAAGGGTAACGGGTGCGGCGTAGTAGCTGTCATCGTAGCCCATAATTCTTCCGATCATTGAAGGAGTAGACTCACTTGTAAAGTCATATGTTATGGGATTACCCTCAACATACCACATATTGAGAGGAGTTACGGAAATTGTATAATCGGTTTCATACTCAAGGGTATCAAAGGAAATCTTGAAGGATGTTCTCTTTGTCTTGAGGAAGTAGTCACTGATAATCTTTTTGGTTACTGTTTCACCTGTATTCTTATTGATAAGGTCAATCTTGTAGTAGCCGACAGTATTATCCTCGCCGTCTGCACCGGGAGTTGCTTCGGGGAAGGAAATAGCAATAGTCTTTGTAGTCATTGAAGTAACGGTAATAGCCGCTTCTTCACCATACACAGGAGCTACACTGCCTGCCGCTCTTGTGTCGTAGGTATACTTATATACATTTGCTGTGTCTATCTCGTCCTCTGCCTTGTTGCTTTCGGCGATCATCGCGGGAATATCAAGTACCCAATCGCCGCCCTCAAGATAGGTAGGAGTTGATGAGCTTACGTAAAAACGTTTAAGAGTTACAACATTTGTCTCTGTATCAACCTGCATAAGATATGCCTGAGAGGGGAATGAAGTGTCATGGCGCTGAGTTGCATAGGGGTTGGAAAGATTGTTACCGCCGTGAACAGAGCTTGTATAAATGAAGGTGTTTCCGCCCTTGATCTGATAAATGGAACGGGGGTCGGAGGTAGGATAGTGCATATGTCCGCTGAAAACTATAATTCTGGGCTCAGCCTTGAGAAATTCTTCAAATTCGGCAGAGGTTCTCTTAGCGCTTGAGGTGCCGTAGAGAGTCTGGTCAACGGGGTGGTGGATAAAGACGAACACAGGCTTGTCCGTACCGTCGGCAAGTGCGGCGGTTATTTCGTCCATTGCATACTGCTCCTGCTCGGCAGTAAGTAAGCCGCTGTACTGGTTAGGGCCTGTTGTAATAAAGTGATAGCCTCCGAGAACGGTGTGGCTTTCAGGAGTCTTACCTACCTGCTCGGTGAACACCTGTCTTGAAAGTGTGGTGGTTGCCTCGTCATTTGCGTTGAGGGGGAACTCATGGTTACCCATTGCAAAGACAAGCTTACCTGCATCCTTGAAGTAGGTTACGTCCTCATTGTTGTTAATAATATTATAAGTCGATGCCACAGGGGTTGCACCGGTATCAAGGTAAGCAATGTCACCTACCATTACAATACCATCGATGTTCTCGTTGCCCTCGGCAAGAGTTTCGAAATCGTTCATTACATTCGTCATGTAAGACGTCTGGTTGTGGGTATCAGAAAAGATACCAAAGGTCAGAGTGGTATCCTCGCTGACAGTTGTGTCCTCGCTGACAGTTGTGTCCTCTGCAATAGCAGAAAATGACAAGAGCATTACAAACGCCAAAGCCAATACTGCAAAGCGAAACATTTTGTTTTTAAGCATAGTTTTCCTCCTTATTTTAACCCTTGACGGATTTTTTCAAAAAAGTATGTTAAAATTATAACGATACCTATTAAGTTTAACATATATTTTACATTAAGTCAAGTTTTTCGGTTTGTCCGTTTGTTAAAAAAACATACACATCATTGTGGAAAAACTCTAAAATGGCGTGACTGATACTTTATCTCGTAAAATGGTGAAATGTTCTCATTAGAAAAAATGCCCTAAGTTTTCGGCAGATATTAGCAAAATTTATACAAGTCAAAAGTACTGTTTGTTGATTTGTCCATAACTATAGGCGTTTTGTCCATAGTGGTATTATAAATCCTGCAATATAATATAATCGGTGTAATATAAAAAAGTAAGGAGAACAGCAATGAAAAGAATTGTATTACTCTTAACATTCCTCATGTTAGTTTTTTCGGTTGCCGTATCTGCCGATTCGGTACCCTTTGAAAAGGACTACATTAAGGACGGCGACTTTGTACTTACAAGCTTCCATGCGGTAAAAGACTTTACCTCGGAGGGGAAGAGTATAACACCTCTTGAGGATGCTTGCTATTGGCTTGGCATAAACAAGGAGAAATTCAATATCAAGTACACCGCCTTTGTCGGAAGAATATCCAAGGGTGCGCGTTACACCTACGGCAACTGGGCTATTCCCAACGGCAAAAAGGGAGACAAGCAGGCTCTTGTGGACATTAGCACCTCCGACGAGAGATGGATAAACGAGTTTGACAACGTTAAGAAAATGGGTTCTGTGCTTAACGATTGCGGAATCCCTTACGGTATAACCTTATCTCTCAGTGAATATGTCAGCGGCGGTATGTACCGTGAAAACATAATGCAGAACATATTCACAGCTGATGACTTCGTGAATGACTGCGAATATGTGGACTTTATTGAATGCAACGTCAACAACTTCTGCATAATTATCGAAAACAACAAGGAAAGATACCTCATATTCCAGCTTGAAGCCTACCCCGGCAAGCTTGTTATCGAGTGGTTCAATTCTGTAATGGAGGCAAACCCCGACAAGCGTGCTATAGTTTATACCTACTCTCTCATCAACGAGGCAGGTGAAATGTATACCCAGCACCCCTGGACAATGCCTACAAAGGAGTGGCAAAAGGCTTATCTTAATTATAATACAACGGTAAAAACCAACCTTCTCAATGTAGACAATGCCCGTGAAGGCGACCAGCTTTGGAATGATGCCCTTTCACTTCATGATAATCTTCTCTGTGTAGTCACCGCAAACGCAGCGGTAAAAAAGGATATAGTGACCAAAGTATATCAGAACAAAAACGGATATAACGTCCTTACAATCGTTGCAAATCTTGAAGAGGGCTACGCTCCCGAAGGAAATCCGTTCCCAATCTTAATGAAGATATCGGCTGACAACAGGACTATTGATTTGCGCTATGCTGACACTGCTAACGCATCGTACATTAAGGATTCTGCGGTTACTGTTACTCTCAACAATATCGCAACACTTCCCGAGCCCGAGCCCGTTTCAGTCCTTCCCAAGATTCCCTATCAGTATAACGGTCTGAACTCCGCATACATCAACGGCTACGAGGGCAATGTTTTCCTTCCCGGAAACAATATGACCAAGGCTGAGGCTTGTACGATATTTGCAAGGCTTCTCCTGGGCACACAGAACATTCCCGACGGATATACCACAAGATTTTCAGACGTAAGTGAAGGCGATTGGTACTATAATGCTATCGCTTATCTTGATGAGACCGGCTTCTTATACAACGTTGAGGGTGACAGCTATTATCCCAATGCAAAGATAACCCGAGCAGAGTTCGTTGAACTGGCTTATCTGTCCTGCATACTTTCTGAAGGAAAGGCTGTATCCTTCAAGGATGTTGACGAGACCAACAAATACTATACGGCTATTATGGCGGCTGCTGCATCGGGACTTGTTAACGGTTACGGTGATGGCACCTTCGGTCCCGACAAGACCATCACAAGAGCAGAGGTGGTAACCGTTATCAACCGAATGCTCGGTCTTGTGGCTAACGGCACAACAGTAGATAAGACAGGACTTGAAAGGGTATTCAATGACATTTCGGGTCACTGGGCGGAATTTCAGATACTTATGGCATCAAACAGCAACGTAAAAGGTGCTTATCACAGTAACATAGACAAGACTGCCATCAAGGACAATAAAACAACAATCTCCTTTGAAAACAAGCATGTAAGGGTTACTATCGACAAGAACGGCGGTAAGGTTACAGAGCTGATTAACCTTGAAACGGGAGAAAATGTTCTTGCTGCTTCAACTCTTCCTGCCTTTTCGTATCTTATTACACAAGCAGGCGTCAATGTTGCCCCCAAAACAGTTGAGCTTTGTGAGGACGGACGACTTCTTATGACCTTCAAGGGCGGATACAAGGCGTATTTCATTATTGAAGTATCCGACAACTTCTTCACCGTTACACTTGACACCAATCTTCCCGCTTCGCTGAAGGGAGCTGTTGTGGTTTCTCTTGCAACAACAGAGGAGTTTAACTACGAAAACGGTTCGTACAGACTCGGTGCGCTCCCCATGCATACAAACACTAACAGCGCAAATAAGGCAAACGGTATTTCCAAGGCGGTTATCGGACGCACATATACCTTTACACCTCAGACAATGGGTGCAAAGATGGGTGTCTTTTTCGGTAAATATGAGGATTCACGAGATTTCCTCAAGGAGATTTCGGATGCCATTGACCCGAGTGTCGGTCTTACCTCAAAGGCAGGCGGTCCTTATGCGCTCGATCATCCCGCTCTTTATCAGGACTACGTTATGTCCTCCTCAAATATAAACATTGATTCAATAGAAGGCATAACCAAAACGATGGCTAAATACTCCATCGGACAGCTGGATGTTAACCAAAGTGCATCCACCTTCTATCAGGGCGATTTTAACTTCGTAAGCGCTCTTACCGAAGAAGAAAAGGCAAACGGCGTATTTGGAACAGGTGCTATGTTCAAGGAAAGAATAGCAGATGTAGCACATGCCAACGGCGTACAGTTAGGTCTTCACACATATTCTTCCCTTGTAGCAAAGACCTCTACCAACATTCTTTCAAATCCCACCTATCAGAAGCAGTTAGCCTATGCAGAAAAGGTTTATACGGTAAGAGGCGATCTTGCAAAGGGCCGTAAGGTCATCAAGACAAACGAGGATGCTTCGGACTTTCAGGTCGCAGACTCGGCTATCCCCTGGAACGGTCCCTACACAAGATACATTCTTATCGACGAGGAAATCATTCTCGTCAAGCAGGGTACAACACAGGGCTTCCTTGATGTCAAGAGAGGACAGCTCGGCACAAAGCCTGCACCTCACAAGGACGGTGCGGAAATACGCCAGCTTCTTTGCCACTACGGTATGTTCCAGCCCATTCCGGGCTCGGAGCTCTTCTACCATGTTGCAGACCTTACAGCTAAGGCGTTCAACGAGGGTGGCTTCGATATGATTTACCTCGACGGCTTTGAGTCATTCGCAAGAGATACTTTTTCAACTGAAGAGGAAAGATACTATTACTACGGCGAATTTGCAAGAAGAGTTGTATCACAGTGTATCAAGGCTCCCTATGTTGAATATTCCTGCGGCGCTCCCACATATCTGTGGAATGCACGAGGAAGAGGCGGTGCTACCGACCACGCAACCAAAGCGTTCAAGCAGCACACGAGCATTCACCTCGACGGTAACATCAGCCTTATGAACAACTATTACACAGCCACATTCGGCTGGTTCGACTTCAATCCCGATGTGGATTCCTCCCACAAGAATACTCTCAAAAAGACAATTTTCAGAGATGACCTTGATTATATGGGCTCGATGGCTGTTGCATGGAACATTTCAAATGTTAACAGCTCTTTCAAATCTATGGACAATCCCAGAACTGAGGACAATTTCGCATACTACTCCATATACACCAAGCTTCGTCTTGCAAATTACTTCTCACCCGAAGTAAAGGAGCAGCTCAAGAACGGCGAATACGAATACAAGGTATTCCGTCAAAATGACGGTAGCTGGGCATTCAAGGAAATGAAGTACTCTTATAACAGAATCTTCGATGATGTTGACGGATTGTACACTACAGGCAAGGATTTCAACCCCTTCGATGCACAGACTCCTTATGTAAGAATCGAACAGAGATACTCCACTCTCGGCGAGGATGAAATGGTGGTGCTTGCTCTTGATGAAACGGCAGATATTAAAACCCTTGAAAAGAAGCATCCCATCGTTGTCAAAGACATCTCAGATAAGATAACTCTTAAGGTAAGAGTATACGGAAACGGCTCGGCTACAGATGCCATCCTTATTCAGCTTGGTGCAGTATACACCACAGAAGAACCACGTACCGACTACTTGATCCCTCTCAACTTCACGGGATGGAGAGAATTCATTCTTGCAGATGCAGACAATGCCGACTACGGCTCTTACTCCTTTGACGGCACATACCATATCGGAACACTCAACTATGCGACCTTCCGTGCAACGCCCTCTATGTCCAAGGTAAACAGCTTTACTATCAGGCTTTGCGGCGAATGTAAGGGTGTTAAGATGGACGATATCAGGGCTTGCAAGACAATCGATGCCCCCGTAAAGAACCCCTCTGTAACAATCGGAGATACAAAGATAACCTTCAACACAGAGCTTCACAGCGGCGAGTTTGTAGAGTACTATCCCGAAACAGGTAAGGCATATCAGACCTACTACGAGTATACTTTCAAGAAGGAAAACGGTGCGTATATATCCGATGTTCCTCATGTCAAGGAAATAACAACGACGGGTACTCTTACGGTTCCTGCAGGTAATTTCTCATATACCTACAGCGGCGAAGCAGTAACCGAAGCCCCCTCCCGAGCACGTGTTGCCATCGGTCTCAGCGGCAAGGTCATTGCTAACCCTGACACATGGAAAGCCCCCGAGGTAGACATTCCTCAGGAATTTATTGATTACAACCTTGATTAAAAGCAAATAAGGCAGAAGATCAAACGATCTTCTGCCTTATTTTTTGAAACGAAAACTACCAAACAAGTCCTATGGACATATGATGATCGAGAGTAAATTCGGTTACACCCAGGTCTATGAGCCTTGTCATATGAGGACCACTTATGCCGCCCTTCATAGCGGCAACAGAAACAAAATAGCCCTGCTCCTTTGCCGTTACTATCTTCTTTTCCGTAGCAGCATGTGCAAAAAATTCAATAACGGTAGTTTGCTTTTCCGTGTCTATCTCAAGCAGCTTTACTCTTTCGGCGGGGTCCCAATCCTGAGATGCGCCTTGAATAAGGATTCTGCCTGCTATCTCATTTCCAAACACCTCGTTGCATAGCTTATGCACACTCGGGGATGAGCTTTTCACCCAAAAATGTTCGAGCAGGCGGTATTTAACGAGAAGCCTTTTTACGTAGTACCATTGCTCCTCGGTGAGCTCGGGATGAACCGAAAAGACAGGCTGCATTCCCGTCATAGAACAGATTCTGAAATACTCCTCCATAGTGGGAACTCTGATATACGCAAAGATACTGCTCCTGCTTCGCCATGAAGCACAGAACTGCATCAACTCAGCATAGGTAAACTCATGGACACATTTATCAAGAGGATTCCCCGCCTCTATTCTTTTTCCGTCGTTCATGGTAAGCTCTGTTCTGACTGTATCGTCGTGCATACAAACACCAATTCCGTCCTTTGTGAACTTTGGGACGGTAATACAGCTTGTAAAGCCTGCCTCGGCGGTAAGCTGCATTCCCAGAGCATTTACAAAGCCTCCGTGACCGTGATAGCGGATGCTGATATCCCTTTCTCTGTAGCCGTAGTTATGTTTTAATTTAATACTTTGGATATAAAGGCGAACTCCCTCGGGTATGATAAATAAAAGCTTGACCGTGGTGTAATGCGCGACAGTGGGGGCAATTCGCCATTCTCTTCTGAATGTCTGATTTAAGTATCCTATCTCGTATACAGGAGAATAATATATCGTTTTGTCCTCATTATTTACGATGCGCACCTGAACTGCAGGAATGTCCCCGTTTTCGCTTTCATACTTTGCCATAGATGAAATTATAAAAAAGTCCTCTGTAATTTCACTTCCCTTA
Organism: uncultured Oscillospiraceae bacterium; assembly: GCA_964650465.1. GTDB lineage: Bacteria > Bacillota > Clostridia > Oscillospirales > SIG627 > RGIG6353. The sequence goes on along the minus strand of CAZYTA010000029.1, from coordinate 13,281 downwards.
AATTCAACAGAAAAGCTTCTTGTAAAGCACCCGACCCTGTCGGCAAAAGCGGCAAGTGAAGCTACATTCAGACAGTCGATTTCAACGGTGTCAAATTGTACCGTACATTCTGCTGTCATGTAGTCCTTAAACGGATCAACCAAACGCTCGGTAGATAGCTCCATCATACAAAACCTCTCTATATTATTTTATAATTTTAAAATAGTTTTCCGAAATTATTAATACCATAATTCGCCCACCGTGTCAAGCTTATACGAGTATAAAAGGAATGAACCAATGCTATCGGTCCATTCCTTTTATGTTTACTGTTACTTCTGTTCTACGAAGATATTTACGCCCTTGGTTTTGTCATACCAATTAAATGTATAAAGCTTGCCGTCGGAGAGATACTGACGGGGGCAGGTATTGTCGAACCAATCTACAGGCTTCATTGTAGTGCCCTTGTCTGCTATCTTGAAGGAATCGGAGAGTCTCTTCTTGTCTGCATCTGTGAGCATACCGGGGGTAATGGAGATAAAGAGGCTTGTTCCTGAAAGAGCGCACGCCTCGAAGAATCTCAAATTCATCTCGGTGGAAACATGCTCTGTTATAGCGGCACAGTCGGGGTCTGTTATAAAGAAGGTGTTATTTTGAGGAAGTCTGAAGGCAAGGGAGTTTACACCCATCTTTCTTGTCTTGTTCCAATCATATCCGCTGGTATCGAGACCGCTTCTTGATATCTGGTGGATACCTGCGGCAAGGTGGTTGTAGGTGTTACAGCCCATAATGAGCGTATCGCCTGCCGCCTTTTGTATGGTGGTGTAAAGCTTCTTTATGATCTGGGCATTGGTAACGCTTGTATCGTCAAACTGCCATCCGTCATCGGTGATATGGTCCTTAAGATATATCTCGTCATAGATATCGGCAGTAAGCATATCGGGAGCCGTGAAGTCGTACTTTATCATTTTATAGCCGTCATTTACGATTCCCGAAACCACACCTGCTACATAGTCAAGCACCTCGGGCTTTGAGGGGTCAAGGAACAGTCCGCCGTCAGCCCCCAGATGTCTGGGATGGTAAAGGCTCTCGTGGAATTTATCTTTGGTGAGTAAAGGTCTTATCCATATACCCGGGTCACATCCCATCTCACTCATTTCGTGAGCAAGCTCCTTCATATTGCCGAACTTCTCAGAGGGAGTCCAGGGACCGCCGTTATAGGTGTCGTGAAGCACCTGCCATCCATCGTCTATAAGCATAAAGGGACGGTTTTTTGTGCCCTGACAAAGCTCTGCCGTAATAGCGGTGTCAACAAGAACACTTTCTCTTGAAATGTTTCCGTATGCATAATACCAGTTATTAAGACCGAAAATGGGACGTGTGGGAAGGTTGGGCTTTTCGCACATAAGCTTACAGAATGCCTGACACGAATCAAATGCATCCTCGCCTTCCTTGCCCTCTCTTTCAACAACGGTAGCACAAACAAGGCTCTTGTTTATCTTCACGCCGTTACCGCCGTTTCTGACGTCAAGAGTAAGTGTCACACCCTCCTGATCAAGCTGCCAGAAAACAAAGCTGTTGGGGCCTGTCTTTACACCGTAGCCGTGAGTAAGCTTTCCATCGAAGCACTGTATGTACCACGCATAGTGCTTTTCGGGAATAACAGGCATCCAGCCCATATCTCCAAACTCAACGCCGGGAGAGTCACCGAGCATTCTTTTTACGAAAGTAAAATCATCATTCCATCTTACTCTGATTCTTGAAACAGGTTCTGCCGTTTCTACGGCAACAACATCAAGAGCTCCGCCATTTATCACCACTTCAACTTCAGCAGCCTCGGTTGAAAACTTTGCATCCTGCTTCTTTGAAGTTTTCCAGCCGTCCTTTGTCTGTATTTCAACAAAATCGGGTATTCTTATAATAGACTTAAACATATATGCCTCCTAATTTAATTCAGTTCCGTTTGTGATTATACATTATTTAGCCAAAAAAGTCAATATAAATATGCCCCGCAGAAAAACTGCGGGGCATATCATACAACCGTGTTAACCGGTAAATTCGATTTTGGGTAAATCGTCAAGACAGTGTATTTAGTTTATCGCTAATCAACGTCCTTGATGGGCATAAAATCCTCGAGGGGAACTGCACTCTGAATGCCTGTGTAGGGCTCGATTACGGGGAGAGCATTGCTTGATCTCCAAACATCCTTGCCGTCCAGAAGGTTTGCGGGGGTATGGGGTTTATTGGACCAATAGCGGTCTGCATTGGTATAGCTGGTATATGCCGCTACGCCGCCGATACCAACAGAGAAGAACTTATTTGTTGTACCGCCAAGGTAGCCCATGGAGTTGTTATGGAACTCGTTAAGCGACTGGTACCAGCCTATATCGTCTGCATCAAGGCTTCTGTATGCCACGATAAGCGCCTGCTCTATGGTGCAGGTATTGTTGGGTGCTATTGTGGTATCCGAGGTACCCTTTATAAGTCCCAGAGCGTTCATAAATTCCATTGACTTTACAGCCCAATCGGGAATCTGCTTATTGTCCTTATAATTTGCCAATGCCGAATCGTAGACAGTGTATCTTATATCCGAATTGTTGCGGACATACTGAAGTGCGCGGTAGAGGAAGGTTGCCATCTGTGCGCGGGTCAGTGTATCCTTGGGTGAGAAGGTAGTGGGGCTTGTACCGTTGGTGATACCTGCCTTGACAGCCTTTCTTACATATATACTGTCTGTATCGGTAAAGGAGCCTGCAGGAGCGGCTTCAAGCTCTCTGCCAAGCATTCTTTCGGTCATTTTGACTGCAACAGAAACAAACTGCTCGCGGGTACAGCCCTTGGTGTAGTCATTACCAAGAAGCGCTTTATCGGTAAGCTGAAGCTGTGTTGCCCAGCGTACCTCGTCGATTGCCCAGCTGCTTAATTTAGCGGTGGTCTCTCTGTCGGAGTGTACTGCGAAGCCGTCGGGTGCCGCCGCCTCGGTGGTTGCAACCATAACCATTTTTTCCAAGTAGCTGTTCCAACTGACCATGCGTTTTTCCATATGCCATTCATATGTTACATACTCATAGCCGGGCTTACCGTAGTATTCGGCATATTCCTTCTTGAAATCCTCCTCGGAGTAGGAGAAGAAGTCATCCTTGGGATTTATTCCGCAGTAAACACACTGCTTGAAATACACCTTTTCGCCTTTAGCATTGATACCTGCAAAGTTCTTATCGGAAAGAACTCTGTCTCCGTATACATGTTCCATCTTCTCAACGCTGTAAATATCATAGTGGTCGGATTCCTTGAAGGTATGCTTGGGGTTATACTCGCAGGTGTTGCAGAATTTGCATGAGTAGTAATAGGTAGTGGGATGCTGACAGTTCAAATACTCTGCCACACGGTCGGGAGTTATTATGGGGTTAATGAACTTATGACCGGGGCACCACAGCTCTGCGGCTGATTCACCCTTCCCGAACGCCTCGTACACATCACCCTCGTAAAGATACAGCTGGAAGGTGACGCCTGAATAGTTCTTTACCTCGTCGGTATCGATTTCCTTTTGAGCCTTCGAGTGAATAGAATACCAGCCGTCTGGACAAACGTCCTTTGACACAAAGACCTTGAAGGTTCCGACGTTAGCTCCTCCACTGCCGTAATAGCTTTTTCTCACTCTCGCATTAAGCGCGGACAGGAACGCGCCATCACGAGCGAAGTATTTACCTGACTCGTCTGCCATACCAAACGCTACATCGGGGGCGATCCATACCTCCTCCAATTCATGACTCCACTCTGGGAACTCACCACCCCCTGCAATATCATAGTCTATCAATACTCTCTTTATGTAGCCTAACTGATACTCGGGGTCCGCCTTGTTGTAGTAGCTCGACATAAAGAGGTCAACGGGTGCCGTTTTGTTTGTAAAGGCGAAATTCTTATTCAGATAGTTCACAAATTCCTGATTGAAGATAACATCGTCATTATGATTATCAACGAAATAATGGTCTGCCTGCTCCTTGGTAAGCACGTAGCTCATATCAATCTGACCCTCGGGAATGGGGGTCTTGAAGGTATGGGTAACATACGCCTCGCGGTTATTTTCTTTTCTTACCGTTGACTGCTCGCCGTTGACCGTGATCTTTGACTGGTCGGTCAAGGTATACTTATCCTCCAGATACTCGCTCTTTATAACAACCTTGAATATTGCGGTATATTCCGCACCTGCGATAAAGGTGCCGTCGTGACTGAATCTGCCTCTCCATTCGATATTGCTGACAACGGTTTTTGCCTTCTCCTGAAGAGATGCTGTCTTTGAGGGAAGCTCTCCCGCAACGGGTGAGGGAACGGTAATTGAGATTATATTGACATCCGACTTATTCAGAAGCTCCGCACCGTTAACATTAAGGAGGCTGTAGAATTGGGTAATTACTACCTCCTGCTTATCCGCAGAGACACTGCTGACAGTTGCCTTGACTCCGTTGATGGTTGCACTGCTGCCTGATTTCTGAATAATTTTGTCCTGCCCGTCTTTGATACGGAGGGTTATACTGACAATATATGCCTGACCCTTGACAAATCTGCCCTTGCTGTCAAATTTACCCTTCCATGAAACATCCTTTACATAGGTGCTTGCAGTCTCGGGTACAGATGCGGTATCCGCAGGCTTTCCGCCGATTGACGGCTCATCCATTGTAATAGTAAACTTGGTCACCGCAGTCGCTGCCTGTGTCGTCATGCTTATCGCGCTCATAAGCATACATATACACAAAAGCATACTTAAAATTCGAGTTTTCATAGCGATCCTCTTTTCTTCATATTTGTATTAATCTAATTATACATCAAACATTGAGGTAAATGCAACATTTTTTGCAAAATTAATAACCTTTTAATTCAGTGTGGTGGTAATTTAGTAAATTTATTATTCATAGCCTCTTCGATTGCAACGGCACAAAGGGCGGTCAATTTAGGTTTAGAAAATGAATTTAATTCATTTTAAATCTTTACAAACTGTTTGAAATGTGCTATAATAAAAACGCCAAACAAAAACAAATATTTTTAATGGGAAAGCTCTCTGTTTTTATAGGGGGTATTATACCCTTTTGTCTTTTTTAATAGCAGTCGTTTAATTTTGGTAAAAACGCAGATTCCACGACTGTTATGGAGAGTTATCCCTATAGTTGTTTTTGTTTGGCGACAATTGAAGTTTGCGTTTTTCGGTGCGCTGACTTCTGTTAAACAATCTCAAGGAAGAAGGATAAAAAGGCGATACAATGGGCTAATGCTTGTTGTATTGCCTCATTGTTTATTGAATAAATATTAAGCTAATTCCTGTATATGCTGTGACACATCAATAAGACCTACTGCGGTGTAGTAAATGTCAATCTTCTGTACTCTATGTCCGCTTGACTTATCTACTGCATGGACTTTGATTTTGTCAATCAAGTCATTTACCACTCTTGCAGACAGTTCTTTAATCTCGGTGTACTGACGGACAATACTCAGGAAATACTCCACGTTGTCAACCTGTTCGACTTCTTGATTGAGTTCATTCTCAAGTGTTTCTGTGTCTGCAATGAGTTGCTTTTGTTCTCTTTCATAATCTACCGACAGCTTTGAGAATCGTTCATCGCTTAATTTGCCGCTGATGTTGTCCTCGTAGATCCTTTTGAAGATTCCGTCAAGCTCGGATATTCTTGCTTTGTTTGCTTCAAGCTTCTTTCTGCGTGAAGCGATTTCCTTTTTCTTGTCCTTTGCGGATTTGTCAACAAGACTTTTCACAAATTCGCTTTCATAGGATTGCAAGTATCTCAGCATTAGCTGTACCTGTTCAAGAACCACATCATAGATTGCATTTTCACGGATGTAATGTACTGTGCAGATGCCAGTATTACCTTTGTAGTTAGAGCAAACAAAATAGTCGTGGTCTTCTTTATGTGCTCTGCTTGTACAGAAGTAAAGCTTTGCACCGCAGTCTGCACATTCCAAAAGTCCCGCAAAGATGCTCTTTTTGCCCGACTTGGTGTAACGGCGTTTGTTCTTGCGTAGCTCCTGCACCTTTTCCCATACTGTTGTTTCAATAATGGGCGGATGAGTATTCTCAAATATGAGCCATTGGTCTTTGGGAAGCCTGACCTTCTTATGCGTTTTGTAATTTACGGTAGCAGTCTGAAAGTTTACGGTGTTTCCTATGTAGGTCATATTTTCAAGTATTCCGGCAACACTTCTGTTGCACCATATATTACTCATATTTGCTTTTGTCCTACAGGGCATTCCGTGTTCTCTGAAATACATCATAGGTGTTGAAATGCCTTCTTCGGTAAGCTGCTTTGCAATTTTGCCGGGACCTTTGCCACACATACAAAGTTCAAAGATGTACTTTACAACTTCTGCCGCTTCTTCATCAATGACAATCTCTTTGGGATTATCTGGATTTGCCTTGTAGCCATACGGAATTGCAGAACCTAAGCGTTGTCCCGATTCGCCCTTTGCCTTGAATACCGCATTAATCTTCTTGCTTGCACTTCTTGCATACCATTCGTTAAAGACATTAGTAAAGGGTGCAAATTCATTGCTTCGCTCATCCGCCGTATCAACATTGTCATTGATTGCGATAAATCTCACATTATTTGATGGCAGATACATTTCAGTATAATATCCAACCATAATATGATCTCTACCAAAACGGGATAAATCCTTAACAATAACCGTTGAAACAAGCCCTTCGTCAACATCCGACAGCATTTCCTTAAAGCCATCACGCTCAAAGGTAGTACCGCTTACGCCGTCATCTACATAAAACTTGTATGGTGTAAAATCGTGGTCTTTTGCATACTTTTCAAGAATTGCTTTTTGATTTGTTATACTATTGCTTTCGCCCTCACGACCGTCATCCTGCGACAATCGGCAGTAAAGAGCAGTTATTTTATCATCATTTGACTGTCTTATCATTTAATAAATTCTCCTTTCCGACAGCCGGATATGATAAATATTGTAGTGTATATATTGTACCATATCCGACCGTCAAATTCAATAACATAAGAGTAAACTTTATTCTTTTGTGATTAGTTTTTTAATTTTAGTGGCAATATTTATCATTGAAATGAGCTGTCACCATATATGTAGTGCAGCCGATCTTTCGTTTGATGTTTACATTCGGATTCTTACTTTCGGGTTTAATGTTTTTCTTTTTGGTCATACATCATCACCGCCCGAAAGATAGATTCTCGTCACATCATCACGGTGATGCCCGAGCAGTTCTGACACCTTTTTGCGAGCAACAAAGTCGGAAAATCCTTGTTCAATGAACTTGCTATACTGCTCATGGGCAAAGGTGTGGCGAAGTCCGTGAAATGTAATGGTGTTTTCGGTAAACGCCTTTCTGTGATATGCAATAAAGCATTGAAGACGTTTCATAGCAAGATGTGTTTTGTCGTAAGGTCGAACAAACAGTTTTTCTCCAACAGGAGTAATCTTCAACATATCACGAAATGTAATTCTGATAGACTCATTGATAGGTACATATCTCCAAAGTCCGCCTTTGCCCTTGACAAGCAGTTTGCCTGTTTCAAGGGCTTTTTTTGCATCATTGGTGTCAATGCGGAAGCATTCCTCCAAGCGAAGTCCTGCATATCTCGCAAGGCAAATAATGGCAAGATAATCTTTATGGTCAGTATCCATTGCGGCAAGTTGCATTAGGTTGAACTCTCCGTTGCTCCATGTTCTGTCCACACCGCCAAAGGTTCTTTTCTTTAGCTGTAAGTCTTCGTTTGTCGGCAGTTCGCATCTTGTGTACGGCATATTGTCGTGGAAAAAGCGAATGGCGGCAAGCTCGGTCTTAATGGTTGAAGCTGACAAGCCTTTGTTTTGCATATACGACACATACGCAAGTATATGCTTTTCGGAGATGTTGCAAAGCTTTTGCAAATGGTACTCTCGTGCAAGAAACACCATGAAGCGTTTGAATGCCTTGCCATAACGCTCTCTCGTCTTGAAGCTTCCCACTTTCAGATGGCGGAACAACTTGGTGTACTGAACTTCTAAATTCTTGTATATTGTAGTTTTCATATTTTCCTTTCTCTCGCAAAGGCATAGTTATAGCACTGAGTTTTTTATCTGTTACCTCTGTATTTCCTTGTTTGACTAAATGGGAAACCACGTGTTTAAGGCACTTTCGGGTACTTTTTTAATCTCTGTCTCCCTTTAGTATGAAGCTAACTGCTAGGTTAGTAATATTACCGCTATTTTGTTATTTGGACTTAAAAAGTCCTGCGGTAGCATCAACCTGCTAAACTCAGGTGCAATATCTTGCCGATGCTGAAATATGCCATAAGCGGTGACATATGAATGTATTTTCACAGCCGCTACTGTGTCCGGATGTCTGCTCACATCCTGGATTTTAGGTAACAAAGCAACCGAATACTTGCTTTGTCTGTGCAAGGAAAACCGTTAAAAGCTTGCACATTTCATTTTCGTTGTTCCACAAATTTTTGTCCGTACACATTCCTGCCGAGCAGGACGGGATGTGCCGATAGAACTCTTCAAAAGTTTTGGTTTTCATTCGATATTTAGATAAAAAAAGAATGCAGAAATAAGCCATTTAAGGCTAAACCTACATTCTTTTTGTTCCGCAATATAAAATTTTAAGACAAAGTTTAAGGGCATAAATATCCCGTAGCTTTATCCGTCCCAGACTGCAACTGACAGTCGTTCATTTTTGTACCCCTAACGCTCTCAAAGAGAAGCATTAGGCATAGTTCTTCCGTCAAAATAATGACGTTTCCGAGTAATATTTGTTTCCATAAAAAAATACTTTAACTGCTTACCGTTTTAACTGCTTACCATTTTTACAATGCTATTATAGCATATGTAAATCCTAATTGGTAGCGGTGGAGCTAAAATTGAAAGTATAAATTTTTTTGTTCTGCAAAAAAGTTTGTTTTCCGTAAAAAATGAGAAAAAGCAAGTATAAATGCACATACCTATCCTAATGAAAGGCATACGCCAATACCTGCTTAACTGCTTACCGTTTTAACTGCTTACCATTTTAACTGCTTACCATTTTTACGATGTCATTTTATCATAGAAAAATCATTACTGCAATGGCAGGAGTTAAAAAAACAAGTGAGAGAAAAAATATATTATGGGCAAAATTATTCATTTGCTTGTCGCAAAATGTTGACTTTTGTAAACATTTGTATTATAATATAGAAAAGTATTAAAATTTTCCTTATTGTGAAAAAAGAGGTAATGAAAGTGGCTGAAAAGAAACTTATAATATCGTCAAAAAAGTATACGGGAGAAACATCGGTTGTATCTGCAAGATTACCCGTAGACCTAATTAAGAAGCTTGATGAAATATGTGAAGCTACGGGTAGAACAAAGAACGAAGTTATTCAGATGTGTCTTGAGTTCTCTGTTGACAATATAGAAATTGAAAGGTAAACATTTGAGATGGCAATATTTAAATGTAAAATATGTGGCGGAACACTTGAAATAACCTCAGGTGAAACAGTAGCCACCTGTGAATACTGTGGTACGAAACAAACGTTACCAAAACTTGATGATGAAAAGAAGGCAAACCTGTTTGACAGGGCAAACCACTTCCGTCGTAATAATGATTTTGACAAAGCGATGGGTATTTATGAGCAAATACTCAACGAAGATACAGAGGATGCGGAAAGCTACTGGTCTATCGTTTTGTGTAGATATGGTATTGAATACGTAGAAGACCCCTCTTCCCGCAAGCGTGTTCCTACTGTAAACAGAGCACAGTTTACATCTGTGTTTGATGACGAAGATTATAAATCTGCAATCAAGTATGCAGACGCTCATCAAAAGGAGCTTTACGAAAAAGAAGCAACTGCTATAAATGAAATTCAAAAAGGCATCCTTGCAATATCAGGTCAAGAAAAACCTTTTGACGTGTTTATCTGCTACAAGGAAACTGATGCAAGCGGACGCAGGACACAGGATAGCGTTCTTGCAACAGAGCTTTATCACGAGCTTACACGAGAAGGATATAAGGTGTTCTTCTCCCGTATCACTCTTGAAGATAAATTAGGTACAGCATACGAACCTTACATATTTGCAGCGCTCAATTCTTCAAAGGTGATGGTGGTTCTTGGTACAAAACCAGAACACTTCACTGCTGTATGGGTTCGTAATGAATGGTCAAGATACCTTGCACTTATAAAGCAAGGTCAGAAGAAGATGCTTATTCCTGCTTATCGTGATATGGATCCCTATGACCTTCCGGAGGAATTCTCACACCTGCAAGCACAGGATATGTCAAAGCTCGGCTTTATGCAGGACTTGGTTAGAGGTATAACTAAACTTGTGTCCGTTGATAATGCATCGGCGGTTAAGGAAACGGTTGTAGTTCAGAGTTCTGTGTCGGGTAATGCATCAGCACTTGTAAAGCGTGGTTTTCTTGCTCTTGAAGATGGTAATTGGAATAAAGCTGATGAGTTCTTTGAGCAGGCGTTAAATCAGGATGCAGAAGATGCACAGGCTTACTTGGGTAAATTGATGGCTGAATTACAAGTCAAGACTCAATCGTCTCTCAAAAATTGCAAAGAACCTTTTGACAACAGTACAAATTATCAAAAAGCAATTAGATTTGCTGACAGTGCTCTTGCATCGGAGTTAAAAGGGTACATTTCGTTTATCAAAGATAGAAATGCCAAGAAAGCAAGAGATGAATATAACGAGTCGATTTACCTTCGGGCGTTGGAAGAATACAAGTCGAGCGATATCGGTAAACTGAATGATGCAATAGAACTGTTTACTGAAATCGCAGACTGGAAAGATTCTAAAGAATTCATAGGCAAGTGTCAGGCTAAGATTGAGCAAATTCGTGTTCAAGAAGAAAACGAGCGTATTGAACGTGAGCGTTTAGCAGAAGAAAAAAGACTTGAAGATGAACGACAGAAGGAACTCAAGAGAATTGCCAAAGAGAAAGCAAAAAAGAGAAATAAAAAACTTGCTATTATAATAACTCCCATCATCGCTCTGATTGTTGCTTTCGTGATTGTATTGAATTTTGTTATAATACCTAATTCGAAGTACAATGCAGCTATTGCTTTGATGAACTATGGTAAATATGATGAAGCGATTTCTGCATTTGAATTGCTTGACGGTTATAAGGATAGCAATGCACAGATAGAAAATTGTCAAATTGCTATTATGGATGGTGATATGCAAAAGGCTCTTGCGTTATTAAATGAGCAAAAATATGACGAAGCATACGCTATTCTCTCTACTTTAGGTAATTACGATAATGCTTCGGATAAAATATTACAAAACAAATATGATAGAGCTATAGAACTGTTTAATAAATCTGAATTTGATTCAGCGCTCTTGCTTTTCTCACAAATTCACGACTACCAAGATAGTACCACTTGGATTGATAAATGCAATGATGGAATAAATGAAAAAGTTTATCAGAAAGCTTTGGAACTGTATAATTCGCAAAATCACGAAACAGCAAAACAACTTTTTGAAACCATTCCGTTACACAAGGACTCGAAGTCTTTAGCCAAACAATGTGGAGACATACTTTCTCAAAAAGTATATGACGAAGCAGAAGCATATCTTAAAAACAATGATTGGTACAAAGCAGCAACTACATTCTATTCTATAAAAGATTACTCTGATGCAAAGACAAGAAGTTTAACCATTTGGCGTGATAATTTGCCTCAATCAACAGTTTGCACTAAAACTTCAATTACCTCATCTAATACCTTTGCAATAACAAACGACGGTAAAGTTTTAGCAACGGGAGAGTTAAATAAAGGTTATGGTTATACAGATTTTAGTTCCGTAAAAGATTGGACTAATATAATATCAATTTCTGCAAATGGACATATTTTAGGTTTGAAAAAAGACGGTACTGTTGTTGCAGTAGGCAGTAATGATACAAATGAATTGGCTGTTTCTTCTTGGAGAAATATTGTGCAAATTTCAGCTGGTGGACAAGGTTCGTTCGGTGTAAAATCAGATGGTACGGTTGTCTCTACTAAATTTATAGCATCAAGTTCGGATTGGAAAAAGTTTGATTACGGTCAAAATGATATTTCTTCTTGGGAAGATATTGTATATATATCAGCGAGCGATTTTCATACAGTTGGATTAAAAGCAGATGGAACGGTGGTTGCTGTTGGTAAAAACGATGATGGTTTACAACAATGCGGAGTTGATTCTTGGAAAGACATTGTATTTATAGCGGCTCACACTACAGGAACATATGGTGTTAAAGCAGATGGAACGGTAGTTAAAACGACGAGCGGATATAATGTATCCTCGTGGAGAAATATCAAAAGTATCTCCGTTGGTGATTATCACATCGTTGGATTAAAACAAGATGGTACTGTTGTTGCTACTGGTGGTTCTGTTGCGGATAACGGGGAATTAGATGTAAGTAATATGAAAAATATTGTTGCAGTTGTAGCAGGATATAACTATACTGTAGCACTCAAGAGCAATGGTACACTTTCTGCACTCGGATTAGTAAATCATTCCGATGGAAGAGGAAAAGTCGGCGGGTGGTCAAATATCAAGATACCATAATTGATTTAATAATGAATATTTTGATACTTCAATAGTCGTGCAACTCGACCAAACAAAATACAACGGATGATTATTAGATTAAGGAGTATAAAACATGAAGCAGACAGAATACAAAGGGTATATTATAAACATTTCTTATAACCCTAAAGAAATCAAACCATATCGTGCTGAATTAAGTAACGGAGAAGGACATTGGGGAGAAACAGAAGAACAAGCTGTACAACTGGTCAAATTTTATATTGATGCAATTCCAACTCTTAGAGAAATTTCTTTCCCGCCAATGAAACAATATGAAATAGATGCTGTAAAAAATGGATTAAAAGAAGATAAAAGTACTATCTTTATAAAAAGGCAATTAATGACTAAGCATTATGTCTTGCAAAACGGAAAGATTTACATAGAGCCTAAATTTTTGTATCACCATTATGATGAGTTGCAAAAATTGCTTCTCGAAGAGGAAGGTTATACCGTCAACTTAAAAGGTGACGAATTTCTTATCGGTACACGCAATTACTGTTTTGCTTATGATGCAGATGTTTATAAAACCGAACGTGATGTCGAAGAATTGAAGTATGAACTTTATAGGAAACAGCTTGAGGAGGAATAAAAATATGCCGCAAATAGCAGATATAATTAAATACGAGGGCGACAACAGTACATTTATTTGGAAGCACCCCACCCAAGACTTTAACAGTCTTACACAACTTATAGTTCACGAGAGCCAGGAGGCTATATTCTTTATGAACGGGCAGG
>CAZYTA010000028.1:0-36223 GCA_964650465.1 uncultured Oscillospiraceae bacterium | reverse complement strand
CCCCTCATGATTGAGGGGCAGGGGTGTTGAAGTGCGATTTATCGCGCTTTTTTACAGGTGTATTCGTTTAAAGCACAAATCTCCGGGTTTCCATATATCTCTTTCATAGATTACGTATATTTCACTGTCTTTTACTGCAATATCCGAATAACCTCCAAGTTCATCAACAAGTATACTTTCGTAGGTCTCAAACATGTCTTCGCTTACTTTTATCGTTAGATTCTCTCTTGCCTTGGTATTGGCACAGTTTATATGGTAGAGCTTTTTGTCCGTGTGAAACATACTTCCCATACATATGGGATCCGGTAAAACATCCATATAGGTAGGCTCACTCCAATTGCAGTATCCGTTTTCACTTACAGCAAAAGCACGCCTTTTACAATCCGACTCATTGCGTATGGATATTATTACTTTACCTTCCCACACAGCAAGAGCACACTCGCTGGGGTCTGTCATACCCTTTTTGTCTATTATTTCACCCAAGTGCCAGCTTTCACCGCCGTCATTTGAGTACAATGTTCTGATGAACGATGGGTGATGTGCCTTTTCGTCCTCGTGATTGTAGGCAAACCAAGCGGGGAGGAGTATTCTTCCGTTATGCACAATTCCGTGTCCCGGACCGATTGCCGCCACGTTGTAGAAGCACTCACTTTGCTCAAAAGCATAGGAAATACTCCTTGTCTCTCCAAAGCTCTTTCCGCCGTCACAGCTTTTTTTGTAATACAGCTCGTGATAATCCTCACAGTAGAGCAGATGCACCGTCTCACCGTCAACTGTCAGCATGGGATTGTTCAAAGTGTGTCCGTTGCCCGAAATTATTTCAACAGTCTGCCAACTGTCGCCCTTGTCAATACTTCTAATGACCTTTATATCTATTTGAGCCCAATCAGACTGTGAACTTCTGCACTCAAAACAAGCTAAAAGAGTTCCGCTGTGTGTTATAACCAACGAGGGGATACGATATACTGCATAATCTGTGTCGTGCTTTTCTATTATCATACATTTCCCTTCAAAATTTTTTCTATCTCATCAAAATAAACCTTTTTCACCATGTTGGAGGTCAGCACCATTCCCTTGACTCCGTCGGAGTGGTAGTAGGCGAAGAGCACCCCGTCCTTTGCTTCAAATATTGCGGGGTAGCAGTAGCCGTTTTCAAGGTTATCTTCAAGGTGGAATATCTTCTTGAAGCTTCTGCCGTCATCCACGCTTACCGCACACACAAGGGGCGAGCGCCCCCAAGTAGCAGCACAGTCCCTCGTTGTATATGCAGGTATGGGATTGAACACCGCAAAAGTGTATTTGCCCGCTTTTTTTACCTGCATAGGTGATGCGGGCGAGGAGAAATAGGGATTGGGCAGGGGAGTGGTCCAGCTTGCACCGCCGTCTTTTGAAAAGCATTCGTACTGACAGCCGAAATCGGTTCTCGACCATGCCCAAAGCTCTCCGTTTTCAAACTGATATATACCTGTCTCCTGCAATCCTGTTGTACTTTTTTCTTCACCAGGAAGCTTTGCAAAGTCCGATGCCTGTCTCCAGCTTGCGCCGTCATCACTTGATGCAAAAAAGCTCATCTGTCCCTTGCCGAATATAACCTTGCCGTCGCAGTCCGTTCTCTGATGCAGATTTACGGGTACAAATATATCACCGTTTTTCAGCCTTATAACCCTGTCATTGTTTGTTACATAGTAATTCTCACTTGTGGCGCAGAGAATAGGCTCCGACCAACTTTCTCCGTTGTCGGAGGAGGTCACAAGATAGGGCATACAGGTGGTGCAGTCCTTATTCTTGCGAAGATAAAACATTCCCACATCACCGCTTTTCATATGTAACAGAGATATGCTCATATAGTTGCCCGCAGTATCGTCAGCCTCAATTAAAAGCTTCTTTTCCGACCAGCTCTCACCCTCGTCACCCGAGAATACTGCCATTATATTCGCTCGGCTTTCATCCATCCAGCCGTTTATAAATTCGGTGTAGGCATACATTATCCTACCGTCATCCAGTCTTATAAACGCACCCTCGCCGTTACGGCGTATGCTCTCGTTTATTCTTAAAAACAGTACCTCTTTTCCAAGTTTCATTTCAGTTCAGCCTCCTGCTCTTTAATTATTTTTCTTACATTGAATACAGACCTTATTACACAGCACAGCGAATAACAGGAGTATATGAGAAATGGCACCTGCTCAATATTGCCCTGTGCAATAAGCGAAATATAAAGGGAAATGGACAGAAGTCCCGATGGAATCATCAAAACGGTATACTCGGAATACTTCAAAACCTGTAAAAATGTTATGTATATACCGAGCAGGGATGCCATAGAGTCAATAAGCGAGCTTGCCGACCCCAGTGCCTTGATAACGGCATAGTATCCCACCCATATTATAATGATAAGCATTCCGTTAATAATTCGTCCACGCTGTGTCATTTTCTTAAAAACAGTAGTGCTTTTCCACGAGGCTCTACTCCATCTGATAAACGAAACTATCTGCAAGGGAAAGCTGACAAGAAATGCCGATATGGCAGAGCCTGGGATATTGTAGTGGAGCGCAATAAAGCCGTAGGAAATTGCATTGAGTCCTCCGATAAGATATGCGTATCTGTTAGCCTTGGACATCAAAAGCATAATGAATATGGATATGTACAGCGGATATATCCTTAAAAACGACTGCTCCACCAATATGGCAGACACCGTAATAAGCACTGCCGTTATTATGAGAAATATTACCCATGGATTTATCTTCTTTGTGTGTATTCTTGATATCATAAAAAAACCTCTTATTTTGTTGTAGCCGAAAAGGGCTTTTCTCGGCGATAATAGTTCGGCTCTCTTCGGCTATATGAAAATTCTATCACAATACACTCCCGATTTAAAGTCCTATTTAAGACGAATTTATTTTTTTGTGTCTTAAAATGACACTGATTTATTGACATCAATGGCGAAAGGTGATAATATTTGATTATGAGATTTAATATGTACAACAAAAACCAAAAATCACTGACTGTTGAAAATCTTAATATAAAGCTGTTTTTTCAGACCGAATTTGTTACTGTGCAGGAGGGAGGACTGCCGCTTCACAAACAGCTTCACAAGCATTCATATGTGGAGATTTTCGCCTGTATCAACGGAAAAATTGCAATAAATACCGCAGACGGACAGACCTTTGAGCTGTATTCGGGTGATTTGGCAATGGTGCCTTCTGCCGTAGAGCATTTTAAAGCGCCCGAGAGCCATCCTGATACCGAATGGGTGGGCATGGGCTTTATCTGCCGTGAGCTTCAGGGGGATTTTGTAAATGACCTGTACGGAAGCTTTTCGGGGCTGATGGAGTACAATTCTCTGCTTATTTATAAAAATGTTCCTCGCCTGTGCGCTCTTGTAAAGGAATGCCACCTGAATAAAAATGAAAACGAGGTCTCCTCGGTACTTTCCTTTATAGCAGAGCTCATAAAGCTTCCTAAGGCACAGGACAATGCCTCGGAGACACCCGGGGAAAATACTCAGAAATCAAAGAATATAGACCGACTGTTGAAGCTTGATGACATAATTAACACCAACTTCACCCAAAGCTTTTCCAATAAAGAAATAGCCGACCTGCTGTTTATCAGCGAAAGACAGCTCTCACGCATCGTTGCAAAAAACTACTCACAGCCCCTGCGTGTCATTATTCTCAAAAAAAGGCTCGACATTGCCGCCGAGCTTCTTCTCACAACCTCCGACAGTGTGGAGTACATAGCCTCCTCTGTCGGATTCAGAAACAAGAATTCATTCCATCGGGAATTCAAAAAACGCTTCGGATTAACTCCGAACGAATACAGAAAAACATCTCCGACATAAACGGAGATGTTTTTGCTTGTAAAACTACGCTGAATGCAGTAAAGGTTTTCCTCATTAAATTTATATTATGCGGGAGGGGAAACCCCTCCCCTACATTACAATTTGTACAAAGACTGACGTAGGGCGGGGGCTTGCTCCCGCCGTATATAATTAAAGCAGTCCTTCGGTTGAAAGATATCTCATTCCCGTATCGGGACAGAGAACAACTATCCTCTTGCCCTTGTTTTCCGGCATTTTTGCAAGTCTCACTGCCGCCGAAACCGCGGCACCCGAGGAGATACCCACAAGGGTACCCTCAAGCCGTGCAAGAAGTCTTACTGTTTCGTATGCTTCGTCTGTAGTTGCGGTCATTACTCCGTCAATCAAATCGGCATCGTAATTTTTCGGTATGAAATTTGCACCGATTCCCTGAAGCTTGTGAGGACCTGCCTTGCCCTTTGATATGAGCGGTGAGTCTGAGGGCTCTACCGCAATTATTTTTATATTTGGGTTTTGCTCTTTAAGATATCTTGCACTGCCCGATATTGTACCGCCCGTGCCCACAGTTGCCACAAAAATGTCAAGCTCGCCGTTTGTATCCTCCCATATCTCCCGTCCCGTTGTTTTGTAATGTGACATGGGATTTGCGGGATTGTCGAATTGAGACGGAATAAATGCCCCCTCAATGCTTTCGGCAAGCTCCTCAGCCTTCTTTATAGCGCCTGCCATGCCCTCGGCACCCGGTGTCAGTACAAGCTCTGCACCGTATGCGGCGAGTATCTTCCGCCTTTCAAGGCTCATTGTGTCGGGCATAACCAATACGGTGTTGAGTCCGTATGCCGATGCCGCCATTGCCAGTCCTATGCCTGTATTTCCGCTTGTGGGCTCAATGAGAGTTGCGCCCTCTTTTATTTTACCGCTTTCAAGTGCGTCCTTTATCATTTCAAGAGCTACTCTGTCTTTTGAACTTCCCGCAGGATTGAACAGCTCTAATTTCATTATTATTCTGGCGTCGGCTTTGCACTCCTGTTCAAGCTTTTTTGCTCTTACAAGAGGAGTGTTACCTACCAATTCTGTAATATTGCTGTAAATCATAATTTCACCTCTGAAAAATTTTATCACAAATGACCAAAAAAATCAATATGACTGTTGCAAAATTTAAATAAATGTGATAAAATAGTAACGTAATAATATAATGCTATATGCAGAAAGGAGCATTTTATGGAAAATAATTGGGTAATTACATTAGGAAGACAGTTTTGCAGCGGCGGCGCCGAGATAGGACACAAGGTTGCAAAAGCACTTGACATTCCTTATTATGACAGAGAGATAATAGACGAAGCGGCAGGATTGCTTAAAATGACACCAGAGGACATTAAAAAGCACGACGAAAAACCGCCTAAGCTTTGGGATTATCCCGGATATCAGTATGCAAACTACTGGTATACAGATGACCCTTCTCTTATGCTTCCAATCAGCATAAGAATAGCAGAAGCACAGTTCAGCGCTATTTCAAACTATGCGGACAAGGGCTCTTGCGTTATTATGGGCAGATGTGCGGATTTTGTTTTAGCTGACCGCCCCAATGTGATAAGTGTTTTCATAAAGGCTGACCTTTCTCAGAGAATAGAACGTGCCTGCCGTCTTTATCACATAAGCGAAGCGGAAGCGAAAAAGCTTATAAAAAAGACCGATAAAATAAGAGCAGACTATTATGACAGCCATACTCAGCAGGTATGGGGCAGACCCGAATACTACGACCTGATTATCGACTCTGGTAAGTTCGGCACAGACCTTGCCGCCCGTCTTATCTGCGAATGCGTTGAACGCCGTTCACACGAAAAACCGAATTTGTAATAATATAATACATTAGCGAGAGGGGACTTTTTAGCAAAAAGTCCCCTCTCGTGCTCTCCCCAAAAGCATAAAAAGTAAAAGTAATTCTCAATATCTACACCCAAACAAAGTAAAACGGTGAGAATGTTTTTTGCAATTGTACTGCAATAAAAGTACTTCCTAAAATTGTTTTTCGGGCGTGCGGGGGACTTTTGCCTTGAAGCGTTTAGCGTAAAGTGCAAAAGTTCAAGCCGTCCAGAGAGCGTAGCCGAACAATGTGTGAGGCTAAAGCGAGTCGGAGGTGCAAGGGAAGGGAGCTTTTTGCTAAAAAGCTCCCTTCACCAAAAAGTCTAAAATCAGTCTTCCTTCATCATATCCTTGACCTTCATAAGTCGGGTCAGGTTTCCGCGCTCGTTGTCCTCAAGCTTCATAGTGATAAACTTGATGTTAGCCTTCATTTCGGCTATCATTACATATTCAAGGGCATTTACACGCCTTCTTGTTCTCTCAAGCTCATCGGCAAGCATATCGCAGGTTTTTTCCACCGATGCAAGCTCAAGAAGCTTGGGCATAAGCTTTTGAATGTCAAGGGTTGCGCGGTCAAGATATTCGGAGGTGAACGCAGTAGAGTAGGGAATGGAGGTACCGCCCTCTTTGTTTTCTACAGTGATATCGGGTACAAGAATACTCATTATATTCTTAAAGCCGTAATCTGCATCATTTGATGCTGTAGGAACAAGCAGTGCTTCTGTAACGGCACTCTCGCCCATTTCCGCCTCGGCGATTGCTGTGTTTTGCATCGCCTGTGCAAGGAGCTCTTCAACCTCAAGTCTCAGCTCACGGTTTCTTCTGATATAGGACATAAACTGACGAGCCATTTCGTCCTGCTTATCCTTAAGAAGCTTGTGGCCTCTGACTGCTGTTGCAAGTCTCTTTTTAGTGCGTGTCAGCTCCATTCTTGTGGGATTTACACGCGTTGCCATCTATCCCACCTCAGCTTTCGGTCATATATTTTTCAATATATTCGGGTCTGATTCTCTTAAGCTCAGACTTGGGAAGAATGGAAAGAAGCTTCCAGCCTATCTCCAAAGTCTCTTCAATGCTTCTGTCTGCAGTGTAGCCCTGAGAAACATATTCATTTTCAAAGGCTTCCGAGAACTTAGCATATTTTCTGTCCATTTCAGACAAAGCCGCCTCACCGAGAACTACCGCAAGCTCTTTTGCTTCCTTACCTCTGGCGTAAGCCGCAAATATCTGGTTCATTGTGTCAGCATGGTCCTCACGGGTCTTACCGTCGCCGATACCCTTGTTCTTAAGTCGGCTGAGAGAAGGCAGAACATCAATGGGAGGCTCAATACCCTTGTTGTAAAGCTCACGGGACAGGATTATCTGACCCTCTGTAATATATCCCGTAAGGTCGGGAATGGGGTGAGTTTTGTCATCCTCGGGCATGGAAAGAATGGGAATCTGTGTGATAGAGCCGCCCTTACCGTTAATTCGTCCCGCTCTCTCGTAAAGAGTAGCAAGGTCGGTATAGAGATATCCGGGATATCCTCTTCTTCCGGGAACCTCTTTACGTGCCGCCGAAACCTCACGGAGTGCCTCGGCATAGTTGGTAAGGTCGGTGAGAATTACAAGAACGTGCATACCAAGCTCGTAGGCGAGGTACTCTGCACAGGTAATAGCCATACGGGGAGTTGCGATACGCTCAACAGCAGGAGCATCTGCAAGGTTCATAAAGAGAACAGAACGCTCAATAGAGCCTGTCTTTTTGAAGTCCTCTACAAAGAACTGAGCTTCCTCGAAGGTAATACCTATAGCTGCAAATACAACCGCAAAGTTGTCATTGCCGCCTCGAACCTTTGCCTGTCTTGCAATCTGTGCCGCAAGATTGGCGTGGGGGAGACCCGAGCCCGAGAAGATGGGGAGCTTCTGTCCTCTGACAAGTGTGTTAAGTCCGTCAATGGCGGAAACACCTGTCTGGATAAATTCTGCAGGATAGTCACGTGCCGCAGGATTGATGGGCTCACCGTTGATGTCGTCATATCTTTCGGCAACAATTTCAGCACCGCCGTCAATGGGTCTGCCCATTCCGTCGAATACTCTGCCTATCATATCCTTTGAAACCGCAAGTTCAAGGGGATGACCGAGGAACTTTGCCTTAGATGTGGAAAGCTGAAGCCCCTGAGAGCTTTCAAAAAGCTGTACCACCGCCGTTTTGTCCTTTATTTCAAGAACTCTGCCAAGTCTTGTGTTGCCGTTAGCTTCTTTGATTTCAACGATTTCGTAGTATTTTACATTGTCAACACATTCAACCATCATAAGAGGTCCGACAGCCTCTTTTATTGTTTTGTATTCCTTTTTCAAGCTCTGTCACCTCCTACTCCGATTTCTGTAAACTCTTTTGAAAGAGCGTCGCTGAGCTCTGCATAGTAGCTTGTCCATTCCTCTTCGGGAACATATTTCATCTTGGCTATTCTTTCAAGCACAGGCATACCCATTATCATTTTGTAGGTAGCGCCCTTGCCCAGAGAAGCAAGACTCAGGTGGTACCAGCCAAGTATAGCCGCAATCATATCGCCCTGCTTTGCTGATGAAGTGTAACGGTCGTGCTCACGGAATGAGTCCTGCTGTAAGAAGTCCTCACGGATTGAACGTGCGCACTCAATGGTAATTCTGTCCTTTTCACCAAGGGCATCAAAGCCTATAAGACGCACAATTTCCTGAAGCTCGGCTTCCTCCTGAAGAAGTGCCTTTACTTCTCTTATGTGTACAGCCCATTGGTCGCTGACATTTTCTGTGTAATATTTAAATGCGGAATCTTCATAAAGAGAATAGCTCTTGAGCCAGTCGATGGCAGGGAAGTGGCGCTTGTATGCAAGGTCTGCGCTCAGTCCCCAGAAAACCTTTACAATACGGAGAGTTGCCTGTGAAACAGGTTCACTGGTGTCACCGCCGGGAGGGGATACCGCACCGATGGCAGTGATAGCGCCGTATCTACCGCCAAGACACTTAACAGAGCCTGCACGCTCATAGAATTCTGCAAGACGGGTTGACAGATATGCGGGATAGCCCTCTTCACCGGGCATTTCTTCAAGACGTCCCGACATTTCACGAAGAGCCTCTGCCCAACGTGATGTTGAGTCGGCGATAATAGCTACCTTGTAGCCCATGTCTCTGAAATATTCGGCAATGGTTATACCTGTATAGATAGAGGCTTCACGTGCCGCAACAGGCATATCCGATGTGTTGGCAATAAGAACGGTTCTCTTCATAATGGAAAGACCTGTTCTCGGGTCGTTCAGTGTGGGGAATTCCTTAAGAACGTCGGTCATTTCGTTTCCGCGTTCACCGCAGCCGATGTAGATGATGATATCTGCATCAGCCCACTTTGCTATCTGGTGCTGTGTAACTGTTTTTCCCGAGCCGAAGGGACCGGGAATAGCCGCAACACCGCCCTTTGTGATGGGGAAAAGTGAGTCGATAACTCTCTGACCTGTTATCATAGGCTCATTGGGAACGAGCTTTTGGGCATAGGGACGTCTGCGTCGCACAGGCCACTTTTGAAGCATTGCGATTTCTTTTATCTCGCCCTTGTCTGTCTTGATTTTTGCAATTGTTTCGGTAATGGTTGCCTCACCTTCAAATACCCATTCAACAGTACCTGACATTTCGGGTGGCACCATTATCTTCTGTGTTACCGCAAGAGTTTCCTCAACCTCTCCCAGAACATCGCCGCCGTAAACCTTGTCTCCAACCTTGGCTACAGCCTTGAAAAACCATTTTTTCTCTCTGTCAAGCTTGGGGAGGTCGATACCTCTGGGGATTCTGCTTCCTGCAGCCTCTCTTATTTTTACAAGAGGTCTCTCTATTCCGTCGAAAATACCCTCAATAAGTCCGGGTGCAAGCTCAGCCGAAAGAGGCTCGCCTGTGACATATACGTTTTCACCCGGTCCGATTCCCGTGGTATCCTCGTAGACCTGAATGGATGCACGGTCATCTCTGAGCTCAATTACCTCGCCCAGAAGCTTCTTTTCGCTGACACGTACAACGTCATACATCTGCACGTCACGCATGCCCGTGGCAACGATAAGAGGACCTGCAACCTTATATATAGTTCCTACCTGATTTTCCATTTAAGGTATACCTTACCTTTCCTATTTGTCAAAAATATTAGTTCCGATAGCTTTTTCCATATTGGCAATAATTTTTTTGTTTCCTACACCCATTGTGCCCGAACGGTCGGGAATGGGAATAATTGCCGGATAGGCAGACTCTCTGTATTTTTCAATAATATCAGCAAGGTCGGATGTGTACCTTTCACTGATGAATATTACCTTGTATCCGTCGGTGGCAAGTCTGCGGACAGCCAGCTCGGCTTCCTTGGCATTGGATGCCGCACATGTAGTAATACCGGCTGTATTAAATATGATAATGCTGGCTCTGTCGCCTACAGCCGCAATTTTGTTTTCGCTCACTGTACTCCTGCCCCCTTTTCCTGAAGCTCACATTTCGCAAGAAGTCTGCGAAGTGTTTCCGCTTCGCTTTTCTTTGCAAAGAAATATTCTGCAATGGGTGCAAAGCCCTCGCCGCTTCTAAGGTCATACATAGCACGTGCAATTGCTTCCTTTGCTTCGGCTATTATTTCGCCCTCATCTCTGCTGTCTCCTGCAATGCTTGTGTAGGCAACAGGGAGAAGAAGCTCCTTTTCAGCTTCAATATTACGTCCCATAAGGCGGAGTCTTGCTTCGGATATTCTGTTTTTGGCTTCGCCGTATTTGAGAAGCATCTCATAAAGAGCGCTGTTTTTCTTTTTGGCAAGCTCAAGAGTATGGAGATATACGGCTCTGTCGGCACGTGAGCTTATAACATATGGGTCTGTTTCGTTTTCGATTCCCTCAAGCTCTCTGTCAAGGACCTCGCTTATCAGCGTAAAGTCTCCTGCTTCCACCGAGCCTCGCCATATTTCAACGGGTACAGAGCCGCCCGATGTCGCCATATCGGTTACATCACGTCCTATAAGCTGTCCCTTTAAAAACAGCTTAAGGTTTTGGGCATCCTCTTCAAAGAGCAAAAGGTCTGTTATTGACATATCGGGAGAAACATCCCTTATAAAGCTTACTGCATATTCAAATTCACCCTGAATTCTGCTATGCAGGTCTCCGTCAATTCCGCGTCCCCAGCCAAACTCGTCGAGAAGTCTGGGGAAATCCTGCATGTCAGCCTCCTCCAGCCTTCTCAGCTCATCCGATGTCAGCGGAGGATGGGAGGACGCCTTTATTGCACCCAAAGCATACTCATATGACTTTTTTGAAAATTCATTTCCCGTCATCATTTGACGTCTCCTGTTTCAAAGAGTATATTAGCAATAGCCTTTTCGTTTTTCTCAAAAACCTCATCAAGGACAGCATCGAGTGAAAATTCCACATCATAGTTTTCTGCCGAGAGCATAAAGCCTGTGTCAAATTCAGCATCGCTGTCGGAAAGTGTAAGCTTGATGTTTGCCGCTTTCTCAAGCTGAGTCAGCGTGTTCTTGCAAAGACTGCGGTGGGATGCCGAGGGAATAATAACAAATTCTCCCGAAAGCTCGGACTCTGCAAGATATTTTGAAAATACCTTTACAAATTCAGCCTCATCCATTTTTGCAAGCTTCGCTTTAGCTTGGGCTTTAGCCGAGGCAAGAAGCTCACGCTTTACACCTAAAATTCCAAGCTTGATATTCATTTCATCTGCCTGCGCTCTGCCCTTTTCGGCAATGGCGGCATTCTGCTTTGCTGCTTCAAGCAGCTTATCTGCACGTTCGGTTGCTTCCTCAAGAATAACTCTTCTGTCGGAGGCTGCCTTTTCTCTCGCCTCGGCGATTATAGCCTCAGCGGCGGCTTGTGCCTTTTCTTCTATTTTTTTTGTTACTGTTTGAGCACTCATCTGTATTCACCCAAATTAACCGAGCTGAATGCTGTTTATCATAAGAATTGAAGTAAGAAGAGCAAGGATAGCGTAGGTTTCAACAAGAGCAGTCATAGTGATACCCTTACCCGATGCATCGGGCTGCTTGCCTGTCATGTGGATAGCCGCTGCAGCTGTCTTACCCTGTGCAATACCCGAAACGAGACCTACAATACCCATGGGAAGTGTAGCGTAGAAGAAAGCCCAGCCCTGAGCTACAGTAAGGTCAATGGGAGTGCCAAGGAGTCCTGTGTATACCATAACAAGGATGGCAACAAGGAAGCCGTAGATACCCTGTGTACCGGGGAGAGCCTGAAGAACGAGCATTTTACCGAAAAGGTCGGGCTTTTCCGAAACAACTCCTGCCGCAGCCTTACCTGCGTACATAACGCCCAGTGCCGAGCCGCAACCTGCAAGTAAAGCGCAAAGGGTTGCTCCGAAGATTGCAATAACGATTCCTGATTCAAACATGATTTTTCCTCCAATTAATCTTTTTTAATATTAATATAATTTGTTTTTATTCCAAAGGGCTTAAACACACTGCCTCCGCCCTCGTAAAACTTACCGTAGAATTCAATGTACTGCAGTCGGCAGGAATGCACATAGGCAGACAGCAGACCCAGCACCAGATTGAATATGTGTCCCACAATATATATTACCAGTGAGAGAATGAAGCCGATAACGCCGTTCTGTACCATTTCTGCAAGCAGGTTCATTACCATACCTACAACTCCTGTTGCAAGACCCAGCGCAAGTATACGTGAGTAGGAAAGAATATCACTGAGATAGCCTGTGACACCGTACAGACCGCCAAGGCCTCCTGTTATCTTTCCGAAAATACCCTTCTTTTCACGGCCTGCCGTAAATAGTACTATAAGGGCTCCGATTATTGCAAGTACAATTCCCACCTTGCTCAGCGGCGGAAGGAATATCATTCCCAGACCCGCTATTATCATCATCCATGAAACCTGGTCGAACAGGGCATCAAGGGGATGTCCGCTTCGGATATTCAATACTATTTTTGTTATCATACCTGTGAAGATATGAAGCACGCCCACTATAAGGGTAAACAAAAGCATCTTTATGGGGTCTCCCATAGCCGTAAAGCCGATTACGGGCGGGAAAAATTCTTCGCCGAAATAGCTTCCGAAAAGAACACCGAATATTATAGTGGTTATTGAGGAATAAAGAAGCACATTTATGAGCTTTTCCATTCCGCCCTTGGGCTTGAGAAGCTTTTTGCCGATGAATATCAGCACCGCCATCATCAGACCGTAACCTGCATCGCCCATCATCATACCGAAGATTAGCCAATACCATGGCGCCATAACGGCGTTGGGGTCGTAGTCTCCGTATTTTGGCGGATTGAACATTTCTGTTATTCCCTCAAACTGACTTACAGCCTTGTTGTTGGTCAGCGAGGTGGGGACCTCTTCATCCTCCATGGGGTCACGGGCTTCAATGTCAAATATTTCGGTTGCCTCGTTTACCGTCTTTTCCAGAGCCCTCATGCAGTCATCTCTGACCCAACCCTCAATGAATACCGTCTCCACAGTTTCATCGAGTCTTACCTCTGCTCTGTCATTGCTTGCCCTGTATTGCTCAAACAGCGTTTCTATATCGGTCTTTGATTCCTGAGCCGCCATTGTAAGCTGTTTGGTGTATTGCTCCTTCTTTTCGTGAAGGGATGCAAGCTCTCGGTTTTCTTCGTCTATTATGCTTGCTATATTTCCTGCTTCAACGGGGAATTTTACTTCCTCAAAGCCGCAGTCCGAAAGAAGGGAACGCACATCTCCTGCAGACTCCTTGAAATACACAAGAAGTATCTGCGCCGTTTTTTCGTTTTCGGAAACCTTTTGGTAATCGGCATCCAGAGTACCGATACCTTTTTCAAATTCCGAAAGCTGTGCTGTCGGGATACGACCTGTCAAAATCTCGGTATGCTCCGTGGCTTTCAGGTCGGCTATATCGGTTTTCAAGGCTTCCCAGCCCTTGAAGGTGTCAAGAGCCGTGGCGGTTGCATTGATATTAGCCAAGGTCAGCTCTCTTTCCTTAATCAGCCGTTCCGTATCTTTACAAAGCTCCACAGTTTTATCGGACACATTGTCAAAAGAGCTTTTTTCTACCTCGGGAAGCTGTTCAAACATTCCTTTTTTCTTTGAATACTTGTTCAGCTCACCAAGCAGCTGCTCCACTCTGCGTTGCCGTTCACTGCTTTCCTTGTCACCGCCCGCCACACCTGTGTCGGAGGCGGTTATCATCATCAGTGCCGAATGCTGTAATGCTCTCAGGACCTTTTCTCTGTCCTCCTTCATACAAACAATCGACACCTTTTTCATAGGTGCTATCATTAAGCAGTTACCTCTTTATACAAGTGATATGATTTTGTCAACAGCTGCTTGGTTGTTGCTTTTTGCTGTTGCCGCTACTTTTTCCTTTTCGCTTTCAAGCTGAGTCTGCGCCTTCGCTGTTGACTCGTCGGCACGCTTCATTGCCTGAGCAATCAGCTCTTCGCTCTTTGCTTTTGCAGCGGAAATTATCCTCTGAGCTTCATCACGTGCTGCCTTTTCAGATTCCGCCAAAAGCTTCTGCGCCTTGGCTCTTGCTTCGGACTTTATACCCTCGGCTGCTTCTTCTGCCGCTTTTACGCTTTCGATGATATCCATTTATTTCTCCTTTTTACAGTATTTTCTATAATTTTATCATATTTTTAACAGTATTTCAAGAACAATTTAGTACGTTTTTTATATCAGCTATATAATTTTTCGCATATCGTTATACGTTAATCGTATATATTATGTACAATTAATGCAAAACTTTACAAAAGAAATGCGGCGCAGGGTATAATACCCAACGCCGCATTCCTTTCAGGAAGTATATTAGATTTTAAGAAACTTTTAATTTGCCCAGCTGTCAGCCGCTGTTTCACCGTTGTCGGACACAAGCTCCTTTGAGCCGTTGTAGGTGTATGCCTCGATATAGTAGTCATACATTGCGTTTACAAGGCTGACAAGTCTGCTGTCACTGCTGTTAAGCATATTTGCGATATAGTTTCCGACATTGTATTCGACGGTATATGCTACGCTTCCGTCAAGATACTTTATTGTAAGTGTTTGCGGTACACCTATGCTTTGTGCATTGATGTCCTCAATATCGTAATAGATATATCCGCCCTTTGTGCCATATTCAATATCACAGGTATAAGCAGCATTGAATGCGTCAATATCTGTCACATCAAAATAATGACGGATAGTTACATTGTCCTCAAGAATGAGTGAGGTTGCGTGAAGCTTTGCACCTACAAGAGCATCACCGTTTGTTCTCGGTGCTATGAATGTAATGCTGTCGGCACTTGACTTGTAGCTGTCCAGTGCTCCGCCGTTGAAGTAATTTTCCGCATATTTTCCATATGTTTCAAGGCTCTCAACAAGAGGTAATGCCTCAACGAAAGCTGCTTCGCCCTCGGCTGCAAGCTTCTTTGCTGCTTCAATGTAGCTCTTTACATCAAAGTTGGCATTTTCTGCCAAAACAGCAGTCTCGCTGTCACCCTTGAGATAAACAACAAGCTCTGTTTCAAAGCTTACATTGTCAATATCCTTTGCGGCAACGTAAAGAAGTGAATAATACTTGCCTGTTGCTTCATCCTTAACAGGAGTAAGAATACTCTCTGCTCTGTAAAGAGTTGAATAATTCGGGCTGTTTTCGGTGCATACATAATCACTGTTCACCGTTGTTACCTTAAATTCAGCTCTTTCCACAGCTGTGTCATCAATGCTCATATATACCTTGACACCGATTCTGCCGTCAAGAACAAGACTTGAACCTTCAAGGTAAGCTTCGGGTTCTTCCTCGCCGTTTGAGATAACGGTAATTTCGCATTTTGCTGTAAATCCGCCGTCAACTGTTGTGGCTGTAATCACTGCATTACCGCCCTTGCGCGCTGTAACAACGCCGTTTTCAACAGTTGCAACCGACTCGTTTGAGGAAGTCCAGACAACATTCTTGACCATTGCGTCCTCGGGAAGTACCGTTGCACTGAGTGTAAGCTTGTCCCCTGTATTCAGCTCGGCTGTGTTTTGTGAAAGTGTGATGCTTTCAACATAGGCTTCCTTGTCTGCACCGTAGTAAGCGGCGAGCTTGGCAATGTCATCTGTTGTCATTGCTTCCTTGTAGATGAAGAAATCGTCAAGTGAGCCTTTAAGCGCTGTATAATCAAGAGTGGTATTCTGACCGATTATAAGGGATACATTTGAAAGGTCACTGTCCTTGATAGAAACGGGCTCTGTATAATGGAACTTGAAGTCCACATACTGTGTAAGCTTGTTTGTTGTTCTGTCGAAGGTAAACATATAGTGTACCCATTTGTTGTCATAATCGGGGAAATGCCAGTTTTCAAGCTGTTTCCAGACAGTAGGATTGGTTGCACCCGTTGATACGAACATACCTGTTCTTGCTTGTCTGAAGCCGAGATTGTGCTCTTCTTTGGTATGAATTGCAAAGCCCGGTGTTGCAGCATATTTTTGCAGGTCATATGTTGAACAGATAACAGCCGTCTTTTTAAAATCCTCGGTATAGTCGGACATATCGTATTTCAGCCAGAAGCCTATTGTGAAGCTTTCGGTTGCTATGTGGCAGTCCTCTGTTGTGATGTAACCGCCCTCGGAGAAGTTTGCACCCTGTCCGAAGTAGCCGTCCTCATAGGTAATAGTACCTGTTTGTGTGGTTTCGTGGTTGCCTGTTGTATCATTGATATTGCCGTCAAATTCAGCGAGTATATTGAACTTTTCGGCATCGAATACATCTGTAAGGTGCTCACCGCCGTCAAGTGCGGGAGTTTCTTCTGTCACATGGTTTCTTATAGGTGAGCTGATATAGGGAACTTCGTTTCTTTCCATTCCGTTTACATCAGCAAATACTCCGTCGGGAACTCTTGCAGACCATGTCTCGGGTATATCCATACCCAGCGCATATGCGGTGATTGCCGCAACGTCACGGTTTTCCCAATTTGTAATTTCAGAGTCTTTCATAACCGTTCTGCCGCTGACACCGCCGAATACGTACATTTCCGCTTCCGAAAGCTGACCGTGTCCGCCGCCCGTAGCAACAGCTGATCCGCCGTGGTCGGTACATACGATAAAGAGGGTATTATCGGCATAACCGTTTTCTACATACCAATCGTAGATAGGACCGATATACGAATCGGAAGCAGTAATTGCTTCAAGATACTCCGGAAATTCCGGACCGTAACCGCCTGCATGTCCCTGATGGTCGGGCTCGGATGTGTAGAAGAACATGATCTTGGGAGGTCTGCCGTCTTCCTTGCCATTCAGATAGTCAAGCGCCTTGCCCGTCATCTCCTCGGGATCGCCATTATTCCAGTGTATGCCCACGTTTCTCTCTATAGCAGCAATTGAAAGACCGTTGCCCTCGCAATAGGATGCCAGATCTGCTGTGGGGAAATATTCACGGGCGAGACGGAAAATACTTGGATACGGAGAGTCCTCGGGGTATGCAAAGTACAGGTTGTTGGAATTGTTTCGTTTGTGATATTCGGGCAAACAGCCTGTTAATATTGTAGTCCAGTTCTGCCAGCTGATCGAAGGATTGCTGGAAAAGCCATCGTACGTGGTAGCGTAGCCGCCGAATATTCTGTCGATGTTGGGAGTAGCTGTATCCTTGAAGAAAGCACCTGCACCGTCTATACCAAATATTACTACCTGGTCGTAAATATATCTTGTTGTGTTTTCGCTGACATTTACTGTACAGGTTGCTGTGTAATTGCCGTCTGCGGTCGTAGCTGTGATAGTAGCTGTACCTGTAGCGTTAGCTGTTATCTTGCCGTCTCGAACAGTTGCGATCTCGGGGGCTGATGTTGTCCATTCAATTCCTCTGTTTACTGCGTTTGCGGGAAGAATGGTTGCTGTAAGCTGTTCCGCACCGTTGATGTCAAGGTTAACTGTATTCTTATTAAGTGCGATCGACTTAACAGGAGTCTGTCCGCCGAGACCGTAGTAGTCACGGAGAGTAAGCATATCCTCGGCGCTGAGAACGTCATCGTAGATGAAGAAATCATCCATCACACCGAACAATCTTGTATCTACACTCGCATCGGCAGGTCTGCCGAGAACCAGGTCATACACATCGTTTTTAAGGGAGAAATCAGCACTTATTGCAAGGCTGTACATCGGCTTGAAGTCAACGTAGAATATAATCTGATTTGCTTTTCTGTCGATGGTATATGTAAGGTGCATCCAGCCGTCAAAGGCGTCGGCAGGAATTTTGCCTTTATCCTGTCTTGCCGTCACCCACATCTCTTTACCGCCTTCACCGTTTCTGGCATAAAGAGTTGCATTTGAATTGTTTGCTGTTTCGGTGACTGAATCTACCACCTTAATATCAAAGCCGTACTTTGCTTCTTTGCCGTAGTTGGAAAGGAATACGGAAGTATTAATATCATCAGCCTTGATCCAGGTACCGATAGTTACGCTCTCCATATCAATATCGGTATTCAGTTCAATATATCCGTCATCGAAGCGTGCGGCTCTTCCGTAATAGCCGTTGTCATATCTCATGCCGTAGTAATCATCGTCTTTGACAACAGGTGTACAATCGCCGCTGCCTTCATTGATAACATTATTTTCAAAGGGAAGATATACTCTGAACTTATCTGCGTCAAAGAGATTGGTGAACTCAACACCACCTGTTGCGGCAGGCGCTTCCACCATAGTGTGCGCTCTGGGAGATACTGTGTCGCTTACGTATACGTCGCATTTTGCGGTATATCCGCCGTCTGCGGCTGTTGCGGTAATTGTGGTCTCACCTGCTGACAGAGTTGTAACAACACCGTTTTCAACTGTGGCTACAGTCTCATCAGAGGATGTCCATTCAATTGTTTTGAAGGTGGCGTTTGCGGGTGTAAAGCTTGCGTTGAGCTGTACTGTGTCCCCTGATACAGCATAAACCTCCGTCTTGTCGAGTTCGATACCCTCAAGATTTACGGTAGGAAGTCCAATACCGTAATACTTACCAAGCTCTGTCAGCTCATCTGCAGTCATAGCACCGTTGTATACGAAGAAATCGTCAAGGAGTCCGCGGTAGTCGTAGTAAACACCGTCTTCGTCATTTCCAAGCCTGAGAGCTATGTCGCCTGCAAGGGACATATTCTTCAGATTAGTGTTGCTGAAGGTTTTTACAAGCTCGAAATCTACGTAGAGTTTCAGGGATGCTTCACCCTTAACGTATGCTATATGTGACCAACCGTCGTACATATCAGCGGGGAATGAGGTTGACGACGTGCCTGCCCATGTATGGAAGTCGCTTCCGCTTATGTGCATGCTAAATATATCGGTTGTGCCATTTGTATAATCTGTGGCACGGATTCGGAAGCCTGATGTGTCTGAATACGTTTTCATCAGCGTGGGCTGTTCGGTAGCAGTAGCCGCATCCTTCTTGAACCAGAAGGCAATAGTTGTAGGATTTGCGGTAAGCTCTGTGCCTGCAATATCAATGTAGGGAGACACATAACTTGCATTGGGAGTAAACTGTGCCGCTTTTCCGTAGTAGCCGTCTGCATATTTCAGGGCACCGGTCGCTGTTGCGGTAGTGTTGCCTGTTTTATCTGTGAGGTTATCCTCAAAAGGAAGATACACTTCGAAGCTGTCCGCATCAAAGAGACTTCTGAAATCTGTTTCGGGATTAGACTCTGTGACATGGTTTCTGATATCCATTTTCAGGACGGTAATTTTACACTCGGCTGTAAAGCCGCCGTCAACAGTTGTAGCTGTGATGGTGGTCTCGCCCTCTGCAAGAGCTGTTACAGTTCCGCCCGACACGGTTGCAACGGTCTCGTCGGAGCTTGTCCATTCAATAGCTCTCATGGTAGAGCCGGCAGGAACAAGGGTGGCATTAAGCACCGTCTCGTCTCCTATCGCTACGCACATAGATGATTTGTCAAGAGAAATTCCCTCAACGTTTACTGTTTCAACACCTACGCCGTAATACTTTCCAAGCTCTGTAAGGTCATCTGCGGTCATTGCTCCGTTATATACGAAGAAGTCATCCATGAGACCTTGATAATCGTAATATGTACCGTCTGCATCATTTCCAAGTCTGAGACCCAAGTCTCCTGCAAGAGACTTATCCTTAAATGTTGAGCTTGAAACTGTGCTTACAAGCTCAAAATCTACGTAATGCTTTAGGGAAGAATCGCTTTTTACATAAGCGATATGAGACCATCCATCATAAATGTCTGCAGGTAGTTTGCCTGTAACTCGCGAATGGTAGGATGTTCCGTTTACATTTATACTGAACAAGTCCGTTGAGCTTGAAGTGCTTGGATAATCTGTAGCAAAAATATAAAAGCCGTTTGTACCGCTATCTGTTGACATAAGTCTCTGCTGAACAGTAGCATCGGAAACATCCTTTTTAAACCAGAATGCAATGGTAGTAGGCTCCGTGCCAAGCTCTGCCTCTGCAATATCAATATAGGGAGATTTTAAGTTTCCGTCAGCTGTGAACTGAGCCGCTTTTCCGTAATAACCGTCTGCATATGCAAGAGAGTTAGTTACAGTTGCTGTTGTCTTGCCTGTTTTGTCTGTAAGGTTATCTTCAAAAGGAAGATATACCTCAAAGCTGTCTGCATCAAATAAGCTTCTGAGGTCAGTTTCGGGATTTGCCACTGTAACGTGGTTTCTGATACTGAATTCAGATACCACTACCTTGGATGTGGCTGTCATACCGCCGTCTGTTGTTGTGGCTGTGATAGTAGCTTCGCCCTCGGCAAGAGCAGTTACCACTCCCCCGTCAACTGTTGCCACGGTATCGTCCGAGGTAGACCACGTGACAGAGGCATCGGTAGCATTGACGGGCAAAACCGTTGCTGTCAAGGTAATTGTATCACCAACAGCAAGATAGGACGATGCACGGTTAAGAACAACGTCCTCGACACTGACAGTCTCGGCAAATACCGTCGCAAAAGACGGAATGACCATAAGAACTGCCAGCATTAATGCTAATACTCGTTTGAAAGTTCTCATAATTTTCCTCCTTGATACATTTTTGATACATTAGGAATAGTTTACGAGTCTATAATACACTATTATCCACCTTTTGTATTTAACAAAAAATCCGTTTTTTGTATCAATTCGTCCTGAAATTATTGACATATCCGAAAAATATTATATAATCAAGCTATAAGGAAAGTAAGAGAGGAACAATTATGTATCTTACAAACGGCAAATCTTATGAAAACAAATATATTCTTACCAATTTAAACAATGTGATAAATATAAATTCACTGGTGGCTTCAATCAGGGCATCCAACGGCACAATGGAAAAAAACCTGACCTACTTCCATAATTTCTGGCAATTTTTGTACTGTAAAAGCGGTGAATGCTCTTGGACAATTGACGGTAAGCTGTGCGTTATGAAGGCTGATGATTTTATTATTACTCCGCCTCATACAGTGCGCAAATACGAGAACTCCGTTGACGGCACCACAATGCACTTTATATCCTTTTTCAGCAATTCAAATAAGCTTAAGGATATGCAAAAGGAATTGATACACCTATCTCCTAAGCTTAAGGTCAAGCTTATCAGCGCCATCAGAGATATAGACAAGCACTTTATAAAAAATGCCATCTATCTTTTTCCCGCCGAAAAAACAACGGATATAGATTTGCAGAGGATAAAGTGCAAGCTTGAACGCTTTTTGCTTGACCTGTATTCAGCCCAGTTCAGTTCGCTGAACAATACCTCAAAACCGAATCCGTCGGCATCACATGATGAGCATCTTGCACTTGCCATTGCTTATATGCAGAAAAATATAAACAGGAACCTGACAATAAGCGAAATTGCAAAGGCAACAGGAATTGGACGGACTACATTGGAGAATATCTTTCAAAAAAATGAAAGCGTAGGTGTCAAAGCATATTTTACGCAAATGAAGATAGATGCCGCAAAGGAAATGATATTGCAAAACAATTATTCAATGACAATGATATCTCAGGAGCTTGGTTTTTCAAGTGTACACAATTTTTCAAGAACCTTCAAAAACCTGACCGGAGTATCTCCCAAGAAATATCAATCGTATTTTTAATTTCCCGGGAAATTGCATTAAATCAACCTCGCCGTTTTACCTAACTTTGGTTTATACATTGGTTGCGATAGGCGAGAATTGCCAGCGGAGGCTCTCCGCTTTTTAAATCCTTGAAAGAAAAACTCCCCAAATTGCTTTTGGGGAGTGGGGTGGGGAGGGTACTTTTTGCTGAAAAGTACCCTCCCCAAAAAATCTTAAAAGCCAAACAACTAAAATACTTCGTATTCAAACTCTCGGTTTTCACCGCAACCGATTCGTGTGACGTATATCTTGTGTGCATTCTTGTCTACAGTGAAGATATCAAATGCCTGCTCTGTGTCGGTGCCCTTGACATGAGTATAAGGCGAGGAGGCAGAATTGTGTATAGAGTCATTGAGTGTTGCTGTGGAAAGCATTCCGTTACAGTATTTTGCTTCGTCCACATGAGTGTGACCGCCTACCCATATTGCAAAGTTACCGCCTCGGCCCGTAAAGTCAACGGCAATATGCGCGTTATAGAAGGGACGCTTTTCGTCAATGTTCTGCTGTTCAAATTTTGTATGACGGCGGAAGGCATCGATTATGCCAAGCGCAATGGCGGAATTGGGGAAATAGGAGTAAACGGGCTCGTGAGTACAAACAACAACTGTCCACTCTGTGTCGGGTACATCCAGTGCCACATGTGCCAGCCAGTCAAGCTGTTCCTGCATAAAGCCCGCTGTTCTGAAGGCATCGCAGAGAGGCAGTCCGTTTTCTCCCAGCTCATCTGTCCACTTTATATGTGTGTTGAGTGCTATGTAACGCATCTTGTGAAGCTTGTCATCTGCATAGCAATATGTTCCGTCGGGACCGAATACCCTGTTTTTGTACTGTGAATATGCTCTGAAATAATACTCGTACATCTCATCGGTTGTCAGTGATTCAACATAATAATTGGGTACGGGCAGTGTGGAATACGCCGCATCGTGATTGCCTGCAACCATGAGACATTTGTGCTCAATGTCCTTGAACGCCTCTGTGTATTCGTTCAGCTCACGTGCCAACGAAGAAGCAGGGCAGACACCCGAACCGCACACAATATCTCCGCCTGTGAAGAAATAGGGGATAGAGCAGTCGGTGAGTACCTTTTCAAGAAGCGCCGCAGAATGCTTTTCGTTGGGCGCCCAGTGAAGGTCGGTAATAAGACCGAAGCTTGAGCAGTTTACACCTGCCTGAACCTGACGGTCATGTATCTCCTTTATCTTCTTTTCAAGATGCTCGTTCCAGTATTCAGGGATAAACTGCTTATCATTTTTTACAACAGGGTCGAATATCTCCTTGGGGGAATTGCATATGGGACATATTTCGGGGGGATTGTCCTCCGATGTGAGATAAAAACATTTTGTACAGTAAAACTTATCCATATTAAAATACCTCGTAATTGAATTCACGGTCTTCGCCGAAGCCTATTCTTGTGGCATATACCTTGTGACGCTTGCGGTCAATTGTGAGAATGTCAAACAGTTGCTCGGTTACCTCGCCCTTTGCACGCTCTGCTGTCTGCGCACAGTCCTGAGCTACCGCAACACATTTGATGCCGTCAATATCGTTTACAAGGTCCTTGTGCCAATGTCCGCCTACCCAGGCAATGAATTCACCGCCCTTGCCTGTGTAATCTGCCGATATTACAACATCCTCACCGCCTATGTACTTGGTGTGCTTCCTGAATGCATCAATTATGCCCAGCAGTACCTTTGACTTGGGCACAGCGCCAAGGTCTCCGTTTGCAGGGCAAACGTGGGTACACAGCATAACTCCCCAATCACTTGCGGGTACATCGAGAGCTACATTTGCAAACCAATCAAGCTGAACCTTGTTCATAGCGTAGTTGTTTAGGACAATATACCTCATTTTATGTACAGTATCCTCTGCATAAAAATATGTGCCTGTAGGACCGAATACCCTGTCGGGATACAGCGACTGGAATCTGAAATAGTACTCGTAAAGCTCGTCACCCGTCAAGGACTGTCCGTAGGGCTTGTCGTCGAAGTCGGAATAGCAATCGTCGTGATTTCCGAGAGCGAGTAGACATTTTTCCTCGGTCTCCTTGAAGAGCCTTCTTGTATCGTCAAGATCGTTGTAAAGACTTTCCTTGGGACATACGTAATAAGCCGATACTACATCTCCCGCATTGAAATAATAGGGGATAGCACAGTCGGTCAGCACCTTGTTCATAAGCGCTCCCGAGTGTGTGAAGTTCATTATAAAGTGAGTGTCCGAAATAAGACCCACACTGGTGCCTGTCCTTCCTGCAAGGATCTGCTTTTCGTGGATTTTTTCTATCTTTTCTTTTACGTGCTCCTCGTAGAAGCCTGCTACATTTCTGCCAAGCTCATAATAGCCGCGCTCGTCGATAAAACGCCAATTTTCGGGCGGATTTCCGCATTTGGGACACTTGCAGGGAGGGGCTGTCATGTAAAAACAGTTGGTACAGTAGTACCTGTCCATTCGCTTAAACATTAAAACACCTCATATTCAAACTCACGGTCATTGCCCGCACCTATTCTTGTAACATAAAGCTTGTGATTTTTCTTGTCTATGGTATAGATGTCAAATGCCTGCTCGTTTGTTGTTCCTGCCTCGTGAGGTGTGGGGTTCTTATCCGAGTTGTGCATACCGTCATTAAGTGTTGCAACCGAAAGGACACC
Organism: uncultured Oscillospiraceae bacterium; assembly: GCA_964650465.1. Classification (GTDB taxonomy): domain Bacteria; phylum Bacillota; class Clostridia; order Oscillospirales; family SIG627; genus RGIG6353. The sequence continues at coordinate 11,865 of CAZYTA010000028.1, read as the reverse complement.
GTCAAGTACAAGGTCATAGTCCCAGTGTGTGTGACCGCCTACCCAGACAGCAAAGTTTCCGCCTCTGCCTGTGTAATCAACAGCAGTAATGTTGCTGAAGTGTGCCTGCTGTCCCTCGTAAAGCTCACTGCCCTCATAACGTGTGTGCTTCTTGAATGCATTGATGATGTTCACCAGCGTTCTGTAGCCGGGAACCTCGTTTCTGTTGTCAAGTGAGTAGCACATAGGCTCATGTGTGCAAAGCACAACAGTCCAATCGGTTGCGGGAACGTCAAGAGCAACGTTTGCGAACCAATTTATCTGCGCCTGACGGATACCCGTACCTGTAACGCGGAATTTGTGATATACGGGACGTCCCTCCTCCTTTACGGAATCGTCGGGAATATCGTGGGTGTCAAGCACTACAAGTCTTGTTTTGTGAAGCTTGTCATCTGCATAGTAGTATGTGCCGCTTTCGCCGAAAACTCTGTCGGGGTACTGTGACTGATGTCTGAAATAGTATTCATAAAATTCCGAAAGCGAAATATTCTGTGCATAGTAGTCGGGAGCCTCAAAGGTGGAGTATACCGCATCGTGGTTGCCCTCTGCAATAAGACATTTGCTTTCAATTCTTGCAAAAAGCTTTCTGTAATCTATAAACTCCGCAATATTTGCCTCGGGCTTACAGATGCCCTGACCTGAGAAAAGGTCGCCCGCATTGAAGAAATAGGGAATCGAACAGTCTGTGAGTATCTTCTCCATCAATGCAGCGGTATGCATTTGATTTGTACGCCAGTGTATGTCTGACACAATACCGAAGCTCATGGAGTCGGGACCTGCCTTTATCTGATTTTCGTGAATTTTCTTAATCTTTTCTTCAAGATAATCCTTCCAGTATTCGGGGATTGTTGTTGCAAGCTCGTAAAGTTTTGCTGCTTCCATAAATTTACCTCTCAATTTTCAGGTCTTTTTGACCGTATTACTTGACTCAACTATAGCACATTCATAATTCTTTGTCAATAAAGTAGTTGACTTTTTCTCTCTTACATTATAAAATATATAGTAACATATAACAAAGAAGGTAGGATAAATTTATGAACAATTCAGATATAAAAGAACGCTCGCTTGAATGCCATGAAAAATGGCAGGGAAAGATAGAAGTGGTATCGAGAGTCAAGGTGCAGAATTCCCAGGACCTTTCTCTGGCTTATACCCCGGGAGTGGCACAGCCTTGCCTTGAAATACAAAAGGATTATGAAAAATCCTTTACCCTTACCCGTCGCTCAAACCTTGTTGCCGTTATAACCGACGGCACAGCGGTACTGGGACTCGGCGACATAGGACCCGAGGCAGGTATGCCCGTTATGGAGGGTAAGTGCGCACTTTTCAAGGAGTTTGCCGATATAGATGCATTTCCTATCTGTGTCCGTACAAAGGATGTGGACGAGCTTGTAAAAACAATATACAATATATCGGGCAGCTTCGGCGGAATAAACCTTGAGGACATTGCCGCACCCCGCTGTTTTGAAGTGGAAAAAAGACTGAAGGAAATATGCGATATTCCCGTTTTTCACGATGACCAGCACGGCACAGCGGTGGTTGTTGCCGCCGCACTCATCAATGCGGTCAAGGTGGTGGGCAAGAGTCTTGACAGTGTAAAATGTGTCATCAACGGCGCAGGCTCTGCAGGTATTGCGATTGCAAAGCACCTTATGAGAATAGGCGTTGAGAATATTACCATGTGCGACAAAAACGGCATTATCTGCCAGGGTGATGAGGGACTCAATTCCGCGCACTCCGAAATAAGCCTTGTCACCAACAGACAAAAGCTTCACGGCTCTCTTGCCGATGCACTTGTGGGCGCAGATGTGTTTATCGGAGTTTCGGCAGGCAATATCGTCTCAAAGGAGATGATAGCATCCATGAACAGCGGTGCAATAGTATTCCCCATGGCTAATCCCGTTCCCGAAATAGCTCCCGACCTGGCACTTGAGGCGGGTGCCGTTGTTGTAGGTACGGGCAGGTCAGACTATAAAAACCAAATAAACAATGTGCTTGCATTCCCCGGCATCTTCAAGGGTGCGCTGGCGGTAAGAGCAACACAGATAAATGATGAAATGAAGGTTGCCGCAAGCCGTGCAATAGCATCGCTTGTGAGCGACGGGGAGCTTTCAGCCGACTACATTATGCCTTTGGCTTTTGATAAGAGAATAGCCCCTGCGGTTGCCGATGCAGTGGCAAAGGCGGCACTTGAAACAAATTGTATCAGAAAGGAACGCTCATAATTGAAAAAGGTACTCTTTATAGTAAATCCCATTGCGGGAAAAATGAAAATAGTAAAGGATATTGCCGAAATTGATAAGGCGTTTTACAAAGGCGGCTACGATTGTGACATTTACCTGACAAACAAGAGGGGAGATGCAACCGAAAAGGTAATAAGCTCGGGAGCAAACTACGATGTCATTGTTTGCGGAGGCGGTGACGGAACCTACAACGAGCTGATTACAGGTATGCTCAGGTCGGGACTGAATATTCCTGTGGGATACATCCCCGCAGGTACTACAAATGACTTTGCCTCCACACTTGAGCTGTCCCAGACCCCTGTAACGGCGGCATCGAACATCGTATCAGGTAAGCCCAGAAAGCTTGACGTCGGAAAATTCGGGGACTCCTATTTTTCGTATATCGCCTCCTTCGGAGCATTTACCGGAGCTTCCTATTCCACACCTCAGCAGACAAAAAACGTGCTGGGTCATTCCGCATATGTACTCAGCGGTATGTCCGACCTTTCCTCTATCAAGCCCTATCACGTGAGAATTGAAGCTAACTCAAAGGTATATGAGGACGATTACCTTTTCGGGGCTGTCAGCAATTCCACCTCCATTGCAGGTCTTATCAAGCTTGATTCAAAGCTGGTAAATCTGTCCGACGGAGAGTTTGAGATACTTCTTATCCGTATGCCAAAGCTTCTTTTGGATGTGCCGAAAATTTTATACGCTCTTTCCGTAGGGGATTATTCCGAGGAGCATATAACATTTTTGCATGCTCCCGTTGTCAAGGTAAAGACAAACGGAAATCTCGATTGGTCGCTTGACGGCGAGCACGCTTCAAGTACAGGTGAGATAACCTTACAAAATATTCACGGAGCAATTGACTTGTTATTATGAAGGAATATATAAAAGACGTATTGATGCTTGAGGACTGCGACATAAAGCTTCCTGACAGAAGCAAAGTCACCAATAAGGGAGACTGCGGAAGGCTGCTTGTTGCAGGCGGCGGCAGAGGAATGGCGGGAGCTCCCTCCTTTTCAGCCGAGGCGGCATACAGAAGCGGCACGGGTCTTGTCGAGGTGTTGACTCACCCCGATAACAGAATACCTATACAGATACTTATTCCCGAGGCGGTTGTTTCCTTTTGGAATGACATTGATATAAAGAGAATAAATTCATATTCTGCCGCAGTGTTGGGTGTGGGTATGGGAAAAAGCAATGACGCAAGAAAACTGCTCTGCCGTCTCCTGTCCTCTTTGCGCTGTCCCACTGTTATTGATGCCGATGCCCTCAATATAATCTCGGATACACCGCAGCTTTTTGACCTGCTGAGTGCTCACACGGTGCTCACTCCTCATATTATGGAGTTTTCAAGGCTGACGGGCAAGAGTGTTGACGAAATAAAAAAAGACCCGTTGGGTCAGGCAATGGAATTTTGCAAAGAATATAAAACCAATATTGTACTTAAGGATAAGGTTTCGTTTGCCGTGCTTTCCGACGGAGTAGCCTATGCCAATACAACAGGGGATTCAACCCTGTCCAAGGGCGGCTCGGGTGATATACTTGCAGGGCTTATCGGCTCGCTTCTGGCACAGGGAATGCCTGTGGAGAAAGCCGTTCCCGCAGCTGTGTACATACATGGCAGGGCAGGAGAGAGAGCAGGGGAGAGGCTTGGACAGCGCGGAGCACTGGCACGGGATGTTATAGCCGAGATACCCAACGTAATAAAAGAATACTGAACCAAAGAAAGTCATCATACGGTGACTTTCTTTTTCATATTATATTCTAAGCCGAAGGGAGTCGCCTCCTTGAAACCGACAACGGTTCGATTCACTTCGGCTTATGGAGATATGATATGAAAAAAATAAAACGCTTTTTCTTTAATGCATCCCTTATGGTGATGACTACAGTTTTCTTAAGAATACTGTCCCTTTGGTTTTCCGTATGGCTTTCACGCACAGTGGGAGAGGAGGGCTTGGGGCTCTATTCTCTCACAAGCTCTGTGTACCGACTTGGTATAACCCTGTCCTCTGCAGGCATCGGATTTGCCGCCACACGGATTATTGCCGAGGAAATAGAAAAAAAGAACCCCCGTGAAGCCGCACGTGCCGCAGAACGCTGCTTGTTGACATCTCTTGTTTTCGGCAGTATTATAGCCCTTGTTTTCTTTGTCTTTGCCAAGCCCATTTCAACTGTGTTCCTCGGCGATGCAAGAACAGCCGCTTCCATTCGCATGATGGCGCTGAGCTTTCCATTTATAGTGATGTCGGGCATTATCAATGCGTATTTTACCGCTGTCGGGAGAATGTCGGGAAGCGCTATGCCCATGCTTCTTGACCAGCTTGTGCGCATGGGAGTCACCTATATAATGCTTTTCCGCTTTGACGGGACAAATCTCGAATATGCCTGCCTTTCGCTCATTGTAGGCGGAATATTCGCCGAAGTAATTTCCTTTGCTCTCAGCTACTTTTTTTACACAGCCGACCGTAAAAGGCTGTATGTGGGTGTACATACCAGAACACGTCTTTCAAGCCGTGTTTCATCTATAGCCATGCCGGTGGCTGTCAGCTCGGTTATCAGAACGGGACTTCATTCAATTGAGCATATGATGATACCCTCGGGACTGCGCAAAAGGGGAGTGGACTCCTCACGTGCGCTGGGTCTTTACGGAATGATAACAGGTATGGTTTTTCCTGTCATTATGTTTCCCTCTGCCTTTCTTTACGCCGCCTCTGACCTGCTTATCCCCGAATTTTCCGCCTGCAATGCCTCGGGTGACCCCAAAAGGCTGAAAAGGCTGACCTCAAAGGTGATGCAGCTCACCTCATATTTTGCTGTAGGTGTTTCGGGTATAATATTCGGATTTGCCGATGAAATCGGTAACGTTTTCTATAACAGTACCGAGTGTGCTCTGTATATAAAGATATTGGCGCCGCTTATCGTCTTTATGCTCTATGACCACCTTGCAGATGCTATTTTAAAGGGACTTGGAGAACAGGTCAGCGTTGTGAAGTACAATATTGTGGATTCGGTTTCCAGCGTACTTCTTGTGTGGATGCTGGTGCCGATGTTCGGACTCGGCGGCTATGTGTTTGTAGTGTGGTTCGGAGAGGTACTCAACTGTATTATGTCGTCAACCAAGCTTGCAAAACGTACAGGCACCCCCGTGCGCTTTGGGCTGTGGTTTGTTTTGCCGTCGGCTTCGGCTTTTACTTCGGTTACTGTTACAAGAAGGGTACTCAACCTCCTTCACGGTGCTGTGGCACAGTCGCTGTTCGGACTGATAGTTGCCTTTGTAATATCGGCTCTCATATATCTTTTACTTCTCCGCATATTCCGATGCATCACCCTCAATGACTATAGGCTCTTGAAAAAAGCTTTTTCGTAGTTGATTTTTGAACAAAGCTATTGTATAATGAAAATGGACAAAGAATGACTACAGGAGGAAATCAAACATGAACAGAAAAGAAATCGAGAAGAGAATAAGAAGGGTACTTATCATTCTTTTTGTTGCGATAATAGTGCTGGAAACAGCTGTGCTTGCTATCGGCACATCACGAAACGATTTAGAGCTGTTGACAATGCCCATAAGCTTCATTGATGCAATGATAATAGTTTTGATGATGGACATTCCGCTGTTCCTGCTTGTTGCAATACTCACTGCCGTAACAAAGGAAGCGTGCCTCTACAGCGCTTTGAAAAAAATAAACAGTAACAACGACAAAAAAAGATTCAGGCTTTCTGCGGCTTCTGCCGTACTTGCGGTACTGACAGTCATGCTGTATTTTACAACAAGCAATACATTATCAGCCGACCTTAACGATGCGCTCTTTATAGCGACACTTATCTTAGCGGCGGCAACTGTTATAGTGTATATCGCATATATCATAACCAACAAAAAGCTTGGCTGATTTAAACAAAAAATTGGTGTGTAGCAATGTAATTTTGCTACACACCCTTTTTGGTATAAGAAAAAGCCCCTTTAGGGGCAGCCGGTGAAAGTGTTGCGGTTGGCAAATCTTTCGACGAGCCTATAGGCTCAGCCGGCATTATGCCCTAAGGGGGCAGTGCATGCCACCAGCACGGCTGGTGGTCATGACTGAAAAATTCATAGTGCGAACTGCTGAAAATATCCTCAACCCATTGACAAAACATGAATAATTTGTTATACTACATTAAAAATTAGAACGCATACTAAAATGCAAAACAAAGGGTGAGAATATGGAAAAGTTAACACGAGAACAACAAACAGAGTTGAATCGCAAGACAGTGCTATATAACACTGCAAAATTGTTTTTGGAAAAAGGATATAGCTCTACAACGATAAAAGAGATAGCCGCTGTTTCAGAACTGAGTATAGGCTCGCTTACAAATCTATATAGTTGTAAAGAAAATCTTATGAGTGTGCTTGTAAAATATGTTCTTGAGGCGCAGTTTACAAAAACGGAAAAGTTGCTGAAAGATGTACCGCACGATAAAATTCTTTTTTATGCGGTGGAAACAACCTTGCAGCTGCACATAGCAGAGTCAAGCGAGCATATCAGAGAATTGTATTCGGTTGCATATTCTCTGCCAAACACAACGGAGATTATTCAGGAAACCATTACAGGAAAGCTGGAGGGAATTTTTAAGGAGCATTTACCAAACCTTGAAACAAAGGATTTTTATATGCTTGAAATAGCGTCCGGCGGAATAATGCGAGGGTTTATGACAATACCCTGTAATATGTGGTTTACAATGGAAGAAAAAGTAAAACAATTCCTTACAACTACGTTCCGAGTGTTTGAACTGCCGAAAGAAAAGATTGATGAAGCCGTCGAATTTGTATCGCAATTTGATTTTAAGACGATTGCAAAGAATACGGTTGATAATCTTCTTGAAGATATTACCAAAAGAGTATAACCGAGAAATTTTTGCAAAGGGATATATCCCTTTATGTTGTACTTACATACAACATAAAGAATCTTAACTACTTTTGAAAACAATAACAAAAACATATTGAAAGGACTGAAATTATGAAACCTAAAACACGATTTCACAAATTAACTGCGTGGCTGCTTGCGCTTGCTATGCTAATGACATTTATTCCGAGCTTTACGCTGACGGCATCAGCGGCGGCTACCACCTACGACCTCTGGGTTGGCGGCGAGCAGGTCACAAGCGAGAAGCTGACCGTTGCCGGAACTACCGGCACGGCGACCTATGATCCCGACACCAATACCCTCACGCTGAACAACTATACCTACGAAGGCACGGGATATACTGACCTTTACTGTGGTGCCATCTATTACGGTGGTGCTGACACGCTGAAGCTGGTTTTGGTGGGCGAAAACAGTATCACCCATGCGCCTGATAACACAACCAACAGTTCCGGTATATACGTGAGTAGCGATCTCATGATTTCCGGCAACGGCGAGCTGACCGCCAACGGTGGTGCAGCCGATTATCAAAGCAGCGGCATTTATGTCGATGGCGATATCACTCTCTCGGGCGGCTTGGTAACTGCCACCGGCGGCACGTCCAACATACACAACAGCAGCGGAGTGTATTCCTTTGGCGGCACTATCAGCGTCTCCGGCGGTAAACTGGCAGGCAACGGTGGCGCGGCCTACTCCATCAGCAGCGGTCTGCATGCTGATGATGGCAATATTATCGTCCTCGGAGGAGAGTTGGTAGGCACCGGCGGCGCGTCCTGCTCCTTCAGCGACGGTCTGCATGCCAAGAGCATCACCGTTTCGGGCGGTACAGCGGAAGCAACCGGTGCTATGGTTACCAACGAATCTGCCAGTAGCCGCGGTGCATATACCGTTATGGGCAGCATCACCGTTTCGGGCGGCAGTCTGACCGCGACTGGCGGTACATCTGCAAATGCCGGCAGCAGCTATGGTGTATGGGCTGATATGAGCGAGATCATCGTCACGGATGGCAGTCTGATAGCGACCGGCGGCACAGCCGACAGCAGTGAAGGTGCACATGCAAACACCATAACCGTTTCGGGCGGTGTGACTGTTGCGCAGGGCGGTACTGTAGCATTCAACAATGTGCCGACCGTCGAAAATGCGCTTGCGGTTTACGATGCAAACGACAATGTCATCGAGAATCCCAGCTGGCAAGGCAGCGGCGCACTGACTTACGCAAAGATCGCAGAGGCTTCCTCTGACCCAACTGCCTACACCGTCACCGTTTCCGACACAATCGAAAACGGCACTGTAGTCGCTGACAAGGCAACAGCCGCCGAGGGCGACACTGTTACTCTTACGATAACTCCGGCAACGAGCTATGAGCTTGACACCCTTACAGTTAAAGATGCGGATAATGGTAATGTTACAGTTACCGACAACAAATTCACAATGCCTGCAAAGAATGTTACTGTAACAGCGACTTTCAAGTCTCTCACTCCTGTCATCGAGTCAATTACCTTCAACTCCGACAGCACTGCTTATGATGCTGCAACCAACACCTTCTGTATTAATGCGGAGAATCCTTTGGTGCTTACCGTCACTGGTAAGAATATGCTTGGTCAGAATATGAGATTCCTTGTTGCCAATACGAATGTAGATGCGGTTTATGATGATGTTACTTCTACAGGAGATGAGACATTTACTTACACGGTGGACGAGGATTTTTACAGGCTGATTATAGAAAGCTTCGAAGCAAACAATTATGAAGCAAAAATTGCGTATGTTGGCATATGCTTTGCCGATGAATCGCCTTCAATGGATGATCTTGTGGCACTGAACGTGACAAGAAAATCCTATACCGTCACCGTTACTACAGCCTCAAACGGCACAGTTACAGCTGATAAAGAAAATGCGGCAGAGGGTGAAACTGTTACTCTTACAATAACTCCGGCAAGTGGCTATGAGCTTGACACCCTTACAGTTAAAGATGCGGACGATGGCAATGTTACAGTTACCGACAACAAATTCACAATGCCTGCAAAGAATGTTACCGTAACAGCGACATTTAAGGCAGCGGACACCTCTACCGGTACCATCACCGGTTATGCTCCGGATACCAAGAGCCCTCATAATAATACCGACGGCAATGCCCAAGTCACCAACACCGGCTGGATGGATGAACAGGGGTCTTACTTGCTCTTCCACTGGGGAGAGGACGTTCCGCTGTATGCCGAACTTTGGGATAACGGCAGCAAGCTCCATTCGGAAACGGTGACTGCGCAGGCTATGGAGGATAACAACTATCTGCAGTTCTCCTTTACGGGCGATCGCACCGGCACCCCCACCCGCGTTTTGGCAGCGTATGGCTTTGACTCTGACCTGACGGCAGCCATGCCCGGCGAGTTCACGCAAAGTGCGAATCAGGACCCCGGCATCCTCAGCGATCATATACTGCTGCAGGGCAGCGGTGCTTACGGCGAACAGGTGGACTTTACCCATATCCCCGCTTATATCCGTTTCAAGATTTACAACTGGCGTACGGAGGAAACCACCGTTAAAAGTGTGTCCCTTCGGATCAAGGATGACAGTCCTGTGGCTTCCTCTGCGGTTGCGCTGACACCTTCCTCCGAAGGCTGGACAACTGCCTTCACAGGGGAACATACCGAAATTACTACGACTTTGATCGATGCTTCTTTAGCAATTGACGAGCAATATTTTGCCTATGCTATGGCGCTGCCTCTGGGCGATGAGGATGCATTCAAGGACAAGGTCATTCAGCTCGTCATTACCACCGATGGGCCATCCAGCAAGGAGTTCGTGGCATACGAGCTGGAGGGGGAAATATTTGAGTCCGTAACTGGCTCATATAACTGGACAGGCGGAGACCTCTATACCTTCCATTTATATCTCGACTGCGGTGGCAACTGCCAATATGAGTACGACGAATCCACAGAGCAATACCGTTGTACCGTTTGCGGCAACCCCTGCCCCCACGAAGAATCCAACGAGCACATCTGCACCGTCTGCAATGTCCGTGTTCCATGCGAAGACACCACCGGCGACAATCTCTGCGATATTGATGGCTGCGGCAAGGGCATTTACCCCAACGCAACAGACCTGAACGTAAAGGCAACGGTGGAGAACGGTGCAGTTACAGTGACTTGGGATGCACTGGAGGATGTGGGCACCGATGAGGTGGCAAGCTATACCGTGTATTATTACCCTGCCGCGGGTGACTATGACAACCGCACGAAGGTCGTTTATGAGACCGGAGCGGAGGTTCCATTTACCCATACCTTCACCGGCTTGACTGCCGGCGTGACCTACGAGGTAGGTGTCACTGCGGTTTATACCTGGCAGGAAGAAAGCGAAACGGAAATCACTGCGCCTTTTGAAGCAGAAGATTGCACTGAAGTGACCTTCTACAACCTCTGGGTCGGCGGCGTGCAGGTGACCAACGCCAATGCCGACGACGTGCTGGGCACTGCGGATGACGATGGTGAAACCGAAAAGCAGAGCGTTACTTATGACCCCGATACCAACACCCTTACCTTGACCGATGCAACAATCAATAACATAGATGGTGTGGGAATAGAGGCGAAAGACTCCGGCATTACCATAGTGGGTGTTGACACAGATGCTGATGGTACAAATACCATTTGCGGACGCACAAGTGCAATCAAGGCTGATGGAGAAATAACAATAAAGGGCAAAATCGGAGACATGACAGGTGGTTCGGAAGGCGGAATATATTCTACAAACGGAAACATAAACATAGACAAGGATGCAGTTTTAGGGAATATTTCAAGTGGTTGGTATACCTTGCAGACAGATGAAGGAAATATTGTTATTGATGGTACAGTAGGAAATATAAATGGTCTGATCGCAATAACTTCCGAGTATAACCACGATGTAATTATCAACGGTAAAGTTGGCGACATAACAGGTGTTGATTACGGCATTTGTTCATACAAAGATTACAAGGTTGCAGAGACTGCCGAGGTGGGAAATATTACAAGTATCGGTGTCGGAATAATGGCTGTTGCAAACATTGAAATCAACGGCAAGGTTGGCGATGTAAGCGGTCAGTATGCTATCCGTTCACTTACAGGGAAGGTGACAATCAATAGTGTAATAGGAACTGTCAAGGGCGACTGTGATGATGAAACTGCAATTGTTGCAGCAATCATAGGTAATACAGGAATAGAACTTGCAGAGAATATAGTAATTAAGACTCCCATTAACGCAGAGATTAAGGGTGGTACAAATTATATTGTATATGACACCAAAGGCACGGAAGAAACAGAGGATGACACCTTTGCTGATATTGTAGAGCTTGCATATTTGTATACTGTTACATTTGAAACAGGCGATGGCAGTGATGTTGAGGGACAGTCTGTTGTAGATGGTGATGTTGTAACCGAGCCTAATGCACCAACCCGTAGTGGATATAGGTTTGATGGCTGGTATATGAATACAGATTATACAACGAAATATGACTTTGACACCCCTGTGAGCGAAAATATTACAATCTATGCAAAATGGACAAAGAAATCATCGGGCGGCGGAAGTTCATCCAACACAACAACTACCACCACAAAGAATGAGGACGGCTCAACTACAAAGACAACAACCAATAAAGCTACCGGAACTACAACTGAGGTTACAACCAATACCGACGGTTCAACTACAACAGTTGAAACCAAGAAAGACGG
>CAZYTA010000027.1:0-36463 GCA_964650465.1 uncultured Oscillospiraceae bacterium | reverse complement strand
TTTGCCGTAATCACCAATATCTCCGATATAGTTGTCCTGCATAGCGACACCTCCTCATTTGTGTGTACACACATTATTATACATAGTTTTTGCCGTTTTTTCAATACGATGCAGAAAATTTATCACGTTAAAGTGTAACTTTTTTGAAAACACGCCCCAAGATGACCTTGGGGCGTGAGAAAATCAATCAAGAGGTTTGTATTCTGTTACTGCCTTTAGGTAGGCTTCGGGATTGCCGTTGAGTATCAGATCGGCGTATGCAATCGGGTCATTGTAGATAAGATAATCAAGCTCTGACCGCTGATACATATTGTCTGCCACCTCATTTTCAACGGCAATGGTATCAATGGCAATCATAGTGCCGTCTGAGAACTTCAGCTCCACACAGACCGTATCAAAGTTAAACTCGCAAGATAATAGGCGTTTCATGGTAAAACCTCCGTAATTTCAATGATTTTGAGATAGAAAAAGAACGATGTTAAGTCTTTCGACTCGACATCGTTCTTTTCGTAGTTGTTTTCCAACCCTGCCAGACAGATGCCGTAAAATAGTAATTTTTTTAGAATTACTGTCTTACGAGCACCCGTCTAATATTCCCGCCGTTTTGCTTTATACCTCTTCGTCACAGCAGCAATCAAAGTCATGGTCTATATAGTGTGCTATGAACCTTGCTCTGAAATTGCGTGCACTGCACATGGAGCCATCGGGCTCGGTAATGTCAAGTCCCTCGGGGAGTACGAACTTAATACACCTTACCGTCACATCGCGGCAGCTCTCACGTGTATGTGCCGGTACCGTTATTACCTTCATTCCCCTCTTATACTCGTTCCCCTCTTTATCAACTTCATTGAGCAATACAGCCAACGCTACACGCTTATTGGGACATACGCTCCTGAGCGTGACATCAAGCTGAACTATTCTGCCAAGTGAATCCAATGTCAGCTCGCCTGCATCAAATTCAATGGTATCCGAACAGCCCTCCACCGTTATTTCGGCGGTCTGAGGACAGCCTTCGGGGCATATTACCTCATTGCACTGCACATCAAGCACAGGTGACGGAAACGTTACAACATTTCCTTCGTTGTCTGTATAAGTAATCTCTTCGTTTACCTCCACTGCTCCCTCGCAGTCTCCCACATGTTCGACCGCAAATTCAAAGGTAGCGCCCTCGCTCTGGGTCACTCCCAATTCGTCTATACGCCACTCTACAGTATTTGAGTCCAGCGTACTTGCCGTACCCTTACTGGGAGAGGATATTGATGTTATTCTGAAGCAATCGGACACTCTGTCGGTTATAACCACATCGGTAGCACCGGGATTTGAGATGTTCCTTGCCAAATCTTCAAACAAATCCTCCAATTCGGCATCGTCGGGAGTTATAGCCACATAAGCCGAATCGGGGTCTGATGCCCAGTCACGAAGTGCCTGCTCATCTATTCCGCCATTTCCCGAAAGACCGATAACGTATATTATCACACCTTGCGACTTTGCAAGGGTAGCAACGGTATTGGGATTGCCGCCCGCTGTCGTTACGCCGTCGGTGAACATCACCATTACCTTAGCATTGGTTGAAGCAGGGTCAAACAGCTCCAACGCCTTGGTGAACGCATCCTCGTGATTGGTCGAGCCGTCCGATGAAAGAGCATCAACCGCAGCCTTGAGGTCTGCAACCGAGGTTATAAGCTGTGTGTCCTGTGTTGCCGTATCGGCAAAGCTTACTATACCTATACGGCTGCCCGAGCCTATCTGTCCGTCCTGCGTACCGTCTGTCGCCTCATCTATAATATCTATAAATGCATCGGCTCCGTTTTTCAAGTTAGCAAGAGGACTTCCCGCCATACTTCCCGAGCGGTCGAGTATCAGAACTATATCTGTGGGATTGCTCGTGATATCAGGCTCTGCCGTAAGAGATAATCTTATTCTGAAGGAGCCGCCGCAGTCTATCTGCGTGACGTTCAGCTCCTTATTTGAGTTGGTTACACCCATCTCTGTTTCTCCTTTCTGAGTCGTATCGACTCTGTACAATATATGTCGGAAAATGAGATGGGTGTAATGTTGGATTCTTTATTTTTCGGCATAAATCCGCTTTCGGATTGACTTTTATCATCTCTCGGTTTATAATACCTTTGAGGTGAGTTAAAATGAAAATAGCTACAACCATCGGTGAAGTATACGGTTGGGTAAAGGACCCTGCAGAGGCTGTTGAGATGTATGTTGACAGCGGCTTCAAATATCTTGATTTCAGCTTTTACAGCTTTGTGCTTGCAAAAGACCATCCATTTATGTCCGACAACTGGCGTGAGCTTATTATAAATGCAAAGGAGCGTGCCGACGCTCTGGGCTTTAAGTTTGTACAAGCACACTCCCCTGCTGTTCACGTGCTTTCTCAGGAAAGCTTTGAAAGAAATGTAGAGGGCACTGTACGCTCCATTGAGGCGTGTGCAATGCTCGGCATAAAAAATACAGTCATTCACACAGGCGGAGACAGCCGTCTGCGTTATCCCGAACATAAGAAAGAATACTTTGAAGCCAACCGCCCCTTTCTTGAGGCGCTCATGCCCGCAATGGAAAAATTTGAGGTCAATGTACTGCTGGAAAACAGCTGTGAAAAGAATACAGGCGGTGCTTGGTTCCCCATGACAGGTAAGGACCTGAACGATTTTCTCGAATACATAGATCATCCCCTTTATGGTGCCTGCTGGGATGTGGGACACGCTCATATACAGGGGCTTGACCCTCATGACGAGATAGTGGAAATGGGCAGTAATCTGAGGGCTGTGCACATCCATGACAATCACGCCGACCGTGATTCTCACATTCTTCCCTTTACAGCCACATATGATATGGATTCTATGATGAGAGGCTTTGCGGATTCAGGTTACAAGGGGTATTTTACCTTTGAAGCAGACGGCTTTATGCCCTACGGTACAAAAAAGCCCGACGGACCTCTCGCACATCCTCCGAAGGGACTGAAAAAAGAAGCCCTGAAGCTTCTTTATCAGATAGGAAAATTCACTCTTGATGCCTATGGCTTATACGAAGAATAACGCTGTTCAGCTCTGCTCCCATAATGAGAATAACAGCCGTAATATAAAGCCACAAAAGCAAGACTATTACAGCACCTAAGGCTCCGTATATTATTGAATACTTGGCAAAATTTTCAGCATAAAAAGAAAATCCTACACTGACCGTCACCCAGGCAATCAGAGAAGCTACCGCTCCGGGCAAAATAACCGAGAGCGGTTGTTTTTTGTCCTGTGCCAATGCATACAGCGCCGCAATTGCAACAAACATAATGAAGCCGATAAGCAAAAAACGAAGATAATGCCATGAGGTTATCACACCCTTTGGCACATTTATGTCAATGCGTGACATAATATAAACCAGAACACGGCGTCCCAGCGTTGAAAACAAAAGTGTCAGCGCCACAACCAAAAACAGCACCAATGTATATATCCAATGGCGTACCGCAAACAGCACAGGGCGTTGAGGCTTACCGAGCTCATATGCACGTCTTACGTCATATATCAGGCTTTTTGTTGCTCTGAGAGGAAAATATACGGTAAAAATCAGTGAAAAACCAAGAAGTGAGGTGCTGGAATTTTCCGACACATGCACAAAATAGCTTTCAAACAGCTCCACAATATCACTCGGCAGAAAATCCGTCAGCCATCTTGTTATGGATTCCACATCAAGCTGCAGCTGACCCAATATATTACTTACAAATATCATCAACGGAAAAAGCGCAAAAAGCATATAATATGAAAGCGATGCCGCACTTTTACCTACATTGTGGTCAAAAAAACGTTTTATAAGCGCATCTGCCGCAATTTTTATCCTTGAGGTCAACAGTTTCTTTTCCAAGGTATCCTCCTTATAAGCCTAACCCTTCGGCTTGATACTGTGTATTTATCTTATTTTGTACAGCTTTTTGTAATTATATCACTGTCACAAAATTTGAGCAATAGTTTACTACACATTATTTACAGCATCTATTTACGCCGTCTGCCCTCTCAGGGTTCGAGCCCCTCCTTCTGTCATATACCATAACAAAAAACAGCACCTCTCGGTGCTGTTTTTGTTATGGGGTGAATAATGGGGCTCGAACCCACGACCTCCAGGGCCACAACCTGGCGCTCTAGCCAACTGAGCTATATCCACCGTATTTGGCGCGCTTGGAGAGGCTCGAACTCCCGACCTACCGCTTAGAAGGCGGTTGCTCTATCCAACTGAGCTACAAGCGCATACACAAAAAAATGGAGCGGGTGATGGGAATCGAACCCACGCGACCAGCTTGGAAGGCTGGAATTCTACCATTGAACTACACCCGCATATCACTTTCGTGCTTGAATATAATAGCACTATTTTTTCGATTTGTCAACACCTTATCGAGAAATTTTCTAAAGTTTATTGATTTTTTTCAAATATAGATTGAAAAACCTTCAATCTTTTATTGACTTTATTACAAAAGTGTAGTAAAATGTATTTGTCATAGTGTGGGTGAGTGTTTGTCCGCATATATGATAGAAATTTATATAAAGGAGGTGCTTTGAAAATGGGAGACATTTTGATTACTGTTCTTGTAGCAATAGCAACATTGATAGTCGGCGCTGCACTGGGCTTTCTCTACCGTAAAAAGATTGCGGAGGCAAAAATCGGCTCAGCTGAGGAAGAAGCCGTAAAGATTGTTGATGATGCACGCAAGGAAGCCGAGAGACTGAAAAAAGAAGCTCTTGTAGAATCAAAGGAAGAAATACTTCGCAATAAGGCTGAAGCTGACCGTGAAGTCAAGGAACGCCGCAATGAAGTATTCAAGCTTGAAAAGAGAGCTATCCAAAAGGAAGAAAATCTTGATAAGAAGATGGAAAACCTTGAGAAAAAGGAAGAAGCTCTTAACAAGAGTATCAAGGAAAATCAGGAACTCAAGGAAGAAATTGAGGCTATCAAGGAAAAACAGCTCCATGTGCTTGAAGAATACGCAGGACTTACCAGCGAAGAGGCTAAGGCTTTTCTTGTGGAAAAGATTGAGTCAGAAGCCAAGCACGAGGCGGCACTCAGACTTGCGGATATTGAACAGAATCTTAAGGACGAGGCAGAGGAAAAAGCAAAGAACATTGTATCACTTGCAATTCAGCGTTGTGCATCAAATCAGGTCTCTGAGGTTGCGGTATCCGTTGTACCCCTTCCCAATGACGATATGAAGGGACGAATCATCGGACGTGAAGGACGAAATATCAGAACAATTGAAACACTTACAGGTGTTGACCTTATCATTGACGATACGCCCGAGGCTATCACAATGTCAAGCTTTGACCCCATGAGAAGAGAAATTGCCCGTCTGTCCATTGAAAAGCTTATTTCGGACGGCCGTATCCATCCGGCAAGAATTGAAGAAATTGTAGAAAAGAGTAAGAAGGAAGTTGAACAGATTATCAAGCAGGAGGGCGAAAGCGCACTGCTGGAGACAGGCGTTCACGGTATAAACGGTGAGCTTGTAAGACTTCTCGGAAGGCTCAAATACAGAACAAGCTACGGACAAAATGTGCTCATGCACTCAATTGAGGTATCTCACATTGCAGGCATGATGGCATCTGAGCTTGGACTTGATCCAACTTTAGCACGCCGTGCAGGATTATTGCACGACATAGGCAAGGCACTCAACCACGAGGTTGAAGGTTCACACGTTCAGATAGGTGTTGACCTTGCCAAGAAATACAGAGAAAACAAAGAGGTTGTTCACGCAATTGAAGCTCACCACGCAGATGTTGAGCCGCAGACCATTGTTGCAGTGCTTGTCCAGGCTGCAGATGCTATTTCGGCGGCACGTCCCGGAGCAAGACGTGAAAATCTCGAAAGCTACATTAAGAGGCTCGAAAAGCTTGAGGAAATCGCTACAAGCTTTGACGGAGTTGAAAAATCGTTTGCCATTCAGGCAGGCCGTGAGCTGAGACTTATGGTGAAACCCGAGGTCGTAAACGACGAAAACATGATACTTATTGCACGTGAGATAGTCAAGAAAATCGAAAACGAGCTTGAATATCCCGGTCAGATCAAGGTAAATGTTATCAGGGAAAGCCGAACTGTTGAATACGCAAAATAAGCGTTTAATATATTTACATAAATCTAATTTGAGAATAATTATTTATTGAGATATATAAACTATTATGAACTATTAAGTTCGGAAATTATGGGGCTGTTAAAAAACTCTATTCGAGTTTTTAAACAGCCCCGAACCATAGGGGATAGGAAAAAAAGCTTCAGAATGGACAAACTGAATCCGAAGGCGTACTTCCGTACGTCGAGAGGTGAAGTTTGTTCATAGCCAAAAACATATATTTTTTTGAGAAAACTCGATTTTCGAGTTTTTACACTTAAAACTTTGACATTCAAACTGTTATAAAAGCTTTTTATATTTTGCTTTTTATTGTTTTTGGCGGTCCGGACTTTTTTAACATCCCCTTTTAAAATTGGAGAGAATATGTCAACAATCAAAATTTTAGCACTTGGTGACGTAGTAGGCGAAAGCGGCACTGCCGCCATAAGAAAAAAGCTTTGGGACATAAGAAGAGATTTAAAAGCCGATGCTGTTATCGTTAACGGTGAAAATTCAGGAGTGAAGGGCGGCATAGATAAAAACAGCGCCGAAATGATATTTGCAGGCGGTGCCGATGTCATAACTACAGGTAATCATGTCTGGCAGATAAAGCAGTTTCACGATTATCTCGAAAACTCGGTATCTGTTCTCAGACCTGCCAATTATCCCTCGGAATGTCCCGGAAGAGGCTATGGTATTTTTGATGTATCAGGCTACAAAATGCTGGTAATCTCACTGCAGGGAACGGTATTCATGGAAAGCCTTGAATCGCCCTTTCTTAAAGCCGAGGCAATTCTCGAAAGAGAAAAAGGGAATTACGATTTTTCAGTGGTTGACCTGCACGCCGAGGCAACAAGTGAAAAAATTGCCTTCGGTCTTGCCTTTGACGGCAGAATAAATATTGTTTTCGGAACTCACACTCACATTCAAACAAACGATGCCAGGATATTCAAAAACGGCACGGGATACGTTACAGATGTGGGAATGACAGGCGTTTACGATTCGGTTCTGGGTATTGAGCCCGAGCTGATGATAAAAAAATTCTACACGAAAATACCGCAATACCACAATACAGCAAAGGGAGATGTCACACTTTCGGGAGCAATTTTTACTCTTGATACAGACACCTTCAAATGCAAAAGCGTGGAATTGATAAACATACAGTGAGTCACCGGTAACAATGCTCACCGTTTGGCTTTTTGGGGTTTATTTTGGGGATGGGGCTTTTCATCAAAAAGTCCCATCCCCAAAAGCATTTTTAAGAATTTTCAAAAAAGCATCAAACCGCAGCAGATAAATAACGATAATAGTTCGGCTATAGAGCGTGAAGCGAAACGCCTCCCCTACTTATAACCCAAAAATTACATCCCCCGAAAAAAAGCTATTTTCCGTCGGTAATTCCTGCTATGCTACCTTAAATGTCCACATAGGTCTGCATTGTGCCAAGTACAACCAGTCCGTGCTGTCTGAGCCGTCATTTGCACCGGGCTCGGTTTCAAACAGTGAATCCACTACCGTCTTTGAGAATGTAACTGTTCTTTCCCCTTCAATTTCGGTATCCAGCTGAAACACAATATGGTATATACTGTCATAATCAAGCGGACAGTCCTTGAGATTCAGATTACAGCCCACCAAACCGTCAAACCTTAAATACTTTAAGGAAGTACAGCCCTCGAAAAACTCATCGCCAAGCTCCTGTGTTCTCGCTACCTTCAAGCATTTTATTGTATGAAGCTTCTTTGCCTTGTTGAACATATATGAAACACTCGAAGCGTTGGATATATTCAGAGAAGGCACTGCAGTAACCATGGAAAGATAGAACATATAGTCTGTTTTGTTTGCTTTTGACAAATTGAGAGCCGCACCGCTGTTTTTCAGAAGTGTGTCCAAATCGGTTATGGCACTGATAGTAAACATACTGGTTGCTTCGGTGGGAACAATGTTGTACTTAGGCTTGAAATTAAGGTCATTCCAGCCCGACCCTGCAAAGCCTCTGGTATAAAGTGTACGTGCTCCGTTCTCCTGATAATTGTCCCAGAACAAATCATATTCTTCCTTTTTGCCGTCGGTAAAGCCCTTTTGGTAGAGCTCGGGATTCTCCTTTTCAAGCTGCTCAACTCTTTTTCTCAGCTCATCAATGCTTTTTTCGTACGTGTTTTTTTGCTCGTCGGAAAGCTGAGTTAATGCTCCGAAATCCGCTTTAAGCTGTGTGTCGGAACTCTTGAAATCCACATTAAGCTTCATCAAATCACCTCCTCTTTAAGGACACGCTTGACATTAAGTCCGAAAATATCGGTAGTCATCACATCTCCCCCGAGGGTCTTTCCCTTGAGCTGAAGCTCTGTCTTTTTGCCATCCTCAAAAGCCAAGGTCTCATTCTGAGACAGCTTAAACGAAAAATGCTTTTCGTCAAGCTTCTTGCAATCCCTGGTAAGTGTTTTTTCCACACTTACATAACCGTTTCCCGATTCCTGCTTTATTACGATGTATATTTCGCTGAACTCTGACAGGTCGGTTTCGGTCTCAAATTCAAATGTGGGGGTCGCTCCCCTTCTGATGTCGATCATTACGATCACCTCCGTATAAAATTTATTTGCGCTAACCGGTTGCACAATTCAATTCTATACTGACATAGCATGACATACAATGACATCTTTTATCTGTGAAAGGATTTTTTTAAAAAATTTTTCTCACTTTCATAACGTATAGTAATATAAATAACCATAAGTTGACACAATTTTATTGTAAATAATAATACCATTAGTTATAAGATATAACTATCAGGTGGTGTGATTATGGATTACAGTTCAATTGGCAATAACATCAAAAAATACCGAACATCAAAAAAGATAACACAAGAGGCACTTGCAAGAAAAACAAAGCTGACACAGCCATATATCGGTATGATTGAAAGAGGAGAAAAGATACCCTCTCTGGAAACCTTGATAAACATACTCAACGCTCTGGAAGTATCCGCCGACATGGTGTTGCATGATGTTTTGGTAACGGGCTATACCGTAAAGGACTCTCTGCTTGCTCAGAAGCTGGAGAATATTTCACGTGAGGACAGGTCAAGGATACACGATGTTGTAAATGTTATGATAAAACATTCCAAAAAATAAAAGCGGCGAGCCGCCGCTGGCAATGCTCGCCTATCGTAACCTATGCAAAAAACCAAACAAGGCGAAACGGCGAGGTGATTTTATGCAATTTCCTTGTAGATAAAATTAATTTTTGCTTTTCGACACATTTTGACAAAATCCGCAAAACTCCTATGGCACAATATAACTGTAAGTTATTTACAATAATTAAACGTTATTAAAACATAGGAGAAGAAAAATGAAAGAAATCATCGAAGAAATCGCAAAGGAAAACAATGTAAGTCCCGAGGAAGTTGAAAGAGATATGCAGGAGGCAATAGCCAAATCGCCGGAAATGGATACCCTGCGCAACAAGCTGGGCAGAGAGCCGTCTTTGGAGGAGTTTATACTTCACTGCGCCGCAAAAGTGAACTAAGCGGCGAGCAGCTGATTTTGATTTTGATATTTATTTTTGGGAGGGGGCTTTTAGCAAAAAGCCCCCTCCCAAACCCTCTCCAAAAGCATTTTTGTATTTTTATTAATTTGCTTTTCGAACGTGGGGGAGACGTTTGCCTTGGAGTATATTTTGCATCAAGAAATAAATTGTCGAATTTCAGAAGTTTTTTCTCTGCAGAGCAAAAACTATTGACAAATTAGCCTTTTTGTGTTAATGTATAGCCGAAGGGAGCCGAACTCTCTTCGGCTATAATCAAAGAAATGAGGTGCAGGAAATGATTCAGCGTAAAGAATATTTAGATAATTTGATAGCACTAAAAGATAAACAAGTCATCAAGGTTATTACCGGTGTCAGAAGATGCGGTAAATCCACCTTGTTTGAGTTGTATATTAACTATTTAAAACAAATCGGCGTAGAGGACAGTCAAATTATATCGGTCAATCTTGAAGAGCTTGAAAATGCTGATTTGCTTGATTATAAGGCATTATATAACTATATAACCTCAAAATTGGTTCCTGACAAAAATAATTATATTTTTATCGACGAAGTACAGAAATGCAGTGGATTTGAAAAGGCAGTTGACAGTCTTTTCATAAAGAAAAACTGCGATGTTTATATTACAGGTTCAAATGCTTATTTATTATCGGGAGAGCTTGCAACATTGCTTTCGGGAAGATATATTCAAATTGATATGTTACCGTTTTCTTTTAAGGAATACTACGAAGCAACGAAGAAAAGCGGTAAAAGCAAAAGAGAAATATTTAATAGCTATTTAAGACACGGTTCCTTCCCTTACGTTGCATATCTTGAAAATGATGAAAAGATTATAAATCAATATATTGAGGGTATCTACAACACCATTCTCTTAAAAGATGTTGCAACAAGAGAAAAAATAAATGATGTATCTGTGTTGGAAAATATTTTGAAAACAGTTGCTTCAAGCATAGGAAGTCCTATTTCGACAAAGAAAATAAGCGATACTCTTATATCAAGCGGCAGAAAAATCTCTCCTAACACTGTCGAAGCATATTTAAGAGCGTTGACGGACAGCTATATTCTTTACAACGCAACAAGATATGATATAAAGGGAAGACAGTTCTTAAAGACACTTGGTAAGTACTATTTTGTGGACAGCGGAATCAGGAATCATATCATAAGCCAATCCGCAAAAGATTTGGGACATCTTCTTGAAAATATAGTTTATCTTGAACTTTTAAGACGAAAAAACCGAGTTAATATCGGTAAGTTAGCCGAGAAAGAAGTAGATTTCGTTGCTGCCAATATGAACCAGGTTGAATATTATCAGGTTTCAGTAAGCGTACTTGACGAAAAAACATTAGAGCGAGAACTGGCACCATTGCAGGGAATAAAAGATAATTATCCTAAAATACTCTTAACCCTTGATGATATTGGAAATGGAGTAAACTACGAGGGGATAAAGCAAATAAATGTAATTGATTGGTTATTGGCATAATTTATTGATTTTCACAAAATGCAATTTCCTGTAAATAAACAAAAAGCGGTGAGCAGCCGCTGGCAATGCTCGCCTATCGCAACCAATATATAAACCGAAGCAAGGTAAAACGGCGAGGGTGTTTCCGAGAAATTCTAATATAACAAAAAGCGGCGAATCGCCGCTTTTTTGTTATGTAATTTCGACATATCACTCAGCTGTCTCGGATTGTACATCTTCCTTTTCCGCTTTCACTCTGCCTGCAAGCTTTTTGAGAAGGAAGGAAAGCAAAGTAACAACCGCATATATAATCACGAACAAAGCCGCCGAAATAAATGCCTCGGACTGGGTAACGCCCTCCATGGTAATAAAGGTAGAGAAAAAGCCCACCATATTTATCACAAAATGAAGTACCTTCTTAAGGGCTGCGGGTAGCTTGGGGATTACAAAAACAAGTGAGGACAGTCCGAATATGAGAGAGAAAAGAGCAAATACCGATATGCTTTCGGGCTTGAGTCCGATGAGCTGATTGTCAGACATAAACTTTCCGAAAAACAAAACTATGGCTGAAAATACAATAGAAAAATGACAGATGATGCGATAAAGCACCGACAAAAGTGTTTTCATTTTATTCTCCTTGATATTATTTAAGTAAATTATATCAAAACAACAAATAAAAATCAATATTTTTATTAAAAAGATAGACAATAATTCACATTTGTGTTACAATAACCGCGAGGTGATAAAAATGACAAAGCATGAAGAAACAATAGAGCTTTTAAAAACACTTGCGGCAATCCCCGCGCCCTCCAATCACGAGGAGAAGCGTGCGGAATTCTGCCTTAACTGGCTGAAATCCTGCGGCGGTGACAGTGCATACATTGATGAAGCATTAAACGTAATACTGCCAATCGGCTGTGACGGCTGTAACGAAATCACCGTTATTGCGGCACACACCGATGTGGTATTCCCCGACACAGAGCCCTTTGAAGTAATTGATGACGGTGAAAAGCTTCACTGTCCCGGTATCGGAGATGATACGGCAAACCTTGTTGTAATGATGATGACAGCAAAGGAAATACTCGCTTCCCGTCCCGATGCAAAGGGCATTATGTTCGTGTGCAACTCCTGTGAGGAGGGTCTTGGCAACCTTAAGGGCACACGCCAAATATTCAAGGATTTTGAAGGCAGAATTGCGAGGTTTATCAGCTTTGACTCTGCTACAATGAACAGAATAGTTGACCGTGCCGTAGGCTCTGAGCGTTTCAGAGTAACAGCCAAAACAGAGGGCGGACACTCCTTTGCAAGATTCGGTAACAAGAATGCTATTGCGGCTCTTGCGAAGATAGTTTGTGACATTTATGCTCTTGAAGCTCCCAAGAAGGAAGGCAGAAAGACTACCTACAATGTAGGCGAGATATGCGGTGGTACTTCTGTAAATACCATAGCACAGGAGGCTTCCATGCTGGTTGAATTCCGTTCCGATGACGAGGAAGGCTATAACATCATGAAGGCGGAATTTGAAAGAATCTTTGAAAAGGCAAAATCGGAAGAGGGTGTCGAAATAGAAGTTGAGCTTATCGGCAAGCGTCCTTCGGGCAAGGACAGCATCAAGGGTCTTGATGAGCTGATGAAGCTGACAGCGGACACCATCCGAGATGTAGTAAAGCTGGAGCCCTCCTACGGTTCAAGCTCTACAGACTGTAACATTCCCCTGTCGCTGGGTATTCCTGCAATATGCTTCGGAGTAGGCGGAATACACGCAGGCTCACACACACGTGAGGAATGGGTGGATAAAGAATCAATAAAGACAGGACTTGAGCTGTGTCTTGAATATGTATCGAGGTTGTTGAAATAATGGATAAAAAGCGGTTAATGACAGCTGACAATGCTCTCATATACACCCCCACGAGGTTGGGTTCGAGCAATCTCCTGCATACTAAACGTGTATTTGTCTGCGGTCTGCATCAGGAATCCAATTCCTTCAACCCTATATATGCAGACCTTGACAGCTTTGAAATATGCAAGGCGGATAAGAGCACTGACCCTGCCGTAATCGGGGGTATACAATATCTTCTTGACGAGGGTGCAGAATGTATTTACGGCACCTTCATGACCTCTCAAAGCGGTGCGCCGCTGACGGACAGAGCGGTCAGCTTCTTTGTCAATACAATAATCAAGGAGATTGAAAATCAGCAATTTGACGGAATACTGTGGATGATGCACGGAGCAACCATGTCGGTTTCATCCGACGATGTGTGCGGAGATGTATTTGAAGCAGTACGCCGCATTGTGGGAGACATTCCCATGTCGGCACAATTTGACCTGCACGCAAACATAACAAAAAAGGTTGCAAAGAACATCAACTATATTTGCGGATATCACCAATATCCCCACACCGATGTAAGAGAAACGGGTGTGCGTGCGGCTAAAATGCTGTGTGAGCATTTTAAGGGCAACACCATGAAAACCGCCGTTGTGCAAATTCCCATGATAGCACCTGCACACGCCTATACCACAACACGGGGCTCTCTTCTTTCAATAAACGAAAAGGCTGAGCAATGGGTTGTTTCGGGGAAAATAGCAGATTATACGGTTTTCCAGGTTCAGCCCTGGCTGGATGCAGTTGAGATGGCTTCTGCGGCAGTTGTAATTGCCCCAAATCAAGACACTGCAAATCAGGCGGCATCAGAGCTTGCCAAGGATAATTTTGAAATAAGAAAAGAGCTTCAGGGCGCTCCCCTGCTCACTGTAGAGGATGCGATACAAAAAGCTCTGACAAATACGGTTGATGCGCCCATAGTTATTTCGGATTCTGCCGACTCACGCGGTGCAGGCTCAACAGGAGACAGTGCGGAGCCCTTGAGAGCCTTGTTACCTTACAGCAACGAACTCCGTGCCGCAGTATCGGTCTTTGATGCGGCAGCCATTGACAGGGCTTTTGAGCTGGGCGTGGGAGCAACGGGAGATTTTGAGCTGGGTGCAACAATCGCTCCACAGCTGTCAAAGCCTGTATTGCTGAAAAACGCTACTGTAAGAAGTCTCCACAACGGTAGCTTTTATATGCACGGACCTGCAAAAAAGGGTTGTCTGTCACAGCTTGGAAAAACGGCAGTTCTGGAGCTTGGCGGAATACTGGTTTTACTGTACGCAGACGGCAGCGGAGAATACGACCTGAATTTCTACAGAAGCTTTGGCATTGATGTAGAAAACTGTGATTTTGTATCGGTAAAGGCGTGTACCTCCTTCAGAGCGGGATATGAAAAGATAGCCGCAGAAATATATAACGTCTCCTCGCCCGGTGCGGCTTGTCCCACGCTTACAGCACTGCCATACAAAAAACGTCCGAAGCTGTATCCCTTTGAGGAAATAACTGAAAACGATATATGTCATATATAGAATTATGGGGATGTTTAAAAACTCATTTGAGTTTTTAAACATCCCCTTTTTCGTCTTATAGAAAATTTCTCGGAAACAACCTCGCCGTTTATACAAGCGAAGAGTGAAGAAGCGATGACAATTTGATAGAACAATAGGCGAGAATTGCCGGCGGCTCTCCACTTTTATTTATCTTTATATTCCTCAAACAAATAGTTGGGGGTGCACTCAAGGATATCGCACAGCGCCTGAAGATTTTCAAACTTTATTCCGTTTGTTTGGTTGTTAACCATTTTATTGAAATTTTGATAGCTTAACCCCAATTGAATATATAGCCAATATTTTGTCTTTCCTTTTTCTTCTAAAATATCAAGTATTCGCAGTTTCATAGCAAACCTCCACATTATCTAATGTTTAAATGATATATTATGATTTGTCTTGACAAATAGACATTTACGTGATATAATGTTTACATTAGATGTATTTGCTTTTTTGTCGACAAACAATGATAAAAAAGCGGTCAGTGACCGCTGACATTGCTCGCCTATCGTAACCAATGTATAAACCGAAGCAAGGTAATACGGCGAGGTTGATTTAATGCAATTTCCTATAATACAAAAAAGAGATGTTAAAAACTTTAAATGAGTTAACATCTCTTTTGCTTTTTTAATATATAGGAAATTTCTCGGAAACAACCTCGCCGTTTTACATAATCATGATTGCAACGGGCAAAAATTTCCGCCTACTCTCGGTATTTATTCGATTATTTCAACAACCTTTAATGTTTTCACACCGATGGTATAGGGTGTCTTTGCCTTCTTGAATCTTACGGTGTAGGTGCCTTCCTTTGCAAATTCAATATCGGCACAGATAACATCTCTGAAGGTTGATACATTCGCTGTATTTACCGTAACAGTATCGGTATGAAGCTCTACTTCATTGGTAATGTTTACCTTCTCTGTACCGTCTGCCTTTTCAACATAGGCAACATCTGCCGAGCAAACGGTAAGTGCAAGATCAGCCGAGCCTGCGGCACTTGCTTCAAGGAATACTCTGTACTTACCGGGCTTTGTTATATCAACAACAAATTTTGCCGAAGCAACTGTGGAATATCCCATGTGGATAAAGTCATTGTATTTGGTATAAGTGCCGAGCAGCTTCGCTTCGTATACATTATAACGGGAAATATTGTCTGTGCTGAGTGTTACTGCGGGGAACTTGGGTGCAGGTGTGGAGAATTCCGCTACAAGGGGTTTTTCCGCCTTTACATACCAAGCAGTTACAGGAGTTACAGTAACCTTGAAGTCACTGGTATCGGGAAGGTCTACAAGATTGTAGGTGTATGTGCTGCTCTTATTCTTCAAGAAGTAGTCACTGGGAGTTCTTACACTCTTTAAAACTTCGCCCTTGGTCTTGTTATATACCTCGATATCGTAGAAGGCTACAACGCTGTTCTCGTCCTCTGCGCCCTGCTGAGGAAGGGGAACTACCACCTTTGCACTGTTTTCGGTTATTTCCTTGACAGTAATGGCATCACCGTCCTTGAAATAAGGAGCCTTACTCAAATCCGCTCTTGCGTTTGTATATTTATATACATCAAGGTTCGGAGTAGTGTCGCCGTCTTCATCTATCATTGCAGGTATATCGAGAGTCCAGTCTCCGCCTTCCAGATACTTGGGAACACCCGAACCCGAATAGAAGCGCTTGAGAGTAACTACATTGGTGTCCTTGTTTATTCTGAGCATAATACCCTGATTTGCCCATGTTCTGTGTCTTTCGGTTGCCGTAGGAGGCTTTGTGCCGTTACCGCCCATCAAAGAGCTTGTGTAAACGAAGGTAGTGCCGCCGGGAACCTGATAAATGGTCTGCGGGTCGGATGAGGGATAGTGCATATGACCGCTGAACACCACAAGTCTGGGCTGAGACTTAATGAAGCTTTCAAATACATCGCTGTACTTATTATAGTGTCCTGTACCGAAGAGAGTTGAATCTACGGGCTGGTGCAGAATAAGGAACACAGGCTTTTCGGGGTCTGCCTTAAGTGCCGCCTTTACACTGTCCATTACAAACTGCTCCTGCTCGGGAGTAAGAGAATTGTTATAGTCCTTGGGACCTGCGGTAATAAAGTGATATCCGTCGTAAACAGTAACCTTTTCGGGGTCAAGTCCTGTTTCGGTCTTAAATACCTCCTTGGACAGGGCTGTAACATCCTCTGCTACGTTATTGAGAGGAAATTCGTGGTTGCCCATTGCATAAACAACCTTACCTGACGACAAGAGAGAGGAAAATTTAGGGTTTGCCTTTATCATTGCATAGGTTCCTGCACCGGGTACCGAATCCTTTGCCGCAAGATAAACTATATCGCCTACCATTACTATTCCGTCAAGCTCTGAGCCTTCATCTGTAAGGGCATAGATAGTGTTCATTACGTTGTCAAAATCGTTTTTGCTGTTGTGAAGGTCGGAGAACACGCCAAAGGTCAGTTCATTTTCTTTTTCGGGCTCAAAACCAACGCTGACTCTCTTTGAAGGAATCATCATACGTGCAAGGATAGCCGCAACCTCACTTCTCTTTATGTTGTCCTTGGGGTTACAGCTGTACTGTGCATCCGAGCCTGCAACGATACCTGCTCTGTAAAGCTTATACACAGCATCGTAATACGCATCACTTACTTTTACATCGGGGACAAAGCCCTTGGGAACTATATTTTTCTGATTCAGCGCTTCATCGGGAAGTGCTTTCGCAAATATTTCCATATAACCTGCTCTGGTAGCAAGAGCGGAGTAATCGTAATCCTTTGCGATAATTCCGTTTGTCTTACAATACTCAACATAGGTGCTGTACCACTGTTCAGCGCCGTTTGCAAGAGTTACCTTGCCTGTTGTATAAAGCTCATGCATACAAGCAGCCAGCTTTATTGCCTCGGCGTAAGTCATATTGACGTCGGGCTTATATGTATCGGCACTGTCCTTTCCGTTGATAAGACCCATATCGTATGCACTCTTTACATCGCCGTAATACCATGCATTCTCCGACACGTCCTTAAAGGGAAATGCCTTTGCTGTAGGAGCTGACATTATCAACAGACCGTCTGCCATTACAGACACAGCCTGAAAACAGAACATCAGCACAAGAATAAGTGATAATAAACGTTTCATTTTTCTCCTCCTGAAATTTATTAATTCATTATAGCTTATTTTTTTATTTATGTCAATAAACAAACAGGGAGTCTTTTTAGTTTATGCGGTCAGCGATATTTATGTTTTGTCAAATTATTCTTGAAACAAGCAAAAGCATATGATATAATAAACTTAAGTACAAGGGAAGGAGATTTTGAAGTGAAAAGGATTATACTTTTTGTTTTGGTTACGGTAATGTGCTTTGCTTTGTTTGGCTGTGTTGATACTCCAAAGGTGACACCGAATGAAATTGAAGCAGTAATGCCCGAAGAACCTGATATTGTAACACCAAACGAGCCTGAGGCAGTAGTGCCTAACGAGACTCCCGCCGAGACCGAACCAAAAGGCGAAAATGTGATAATGCTCCCCGAGGCTGACGAGAATACAAAGAATATCACTATTGACTTTCCCGAGGACTTCCCCGAGGAGCCTTACACAGAACCCAACCTTGTCTCCCCCGAGGAATTTGACTGGGGAGAGTATGTGCCGTTTGTGAAGTATTATGATCATATCAATTCGTTAAGAAATGAACCTTTGTTCAATTATGCTTTTTTAAACGAAAACACCGGCAGTTTGGAAGATGGTTGGAAAATTTATGACAAATTTAACACGATATTTGAAGCTTTTTTTGAAATAGGTGCAAATAGCTTTGATGCTGAAAACGTATCTGACTTTGAGTATATAGAATATTCAAAGCATTTTTCAAAGGGCAGAGTAACAAGTATGTCGGAAGATATTGACAGAGTAAATATTTTTTATTCAAAATTTATGGGTACGGAGACTGTTACAGACTTACAATTCAGTAATTGGAAGTCATATTATACTGTCTACAAAAACGGTACTCCTACTTTTTCTTATGAGTCTCCCGAATATATATTAGGCAGCCCAATATCACCCGAAGCCATAGAAGCGGAATTTTTTAGTACAAATTTTAACGAAAACGTTTCATATGTCACAAAGTTACAAAACTGTGAGTGCGTATATCTGTCAGATGATTATGCTGTTTTTGAAAATGCTCTTGACGACCATTACTACATATATTCCTTGAAAGACAACAAGATGCTGTACGACATAGAATATCCGTCTGATACATACATATATTCTTTTACCGAAAAACGAATTTTACATGAATTGGAAAAGCCGTATTACTCGGATGATACCGATATGGTCCAAATTCATCAAAGCATTAATATCGAGGACATAACAGAAGGCAAGTATATTTTATTTACTGCTAAAAAATTGTATTCGAGATACAAATTCTACGATTATTCTGAAAATTACTATTCAAAAGCATACTTGTATGACATAGAAAAAAACGAATTGATATTCCTTGAAAATTATGCTTTTACCCCGAAGATCTCCCCGGACAGAAGATTATTGGCGTACACAAACAGCAATTATGAGCAAACTCTTGATGAACAGCCCCAAGGTTTTTATGTAAAAAATCTTTTTGACGGCAATACCGTTTTTTATCCTACACCGTTTGATGACGGAAGCGTATGGTTTAGAGTGACCGAAGTGAAAGGCTTTGTAAAAAAGGACGCTCTTTATAATCTGATACAATAAAAAAGCGGCGAGTCGCCGCTGACAATGCTCGCCTATCGTAACCAATGTATAAACCGAAGCAAGGTAAAACGGCGAGGTTGTTTTAATGAAATTTCCTATATAATAAAAAAGCGGTCAGTGACCGCTAACAATGCTCGCCTATCGTAACCAATGTATAAACCGAAGCAAGGTAAAACGGCGAGGTTGTTTTAATGAAATTTCCTATATAATAAAAAAGCGGTCAGTGACCGCTGACAATGCTCACCTATCCACCCCCTGCATCAAAGTGCAGGGGGTAAAAACTGTGCTATTCTTTATCGCTTTCTTCGTTATCTTTTGCATCCGGATTAAGATGCGGGTAGCGCTTGTATTTGATTTTGTAATAAAGCTTATCAAAAATCGTATCCGTCACACCATAAGTTATAAGCAACACAACACCTGCAATAAAATTGATAAGACTTTTCTTTTCATATCCCATAAAACCGGTTATTATTACTATAAAGAGAAACGGAACTCCAAAAAACAACATACCGTGTCCCCTGCCGTTATTTTCTTCATTTCGTAGTTCATCAAAAGGAGGCTTTTCGCCTCTTTTTTTGTAGAAAGAATATTCGTCCTTATCTATTTTAAAAAAGAAAGTATTAAGATATGATGAAACGATGCCAAAAACAAATGCAATGATAGCAATAATAGCATAATCGTTCATTAAAATACTGCTAAACCAGCCCATTTTTTATTTGAACAAAGAAACCGTTTTAGTTACAAGTTAACCGAAAAACAGTGAGTTTACTATCTCTCGGGTAAAGCCATCAGAAAAAACTGAATTGCATAAACCATTTCCGCAATAATTTGCCGCATCAAAGATGCGCCTGTTGCAGCAATTAAATGTCAACACACTCACTGCTTATAAAGATCTTGGAACATTTGCCATATTTAACTTTATATTTTTTATTTTCATCAAAATCCACATACACAGGTGAAATAAATGTACTTATCTCTTTGGAATTTTTCAAATGAATCAAATAATACATCCCTATATGTCTCTTATGGTCCTTACCGAATTTTTCAGTAAACATACTTGCTTCATAAGGTTCCTCTTTTAGAAAAACGAATGTGTTTTCTTCGGTATTTTGACAAATATAATCTACCAAAGCTCGAATGCCAAGAGGTACGATTCTTGAAAAGAGCAACAAATGAATCACAAATACACAAACGACAACGCCTATTGTAAGTAAATCCCAAGAGATTTGTATATTATCTCTAATTAACAGACCTGCAATAATTAAAGATATAACAAACAATAGAGTTAACATTTCAAAAATAAATGGTTTTACACTTTTGAATTTCATTTAAATCACCTCATATACGCTTACTAAAATGTCACAGCCATATTTTTTTACCGATTGTCAATTAATTATTGTGTTAGTTTGCGCTTTGCTTGATTTCTAATCTTGTGCAATTATTCTGCCTATTGAACTCAAGAACCACTTTTTTGCTTTTATCAAAGAATAAAAATGTTTTGTTACAAGTTTTGATAACAGTACGGTCTCGCTGTAGTAGTACGCTCTGCAACAAAATGGGGTTATTATTGTAGCAGATACCTCTGCAGCGTCGGAAGTCACCGTACACTTGTCCTAAGCACGTGCAATGACTGTATTTCTATGAGTTCATTATACCCCATTAAAACGAAACTGTCAATCACAAAAGGAAACCCTTGCATTCAATGCAGGTATACTCTATGTGTTCCAAAGCGGCGAGGGAATTCAGTGCGAGAAAGGCTTTTCTCGGCGGCAATGGTTCGGCTCTCTTCAAATGCGCCATATCACACACTGAGCATGGCATACAATAACGTTTACCCGACATCTTTTTAATAAAAAACTTCTGTTTTTACTCCTCTTTTTGTTGACAAAAATGTCCTTCTATTATATAATGATATGAAATGGTTAAAATTTAACAAATCAGCGGCTAGCAGCCGCACGCAATTCTCGCCTACCGTTATCTATGTATATATCCAAACAAGGAAAAACGGCGAGGTTGATTCGCTGCAATTTTCTAAAAGATAAAAAAGCGGCTAGCAGCCGCACACAATTCTCGCCTACCGTTATCTATGTATATACCCGAACAAGGAAAAACGGCGGTGTAGATTTTTTAAAATTTTTCGGGAGATAAAAAAATGAAAGTAAAAAAAGCCGTTATACCGGCGGCGGGGCTCGGCACAAGGATGCTCCCTGCAGCAAAGGCGGTACCCAAGGAAATGATGCCGATAGTTGACAAGCCTGCCATGCACTATCAAATAGAAGAGGCTGTAGCATCCGGTATCAGCGATATACTCATCATTACCAACAGAGGCAAGGAGTCAATGGAGGATTATTTTGACTTCTCACCCGAATATGAAGCTCACCTTGAGAAAAAGGGTAAAATACAGGAGCTTGAAGCCCTGCGCTCAATTGCAACAATGGCTAATATAACCTTTATAAGACAGAAGGAAGCAAAGGGACTTGGCCATGCGGTACTTTGTGCAAAGGAGTTTGTGGGAAACGAGCCCTTTGCAATACTTTACGGCGATGACCTTATAGAAGCCGATACCCCCACTACCAAGGAGCTTGTTGAAATATACGAAAAATACGGCAAGGGTGCTGTTGGGGTAAGCAAGGTCAGCCCGGAGGTGATACACAAGTACTGTTCACTTAAGGTAGAGCCTGCCGAGGATAAAATATTTTACTGCTCGGATATGATAGAAAAGCCCTCCCCCGACAAGGTCATGTCATATTATTCCATACTCGGAAGAGTGGTAATGCCTCCGGAAATATTTGCTATTCTTGAAAACCTGACTCCCGGCTACGGAGGGGAAATACAGCTGACCGATGCTATGAAAATATTGGCACGTGACAAAGGTGTGATGGCGTATGAATTCCCGGGAACACATCATGATATGGGTTCAAAACTGGGACTTCTCAAGGCAAACGTCACCTACGGATTAAAACACGGCGAAATCGGCGAAGAGTTCAAAGAATGGCTGAAAAGCCTTATAAACGAGAGGTTATTATGAGTACAATCCGTCCGGACAAGGAAAACTACTACCTTGACATTGCTCAGACAGTGGCAAAAAGAGGCACATGCATCAGGCGTGTGTTCGGAGCGATAATCGTAAAAAATGACTCCATCATCTCAACAGGCTATGCAGGTGCTCCCAGAGGAAGAAAAAACTGCTGTGACTTGCAATTCTGTATGAGAGAAAAGCTGAACATTCCCAGAGGAGAGCGCTATGAGCTTTGCCGCTCTGTACACGCAGAGCAAAATGCAATAATAGCGGCAAGCCGTGAGGAAATGCTGGGTGCAACTCTCTACCTTGCGTGCATCGACTACAAGACAGGCGAGCTTACCGAGGGTACAAGTCCCTGCCAGCTCTGCCGCCGTATGATAATAAATGCGGGAATTGAAAAGGTAATAGTAAGAGATACCGCAACGGAATACAGAGTCATCAATGTAGAGGACTGGATAGAAAACGACGATTCTCTTACAGGTCAGATGGGCTATTGATGGTACTTCCCCTTGAAAAACGGCACATTGGTGCAGTTGCCAAAATCGAAGAGCTGTGCTTTTCGGAGCCCTGGAGCGAAAAAGCCCTTGAGGAATCCCTAAGCTCTCCATGTTCGCATTTTTATGTATTTGAGGAGTCGGGAGAGGTATTGGGATATATGGGACTTTACGCAGTTGCGGGCGAGGGCAGTGTCACAAATGTAGCAACTCATCCCGCACACAGAAAAAAGGGTGTGGGAAAGGCACTTGTGGAAAATGCGGTAGCTCTTGGTAAAGAGCTGGGGCTGGAATACATAACACTTGAAGTCAGAGAGTCCAATCTGAGCGCACAAAGGCTGTATGAAGGCTGTGGCTTTGAAAATGTGGGAGTCAGACGGAATTTCTATTCCTCTCCTAAAGAAAACGCAATAATTATGAACTACTTTTTCAGTAAGGAAGAATAAATTGAAGATACTTGCAATAGAGTCCTCCTGCGACGAGACATCGGCGGCAGTGGTGGAGGACGGCAGGAAAATACTTTCCTGCAAAATACTTTCACAAATAGAAATGCACAAACGTTTTGGAGGAGTTGTACCCGAAATAGCCTCGAGAGCGCATATTGAAGCGGTAGCACCTCTCACTGATTCGGCGCTAAAGGAAGCCGAGCTCACCTTGCAGGACATTGATGCAATAGCCGTTACTTACAGTCCGGGACTGGTGGGGGCGCTCCTTGTAGGAGTGAATTTTGCAAAATCACTTGCCTACTCCTCTCACAAGCCGCTGATAGCGGTTAATCACATAAGAGGACATGTTGCGGCAAACTATCTTGCTCACCCCGACCTTAAGCCTCCTTTTTTAGCTCTTGTAATATCGGGCGGTCACACCTCGTTGATGAAGGTCAGCTCATATACGGAATATGAGACCGTCGGCATCACACGTGACGATGCCGCAGGCGAAGCCTTTGACAAAGTGGCAAGAGTAATGGGTATAGGATATCCAGGCGGCGCCGAAATGGATGCCCTTGCAAAAGCAGGAGACCCAAAAGCCATTGCTTTTCCCAGAGCGGTTGTAAAGGATGCCCCTTATGACTTCTCATATTCGGGGCTCAAAACAGCGGTGGTTAACTATCTGCACAATGCCGAACAAAAGGGAGCCGAAATAAGCAAGGAGGATGTGGCGGCATCGTTTTCTGCGGCGGTATGTGATACTGTAGAAAACAGACTGTCCCACGCCATAGACGACTTTAAAATGCCTACTCTTGTGCTTGCAGGCGGTGTCAGTGCAAATTCCCACATAAGAGAATGTGTACAAAGACTGTGCGACCGCAAAAATGTCAGACTCTATATGCCTCCCCTCTCACTGTGCGGAGACAACGGAGCCATGATCGCATCCCAGGCATACTATGAAGCGGCAGACAAAAACTTCGCAAATATCACACTGAATGCCGTGCCTGTAAACAACAAATTCGTAAATTAAATTTGCATAAATAAACATACGGATTTTCCCACAGGCTGTGGAAAACTTTGTTGAAAAACTCTCAAAATAGCGGCTTTTTGAGTTTTTCGACAGGATTTTCTGTGGAAAACCCTGTGGATAATGTGCAAAACTTTGCATTTTTCCTCATTTACACAGACTGCAATATCACGAAATTTCATAATCCAACCTATTGGCGATTTGCCAAAAAGTGTGATTTTTCAATAATTCGGAAGGTACTATATGAAGAACGATAAAAAAATATCCACACCTGTGCTGAGACGTCTGCCGAAATACTACAGACATCTTGAAGAGCTGTCAAGAGCAGGGGTGGAAAAAATTTCCTCTAAGGAGCTTTCAAAACTTATAAACGTAACAGCCTCGCAGATAAGGCAGGACCTTAACTGCTTCGGGGGATTTGGTCAGCAGGGCTATGGTTACAATGTGGCTGGACTAAGAGACAGCCTTGCCGAAATTCTCGGAGTAACAAAGCGATACACCGCAATAATAATCGGTGTGGGACATTTGGGACAGGCGCTTGCCAATCACAATACGCTGTCACGCTCGGGAGTTGACCTTGCAGGGCTGTTTGACATCAGCCCCGATGTAGTGGGAAGCGAGGTAGCGGGTCACACAGTACTCAACATCTCACAGGCAAACCGCTTCTGCAGTGAAAATCATGTTGATATCGCAATACTGACACTTCCTAAAAGTGAAGCCTCCGCCGTAGCAAATATGCTGGCAGAGGCAGGAGTTAAAGGCTTTTGGAATTTTGCAAACACCGAACTGAGTGTATCAAACAAAAGTGTAAGCATTGAAAATGTATATATGGGCGACAGCCTTATGAAGCTGTGCTACGATGTATCCGCTCAGGATTTGTGATAAATGCTTTTGATTGCACGCTCTACGGCATCCTTTGAATTGCCCCACGGTTCGCTGTCATATCGGTAGTCAAATTTCTTGCAGAACCAGGACACGTCATCTCTCAGAGTCTGAAGATAGCTGTTTTCGATAGCCGAAGCGGCGGCGTAGAAATCGCCTCTCTTTTTCTTTGAGACGAAGGTTGACGCCGTTTTTATCATTCTTGCATAGTGGTGAACACAAAAGTACGGCGTTTTTTCAAACTTGCGTCTGAACTCCTCTTCGGTTTCCCACATAATGCAGGCGCATTCTATCATCTTTGAGAAATTGTTTTCAATTCTGTCACATACATAACAGGTATTTGAATGGGTTGACAGGTAATCGTTTGCCGAGGTAAGCTTATCCTTGAACAGTCCTCCTCCGCTGACACCCTTTATCAGCTCATCAAGGTGGCTTTCCATCATAAGTGCAAGCCCCAGACGGTTCTTCATGGTGAACATCTTTTCATAATGGTCACGGCAAAAGCCCTTCTTGTTTGTTTCTATTCTGATATCGGGCTCCATCATTGATGCGCCGAGAATTATGTCAAGCTCGTTTGCTTCGAGAGTATCATACATCCTGCAAAAAGGACAGCCATCCTGTATATTGAAAGCATCATTGACAGGTATTGTATAGATTTTTTCCATTATTATAACTTTCCTTTCACTCAATTTTAATAATATTATCACATTTTTTCTGTATAATCAATAAAATTATTATGAATAATCAAATTTTAACAAGAAAAATCTCAATCCCTCCCTCAGACACCTTCTCCCCTGTCAAAACCTTTGACTGCGGACAATGCTTCCGCTTTGATGAAAAAGACGGATTTATAGAGGGCGTTGTAAGGGGTGCGGTAGTAAAAATAAAGGCGAAAGACTCTAAGGGATATATAGAATATCTCACCAGCGGAGATGAGAATATTGACCTTTTCTTTGACCCGAAAAACTCCTATTACGAAATGTCCGACACATTTGTATCGGCTTTTTCGGGCAAGGGCAGACAGGCGTTGGAAAGTGCAGTTGCTCAGGGGTTTGGAATAAGAATACTGAGACAGGATTTTACCGAAGCACTCATCTCATTTATCATATCGCAAAATAACAATATCCCCAGAATAAAGAAAAACGTTCAGACAATATCCGAACGCTTCGGGCAGCCCTTTAATGTTGACGGTGAGACCTATTATGCGTTCCCTACAGCCGAAGCACTGCTTGATGCAGGCGAAACGGGGCTGGGAGAATGCAAACTGGGATTCAGGGTAAAATACATACTTGATGCGGCAAAGCGCTTGACTGCAGGCGAAATATCCGAAGAGGAGCTATTGAGCCTTGACAGTGCTTCTGCTTCCCAAAGGCTTCAAACCATAAACGGCGTAGGTCCAAAGGTTGCCGCCTGTGCACTTCTTTACGGACTCGGCAGACTGGAAACCGTGCCCGTCGATGTCTGGATGAAAAAGGTTTTCGCCAAATATTTCGACTCAACACCCGACCTTGGCATATGGGGCGGCGTGGCACAGCAATATTTATTCTACAACGAAAGATATATTCAGGCATAGCGAAGCAAAGCTTCGCGGTGAAATGCGACTTCGTCGCGTGAAATTTTCACTTTGTGAAATGGTTGATTTCGCAAGCGAAATCTTCAATAATTTTCAATTCTCAATTCTCAATTTTCAATTCCCCTGCCTTTTCGGTTTACACCCAAAAATCACACCGTGAGATAACATAACTTTAAGGAGATACCATGAAAGAGAAAATTACTATTGCCTACAGATGCCCCACCTGCGGTGTGGCAATGATAGGCGAAATGAGTCTTTTTGCCCTCTCGGGCGGTGAAACAAATTTGCGTTGCAGCTGCGGTGAATCTGTAATGACCGTAAATTATATAAAATCACGTGACACTGTATCACTCAATGTACCCTGTGTTGCCTGTCCTACCTCACATCCCTATCAGGTATCCGGCTCAACCTTCTGGGGCAGTGATATTTTTGTATTGCAGTGCTCGGCATCGGGTCTTGACACCTGCTTTATCGGCGACAAGGCAAAGGTAATAAAAGCCGTTGACGACAACACCAAGGAGCTGCAGAAGCTGATGGAAATTCTTGACGAGCGTGACCTTGAAGACGAGGACTTCGGAATATTCCGCAATTTTGAAGAGAATTCAGAAGAAGAGCAAGACGAAGAAGAAATCCGTGAATGCAACCCCAACAACGAAAAATATGACGAATATGAATATGCGGATGCCGTAGTTACAAGTCAGATGCTGTATATAATAAAGGAGCTTGACGAAACAAACAAAATAAAATGCGACTGTGAAAAAGGCGACTTTATGATAGATGTGGGATATGACACAATAGAGCTGTCCTGCGAAAAATGTCAGGCAAGAAAGGTACTCCGTTCCCGTACCGACAGCGATATCATCGAGCTTGCAAGCGTGGAAGAATTGGTATTGGAGTAATTGAAATGGAAAAGAAAAAGAGAATTTCAGCCGTAGCCGAGCTTTACGAATGGGTGGAAACCTTCCTGTTTGCCTTGGGTGCAGTAATACTTATCTTTACTTTTTTGGTTAAGTTTGTGACTGTTTCGGGTGACAGTATGCGAGAGACCTTTCACGACAAAGACAGGCTTATAATATCAAGTGTAGGCTACACTCCCGAGACAGGCGATGTTGTGGTAGTGGATGTGTCACATAACCTTGAAGCCCTGGGATATACAGGCGGAACACCCTATATAAAGCGTGTTATAGCAACAGAAGGTCAGACGGTAAACATCGACCCCTTTACATGGACTGTATATGTTGACGGCGAGGCGCTTGATGAGCCTTATGTATATCATTGCAACAATAATCCCATGGTCAGAGGCAATTTGCAATACCCTTATACAGTCCCCGAGGGCTGTGTGTTCGTAATGGGAGACAACCGCAACGGCTCCTCTGACAGCCGAATGTTAGGTGCAGTAGAAGAAAAATACATTCTGGGCAAGGTCTTTTTGAGACTTGTTCCCGATTTTGGAGTGATAAAGTAATGCCGTCAGATGTAATACAGTGGTTTCCCGGGCATATGGCAAAAACAAAGAGGATTATATCGGAATCCTTATCACAGGTGGATGTTATAATCGAGCTTCTTGATGCCCGTATACCAAAAAGCAGTAAAAATCCCGACCTTGAAAAGCTGGTCTATCCAAAACCCATAATAACACTTCTGAACAAAGCAAGCCTTGCCGACCCGACTGCTTCGGCAGAGTGGAAAAGGCGTTATGCCGAAAAAGGGCGTGTTCTTATCATTACCGACTGCGTAAGCGGAAAGGGTATATCCGAGCTTGAAGAGGAAGTAAAAAAGGTGCTTGCCGAAAAGATACAGCGTTACAATGACAAAGGAATGGCAGGCAGAACGGTAAAAGCAATGGTGCTGGGAATACCCAACGTCGGTAAATCCTCGCTTATAAACAAGCTTTCGGGCAAGAAGGCGGCAAATGTAGAAAACCGCCCCGGTGTAACACTTAACAAGCAATGGGTAAAAACAAGCATAGGTCTTGACCTCTTGGATATGCCCGGTGTTCTGTGGCCGAAGTTTGACGATAATGTCATAGGCGAAAACCTTGCTATAACAGGTGCAATAAAGGACACTGTCCTGCAAAAAGACGAAATAGCAATGGTGCTGTGCTCAAGGCTGAAAAAACGTTATCCCGAGATGCTGTGTCAGCGTTACGGATTGGACATAGAGGAGATTGAGGACCTTGACGGATATGACATATTCGAGCTGATAGGCAAAAAGAGAGGTATCCTCATAAAAGGCGGAGAGGTCAACTTTGACCGTTGCTCCACAATGCTCCTTGACGAATTCAGAAAGGGAGTAATAGGAAAAATAACTCTCGAATAAAGGAAAAGATTATGGACTGGAAATATTATGATACCTTGCTTTCGGACACTGTTCTGTCGGCAGGAATCGACGAGGCGGGAAGAGGTCCTCTTGCGGGGCCTGTTGTTGCGGCGGCGGTCATTCTGCCCTACGGCTGTGAAATAGAGGGACTGAATGACTCAAAGAAAATATCGGAAAAGAAGCGTGAAAAGCTTTTTGAAATAATAAAGGAAAAAGCCATAGCCTACTCAATAGCCGAAGCCTCACCCGAAGAAATAGATACCTACAATATACTCGGAGCAACAATGCTTGCAATGAAAAGAGCAGAGGAAGGTCTGTCGGTACGTCCCGAGCATCTGCTGATAGACGGAAACCGAGCAACAGGCTTTGACCTGCCCTTGACAACCGTAATAAAGGGAGATGCTCTTGTGCCCTCAATTTCAGCGGCATCCATTCTTGCCAAGGTTACACGAGACCGTTACTGCCTTGAAATGGATGAAAGATATCCGCAATACGGATTTGCCGTACATAAGGGGTATCCTACCAAGGCGCATCGAGAGGCGGTTGTGAAATACGGTCCCTGCCCCGATCACAGAAGAAGCTTTTTGAAGAAGATACTCACAGATGAAGCTTTTTGATAAATTCAAAAAAAGAGACAACCGTACAGCCAAGCGCAAAACAGGTGACAGGGGCGAGGAGCTGGCTGCAAAGTACCTTGAAAGCAAGGGGTATCTCATTTTTGAAAGAAACTGGACCCACGGAAAAAACGAAATTGATATAATTGCGGCAATAAATGAATATGTGGTATTTGTTGAAGTTAAAACCACAATGAGCGACAAGGCGGAGGACTTCAAGCTTCCTTCACAGGCAGTTGACAGGGCTAAGAGAAAAAACCTTACCGACTGCGCACGCGAATATGTACTTTACAGAAAAAGAACAATACCGCCAAGAGAATATTCAGACATTTACAGATTCGATATAATTGAGGTGTATCTCAACCGTGAAACACCCGAAATAAATCATATAGAAGATGCATTTTTTGCAGAGAAAGGAAATAAAAAGCAATGGAAAACCTGATGTACAAAAGTACCCGAGGCTCTAAAAACTATCTGACCTCGGCTGAAGCAATAAAAAGAGGACTTGCAGAGGACGGCGGTCTTTATATGCCCGTCTCCATTCCCAAAACCGACCTTGATTTCATTTCATCAATGGTAGAAGATTCGTACAGCAGCCGTGCCTTCAAGGTGCTGTCTCTCTATCTTACAGACTATAACAAGGAAACACTTCGAGACATTTGTGACAAGGCATATTCCGATACACGCTTTATCGGCGGTGCTGCGCCCGTTTATTCTCTCAATGAGAAAATAGATGTTCTTGAGCTGTGGCACGGACCTACCTGCGCCTTCAAGGATATGGCACTCCAGATAATGCCAATGCTTCTTTCCGAAGCATTGAAAATGACAGGTGAAAAGAATGACGCTCTCATTCTGGTTGCCACCTCGGGCGACACAGGCAAGGCTGCACTTGAGGGATACCGTGATGTTGATAAAATCCGAATCATGGTATTCTATCCCGAAAACGGTGTCAGCGCAATGCAGAAGCTCCAGATGGCTTCGCAAGAAGGCAATAACGTAAATGTAGTTGCAATAAAGGGCAACTTCGATGATGCACAGACAGGTGTAAAGGAGATATTCGCATCCAAGGAGATAGCTCAAAAGCTCCTTGAAAACAACACCTTCCTTTCCAGTGCAAACTCAATCAACTGGGGCAGACTTGTACCTCAGGTGGCATATTATTTCTCTGCATACTGCG
This sequence comes from uncultured Oscillospiraceae bacterium, assembly GCA_964650465.1. GTDB lineage: Bacteria > Bacillota > Clostridia > Oscillospirales > SIG627 > RGIG6353. The sequence goes on along the minus strand of CAZYTA010000027.1, from coordinate 5,720 downwards.
ATATGGTAAAACAGAAGAGAATAGCTCTGGGAGATGAGATAAGCGTAGTAGTTCCCACAGGAAACTTCGGTAACATCTTTGCTGCACATCTTGCCCGTGCTATGGGACTCCCCATTAAAAAACTGCTTTGCGCATCCAATAAAAACTCCGTACTCACAGACTTTATCGAAAACGGTGTTTACGATAAGAACCGTGAGTTCTACACCACAATCAGCCCTTCTATGGATATTCTTGTGTCCTCAAACGTGGAAAGACTTCTCAGCCTTATTGCAGGTGAAGAAGGCACAACAGAGTATATGAACGCTCTTAAGACAGAGGGCAAGTATACACTTACCGATTCCCAGAAAGAAGCGGTAAAGGCAGGCTTCGGTGCAGGCTTCACCACAGAGGAAGAGACCGCACAGACCATCAAGGCTACATTTGACAAGTATAATTATCTTATAGACACACATACTGCCGTTGCCATGAAGTGTGCAAACGACTACATCAATGCAGGCAACAGCGAGCAGTTGCTCGTAGTTTCCACAGCAAGCCCCTATAAATTTGCATCATCTGTCATTGAGGCGCTTGGCAAGAAGTGTGAGCTTGAAGCCGTCCTTGCTCCCGAGGAGCTTGAGGCATATTCCGGAAAAGAAATTCCGCTTCCCCTTGTAAAATTACACGAGAAGCGGATAAGGTTCGATAAATCTATCGAAAAAACCGAGATGGCTGACGAGGTGCTGGCTTTTTAGTTAAGCCTTGGGCTTAAAGGTAGCGCATATTGTATCAGCACTGGTGTTTGCATGTGAAGGACCTACACTTATCTCCTTTGCATCGCAATAGCATTCACCGTCGTGGTAAGCGCAATTCTTTACCATGCAAGAAATACCTTCGTTGTGCTTTGAGGTACAGTTCTTTGTTTTGCAATTGTCCATTTTCTCTCCTCCTTTCATCAAATATAGTATTGACAAATGGGATTGCAAATATACTTTGCTTTTAAAACTGATTATTAAAGAGAGGAAATTTATGGCAGTATTTACACTGGCTGACTTGCATTTGTCTTTTTCGACAAATAAACCAATGGACATCTTTGGCTCTACGTGGGAAAACCACGCAGAGAAGCTGGAAGAATACTGGAACTACATGGTGCTTCCCCGGGATACAGTAGTAATACCCGGCGATATATCCTGGGCAATGAATATCGAAGATGCGATTGAAGATTTCCGTTTCATAAATTCTCTTAACGGCAATAAAATTATTATGAAGGGCAATCATGACTACTGGTGGCAGAGCATGAAAAAGCTTGGAGAGTTTGTTTCGGAGCATTCCTTTGATACAATATCATTTCTCCACAATTCGGCGGTAGCAGCCGAGAACCTTGTAATATGCGGCTCACGCGGATGGTCCTGCGAGTCCTCGCCCTCTGAGGAGGACAGGAAAATAATCGCACGAGAGGCAATACGCTTTGAGCTGTCAATATCCGAAGCAGAAAAGCTAAATGCAGACTCACAGCGTGAAATAGTTGCCTTTTCTCACTATCCCGTGCTTCTTCCGGGTGATGAAACCTCCCCCATTTTAGAGGTACTGGTACGGCACAATATAAAGCGTCTTTATTACGGGCATCTGCATTCCGTCAGAGAAAGTCAGCTTATAAAAAGTGCAGGCGGAGTAGAATTGGAGCTTGTTTCCGCCGATTTCAGACATTTTACCCCGGTAAGAATCAATTAGCCAAAAGCCTATGCCGACATTTCCCGCCAATCGTAACCCATATATGCATACAAACAAGGTAAAACGGCAAGGATAATTTGGAGAAATTTCCCATAATGTAAAAAGTTTTTTGCACTATATACTTGACAAATTCTTTATTTCGTATAAAATATAGTATGAATTATAATGTATAAATATATGTAACAAACGCTTACATATAGCAGGAGGAAAAAATGAGCGTAAAAAATGTATCTACTATTGAAAAGAATCAGGTTAAGCTTGAGCTTGTAATTGCAAAGGCTGACTTTGACGCAGCAGTAGACAAGGCATTCAAGAAGAATGCTTCCAAAATTACTGTTCCCGGATTCAGAAAGGGTAAAGCACCCAGAGGAATCATCGAAAAGATGTACGGCAAGGGCGTTTTCTATGAAGATGCTCTCAATGACATCCTCCCCGACGAGCTTACAAAGGCTGTTGAGAAGCAGAAGCTTGACGTTGTAAGCCGTCCCGAAATCGAGGTTGGCGACATCAACGACGAGGGCGTTGAAGTAAGTGCAGTATACTATGTTAAGCCCGAGGTAACCTTAAAGAATTATAAGGGCGTTGAGGCTTCAAAGACAGTTAAAGCTGTTACAGATGCAGACGTTGATGCCGAAATTATGCGTGCAAGAGAAAGAGCTTCACGTATGGTAGAGGTTGAAAGACCCGCAGAGAAGGGTGACTTTGCTACCATAGACTATCTCGGAACAGTTGACGGTGTTCCCTTCGACGGCGGCAAGGATGAGGGACACAAGCTTGAGCTTGGTTCAGGTTCATTCATCCCCGGCTTTGAGGACCAGATTGTAGGTCACAGCATCGGCGACGAATTTGATGTAAATGTTACCTTCCCCGAAGATTATCATGCCGAAGAGCTTAAGGGCAAGGCTGCTGTGTTCGCATGTAAGCTTCACAAGCTTGAGGTTAAGGAGCTTCCCGCACTTGACGATGAATTTGCAAAGGATGTTTCAGAATTTGATACACTTGCTGAATATACCGCAGATGTTAAGGCAAATATAGAAAAGAGATATGCCGATATGGCTGAAAACGATGTTGAGACACAGCTCAAGCTTGCTCTCATCGATGCAGTTGAGGCAGAAATCCCCGAATGTATGTATGAAAACGAAGTAGAGCATATGATCGAGGACTACTCATACAGAATGCAGTCTCAGGGCATTTCCATGGATATGTACATGAAGTATACAGGTATGACCATGGATAACTTCAAGGAGCAGTTCAGACCTCAGGCTGAAAGTCAGGTTAAGCTTCAGCTTGCTCTTGAAAAGATTGTTGAGCTTGAAAGCCTTACAGCTACCGAAGAGGAGATTGAGGCAGAATATGCAAAGCTTGCCGATATGTACAAGGTAGAGGTTGACAAGATCCGCGGCGCTATCTCTGTTGATATGGTAACACGCGATATCGCTGTAAACAAGGCTGTTGCTCTTGTAAAGGAAAATGCAAAGATAACAGAAAAGGCTGAAGGCGAGGAAGAAAAGAAGCCCGCAGCTAAGAAGACAACTGCCAAGAAGACAACCGCCAAGAAGGCTGAAGAAAAGACAGAAGAAAAGGCTGAAGGCGAAGCAGAAAAGAAGCCTGCAGCTAAGAAGACAACTACCAAGAAAACAACCGCGAAGAAGGCTGAAGAAAAAGCCGAGTAAACCCTTGTTATTCCAAAGGAGGAAAATTTATGCCACTTGTACCAATGGTCGTAGAACAAACAAACCGAGGAGAACGTTCCTTTGATATTTACTCAAGACTTCTCAACGACAGAATAATATTTCTTGCCGATGAGGTAAACGATGCTACAGCAACTCTTGTTGTTGCACAGCTTCTCTATCTTGAGGCTCAGGACCCCGATAAGGATATAAGCCTTTATATCAACTCTCCCGGAGGCTCTATCAGCGCAGGTATGGCAATTTACGATACAATGAACTTTATCAAGTGCGATGTATCGACAATTTGCATAGGCATGGCTGCAAGTATGGGTGCTTTCCTTCTTGCATCGGGAACCAAAGGCAAGAGATTCGCTCTTCCCTACAGTGAGATAATGATACACCAGCCTCTGGGCGGTATGCAGGGTCAGGCAAGCGACATAAAGATACACGCCGACCACATACTCCGTGTGAGAAACAACATGAACAGAATTCTCGCCGAGGTGACAGGTAAGGATATCTCGGAAATTGAGCGTGATACCGAGCGTGATAACTTCATGACCTCCGCTCAGGCTGTGGAATACGGACTTATCGATAAGGTAATTGATAAGCGAATATAAGCGGAAAGCCTCCGCAGGCAATTCTCGCCTATGGCGCAGCCTACAAGCAACCCAACAAAGCAAAACGGCGAGGTTGATTCAGAGCAATTTCCTATATAATAAAAAAACAGCCGTCCGTCAAATGACGGACGGCTGATTTATCGAGGTAATTATGTCAGAAAAAAACACAAATAAAAACATTTGTTCCTTTTGTAAAAATCCTGAGGAGGTTGTAGGTCCTCTTGTTCAAGGTCCCGACGGCGTAAAGATATGCCAGAACTGTACACACTTTTGCTCTATGATTTTCTCGGAATCCGAGGAAGCAGAGTTTCACGAGGAAGGACTCAGCTTGGATACCCTTCCAAAGCCTCAGGAAATCAAAAAGACTCTGGACGAATATGTCATCGGTCAAGATGATGCCAAGATAACACTTTCGGTAGCTGTCTATAATCATTACAAAAGAATTCTTCAAAAGGACAGTGACGACGGTGTGGAAATTCAGAAGAGCAATGTGCTTCTGCTTGGCTCTACGGGTGTTGGTAAAACATATCTTGCTCAGACACTTGCCAAAACTCTCAAGGTTCCCTTTGCCATTGCAGACGCCACCACTCTGACAGAGGCAGGCTATGTAGGTGAGGACGTGGAGAACATTCTTCTCCGTCTCATTCAGGCGGCAGATTTTGATATCGAAAGAGCCGAAAAGGGTATTATCTACATCGACGAAATAGACAAGATTTCACGCCGAAGCGAAAACCGTTCAATTACCCGTGACGTATCGGGTGAAGGTGTTCAGCAGGCGCTTTTGAAAATTCTTGAAGGAACAGTATCAAATGTACCTCCTCAGGGCGGCAGAAAGCATCCCAATCAGGAGTTTATCCAAATAGACACCTCAAATATTCTCTTTATCTGCGGCGGTGCCTTTGACGGAATCGAAGAAATTATAGAGACACGTGCAGGAAAGCAGATAATGGGATTTGGCGGAAATGTACAGACCAAGGCAGACAAGAAGAAGGCTAACATTCTTAAAAATCTTGAATCCCATGACCTTGTGAAATACGGTCTCATTCCGGAAATAGTGGGAAGAATTCCCATGATAGTAACTCTTGACCCTCTTGACGAGGAAGCGTTTGTGAGAATACTCACAGAGCCAAAGAACAGTCTTGTAAAGCAGTATCAGAAGCTTTTTGATATGGACGGAATCAAGCTTTCCTTCAAAAAGGATGCCCTTGAAGCCATAGCAAAAAAAGCGGCTGAAAACAACACCGGTGCAAGAGGACTGCGTTCCATTATGGAAAGTATAATGCTGGAATATATGTATTCCCTCCCCTCGGACAGCGAGGCGAAGGAGCTTATTATCACAAAGCCAGCTGTTGAAAAGACCCGCAAGGCGTTGGTTAAATAGATTTTTTAGTTTTTTATAACAGGGGGAGAGTGTTTTTGAAGTCAAAAGCACTCTCCCCCTGTACCCTCTCACGAAAAACTGATTCAGTAAGTTTTTATTATGGTTTTACAAACAAAATTATTTTTTCAAAATGCTTTTCAGGCGTGCTGAGGACTTTTGTATTGAAGCGTTTAGCGTAAAGCGCAGGAGCTCCATCGACTGCTCGCTTTAGCTCGCACATTACTCGAATAGATTAATAAATAATTAATGATTTTCAAAATGCTTTTCAGGGGTTCGGGGGTGCTTTTTGCCTTGAATTGTCAAGTCAAATGCAACAAAACTCCTGAAAAAAGTTCAAGAGGAGAT
>CAZYTA010000026.1:0-36896 GCA_964650465.1 uncultured Oscillospiraceae bacterium | reverse complement strand
CCCCTCATGATTGAGGGGCAGGGGTGTTGAAGTGCGATTTATCGCGCTTTTTTATCACGGAGGTACAAAATGAACATCATTGAAGAGCTATGGTACGGCAACATCAGCCCATGCGAGAGGGACTTCAAGAAAGGCAGCAAGTACTCCGAGCTGCTCGGCTATATAGTCAGGCACGAAGAGGATCTGCAAAAACGGTTGAACGACGAGGAAAAGGAGATACTTGAGAAGTTCACCGAATGCACCAACGAGATGTACGGCATCGCGGAGCGGGAGGCGTTCGCAAGAGGATTCGTGCTCGGAGCCAGGATCATCATCGAGGTGATGATGACAGAAATAGAATAACACGCAGAGGGATCGTACAAAAGACTTGTGCGATTTCTCATTTTCGTGCCGATTCTCTCTGGACTAATTTGTTTTTCAGTTTATTCTTGTGTTGAGCCGCGAAAGGCGGCTCGGAAAGGAATTACATAATATGAAAAGATTAATCACCATCATCCTCGCACTCATTATGATGCTCTTTACAGTACCGAATCAGGGCGCAGATCAACCGCCCGTGACTGCCGAAAAAACGCCACAGACGACGATAACGGTACAGGTGGAGCAAGTACCCGAAGAAAGCGAAACAACCGCAGAAACGGCGTTTGTGAGCGAAGTGAGCGAAACGGAAACCGCTGTTGAAACTGAAGAAACAACCGTAACGGAAAGCGAAACAGAGACTACGGAAACCGAAGTGTTAACTGAAGAAAAAATACCTGCGGAGCAAGAAACCGTGACAGAGGAATGCACCGAGATCACCGAAACGGAAGAAGAAACCGTCGAATGCATCGACGAGGGTGATCAAAGCCTTGCGGAATACAAACCGCAGATCGGTGGTCAACCGAATCCATTCGGGAATGACACATCGACCGAGATCGATGACCGACCGGTAGAAGACTACATCGGTGAAGGTGAATACCGTCCCGGAGAAGGAAAACACTTCTAAAATGCAGAAGAGGAACCGTGCGAAATGCGCGGTTCTTTCTTTGTAAAAAACTCTCTTTCTAAGCGAGTTTTTCTCGACAACGAAGGTGTTGTGTGCTATAATTAATTTGTGCTATACTACATGCGAAGCAAGAGCTCGGCTTACTATTACTAATGAGGTGTTAACTATGAACAATATAGGAAAAAGAATAAAAGAACAGAGAAAGAAAAATGATTTCACGCAAGAAAAATTGGCAGATTTTCTCGGCGTAAGTTATAAGGCTGTTTCAAAGTGGGAGTGTGGTGTTTCTGTACCGGACATTTCACTTATTATCTCACTCGCAAAGTTATTTCATGTCTCTACTGACGATTTGCTTGGCGTAAATGTTATGAACGAAAATGCGCGTCGTGATGAGATTGAGGCGCTGTATAAGAAGACTTGGGAGACGGGCGACTTGGAAGAGCGCCATCGAATTGCGAAAATGGGAGTTGCGGAGTTCCCAGGTGATATGAAGTATATGGATTGGCTCGGTTGGACTACCGCGATGTTATCGTTCTCATATGCAGATGATGAGACATATATAGCAGAGCAAGAAAAAGCTATCAGAATATTCGAATGTGTTATCGAAACAACCTCTGATGAACGCATTAAAGCAAGCGCTATTCAAGGAATTGTGCAGTATCTGTCGTTTAGAGGTAGAGACGAAGAAGCACTTGAGTATGCAAAACAGTATCCCGAAAACTACTCTATGAGCAAAGAAGATGTTATGCTCACTTGTTTGCGTGGTAAGGAAAAAACAATCCTTACTCAAAAAATGCTCAATGACCATCTGACAGATATGCTGAATCTCATTGAAAGAAATTCAATGGAGGCTTGTGTTGCACAAGAGCAGATCATCAAAGCTATCATTCCTGACGGGAACTATCTGTATTATAATACATTCCTTGTTGACAACTATGTTGCTCGTGCTGTATTTTATGTAAGAGATAATGAACATGAAAAAGCTATGGACGCTTTAAAGAAAGCGCAGAAGTTTGCCATTGATTATGATTCGTTCTTAAACAATCATGAAACGTATCGCTTTACAAGTCCGTTCCTGAGTGCAGAAGAACACAAGACCGCAGATATTTGCCGTTCGGGTACTTCCACATGTAAAGAAGACTTTATAGACTTTGTGAAAAGATCTGGATTTGACGCACTCAAAGACCGTGAAGATTTTCAGGCTCTATTAAAGTAAATTTGTAATCAAAGAACCGCGCAGAGACTTGCGCGGTTCCTTTTACAATGCCCAAACTATATATTATTACCACTTTTCAAAAAAATATTCATTAGGGTATTGACAAAATTAAAATTATGTGTTATAATATTTGCCCCAATGAAAATGATTGGGTTTTGAAAATCGAATAGATGTAGCATAAAGTGCCACCCCGCTTCGTTTGAAGCATACATATATAGGACTTTTTACGTCCAACCCTTTCGAGTTTTAGACTCGTACATATTACATAGGCACGGAACATCATTTTTTAGCGGACAAGTATTGTTCGCCTTTTGGTGTTTCCGTATCTGCGTAATGCGTACGGGTCTTTTTGTTTTGCTCAAAAAACACTTCGTACATAGGAAATCGAAAGGAAGTGATTTGAATGGTTTCACAAAACTTAAATCAGCAAAACAAAACGAAAGAAAAGGAGAACAGAATGAGTGCAGAATTGAAACTCAAAAGAATTGCAGAAATCGAACTGCAGGAGGTGGAGTGGTTGTGGTATCCGTATATCCCGTTCGGGAAGATCACGATCATCCAAGGTGATCCCGGTGAAGGTAAGACAACGCTCGGGTTACGGCTCGCGGCGGCGTGCTCCAACGGAAGTGGCTTTCCCGGTATGGAAGAGCGTCCGCCCATCAGCGTGATCTATCAGACTGCCGAGGATGGTCTCGGCGACACGGTGAAGCCGCGACTGATGGAAGCGGAGGCGAACGAGAATCTCATCTTCAACATCAGCGAGGACACCGACGTGCTGACGCTGAAGGACGAGCGCATCGAGGCGGCGATCAAAGTGACGAATGCAAAGCTGATGATCTTCGATCCCATTCAAGGTTACGTTGGTGAGGACACCGACATCAACCGAGCAAATGAAATCCGTTCGGTGATGCGCGGACTTGCAAAGGTCGCGGAGCAGACGGGTTGCGCTATCGTCTTCATCGGGCATCTGAATAAGATGAAAGGAACGAACAGCGCGTACCGTGGTCTCGGTACCATTGATTTTCGTGCATCGGCGCGCAGCGTTCTTCTCGTCGGAAGACTTCGCAAGATGCCAAACGTACGCGTGATCGTTCACGACAAATCGTCCCTTGCACCCGAAGGAAAATCGTTAGCGTTCAATCTCGGTAACGACGAAGGCTTCAAATGGCTTGACGGTTACGACAAGATCACAGCGGACGAGCTTCTCGGCGGCGGTGAAGCACAAACGAAAACCGATCAGGCGGAGGACTTGATTCTCGATATGCTTTCCTCGGGTGAGTTCGTTCCTGCTGAAAAAATCTTCGAAAAAGCAAAGGAACGAAACATTTCACAGCGTACCGTCAACGAAGCGAAAGCGAAGATCAAGGGACTCACCACACGAAGGATCGGCAAAGGTTGGTTTTGGGCGATCCCCGTAAGCGCCGAGGAAACGGCGTGAAGATTGTAACATTGCAGAGTGTCTCTGGTGCAAGGTTGAAGATTGCAGCCTTCGGGAAGATCACGCACAGTGTCACTTGCATTGTTGCATTGTTAAAACGGGGGTGGGGGTTACCGTCATTGGGTTACCGTCGCAAGTTTCGCCTTTGTCGGTCAAACCGTCGGCACTGCGGGCTAAGCCCACACCCCTATGAAGAAAGTGAGGTAAAAATTTGAAAGAAAACAGAAGCAAACGGGTGACCTTCCGCGTCACCGAAGAAGAATACAAACGGCTTGAAGATCTTGCGTACGGCTCGTACAGACTGATTTCCGTTTACTGTCGTGACTGTGTGTTCGGCAAGGAGATCACCGTCATCCCCGGAGTTGACGATGCGTCAAAGCAGCTACGGCGCATCGGAAACAATCTCAATCAGCTTACGTGGCGTGTCAACGAAGGAACGCTCACGGCGGTAAACCTTGAAGAAACAAAGCAAGAGCTTGCAAAAATCTTTGAGTTGCTGAATGAAAAAATGAAAGGAGTGTGAGCTATGGCGATCGTAAAAGTGAAAGCGGGCAAGGGTTCGCTCTCGGACGTATTCAATTACGTGCTCGATAAAGAGAAGACCGATGACACCTTGATCGCGGGCAACAACTGTATGACCGAGACGGCGCAGAAGGAATTTGAAATGACAAAGCACCGCTTCGGCAAGACCGACGGAAGAACATACTTCCACATCGTGCAGTCCTTCTCGCCCGAGGATGACATCACGCCTTACGAAGCAAACAATCTCGGCTTGGAGTTTGCGGGCTTCTTCGAGAGCTATCAGGTGCTCGTGGTCACCCACACCAACCGAGAGCATCTGCACAATCACATCATCGTCAACTCGGTGTCCTACAAGGACGGCAAGAAGCTTCATATGGAGAATGCCGATCTGCAAGCGCTCAAGGATTACTCAAACGAGATCTGTAAGAAGTACGGAGTCTCCACTACCGAGACCGATACACGCGCCGGCAAGATGCAGAAGTGGAAAAAGGATCTGATCCACACGGCGTTCCTTGCGATTGCTTATACAGATACCATTGAGGGCTTCATCGGCTATATGGAGAACCACGGCTACGGTGTGCGGTGGGAGAGTGATCGAAAGTATATCACCTTCACCACGCCCGACGGTATCAAGGTTCGTGACAACAAGCTCTTCGATGAGCGACTCTTAAAAGATAACCTTGAGCTCTACTACGCCATGGGCGGTAGCCTCGGTCCGATGGCAAACGAGTATATTTTCTACAAGACACCCGAACACGAGCCACGCGCAAAGCAGACGATGAGCACGGGACTTGTCAATCTCATCGGTAACTTCCTCAGCATCGCACCGCAGAGAACAGCCTACACGCCGAGACAACTTACCGAGATGGATAAGTGGGAGAAGGAACGCCTTGAACAAATTCTCGGTAAGAAGATCTCACCCGAAGCTTTCGTGTGCTATTGTACGCGAGAAGAATACGAACAGCAGAGCGGACTCACGCTCACAATGTAAAGGAGGAACCCATGAGTAAAATAACAGACATTCGTTTCAGATTACAAATTGCAGGAGGTAATATGCGTATGATCATGAGAGACGTTTTCGAATATTTCAAAAAAGAGCCCGACGTGATGCAGGTGAAGGACGTGGTGCGTCTGCTCCATTGCAGCAAGAACACCGTGTACAAGCTTATCAAGGAAGGGCGCATCGACACCATCAAGATCGGTCGGAGCATTCTTATTCCTAAGACCGCGCTGGTGGAAATGATGGTGAACGAAAGATACTATCAAATTATTTCTCCTTATAATCCCGATTCTCTCTGGACTATGAAGGAGCGTAACCGTATAATTGCTTCGAATAAGAAGTCCACAAAGGAGGCTTAATATGAAAAGAATAACAGGACGACTCGCCGAGGACAAGGGCAAATATTACGCGGTGATCAATCTGCCGAGCGTAGATGGCAAGCGAAAGACGAAGTGGCGCACCTTGAATCGTGATGACGTGAGCAAAAGTGAAACCAGCGCCGCGAGAGTTGGGAGTTGGAACGATAAAAACTAAAATGGCACAGACCGAAGCGTGAGCTTCGGTCTGTGTAAACGATTATTTAATCTTGCGTTTGTATTTACAACCGGTACTATTATAATTTGAACATCCGAGAAATACACCATACGGCCCCGATTTTTTTAGGAGTTTTCCGCCACATAATGGACATTCCCATTGTTCCCGTTTTAGTTCTTCGCCATAGCGTTCTTTAAGTTCCATTGCAAATTCAGATTCTTGATTACCAACAGTAACGATAAATGCTTTTTTCTTAGCTCTTGTCAATGCAACATAGAAAAGGCGGCGTTCCTCTGCATATGGGTATTGATCGCAATTATCAAGTAATAGGTTTAGGATTGCAGCATCTTGTATTTTGCTTGGGAAACCCATTCTCGACTTTTTGTTATTGATAATGAAAATATAGTCTGCCTGTAATCCTTTGGACTTGTGTGCAGTAATAAAATTCATTTTCAAATCGGCTCGCTTGTGGTATTTTACTTCCACGAATCCGCTGACATTGTTGTACTGACATTCAAATAATCCGCTATCGCTCAACAATTTTGCATCAAAAGAGTATCTTCCAATGAAGAATATAGTACTATCTCTTGGCAAATCTTCAAGTTTTTTAGCCATAAACTCAATAGAGTATTTATCGGTGTATCCGCTAATTTCACCTAAAGCAAACCCGCCAGTATCGTTTTCCCCTTTGATAGATTTTTTGATTTGAACAGGGTTTTGCATTATGAAATAACCGCTAATTTCTATAAGTTTTTGAGTAAAACGGTAGGTTGTTTCAATTTTGCTGATTTCGGTAGAACCCCAGTACTGTTCGAAATTCAAAATGTATCCAACATCACTACCTGCAAAACGATAAATGCTTTGCCAATCATCGCCCACGCAAAATAAGTCATAATTATTGGATTTTCTCATGCTGTTTAACAACGAGAAACGAGCTTTGGAAATATCTTGATACTCGTCGACGATAACATATTTGTAAGGATTGATATACTTCTTTTGCTCAATATACTGAGTTGCCATATTGATCATATCATTAAAATCAATTTCATTGTGTTCATTCAAGTAAGCACAATATGAATTAAATATGGGCTCGAGAAGCAACAAAAGAGTATTATTGTTTTGAGCATTAATATTTTCTATGTTTAGTTGCCGTACGGTATCGATTGTGTATCCGTTACTTTTTATGAGATTGATAACGGTTTCGAATAGCTCGATAATACCATCCAGAACAGAATCTCCATCAGCAGACACTTGCTCCCATAATTCTTTTGTGTTTTTTGGGGTTAGCTTTACATTTTTTGAGATGAGTTTTTTCTTTAAATTTTCAAGCAAAACACCATCGGATTTTTCATAAGCGAAACATTCAATTAAGATAGTGTCATTAGCACTATGTGTTTCTCGCTTCCACTTCATTGAAGATTGATATGCTTGGGTGGCTGTCATTCCGTTATCACCTTTGAAATATGAGGGCACTTCACCATCTTTATTCACGCCAAAATATTCGACATAAATATCATATTCAGGTAAATAAAAATCCGGATTATATTGTCCATATTCGCTTGTGCGTGTATCTACTATATATGGGTGTTCATATATGTATTGTATTCCATTTTGCATCAAAAAATTTGCTATGTCCATCTCACCATAACTTTTTACTGTTTCGTTGTTTATGGTTGTTGGCGGATTTAATCGCAGATATTCTTCATATTCTTTTTGTGTTTTGAACTCAAACTCAGATTTTGAAACAATGCGATTATACAACAAATATGAACTCAATAGATTCAAATATGCATCTGATTGTATATTCAGCAATAACTGCTCTTTTACAAACTTGCGCAAATTTAATTGAGTGATTTTAGGGACAACACCGTTTACTTTGGTTATAATGCTCAAACCGAGTTTATGAAATGTAGATGCATCAATATTGCAACCTGTTTCTTGGTTGATTCGTTGGCTCATCTCGCTTGCTGATGCATTGGTGAAAGATAATACCAAAATATCTTTCGGCTCATATTTTTTCGATTTTAAAAGGAATTTAATTTTGCCAACTACAGTAGTTGTTTTACCTGTTCCTGCTCCGGCAATTACAAGATGATTGTGAGCGTCTTTGACAATACAAGTCATTTGCTGTTTATCTAATCTTCTGCCTTCGACATCTCCAATTAAGTCATAAGCATTTTTGATTTTTTCGTCAGCAACTTTATTGTTATGAGTGCTTATTCGTTGCTTTAGAGTGTTTGCGTTGGTATATAATTCAGCTTGTTTCTCCAACAGTTTTTTATATTGTGTTGCTTTTTTTAGTTTTAGAATATTTGTTATATTGACACTTGAAATTAGGACAGCATTGCGATTTTGCCATTCTAATTCTTGGCTTGGATCAACAAAAGACTGAGAAACCGAGAATAATGATTTAATTTCTTGTAAGGCGGTATCAACTTGTGAGATAAGTTTATCACAAGCATCGTTTCTGATTTTTGCTTTTTCTTTATGCTTGTCAAGTATTTTTCGAATAAATCCCATAAAAACAACTCCATATTTAAGAGAAACATACTTTTTGTCATATTTAAAGCCGCAAGACCCCTAAGTCCTGCGGCTTCTTTTCGCGGTTTGAAACCGCATTTGGCGGAGAGAGAGGGATTCGAACCCTCGTGCGCGTGAGCGCAAACTGATTTCGAGTCAGCCCCGTTATGACCACTTCGATATCTCTCCGAATGTATATGATTTGTTGACTTGAGAATTATAGCACAAAGAGCGCAGGATGTCAAGTGGATTTAGCGCTTTTTGTATTTTTTAACGGTGTACAGTAAAAGAGTTCCCAGTATTCCGCAGGAGATGATTTCTCCCGCAAAAACCGTCAGCGCTATTATGGGAAGTGCGGTTTCGACATGATAAACATAGGCAAGCACAGGCGGAATCACAACTGTATTTGCAACTATGGCAGGCAATGCTGCAAGATATGGATATTTTTTTATTCTTCTTGTTACCATTGCGGCAACAAGGGTTGCCAGACTGCCCAAAACAATGTCCCAAACTGCACAGCCTGTCAAAAGATTTGATAATATACAGCCTATGAACAGTCCGGGTACGGCAGACGGAAACAAAAAGGGAAGTACGGTCAGCGCTTCGGAAAGTCTGCACTGTACTGCTCCTTTGTCAAGCCCCAGCATCATTGAGATATAGGTTAAAATAACATAGAGGGCGGCAATCATGGCGCCCTCTGCAATGTAACGTGTGTTTTTACGCATAGTTATGGCTCCTTAGTTTTTTTGTTCGACATTACTGTCAAAGTGAGGATGGTTTCGAACTCACTTTATTACATTAGACAAGATTTATCTGATGTGACCTGCCTGTTTGATTTGACGGAGAATTGCCGGAGGAGGCTCTCCGCTTTTTTATTGGGAAATCTCTTAAAAACAACCTCGCCGTTTATGCAGGGGTTGGATAGGCGAGCATTGTCAGCGGTCACTGACCGCTTTTTCAGGTGGTAATAATTTTTATATCGGCACCTACCGCCTGAAGCTTGCCGATTATGTCTTCGTAGCCTCGTTGAATGTGATAAATGTCCTCAATTTCGGTATATCCCTTTACAGAAAGGCCTGCGATAACCATTGCCGCTCCTGCTCTCAAGTCTATAGCGCGCACATTGGCTCCAGTGAGCTTTGCGGAGTTACCGTTAATTGTCGCTGTTTTACCGACCACTTCAATATCGGCGCCCATACGCTTCAATTCTTCAACATACCTGAAGCGGTTGTCCCACACGCCCTCTATCATACGGCTTTTTCCGTTTGCCAGACACATGAGCACGCACATCTGAGGGTTCATATCGGTGGGGAATCCCGGATAAGGATGTGTTTTTACAGTTATGGGAGTCATTTCACCGCTACAGCTGACTGTAACGCTGTCATCCTCCTCAACTATGTCGGCGCCCATTTCCACCAGCTTTGCCGAAATAGATTCAAGATGCTTGGGAATGACATTTGATATTTTAAGCTTTCCGTATGTGGATGCGGCAAGGACCATGAAAGTACCTGCTTCAATCATATCGGGGATAATGGCATATGTAACTCCGTGAAGCGAGGATACACCAGTTATTTTAATAACATCTGTTCCTGCGCCGCTGATTTTTGCACCGCAGGCATTGAGGAAGTTTGCAGTGTCAACAATGTGAGGCTCTCTCGCAGCGTTTTCAATAACAGTCACGCCCTTAGCTTTAACAGCCGCAAGCATGATATTGATGGTAGCTCCTACAGAGACAACATCCATAAACACAGAGTCTCCTATAACACCGCTGGAGGTTACGGCAACGATGTGATTGTCGGTAACGCTGACGGTTGCACCAAGCGCCTCAAAGCCCTTGATGTGCTGGTCGATAGGTCTCACGCCGAAATCACAACCGCCGGGACACGCAACGGTAGAGCGTCCGAAACGGGCAAGCTCAGCACCGAGCACATAATATGAAGCTCTCATCTTTTTAACGAGGTCATCGGGGGCGGAGCAGGGGACAATGTTGGTTGAATCTATTTTTACACTGCCGGGTGCAAGCTGCTCGACCTTTGCTCCCATTGCCGAGAGAATATCCAAAGACCTGTTTACATCACTTATGTTGGGAAGGTTTTCGATTATACATTCGCCTTCCACCATTATATTGGCAAGCAGTATTGCGACTGCTGCGTTTTTCATACCGGAAATAACAATTTCTCCGCTTAAAGGCTTTCCGCCGTTAATCGCAATCTTATCCATTAAATTCTTTTTTCTCCTTAGTTCGTGCCGAATCTACAGTCCGACACTTAAGTATAACATAGATATTTAAAAAAATAAAGTACAAATTTGCTTTTTTTGAAAATTATTTTCTTTTCAGACCGCTGGTGGCATCATACAGCTCTGTAATTCCGTCGCTGTAGCTGAACTTATATGACGGAGCCAGGTAAACAGAATCGGTGCTTTCGTAAACGGGGAAATAAACCATTTCCATTTTTACTATTTCTGCATCCTTTTTCTCTACACTGAACAGGATGTCAATGCTGTTGTTGGCATCCGAGGTATATTTTGATATTTTTTCGGAAAAGAAGAATGTTCCTGCTGCGAAAATCAGTTTTTTGTCCGAGAAAACTGCCTGTAATTCACTGCTGTCAATTTCATTTTCTCCGATACATTCAACAGCCTGTATATATTCAAGACCGTCCTTTAAAAGATACTTTTTTACCTTTATGCTTATTTGGGCATCATCTTTTTCAATTCCGTCCAAAAGCTTGCCAAGTATTCTTGAAAATTCCTTTTGCTGTTTTTCATCGGCTTTCTCGGCTTTTGACAGAATTTCGGCTGTATCGGTGCTTTGCATATCCATGCTCAAAAGGCGGTATTCAAAGGAGTAATCGTAGAATACGGAAAAGCTTTCGGTATCACTGGCAAAATTCTGACCGTTGGGAATTTTGAAGCTTCCGTACTTGTTTTGCATCATTTTTGATGCGACTTTTTCCACGGTAGAAAGGTCGAATGTGAACTTAAGTGTGGCAGGAGTGTTTTTGTCGCGGAGAATGCTGTCTCGCTTTATTTTTACTCCCTTTTCCTCTAATACCTGAACGGCTTCATCTATTCGTTCGTCAGAGAAAAAGCTCTTTGAATTATTAAGGTCGGTAAGCTTGAATAAAAAGAACAGGTCAACGGCAATAAAAATGAAAATCAGAAACAGCTTTAATTTACTTGAATTCATTTTTGACCTCCTGTTGCCCAAAAAGGCACTACGGCATCACTGTATGCATCAAAGGCGTATACAGGCTCAAGAACAGGAGAATTGCTGTCCGACATACGCGCGGCAATAACAGGAATGATGTCTGTGGTAATAAGCTCGCTTTCGGCTTTAGGTTCACCGTCAAACAGCGAAACATTCAGGGGGATAAGCTGTGCGCTTATAAGTCCCTTGTTGTTAAACACAAGAACAATTGATTGCTTTTTTTGACTGAATATTACATCGGAGGTATTGTATTGATAAACAAAGGAAAAGCTCATTTCACCGCTTTCGGAGGAATAGCTGATACCGTGCAGTTTCAAATCTGCATCGCCTCCGGAAATATCGCCGGGCAGTCTTGAAATAAAGGCGGTTGCCGCCGCAAGCAATTTATATGTGTCAAAACTTGTGCGTGCTGTATTTAAAAGAGATTCGGATGTTATGGGAACGGATTTTGTATCAATAACCGTATACTGCACAGCTCCCGACTGCTCGATTTCAAGACGCATATCCTCACCTACGAAGGTGAGTCCCGAGTCGGGGTCGGAATAATAGCCTACAATATGGGGGTTGATTTCAAATGCTTCAAAAAGACTTGACAGCGCCGTTTCGTTTACCAGCTCGAGATAGGTGATGCCTCCGCCTTCAAATACGCTATCGGCGGCATCCTTTATGGGATTGTTTACCGTTACAGCAGGTAAAGAGGGGGCGGATGCAAGCAGCTTGTACTCAGATGGAAGATTTTCGACAGTTTTGCTTCCGTCGGTATTTTTATTGAATTCAAAGGGAATAAACCCTTCATTTACAGTATATGCCGCAAGATTGTTGCTGTTAAAATCATACACAAGGGAAGGCGAATCAGCACCTTGCCATGTAAAGGTGTGCACATTTCTGTTGCTGTCCACCGAAATTGCACAGGGAGTATTGGAGGAATCGGAATAGAGCAGTATTTTTTCTACATAGCATAGCTCTCCGTCGCAGAAATTACTGTTCTTTTCAAGAAAATTGGCTATGATTGTATAGGGAAGCTGAGAAGCAAATTCAATAAGTATGGCATCCTCGGTGTCAAGAGCCGTTTCCCATGCTTCTGTGTCGGATTTTTGGCATATATACGGAGAAGAAAAAACTTCCTTGAGCAGGGTGGCGCAGTCATTGTAAAGAGTATTTGTGAGCTGTGTGTTGTACGCCGAGGTATAGCCTGCTCCCGAAAGAATAAGACTCATACTGCGTGGTGAGAAAAATCTGCTGTCAGGTGCAGTTTCGGAATGGGCGTGCTCGATTTGTGAGAATACCCAGAAATCCTTTTCAAGAGAGGCTTCAATATCTTCATTTTTATCAAACTGCAGATATACATAGCCTGTCCATAGAGCGAGCATGGCAGCACCGAGAAATACCAACAGCGCCGATTTGACCGCTTCGATGAATTTTCTCATTATTCTGCTCACTCTCCTTTTTTTAATATATGGGAAGTTCCTCGAAAAAACTTCGCTGTTTAACTTTGTATTGGATGAAACAAGATTGACGTAGACGAGAAATGTCAGTCACAGCTTGCTGTTAAAATTTTGCTTTTTGAGGCAAATAAATATCAACGGTTGTACCCATGTGCAGTTGACTGCTTATACATATTGTACCTCCGTGAGCTTCGGCTATCTCACGTGAAATTGCAAGTCCCAGACCCGTACCGCCCTTGTCGGAGTTTCTTGCCTTTTCTACACGGTAAAACCTTTCAAATATGTGGGGCAGGTCCTCTTCGGGAATTCCCATTCCGTTATCGGTAACCGACAGCTTGAAGTAGCGCCCGTCATCAATACCTTCTATTCCCGACACCTGCGTGAAGTCAGAAGATATAAATATATGTCCGCCGTCATTTGTGTATTTTATTGCGTTTTGAACAATATTTATAAGTATTTGCTCTATCTTTTCTTTGTCGGCAATTATTTCGGGAAGCATATCGTCATTTTTGATATATTCAAGCTTTTGACCGTTCTTTTCCGCTTCTACAGACAGTACGAGACAGCATTTTTCGATAAGTCCCTTTACAGAGAAGGATGTGGGATTCCAATTCATTCTGTTGTTGTCAAGACGGGATAGCACCAGAAGGTCATGTACAATGTGTGTCATTCTGTCGCTTTCGCTTATAACCATGTCAAGGAAATGCTTCTTTACATCCTCGGGCATATCGGGATTTGCGACAATAGTCTCGGTTGCGCCCTTTATTCCGGTTAGGGGAGTGCCAAGCTCATGGGAAACCGTAGCAATAAATTCACGTCTTGACTTGTCCAGCTCAAAGCTTTCGGTCACATCGTGAAGTACTGCAATATAGCCGCTGTATTTGTTTTCCGAAAGATAGAAATTGAATTTTCCGAAGCTTATATCAAACACTCTGTTGTCAAAAATTACATTGTTGAGTACAACCGAGTCGTTTTTACCCATTGACAGGTCTTCGGCACGGTAGTCAAGGTCAAGCTTTTCAATCAGGCTGTCAAGTGTCAGCTCTGTACCCTCGGAAATTCTGAACAGAGACTTTGCTTCAGGATTGATGTGCATGGGATAGCCCTCGTTGTCAAATGCAATCACGGCATCCTTGAGATAGTGTATTATGGATTCAAGCTTTTCTCTTTGATTTGATATTTCAGCAAGATTGTTTTTCAGAGTGTCAGCCATTTTGTTGAAGGTGTGGGTAAGTGTTCCTATTTCGTCATCGGAGTATACTGTCAGCTTTTCGTCAAAATCACCTTTAGACAGCTTTGTTGCCTTCTTTGTAATGTTCTGAATAGGTGAAACTATAGCTTTTGACAGGAAAAAGGACAAAATAATGGCAATTACAAGACCGATGAGCAATGACTGAAGAATAATGGAGAATACCATCCATGAGAATTCCTTCATTTCGGTATTGTTCTCAACGATATAGACAATTGTCTTTACCGAGCCGTCCCTGCTCGTCAGTACTTCAGCCCAGTCTGTGAAGGAGTTGCCCACCTCTTGGCTGTGAGAGCTTGTACCTGCAATGGCGTGGACAAGGTTTTGTGTCTTTTTTATGTTGTGGTTTTCCTTGCTTGCGGAGCCTGCAAGATAGTTCCCGTTTTCGTCAAGTATAAAATAGTTGCGGTGCGCATCTATTCCCAGACGTGCGGAATATGCCCACAGAGTATTTTTTAAACGCTCGGGATAGTCGGGATAGTCCAGATTTTTTTCAAGCTCGGTGATAAAATCCTCTGTAAACACCGAGGATTGCTGCTCTGCAAAATCCTTTGTGTAGTATGTGAAAATATTGCCGATGAGTATTGTTCCCACTACAGTCATTATGCACACGATGAATGAGACCAATATCAGCACTATTTTAAATTGCAGTTTTCTGTACAATGTATTGTCTCCTTACAAATCAGTTGTTTTGAGTACTGATGAAATATCCCATACCTCGCTTTGTCTGTATGAGACTTTCCGTTGCATCGGGAGCATCGATTTTCTGCCTGAGTCTGGCTATGGTAACGTCTATTGTTCTCAGGTCACCGTAGAAGTTTTCATAGCCCCATACGGCGCTCATCAGCTCCTCACGGCTATATATTTTGCCTGCATTTTTTGCAAAATGAGCCAACAGGTCATATTCCTTTTTGGACAGCTCAAGGGTTTTACCGCCTTTTTTGACAAGATAGTTTTCGCAGTCAATAACGATATCACCGATAACAATTGTCGCTTCGGCAATTTTGTGCGCAACCGTTTCGTTTGAATAACGGCGTATGTTGGCACGTACTCTCGACAACAGCTCATTGATGCTGAAGGGCTTTGTCATATAGTCATCAGCGCCTGTATCGAGTCCCTTTATCTTGTCGGGCTCGGTGTCTCTTGCCGTTAAAATAATAATCGGCGTGTCAAGATGCTCTCTCACCTTTGCACAGACCTCAAAGCCGTTCATCAGCGGGAGCATAAGGTCCAGAAGAATCAGGTCATAGCTTCCTGTCAATGCCTCCTCAAGACCGCTTTTTCCGTCATAGCGTGTCTGCGCTTCATAGCCTGCCGCTTTTATATTGTAGAGAAGGATTTCGGCAATTGTTTTTTCATCTTCTATGATGAGAATTTTCTTTTTGTTATCCATATGTTCCTCCTAATCCGCCCTGACTGTAGGGTCAATTACTCCTTCGGTGATGTAATCGTCAGCGGAAATATAATACATCAGCCTTTCGATGATATTACTGCTTTTTTCATCCGAAGGCAGCCGTATAACTGTGGTTTTTTGTTCAAAGGTCTTATTGTATATATCTCTTGCAGTGCTTCTTGCACCGGAGTCCTTCCAGCTGTCTGAATCAAGGTCACAATCCCACACTGTATACCCCATAGCTTGAGATGCTGATTTGATTTCTTCCGTTGCCTCTCCCTTTATTCTCAGGAGCCTTGTGCGGAAATTGAGTACGGTATAAAGTGCATCGTTGACACTGTCAGCCTCTTCGGGGGTTTCGGCATACACACCGATACCGTGTCCCATGACAAATGTGCGGATAACAGCCTCGGGGTACTTAAGGATACCTTCCTTTTCAAAGAAGAAGGTGGCTTTTACACCGTGATTTTCCAAGGTGTCAAGTATTTGGCTTGTGCTTTCGTTGGGACAGCTGTCAAAGGTAATATAGATGTGTCTGTCAGAGGGGGTAATCGGGTCAACAGGCTCATCGGGCTTTTCGGGCTCGATAACCGAAGGTGTATCGGGGGTATCGACGGGAGCGTACAGCTTTATCAGCTCATCAAAGGTAAGCCGCTGTGTGCCGTCTGTGAGTCTTATGTGTTCATCTGAGCCGTCAATCTTTTTTTCTATATTCAGAGAAAGTATTTCCGAACAGTATTCCAGCGGCATATAGACCGTGGAATTGAGTATTGGAAAGCTGATGTTAACAAGAGCACCGTCAACAACTATTGACTGTGAGTCCGACGAGAAGGAAAGATAACGCCCTGTGATTTTGTTTCTCAGGTAAAAGCCTGCAGGAGCGGTTGCATATTCGTACTGAATATTTTTCAATCCAATAAAAAAGCTTATGGGTACATGCAGCTTACCGTCAACCGTTTCCGCAGGATAATCGGTAATGGTATATTTTGCATCGTTTTTGTACAGTATGGCTTTACTGCCTGCCGCACCCGACAGAAACGCAAAGCACAGTACAACAGATACTATTGCCAAAAAAACAGCAACTGTTCTAAATCGTTTCATTTTTATCTCCTGAAAAAATTCCTAAAAAAACAATTTCGCCGCTTTTATTTTTTTAAGAAATACGCTGTATACAGCTGAGAGCTGAGCGAATATGATACTACACCCTCATCGCCGCTAAGGGAAAGATAGGTGTCGTTTATGGCTTCGGCTACCTCGTCAGCAATGGTTTGCGAATACTTCTGACTGCTTTTTGACGAAAGATATATGTCATTTACAAGACAGGAGGGAAGCGCTGAAAATGCATTGTAAAAAGCCTCTTCGTCAAGCTCGAAAAGTATATTTGAAAGAGTTATCGCCGCTTGGGAATATGCGGAGTATTTTACATACGGGTGCTCACTTTCCAAACATATGAGAAGCGCTGAAAATTCAGCTTCCTTTTCTGAGCCTATTCCCATCTGATGTGAATATTCGTGGGCAATCGTAAAGGGGACGGAATAGCTCCAAAATGATGTGTTTATATTGGATTCCCCGGTAAAAAAGCTGTATATTCCCGAAATACCCGTATATGCCAAAGGCTCGCTGAAGGCAATAGGCTTTGCTTTAAAGGGGTGCTTTTGATAGATTGGGTACTTTTCAGAGGCTTTTTTCGCCGCACCGAGAACCTCTTTTGCCATCTGTGAAAAATCCAGCTCGCAGACAGTTCCGTTTTCCCTTGTGTATTCAAGCTGTGAGGCAATGTCATTTAACTCAGAGGTTATTTTGCTCAGCGCAAGGGAAACATTTTCGGCATTCATTTCTACAGCTTCTATCTCCAATGACTTGCTTATGGGGACTCTTGAGTACGAGGACTGAAAAGTAAAAGCATAGGTAAAGTATATGAATGCAAGTGAGTACAAAACAATTTTCAAATAGACCTTAAAGTATGACTTACACACTTTTTTGAATATCCGCATCACAAGCATACGTATGCCCGAGAGCAGAGTAAGCAGTGCAAAAAGAAGCAAAATAAGAACAAAACTTTCTCCCAGAGAAAAGGGAAAAAAAGATGTGGCAAATGACAGCGGAATCCGAAAAAACGGTGCAACTTTCAGTGTGTAAAGCTCGGAGAAGCTCTCGGATGCTCCGAACACTGTTCCGAAAATGACAGAAACCGCAAAAACAACCAAAAAAGCCTTGATTTTTTTATTTCTCAGAATTTTTTTCAAATTTAACCTCGCTATTTTCGTTTTTTGGAAAAAAACCGAAATTGCACTCACTGCGTTTACTCATCAAAAAATTCCTTTTTGCATAGTGTAAAATCCTTCGGGGGAGGGCAGAATACAGATGTTTTTTCTTCTGTCACAGGATGTATAAAGGTCAGCCTTTCGGCGTGGAGCGCCTGTCTGCCGATAAATTGAGAAGGAGCAGAATAAAGCAAATCTCCTATTATGGGATGTCCTATCGCTTTTGCGTGGACTCTCAGCTGATGTGTCCTGCCCGTTACGGGGACAAACCTGACAAGACTTGCACCCTTGCCCTCGCAAAGCACAGTGTATTGGCTGAGCGCCTGATTTCCTTCAGGTGTGTTTTCTCCATTGGCAGGTCCTTTTTCCACTGCCTCACGCTCCATTTTATAGGGATGCGGACGGCGTATGTTGAAATCTATAATGCCGCTTTTTTCTTCAAAGCTTCCCTCGCATATGGCAAGATATTCCTTGAGCACTTTTCTTTCGGCAAGCATTTCGGAAAATTGATAAGCGGCAATGCTGTCCTTTGCAATAATCACAACTCCGCTTGTGTCGATATCAAGTCTTGTAAGGACTCTGAAAACAAAATTGCGGTCCTTGAAATGTGCCATGACACGCGAGGCAAGAGTATCGTCGGTGTGTCTGCGTGACGGATGAACCGGCAGGTTTGCAGGCTTTTCTACTGCTATAAACCAATCATCCTCGTAAAGTACATTGATCGGAATATGTGACATTGATATGTTTTCGGAGGACTTGGAATCCTCTGTTTCCAATTCCAGCAGGTCGCCTGTTTTCAGCTCCCACCTTACGGTTTTTCTTTCACCGTTTACCGTTATCCCTCGCTCCTTGGCTTTCAGACGTGTGATGAGCCGTGAGGAGTACTTTCGGCGTTCGAGAAATTGCTTTATACTAATGCCGTTTTCTGCATCGGTTACAGTAATTTTCATAAAATCATTCCTATCCATTGTCTATTTTACTATATTTGCTTAACATTTGCAAGAGATTTTTGAAAAAGTTGAAAAAGTATATTATATTTTTGTAATAAATCCGTTGATTTATACCGAGATTTGTGGTATAGTATTATATTATAGCAGAAGAGAACCGAACTGTTCTTCCGAGAAATCCCTTCTCGGGTTAAATCTCCCTCATAAACCTGCAGGAGTTCGGCTCGGTTCTGCTATGGAAAGGGATTATACACTATGTGGACAGCAGATAAATGGAAGAGCTACGAGCTTATAGATACATCCGATTCCTTCCGTCTTGAAAGATGGGGAAAATTCATACTTCAGAGACCCGACCCTCAAGTCATCTGGAAGGATGTAAGATCAAGCAATATGTGGAAGCGTGCCGATGGAATATATCACCGTTCAAAAAGCGGCGGAGGTGCGTGGGATATAAAAAACAAAGAGATGAACGGCACATGGACCATCGACTACGGAAGCCTTAAGTTTTCGGTCAAGGTCATGGGCTTCAAGCATACGGGAGTTTTTCCGGAGCAGGCAGTAAACTGGGACTGGGAAATTGAGCAGATCAGAAATGCAAACAGGCCCATCAAGGTATTGAACCTCTTTGCATACACGGGAGGAGCCACAATTGCCTGTGCTTCGGCGGGAGCATCGGTTTGCCATGTTGATGCATCAAAGGGGATGGTAGCCGTTGCCAAGGAAAATGCGGCTCTTTCGGGGCTTGCGGATGCGCCTATCCGTTATATCGTGGATGACTGTGCAAAGTTTGTTGAAAGGGAGATAAGACGCGGCAATAAATACGATGCCATAATCCTTGACCCGCCCTCCTACGGAAGAGGTCCTACGGGAGAGATGTGGAAGCTGGAGGACAATATCGGGGCATTTCTTGAGCTGTGTGAGAAGGTACTTTCCGATGCCCCTCTTTTTGTAGTACTCAACTCCTACACCACAGGGCTTCAGCCTGCATCAATGTCCTACCTTCTCACAATGAAGGTTGCAAAGAAGCGCGGCGGCTGTGTGCTGTCGGATGAAATAGGTTTGCCCGTTACCGCAACAGGACTTGTGCTTCCCTGCGGTGCAACGGCAAGGTGGATGAAATGAATGAATTTATAAGGCTTGAAAACGTGTCCTTTGACTATACACCAGAAGAGGCGGAGGACAAAAGCGACGACGTAATAAAAGAGCTTTCTCTTACAATAGAAAAAGGCAGCTTTGTTGTTGTTATCGGTCATAACGGCTCGGGAAAGTCAACTCTTGCAAAGCTCTTTAACGGGATACTTGTACCCACCTCAGGAAAGGTGTGGGTTGACGGAATAGACACCTCTGACGAGGACAGAATATTCGACGTGCGCAGAAAAGTGGGAATGGTTTTCCAGAACCCCGACAATCAGATAGTTGCCACTACAGTCGAAGAGGATGTGGCGTTTGCGCCCGAAAACCTCGGGGTAGAGCCGTCGGAAATACGCAGAAGGGTTGACAGTGCTCTTGAAAGTGTGGGAATGAGCGCATATAAACAGCATTCTCCGTCACAGCTGTCCGGCGGACAGAAGCAGAGAGTGGCAATAGCGGGCATAATTGCCATGCAGCCCGAATGCATAATCTTTGACGAATCCACTGCAATGCTGGACCCTCGTGGAAGAAGAGAAGTCCTTGAAGCCATTATCGGGCTCAGGAAAAGCGGAATGACGGTTGTGCTTATTACTCATTATATGAACGAGGCGGCAGATGCCGACAGAGTAATAGTTATGAACGACGGCAAAATAGAGCTTGACGGCACTCCCTCAGAAGTGTTTTCCCATGTGGAAAAGCTTCGTGAAATAGAATTGGATGTACCACAGGTAACAGACCTTACTCACCGTCTCAGACTTGCGGGCTTCGATATCCCCGAAGGTTTGATTTCACAAGAGGAAACTTCAGAAGCCATAGCAAAGCTTATTAAACGAGGTAATTGATTTGAGCAGATTACAGCTTGAAAATGTTTCATATGTTTACAGCCCTGACACTCCTTTTGAAAAAGAGGCGCTGTCAGATGTAACAATAGAATTCGGCGAAGGCAGAATTACAGGTATAATCGGTCATACAGGCTCGGGAAAATCTACGGTAGCCCAGCTTCTCAACGGTCTTTTGCGTCCCGCATCGGGCAGGATATTGCTCGACGGCAGGGACATCTTTGAAAAGGGCAACGATATATCACAGGTACGCTTCCGTGTGGGACTTGTTTTTCAGTACCCCGAGTATCAGCTGTTTGAGGAGACTGTATGGCGTGATATCGCTTTCGGTCCCTCGAATATGAAGCTGACGCCCGAGGAAATTGACAGACGTGTGCGCTCGGCTGCCAGATTTACAGGCATTGAAGAGGAGCTTTTTGAACGCTCTCCCTTTGAGCTTTCCGGCGGACAGAAGAGAAGGGTAGCCATAGCGGGAATTATGGCGATGGAGCCTGATATAATTGTTCTCGACGAGCCTGCGGCGGGTCTTGACCCTCAGGGCAGAGACGAGATATTTACGGGTATAAAAAAATGGCGTGACAGCCGCAATTCAACGGTCATACTGATTTCTCACAGTATGGAGGATATGGCACTTTACGCCGACGACATCGTGGTTATGAAGGGCGGCAAGGTGCTCACCTCGGGAACTGTTGATGAAGTGTTCCGCCGTGTTGACCTTATAAAGGAATCGGGTCTTGACATTCCTCAGATAACCTCGCTTGCCGAGGAGCTGACAAGGCTCGGGCTTATTGACGGCAGGGGTATATACACCGTTGATAAGGCATACGAAAAAATACTTGAAGCTTTAAAAGAAGGGTAATACAAATGCTCAAAGACATAACACTCGGGCAGTACTTTTCAGGCAATTCGCTTTTACACAGACTTGACCCAAGGACAAAAATAATACTGGTTCTGATATATGTTGTCACTGTTTTTGTTGCGGGAAATCTTTATTCACTTGCCTTTATGCTCGTTACTGCGCTTGCTCTTGTGGCGCTGTCCGGCATATCCTACAAAATAGTTCTGAAAAGCGTAAAGCCTGTGATGGTACTCATTATCTTCACGGCAATGATAAATATCTTTCTGACTACCTCGGCAGATGCACCTTTGGTTCACTGGGGAATCATAAAAATATACAGGCAGGGTATTATAAATGCCGTGTTTATGATAGTCAGAATTCTTTCTCTCATAATAGGCACATCGGTGCTTCTTACCTACACAACATCACCCATTACCCTGACAGACGGCATAGAAAGACTTCTCAAGCCCTTGAAGAAGCTGCATGTCCCCGTACATGAATTTGCAATGATGATGACGATAGCTCTCAGATTCATTCCAACGCTCCTTGAAGAGACCGACAAGATAATAAGTGCGCAAAAGGCAAGGGGTGCGGGCTTTGACAGCAAGGGACTTGTAAATAAGGCAAAAGCCTTTCTGCCAATACTCATTCCGTTGTTTATTTCTGCTTTCCGCAGAGCCGATGAGCTTGCGGTTGCAATGGAGTGCAGATGCTACAGAGGTGATGAGGGCAGAACAAGAATGAGAGTACTCAAGTACTCTCCGCACGATTTCGGAGCTTTTGTTGCATCGGCTGTCTTTATTGCGGCGGTTGTTGCACTCAATATGATACCGACTTCGCTGATGCTTTGAGGAATATATGAATTACAAGCTTACAATAGCCTTTGACGGCTCTGCATACAAGGGCTGGCAATTTCAGAAAAATGCTCTTACCGTTCAGGAGGTAATGACCGATACGGCAAACCGTTTTTTCTCGTCTCCTGCCACCGTAACAGGCTGCAGCCGTACAGACAGCGGTGTACATGCCCAAAACTATGTATGCAACATAAAAACAGAGCGGATTATCCCCTGTGATGCCGTAGTGCGCGGTATGAATACGCTTCTTCCCGATACCGTTGCGGTAAAGAGCTGTGAGGAGGCGGCAGAGGACTTCCACGCAAGATACGACTGCAAATCCAAGGAATATCACTATAAAATACTTAATACAGGCATCCCCGACCCATTTATGGCAAAAAGAGCCTACTGCATTGCGGCAAGGCTGGATGCCGATAAAATGACAGAGGATGCAGTACCCCTTTTGGGAACTCACAATTTTGCCTCGTTTATGGCATCGGGGTCAAAGATAGTTGACCCTACACGCACGGTTTTTAAGGCAGAAGCGGTAAGAGAAGGCGATATAATTACCTTTTCCATTTCAGCAGACGGATTTCTGTATAATATGGTGCGCATAATAGTGGGAACTCTCATTGATCTAAATCTCGGAAGAACCAAGCTTACTATGCCCGAAATAATTGAATCCCGTTCTCGCTCGGCGGCAGGCTTTACAGCACCGCCCGACGGACTGATACTGTACAGGGCGGAATACTGATTACAGGAGGAAAAATGGCAGAAAATAACGAAAAAAACGAAAACGGTTATTCAAAAACCCATTCCAAAATTAAAAAAATACGCTATCTTATCGTTACACTGCTTATAGTTTTTGTGATTCTTGCTGTTATGTTCTACAAAGAAGACTTGACAGTTGAGAATTTCAGGTATCTTATGAAATATGTTGATGTAAAGCCTGTGACCTTCGGCAGTGACGATAATACACAAATAAATTTTGAGTCCGATTCGGCTACAGTTACAGGCTCCTTTAAAGAGGATTTGGTTGTACTTACAAAAACATCGCTGAAAATATATGACCTTTCCTCCGATGAAATACTGGACAGCTCTCACGGACTTACCTCTCCCGCACTGTCAATAGGCGAAAAATATTTTGCGGTATGGGATACAGGCTCAAAGTATGTGGCAATATACAATTCATTTTCTAAGCTGTGGGAAAACACCATGGAATATCCTGTATACGATGTTGCACTTGACCGAAAGGGAAATTTCTGCATTGTGACGGGTGAAAAGGACCACACATCGGCACTTAAGGTATATAACAACAGCTTTGAAAATATATTTAATTGGCGAAGCGTTGACAAGTATTCTCTGTGTGCCGACATCTACACGGACGACAGCACATATATGGCGGTAGGCACAATGAAAAGTACCGCTCAGGGGGATATTCTTTCGGGACTCGTTATACTTTCCTCCGCTTCCGATGCAGTGCTTGCTTCGCTTGATTTTAATTCCGAAATGATAATGCGGGTGGTATTCAATTCGGAAGGAAATATAGTTTGCCTCACAGATAAGGCTTTGAGAACAGTATCGGTTTCCGGCGAGGTGCTTTCGGAGTATTCCTTCAACCCCAAGGCGTTGCGCAAATTTGAGTCGGGCGGCAAGTGGACTGCTTTGCTTATCAACGAAAACCTTGTGGGTAAAACTCATAAAATGATTATCTTTGATTCAAACGGAAATACTTATATGGAAAATACCGTAAACTCAGAGATAACAGATATGTGCTTGTCCGACAGCTACGCATTTCTTTTGGGAGTTGAGGATATTACTGTTTGGAATATCGAAGCAAAGACATGCGAAACATACGATTCTCAAAGAAGCTACCGCTCGGTGGAGCTTTTGAACGAAAGTAATGTGTATCTCGTCTATGACGGTCTGGCTTTGGCTCTCGGAGTTGAGGTTGAATAATTTTTTTGGAGGTATTCTATGAATTTTCTCGTTGACGGACTTATCATAGGGATATTTATTGCTTGCTGCATATGGGGCTTTAAAAGCGGACTTGTCAAAATGGCGGTGAGCTTTCTTAAGAATATCATTGCCATTATTGTTGCTACAATTTTTGCATCAAGGCTGGGTGCGCTTTTTTACGAATGGTTTTTCAAGAAAGCCTTTGAGGGCTTTGTTGTTGATAAGGTTTCGGGGTGGCTTGGAGTTGACCCCGACAAAAACATCGACATCGGTCCGTTGATTGAAGCGCAGCATTCGGAGTTCTTTAAATTCGCAAAGAAGCTTGGCTTTGATTTCGGACAGATAAATGACAAGTATACTGAATTCGGGCAGAGTGCAGGGGACCTTATGATAGAGTATATTGCCAAGCCCTTAGCAACTGCAATATCAAATGTTGTAGCCTTTATTCTTATTTTTGCGGTTTCTGTACTTGTTATTCTGATTGTTGGCTTCATTCTGGGCAAGGTTGCAAAGCTTCCTTTGCTCAATGTAACAAATCGTGTGCTTGGTCTGGCAGTCGGTATTTTACTTGGCATAATATTTGTATTTATATTTGCCGCTCTTGTAAAAGCGGTGGTTCCGTATATCAGCATAAGCGGCGAGCATTTTGCTGCGAATACCTTTGAAGAAGGAACGATAATTTACAGGTATATGGTAAATCATACTCCTGCAGGCTTGATAGAAGATATTTTAGATGTAATCGGAGTAAAATAATGAGTGTTTTTAAAAAATCAAATATTCCGAATATTCTCTCGGTGTTCCGAATTATCCTTGTGCCTGTTTTTGTGTATCTGTTTCAGGTCACTCAACAGCACGGATTGGCAGTAGCGGTATTTTTGCTTGCGGGACTTACAGATGTAATTGACGGATTTCTGGCAAGACATTATAATTGGATATCAGACATTGGAAAAATACTTGACCCGTTTGCGGACAAATGTATGCAGATTGCTGCGTTGCTCTGCCTGGGACAGAGCGGCTTTGTTCCGTGGTGGATAGTTTTAATACTGGTATTGAAGGAGTTTGTTCTTCTTGTGGGCGCTTTGTGTGCGCTGAAGAGGGAAAAGGTATACGTGCAGTCGGGCTGGTACGGCAAGGCAGGCACGGTTGCCTTTTACATAATTGCGACGCTTCTGGTTCTTGTAGAGAATATGTCTCAGGTTCTCAGAACCGTGTTGGGAGTGCTGCTGATATTTTTTATGCTGTTTGCATTGGTTATGTATGTTGTAAATTACAAAAAGAATATTGTGGGCAGCCGTATTGAAGATGATATAAAAGTGAAATAAGTTTCGGAAAGGTTTATCTATGTGGCAAATGTGTTCAAGATGCAGGGTGCGTCCTGCAGTGGTGTTTATTACAAAAATCGAGGCTAATGAGCAGAAGCAGGAGGGGCTTTGCCTCAAGTGCGCAAAAGAGCTGAAAATAAAGCCCGTTACCGATGTGTTTGAAAAAATGGGCATCGGTGACGATGAAATAGACCAGATATCGGGAGAGGTTGCCGATGTTATGGAGGGGATGGATGCTTCCGATATGTCGGGACTCATTCCCACAGATGACGGTGCTGACAATACAGGTGCTCCTGCCTTTGATTTGAGAAGGCTTTTTATGGGCAATTCCGGTGTACCCGAAAAAAGCAATGAGAGTACAGGTGACAAGGCTCAGGGAAGGAAGAACAAAAAGGCTGAAAAGGAAAGAAAGTTCCTTTCACAGTTTTGTATCGACCTGACAGCAAGAGCAAGAGACGGCAAGCTTGACAATATCATCGGCAGAGATAAAGAGCTTGAAAGAATGATACAGATACTTTGCCGCCGTCAGAAGAACAATCCCTGTCTCATCGGTGAGCCGGGTGTGGGAAAAACAGCTCTTGCCGAGGCGCTTGCCCAAAGGATAGTTGCAGGCAATGTCCCCTTCAAGCTCCGTGACAAGGAGGTCTTTATTGTGGATATGACCTGTCTTGTGGCAGGCACACAGTTCAGAGGTCAGTTTGAAAACCGAATAAGAGGTCTGATAGAAGAGGTAAAGGCGCTTGGAAACATTATTCTTGTCATTGACGAGGTGCATACCATTGTGGGTACAGGAGACACAGAGGGCGGTATGAATGCCGCAAATATTCTCAAGCCCGCATTATCAAGAGGCGAGATACAGCTTATAGGCGCCACCACTCTTGCGGAATACCGCAAGTATATAGAAAAGGATTCGGCTCTGGAGAGACGCTTCCAGCCTGTAATGGTAAATGAGCCCTCCGTCAAGGATACGGTTGATGTTATAATGGGCATCAAAAAGTACTACGAAAGCTTCCACGGTATAGTTGTACCCGAGGACATTGTGGAAAAGACGGTGGTTCTGTCCGAGCGTTATATTACAGACAGATTTCTTCCCGATAAGGCAATAGATCTTCTCGACGAAGCCTGTGCAAGGGTTGCACTTGAAAGTCCCGTTATCAACAGAATGTCAGAGCTTCAGTCTGAAATGAAGAAGCTTAAGGAGCAGCGAGAGTCTCTCGAAGCCCTTACAGAGCCTACAGATGACGTTTATTCACGCATTGCCGATATAAAGGTTTCAGAGATAAAGGCTCAGAACGAATTTGATGAGCTTACTCTCAAGCGTGCCGAAATAAAGCTCAGAGAGCAGGACCTTGCAAAGGTTATAGAGGTATGGACAGGTGTCCCTGCAAGCGATATAGCCGAAAATGACTACAAGAAGCTTGAAAGGATAGAAGCCGACCTTTCCTCAAGGATAATCGGTCAAGACAAGGCGATTGCCTCCCTTTGCCGTGCAATAAAGCGCTCAAGAGTGGGGATTGCCTACAAGCGCCGTCCTGTGTC
This sequence comes from uncultured Oscillospiraceae bacterium, assembly GCA_964650465.1. Taxonomy (GTDB): domain Bacteria; phylum Bacillota; class Clostridia; order Oscillospirales; family SIG627; genus RGIG6353. The sequence continues at coordinate 9,714 of CAZYTA010000026.1, read as the reverse complement.
ATTTATATTTGCAGGCCCTACGGGTGTTGGTAAAACCGAGCTTGTAAAAATACTTGCAAATCAGCTTTTCGACTCCCCCGAAGCACTTATCAGACTTGATATGTCGGAGTTTATGGAGAAGCATTCCGTTGCGAGAATTATCGGTGCCCCTCCCGGATACGTTGGCTATGACGAGGCAGGTCAGCTTACAGAAAAGATAAGACGCAAGCCCTATTCGGTGGTGCTTTTTGACGAAATAGAGAAGGCGCATCCCGATGTAATGAATATACTCCTTCAGATACTTGATGACGGAGTTATAAGCGATGCTCACGGCAAGCAGGTCAACTTTGAGAATACTATTCTGATTATGACCACAAATGCAGGCTCGTCAGCTGTCAGCAATGTTTCGGGCTTCTCCGGTACTTCAGCCACAAGGGATGAAGAGAGAACCGAAAAGGCTCTTGCAGAATTTCTCAGACCGGAATTTCTCAACAGAGCTGATGAGATTATTACCTTCAACCGTCTGGGAATTGAGGAAATAGAGAAGATAGTTGAAATTCAGCTCAGTGACCTTAAGAGTGTCCTTGACAAAAAAGCAATAGACCTTGTGTGTGACCCTGAAGCTGTAAAGCTTATTGCAAAAGAGGCGTACAGCGACAAGTACGGAGCACGCAATGTCCGCCGTTATATCCAGACTCACATAGAAGATATTATTGCTGAAAAAATGATATTATCATACGAAGAAGGGCTTTCCTCGGTGGCTGTCGGCGTCAACGGCTCAGAGCTTGAGGTAGTGTGTAAATAATGAATTTACTTGAAATTAACGCCGCAAAGCTCTTTGAAATACTGCATACCGACGGTGAAAACGGACTCAAAAGCGAGTATATCGAAAGAAACAGACAGGAATTTTCTCCTTCATCAGCTTCTTCGCCAAAATCTCTTTTTTCGGTGTTCAAGGATGTTTTCAAGGATGTAATGCCATGGCTGTTCGCAGTGCTTTCTCTGCTTTGCCTCATATTCGACACGGGTGAGCACGCATGGTTTCCCTTATTGCTTTTCGGTGTTGTGTATATAGCCTTCAAGTATGCGGCGGTACTGTACTCCTCCAAGGTTTCAAAGAGGCTGAATTCCGAGCTTAACAAGGCTTCTGTAATACGTAACGGTGTTGAATGCGAGATTGATTATTCGGATATTGTACCGGGTGATATTCTGCTTCTTGGGGTAGGGGATGTAGTTCCCTGCGATGCATTGGTTTTGTGGCAGAGTACTCTCAGGGTATCAGAGATACAGCTCACGGGCAATTCGTCTCCCGTCCTGAAGCTGACTCAGGACGATGTGCTGAGAGGGAAGGGAGTACCCTATTACGAATGCATTCTTTTTGCTGGAAGCGTGGTTCTTTCGGGCTCGGCTAAGGTACTTGTGTGCAATACAGGCAAGGATGTGTTTGACAAAAAGAACAGGCTTACTGCCCGTTCAAAGCACGCCAGAAGAACAAAGATTTTTGAGGTTTCCTCGTTTGTTTCACAGCAGACCTCACTGATATGGATATTGATATGCTTCCTTATGTGCATAATCGGCATAATCAAGGGGTACAGTGCTTTTAATATAATTTATTTCTCTGCAACACTTGCTGTTGCATCACTTCCCGACCTTGTGATTACACTGTTTGACCTGACTCTTTGGGCAGGCACATACAGGCTTTATAAAAAAGGATGTCTGATACGTGATATGTCCTGTCTTGACAGGATGTGTGACATAAGCTGTATAATAGTTGATGACAGCTCCTATTTCAGAACCTCCTCGCCTAAGCCTAACACGGTATATGTAAATGACGAGCGTAAGAAGTTCAGAGGTGCCTCCGAGGACGATGTCAAGGAGCTGTTTGAGCTTGCTGTAGTAGCATCTGTCAGCGGTGAAAACGGAATGTCCTACAACGGAATGAGCGTAGAACAGTCACTTATAAAATGCGCCGAAGAGATAGGAATGAGCCGTCAGAAGCTGTATGACAAATATCCTCTGCTTGAAAAGCGTCCGTTTACCGAAGAAAACGGAATGAGCCGTGTAATAGTATTCAGGGACAGCGAATTTTTTATAATATCAATCGGAAGCCCCTCAATAATACTGAAAACCTGCACATTTATTGAGCATAACGGTGAAACTAAGCTGCTTGATGAAAAAGCACGCAGAAGTGTGCGAGACCTGTCAAGAGTCATTGCCCGCGGCAACGAGGGCGTTGTGGCAATAGCCGTTAAAAAAATAGAGTACCGTGAAGGTACCGACCAAATAGAAAATAACCGAGGGTATTCCTTTAAGGGCTACATAGGACTTCACACCTCCATAAAGGCAGACGCCGCCAGAGCGGTAAATGTCTGTCAGAAATCAGGTACAGATGTAGTTCTTATGACCTCTGAAGGACTTTCCACCTCCATTGGCTTTGCAAGGAGCCTGTCAATTCTCCGAGACGGTGATAAGGTGATAGAAGCAAAGGAGCTTTTACAGCTTGATATGGGCTTGTTCAGAGCCGATATCAAGAGCTATAAGGTATTCGTATGGCTTCCTCCCGAGCAAAAGGCAGAGATTGCCTCCTTCAGAAAGGCAGAGGGAGATATAATTGCGGTTACTGCTTCTTCTGTTGATGACCTTTGCCTTTTGTTGGAATCCGATGTTTCCTTTTGTCCGGTCAATACAGCCGATGAAGCCACAAGGCAAAATTCGGATGTGCTTATAGACGGCAGCTTTGAGCTTATTCCCGAATGCATTAAGTATGCAAGGTCAATATACCGAAACACAAGGCATATGCTGCAGTATATTATGAGCTTCCAGTTCATAATTCTGTTTTCTGCTTTGCTTTCGATGATATTTACGGGTACACCTGTATTTACATCGGGTGCGATTATGACATATTCGGTGCTTGTTTCGGTGCCGCTGTCAATGTCTCTTGCGGTGCAGGGCTTGCGTGGAAACGAAATGAAGGACACCTTCGGAGCGCAGAATCAGGATATAAACGCCCACAATCTGCTGCTTATTCCGGCAATATGCGGATTTGTAAGCGGAGTGGTGATAACACTTTCCGCAAAGGCATCACAGCTTGGAGATGCTTCTGCATTATCCATTAACGGTGCGGCATTTGTAACACTGGTATCAAGTACCGTATTTATGGCTTATGCTCTCTCCTCTGATGACAGCTTTGATGCATCTATTTTCAAAAACCGCGCATTGTTGATTTCCACATTAACATCATTTGGCGTTATGGCTTTATTTACGTTTGTAAAGCCGTTTTCCGCCTTGATAGGAATACACACACCGTCGGCACAGGGATTTGCGCTGTCGGTTATTACCGGTCTTATACCGTCACTTGTATGTGTAGGTATAAAGCTTGTAAAAAAATATGTTTTCAGTAATCAAAAATAATTAAAATAAAAAGGAGTAACAATTATGGAAAAGGTAACAAGAAAAACAATCATCGGTGATATTTTGGATTTTGACAGAGAAACAGGTAAATTCTTCCTTGAAATAGGAATGCACTGTCTTGGCTGTCCCTCAGCAAGAGGCGAGTCCATTGAAGAGGCGTGTGAGGTTCACGGAACAGATGCAGATGAGCTTGTTGACAAAATCAACGACTACCTTGCATCCAAGTAATGAAAAAAACGAAACTCACGAGGCGGCTCACAGCCGCCTTTCAGCTTGTAAGAGAGGGAAGGACTGTTGTTGATATCGGTACGGATCACGCCTATTTACCCATAGCTCTTGTAAAGGAGGGCAAATGCCCCGTGGCGTTTGCTTCGGATATAGGAAAAGGACCCCTTGAAAGGGCAATGGAAAACATTAGAGATGCAGGACTTGAGGAACAGATAACAACTGTTCTTACCGACGGTGCGGCATATTTTGACTCACTTGCCGACGAATTTATCATTGCAGGCATGGGCGGTGAGCTGATATACAAAATAATAACAGAAGCACCGTTCCTCAAAAATCCCGATATACATATGGTTCTCCAGCCGATGACGAAGGTTCCCTTTCTCAGACGTGCCCTGCTCAATGACGGCTTTTACATCGAAAGAGAGGCTCTCGTCAAAGAGGACGGAAAAATATATACGGTGCTTTCTGTATACTATGACGGCAAAAAAAGAGAGCTGTCTGATATGGAGGCACTGACGGGAAATGTAGAGAATGCCGTCTTAGACGGCAATACAAGGCTGCTTTGCGACCTTCTTTCTCTTATTACTCATGACCTCGACAACCGTATATACGGCAAGCGTGAGGCGGGAGAGGATACCTCGGAGGAAAACCGTCTCAGAAGGAGCATACAGGAATTAAGGAGAAAGCTCAATGAAAATATGTGAAATAAGAGAACTCTTGAACTTACGCTTTCCCTCCTCACTCAGCGAGGAGTGGGATAATGACGGCGATATGCTTTGTATCGACCCACAGCGTGAGGTGACAGGTATTGTCACTGCGCTTGATGTTACAGACATGGCGGTGGACGAGGCTGTAAGAGTTGGTGCCAACCTTATTGTCAGCCATCACCCCATGATATTCAAGCCACTCAAAAGGCTTGATTCGTCAGCGCTTGCCAAAAGAATTGAAAGGCTTATAAAGGCGGATATTTCGGTGCTTTCCTATCATACACGCTTTGACAGCGCCAAGGGCGGCATGAATGATATTCTTGCAGAAAAAGTAGGTCTTATCAATCCCGCGCCCTTTGGCTTTGAGGGAGAGATACCAATGGGCAGAATAGGAGGTTTTCCCGAATGCTCTCCTGGTGAATTTGCAACTCAGATTTCCATTGCACTCAATACTCACGTTACCTATTTTGAGGGTACAAGACAGATAAAGAGAGTTGCGGTACTGGGCGGCGGCGGTAAGGATTTTATACACCTTGCCCACACTCTGGGAGCCGATGCAATGGTGACGGGAGACATTACCTACAGTGTTGCCAATGATGAGCTTCCCTACGGTATTACCATGGTAGATGCGGGACATTATCCCACCGAGGTTATAGCTGTGGACGCATTTGCCGAGCTGCTTGAAGATAATTTTGATATTGCGGTTCACCGCTTCTACGGCGAGAACCCTGCAAAAATAGTTACACTTATATAAACATAAAGGAACGAAAATATGGCTTTTGATGCTGGAATGGTTTATGCCATTACCCATGAACTTGATAAAAGACTGGGCGAGGATAACGGTTTTAACGGTGCAAGGATAGACAAAGTTACCATGCCCGAAAGAGATGAAATACATCTTTTGCTCCATGTGGGCAGGGAAAATATGAGGCTGGTAATTTCGGCAGGTGCGGGCAATCCGAGACTTCATTTAAGCAACACCCCGAAGGAAAACCCCAATACACCGCCCTCCTTTTGCATGCTCCTGAGAAAGCACCTGTCTTGCTCAAGAATTGCTCACATCAGACAGCTTGGCTTTGAGCGTGCGGCGGAGATAGAATTTGACTTCAAGGATGAAATGGGGTATATTTCAAAAAAATATCTTATTGCCGAGATAATGGGCAAGCACAGTAATATTATCTTTTGCGACGGAGAAAAAAGAATACTCGGTGCAATACGCACATCGGATTTTTCCGACCCTGCCAGACGTCCCGTGCTTGCAGGAGTGAAGTATGAATTGCCCCCTGCACAGGATAAAACCGACCCCACAACTCTCACCCGAGAGACCTTTCAGGGAGTTTTGTCGGGACTTGACAAAACATTACCTGCCGAGCGTGCACTGACCTCTGCTTTTCTCGGAGTTGCGCCCCTTGTATCAAGAGAGGCTGTCTACCGTGCCTGCGGTGATTCCTCGGCACTTCTCGGAGCTGTTGACACAGATAAGCTGTGGTATCATTTTTCATCCTTCTATGATGATTTGACATCAAATAAGTTTTTCCCCTGTCTTATCTGCCGTACAGAGACTCCCGATGTGCCATTTGAGTATTCCTTCATAGATATAAGACAATATGAAAACAAAGCAGTGGTAAAGCCCGTTGACAGCGTTTCAGACCTTATTGACGGATTTTTTACAAAGCGTGATAAGGCAGAGCGTATCAAACAGCGTGCACAGGATATTTTCAGGCTTCTTCTCAATGCACAAAACAGACTCATCAAGAAGATAGAGGCGCAGGAAGCAGAGCTTTCGGATACCGACACAATGGAATATTGCCGTAAGTGCGGAGACCTTATTTCACAGGAGATGTACCGCATCAAAAGGGGAGACCGCTCGGTTGTGGCTGTTGACTATTCCGAGGAGGGATATCCCGAGGTAACCGTTGAGCTTGATGAGAGACTTTCACCCTCCCAGAACGCACAGCGTTATTATAAAAAATATAACCGCAAAAAAAACGCCCGTGCAGAGCTGACAAAGCAGATAGAGGAAGCGAAAAATGAGCTGAAATATATTGATGCGGTGCTGGACAGTCTCTCACGTGCCGAAACCGAATCCGACCTCGACGAGCTGAGAGAAGAGCTTTCTATGTGGGGCTACGGCAAGCGTGACCGCAAAAAGCTGAAAACAGCCGATAAAAAGAAGAAGGTCAAGCCGCTGAAGGCTGTATCGCCCTCGGGACTTGAGGTGTATATAGGTAAAAATAATCTTCAAAACGATTATCTTACCACAAAATTTGCATCAAAAACAGATTGGTGGTTCCATGTAAAAAACCTTGCGGGCAGTCATGTAATACTCAAAACCGACGGCGAAGAGCCGCCTGCAGAGGATTTTACCTTTGCCGCAAGCCTCGCCGCAATGCATTCCTCGGCAGAGGGTGACAACATAGCCGTTGACTACACCCTGATAAAGCATATCAAAAAGCCCCCCGCCGCAAAGCCGGGCTTTGTGACCTACAATACCTATTGGACGGCTTATGTCACACCCGACCGTAGTGAGCTGGAAAAAATAATAATAAAGCAGTGAGGTCAATATGAGAATTTTACTTTTGTTCCTTTGCTGTATTCTTACCCTCACATCCTGCAGTAAGGATATTAATGAAACAGCTCCGGATGCTTCTGATATAAATGAAGCTGTGCAGCTGCCCGAAGCACCCGAAGTTCCCGAAGCGCCCGAAGTTCCCGAAGCGCCCGAAGTTCCCGAAGTTCCCAAAGCAAATCCCAAAAACGATGAATATTTCGACGGAACGCTGTTTGTAGGGGATTCCATAATGGAGGGTATCCGTCAATATGTGGCAAGAGCAAGGAAAGAGGAGACAGTTCTCGGCGATGCAAAATTTGTAACCACAACTGTTGGAATATGCGTTGCCGACCTGACAGGCAACAGAGACGAGGGTATATATTTTAGCTATCGCGGAGAAGAAATGTCCGTATCCGATATACTCCGTACAGCAAATCCCAAAAGAGTGTTTCTTTTGCTTGGACTCAATGACCTTGCCGCAGGCTATGACAATGCTGTAACCGTCGAAAGATATATAGGGCTTATAAATACTCTAAAATCGGAATTTACCGATATCGAATTTATAGTTATTACCAATCCGCCGAAGGTACAGTCACAGTGGCTCCCGAGCTATGTGAAGAACAAGGGCTTTGACAATGAGCTTATATTGGATTTTGTCACCCTACTAAAAGAGCTTTGTGCCGAAAACGGTATTGAAACCGTAGATATTTATACACCGCTTTGTAATGAAAACGGCGCGCTTGATAACGATAATTGCAGAGACGGTTATGTTCATCTTAATGACAGTGGCTCAAAAATAGCTGTTGATGCCTTGTATAAATTCGCGGAATATAAATGAGGTGTATATGAAAAGACTGACATTGCTTTTGTTATCCCTTTTTCTGCTCGTCTCTTGCAGTGCGGGTAACGAGTTTCCTTCGCCGACCGAGCTGTATGCTGAAATATCCGAAAGCGTTGAAATAGGGGAGATGTATGACCTTACCGATGAAATGCTTGAGGATGTAATCGGAATTACTTCCGACTTGTATGTCGAAGCGGTGTATATGAACTATGGTACGGGCATTTCACCCGAAGAGATAGTCATAGTAAAAGCAAAGGATGAAGCTTCGGCACAAGCCGTAAAGGAAAAGCTTGAGAAAAGACTTGCGTATATCAAAAAGTCGGCAGAGAATTATCTGATAGAGGAAATGCCGATTATCGAAAAAGCATTTATTTTACATAATGGCTTAACTCTATCGCTTATCGTATCGTCAAGGTCCGACGAAATAAAAGAGCTTTTTAACAGTTATTCATAACAAAAAGGGTATGTAGGCTTTCACAGCCTCACATACCCTTTAAAATTTACTCTGTATAAATAAAAGCGATCCCTTTTTCCAGCACCTCGCCGCTGATAGCACCCTGCGCCCCTGTTATGAGTATACCCTCACTGTCTATAAAGAAGGTCTGTGGCACCGAGGATATTCCGTAGGTGTAGGCGGCATCAAGGTCGCTGTCAAAATATACAGGGAATACATAATCGGTTGATGAAAGAAATCTTTCCGCCGATTCCCTTGTCTCCTGATAGCCGTCTGTGAGATTGACCATCATGAAATGTATCTCGTCCTTGTATTTCAGATACTTTTCGTTGAAATCGGGCATTTCACTTTTACAGGGCGGACACCAGCTTGCCCAGAAATTAAGCACCACAGGCTTTCCCTTTAAATCCGACAGTTTGACAGCATTCCCGTCACTGTCATATACAGTAAAATCTGGCGCCGCAAATTCGGATTTATCAACATCGTTTGTTTCTTCTCCGTTGTTACCCAATTCACCCTCGTTTTCTTCGTAGGTGATAAGGTTGTCGGGCTCGTTGTCACGGCTGAGATAACCGTAAAGAGCAGATGCACCCGCAATAAGCAGAACAAATGCCGCAATTCCGATTATAAGTCCTTTTTTACTCATAATTCCCTCCTAAGCCAACAGTGCCAAAAATCTTCCCAGCAGTCCCGTCGCCATAAGTATACCGATAACTACAAGAAAAATACCGCACAGCGTATTTATTATTTTGTAATGCCTTTTTATCGCATTGAACGCACCCTTCAGCCTGTCAATCAGCAATGCACTGAAAACAAAGGGAATACCCAGCCCCAGCGAATACACCAAAAGCAGATATATTCCTTCAAGCATATGCCCCCGCTGTGATGCAAGCATCAGCGCCGAGCCTAAAAACGCACTTACACAGGGCGTCCAGCTTACAGAAAAAACAAGTCCGAAAACAAAGGAGGAAAAGAAGCCTAAATTCTCTGTATTCGCTTTACCGCCTCTTCCTGCAAGATTGAATTTAAAAACGCCCATAAAATTCAATCCGAAAAAAATGACCGCCGCACCGCAGATTATATTCAGTACCCGCTGATAGCGTGTGAGAAAGCCGCCGAGTGTTCCTGCCAGAGCACCCATTGCCACAAACAGCACAGTGAAGCCAAGAACAAAGCCCAACGCATTGAGCAAGGTCTTTTTCAACGGCTTCTCACCGCCTGCCGAAAAGTAGGATACATATATGGGAAGCATAGGTAACAGACAGGGCGATATAAAGGTAATTATACCCTCAAGAAAGGTAATAAGATATTGCATATTCACACTCCTTTATTTTAGTATATCATATATTTTATATTATATCAAGCTGTATCGCTTGAAAAACATTTAGCGGAGATAAAAATAAAAGCTTTATAAAGTATACTACCCTATAAAGCTGAAACTTATATTTTGTTTTTCGGGAAGGGGGGTTGGGGGAAGGGTGCTTTTGACTCTTGAATTTATAATATAAGTGCAACAAAGCGAAAAAAATAGTGACACAAGAGG
>CAZYTA010000025.1:0-37687 GCA_964650465.1 uncultured Oscillospiraceae bacterium | reverse complement strand
GCACTGCATTATTTTTCGCTCGCTTACCCGTTACACCACTTCGATACCCCTCCGTGTGTCACTGCTTTCAGACAGCTCATACATTTTACTATAATATGTTTGATTTGTCAAGTCTTTTTTTAAAAAAACAAATCTTTTTTACATCACAGTATTTTCAATCCGTCATATGCCACAATCGTGGAAGCAGGAAAGCCCATTACCTCAACCGCCTTTTCCATCTGAGAATGAGAGGTAGCATGATTAATATGAGAAAGGTAAACAGTCGAAGTATTTGATAAGGTTCCCTGTTCAAACAAGGTGCGTGAGAGCTTCAGAACATCGGCAAGGCACATATGCTGTCTGCCCATGTCATCAAGTACCCTTGTACCGCCGGTGGCTTCACTTATAAAAATATCAATATGATATTCCTTGAGAGCCTTCAGTGTTTCGGGAAGATAAGGACCGCTGTCCAGACCGTAAAAAAGTGTTCTGCCATCGGGCAGCACAATGAGGTAAAGAGCGGAATTTTCACCTACATTTCCGCAGTGATTACCCTTAAAAGGAGTGACTGTAACATCATCTATGGCTACGGGAACACCGTATTCCAGGCGATGAAAAGCAACAATTTTTTTCTCTTCATATTCACGGACCATTCCCTTGAGTATCCACGAATTGTCACGCCAACGATCAACTATGTCATACGCCTTATCGGTTAACCAATAATGAGTGGTACCCCTGCTTTCTCTGCTCCAAAAAGCTTCCATAAGCATATGGGCATTCAGATGGTCATCATGAGTATGTGTTATTATGACATGCTCTATATCCGCAAAGTCACCGAGCATTCGAGCCTGTGTGGGAGCATCTGCACCCATGTCAAGCATTATCTTGTCAGAAAGCCTGAAGCTTGAGCGCATACGTGCGTAAGGTATCCCCATTTTTCTTGCCTCGTTACATACTTCACATCTGCAATACGGAGCAGGAATCCCCTCCCCTGCACTTGTTCCGAGAAATTGACCTCTAAGCATATTATCACCTCTGTTTTCTTCATACGAAAGTATAGGGACATTACCGTCAAAGCATGAGCGTCTTGCCCTTGTTATTCAGCTGATTTGTCAGCATCAAACCGATAAAATTCTATAACTTTTTATACTGAGACGGAGTAATCCCCGTTTCTTTTTTAAACCATCTGGAAAAGTAATTTGAGGAAGAAAAATTCATTTTAAATGCAATATCCGCCACAGGCACGCCGATTTTCAGGAACCCTTTTGCAGTATTCAGCCTGAGCTGATGGTAAAAGCTCTTGGGAGACATACCGGCATATCTGGAAAACAAATGCTTTATGTAGCTTACGCTTACATGCTTTTCGGCGGCAATATCGCTCAGTGTAAGATTGTCGCAAATCTTTTCACGCATAAATGAAACAACTTCTCTGTAGGAGGTTACTGTTTCCGACAAAAGCATTCTTTCCTCCGAGGAATATTCAAAGCTCAGCTCCGAAATCAAAGCGGAAAGCCTGTCGGCAGAAAGCTGTCCCGAATAAACATTGCCATCGATGCGGTAAAACTCCTTTACTATGCGGAAAGTGCCCTCGAAGCTGCGGCAATCACTGTCCGAAAGAGAGAATATACTTTTTCTTAAGCCACAGGGAGGCTCTCCCTCCATATGAAAGGCTATGTTCAGCACCCGAGCGCCGTTTTTCCCAACTCGGTTAACATTATGAAAACATAACGGAGGATAGAATATCATATCTCCAGCCATCAATGAATATACAGCATCATCGCAGGTTACCTCTATTGTCCCTCCCGAAACAAATGCCAGCTCCCAAAAATCGTGGCTTTCGCCAACAAAGGAATATCCTCCCGAAAAATTATGCTCTAAAACGGAATGAATACCTGTAATTTCAAATATTCTGTTTATTTTCTTCATAATACTGTCCAAAAGTATACTTTTTATATATTTTTTGCAATTGATTTATAATTACGGACATATTATACTATCTTTGTAAGAAAAAGTCAACGGGAGGTTTTTTATGAAAAAGAAAATAAAGCTGGCATACATCGGACTTGGGGCAAGAGGCATGGCGGTACTCACCGAATGCTTTTTGAAAATGAATGATGTAGAAATTGCGGCAATTTGCGACCTCATCCCCGAAAGATGCGCTAAGGCGGCAGAGGCAATAAAAGAGAGCAAGGGGAAGCTTCCCTTCATCACATCGGATTGGAAGGAAGCCGTTTTGCACAAAGGTGCAAATGCAGTTGTATTTATGGACAGCTGGTATGACAGGGCAGAAAAAGCGTGTTTTTCGATGGAGGCAGGCAAATACACAGCTATTGAGGTGTGCGGTGCATACGATATAAGCGAATGCTACAAGCTTGTCGAAGTACAGGAGAGGACAGGCACTCCTCTTATGATGCTGGAAAACTGCTGTTACGGCAGGCGTGAGATGATGGCGCTGAGGATGGTAAAGGAAGGTGTTTTCGGAAAAATATCTCACTGCTCAGGCGGATACTGCCACTCCCTTTCCGATTTCTTTTTCAACTGTGCACCAAATGAGGAAAGCAATTTCAGACTGGATTCTCTGAAAAACAGAAATTGCGATTTTTATCCTACGCATGACCTTGGACCCATAGCAAAGGTACTCAATCTTAACAAGGGAAACAGGGCGCTGAGGCTGTCAAGCTTTTCGTCAAGGGCTGTGGGCTTGGAAAGTAACCCAAAATGCACCTATGAAATAAAGCAGGGCGATATTATAACCACAATCATAACCTGTGCAGGAGGAGAGACTATACGTCTGACCCTTGACACAACACTTCCGCGGGCTTTCTATTCAAGAGACTTTGAGGTAAGAGGAAGCAAGGGAATGTGTACCGAATCCCGAAAAGCTGTATACCTTGAAGGAATGGCAGAAGGCGCAGAAAACAACGAAGAAGAGTTTTACGAAAAATACGACCATCCGCTGTGGCGTGAATTCAGTGCCGAGGGAATAAAGGGCGGTCACGGCGGCATGGACTGGCTTGTGTGCCGCGCCTTTATAGACAGTGCAAAACACGGTACTCCCCCGCCCGTTGATGCGTACGATGCGGCTCTGTGGATGGCAATAACTCCGCTGTCGGAAATGTCCATATCCAGAGGCGGTGCACCTGTTGACATTCCCGATTTCACAAACGGCAAATGGCTTCAGCGGAGTGAAGGAGATACATCCAAATACAGTCTTGACAATATTGTTGATAGTACAAAAATAGGCGTATTCGCCGAATATACGGAGTAAAATTATGAAAAAAGCATTATTTGTACTTATACTGTCACTATTGGCACTTCTCACAGCCTGCTCTGATGTACAGGAGCAAAAAAACACCGAAAGCCCAAAAAACCAAGAGCAAAACGAAATTGCTCTGGACCGTGCTCTCGTTTCTGACGGACTCGGAGAATTTGACTTCGGCGGTAAATCATTGAGAATTGTTTCAAACGGTCCCAAGGAATTCTACATAGAAGAGGAGGACCGAAACAAGGGAAACCTTATCTATGATGCAGTATTTAACCGCAATGAAAAGATAGAAAAACGTTTCAATTTCAAAATAGAGGTTGTATATACAGCGGGTGTCAACGAGGTTGCCGATTGGGTAACAAAAACCGTTATGTCGGGCTCGGATGAATTTGATCTGCTTATAAACCATACTATGACAACAGCGGGCACGGTACTCAAAAACCTCTATCTGAACTGGTACGATATTCCGCACATAGACTTTTCAAAGCCATGGTGGGCAGCTGCAAATACCGACACTCTCACCTATGACGGAAAATGCATTCTTGCCGTATCCGACCTTAACATGTCGGCAATAAGCTACACCTACTGTCTTTTCTTCAACAAGGCTCTTGCGGCGTCCTGGGACCTTGGCAATCTATACGAGCTTGCCATAAACGGAGAGTGGACCTTTGACAGATTTATAACTATAGTAAAGGACATTTATACAGACGAGGACGGCGACGGTTTAAAGAGCAGAGGAGACTTTTACGGTGTGGTACAGGCAGACCACAGTAATATCAATCAATGGCTGTGGGCTTTTGATAATCCCACAGTATCAAAGGACCAAGACGGTGTCCCTGTGCTTTCCGTAAAAACAGATAAGATAAACAGCATTGTTGACAGAATATATGACTACTGCTTCAATACATCGGGTGTATATTTTGAAGTAAATCACGAAAATCCTTCTGCAGGCTCAAATGTGGCGGATATGTTTCTTGGACGTCAGTCTGTATTCCACATATCCTCACTCAATTCGGTAACAAGTGAAAGTATGCGCAATTTTGAGGATGACTACGGAATTTTGCCCATACCTAAATGGGACAGCAATCAAAAGAATTACACCAATATGACCTACGGCGGTCACTCTGTACTGGCAGTGCCAAAAACCTGCAGTGACACAGAGCTTGTAGGTGCGGCTGTAGAAGCTCTTTCGGCGGAATCCTACAAGACGGTAGTTCCCGCATTTTACGAAATAGCACTGAAAACAAGATACCTGCGTGACAGTGAATCAAAGCAGGTGCTTGACCTGATAATTGACAGCCGTATATTTGATTTCGGTTATATCTATGACGGCTGGCAGGGCTTCGGTTGGATGCTTCATGACCTTATGTCAAAAGAAAGCAAAAACTTTGAATCCTACTATGCAGGTAAATACGCAAGTGCCAGAATTCACTACAAGAAAATTGTAAAAGTCTTTGACAAAATATAAAAGCGGCGAGGTTGATTTGATGCAATTTAATATGATATAGATAAATACGGTGCAGCAAATAAATTGCCGCACCGTATTCATTTATACAGCCTTACATATTTTCCGCAAGATACAGATTTACTCTGCTCTCTATTATCTTACAGGTCTCTTCAAGCGATTTCTTTGAGTCAAAATATGCGGAAGCCTCACTTTTGATTACGTCTATCATAGGGTCATTGTCTCGTACAATTCGGTTTGCGGTTGAAGCCACTCTGTAGTTATCCTCAACAAATTTCAGCATACGTTCCTTGTATTCGGTATTGTCAACATCGTCTGCTATAGGACCGATTACAGGCTTCTCCACCATCACGTCACTTGAAGCAATCACCTTTTCAACTGCAATCTCCTCGGTTGCAGGCATCACCACCATATCGTCATCAATCACGGGGTAATCCGCCTCGTCATCGCTACCGTTGATATTGTCAACGGTCTCCTGCTTTTTCTTGTCAAAAACAGTCTTGATAACGGGAAAATCCCAGACATATTCGTCCTGATATTCCTCTGCAAACACCATCTTCAGAAAATCCCAAGCCTGCTCCTTATATATAGAATTTGCACCAATGGCAAACTGTGCATTGAAGTAAAGAGTGTTGCCGTTGCCGCTTGATGTGGGGAAGCCTATCTGAGATACAGGCTCTCCGAATTGCTCTAAGAGATATGTATTGCCCTCAAAGCTCGAAATATATGAGAACATAAGCAATGCCTTGTTTTCCTTGTATCTGTCTTCATATATTTCCCAATCAATATTCTCATAATAGCTTTCCCAGTCTATCTCTGCAGGAAGTGTCTTAGCATATTCCAGGAATTTTGCAAAGTTTCCGTCGGTAAAATTGGATTTTCCTGTGTCATAGTCTATAAAGTCCTCGATAATGAGAGGAAAGAAGCTGTCCCAAAGTGTCTGTCTTGAATATTCGGACAGAATTTCTGCATCAGGATACTCCTTCATCAGCTTGATAAAATCGTCCCATGTCCATGTAGTTCTCTCACCAACCACAGAAGTTTTGCCCATCATGCTTCTTGCCGAAAATGAAGCGGGAAGTCTGTAAAGCTTGCCCTTTATTGCGGCAGCTTCCAGTATATTGGGAAGGAAATCATCTCTCGAAAGCTCATCATCGGCATCCAGCATTGCGCCAAGGTCTGCAAGCATTCCCTTTGTTGCATACTTCTCGGCGTTGAGTTGGTCAAGGCAAATTAAGTCGGGAACATTACCTGCAAGAAGGTCCATGTCAAACTTATCGGAGGCACCCTCCTCCCAGCCGTACGCCTTAACCTGTATGCGGTAATCTGCAGAAGTACGGTTATAATCTATTATCATGTTTTTAAGATTGCCCGAAATTGAATTTGCAGCAAGGGTGATAATATACTTTTCTATTATCTCACCGTCACCTGCAGGAGTGAGATGGAGAAGTGTGCGATTATCGTAGTTATTATCCCACTCAAATGTATAAACCTCTCCGTCATGTATCGTTGTATTGAAAATGCGGTCACAGTTTATATCAGAGTTTATCCAGTCAAGTATGGGTGTTTCTTCACCTGTTGCCGGGTCAACGCTTCTTACAACATAGTAGTCATCGGTATAGATATTACCCTTTGTATCCATCATTATGTTGTCATTTTCCGAAAGTGTCGAAACTACCTTAATATCGTTTGTGGCGGGAGAATATTCAAGAACCTCGACCTTTGTTTCCTCTCCTGTCCAGTTGTAGCTCACTCCGCGGAGATTGCCGTTTTCAAGAGGAGCTATACTGTTAAAGCTTCTGTTATCTTCCAACGCCTTGGAGTTAATAATTTTTCCGTCCTTGTCAACAGCAGTGATGCGCTGATTTGTCATAAGGTACATTGTGCCGTCGGAAGTGTTGACCATTTGATTGATATAGAGATTTTCGAGCTCGGTTTTTTCTATGTCGGGAACAGAAGAAAGAAGCTCCTTGCAATCCAGGGTCTGTAAAAGAGTACCCTCAGAGTCATAATGGTACAGTGTTGCGGAATTCTCGTTTATCCACTCGGACCAATTATCGTCTACAGGCTTTCCGTAATAGCTTGAAATCATCACCCATATGCCGCCCTGATTGTCGGAAAATGCATTGCTGAAATAAGTACTGCCGCTTTCGCCTGTTTTTTCGTCCCAGTAGCTTTCTTCTTTATGGGAGAAAAACTCCTTTATATCTGTAAATGTTTTATCTGTAGAGTAAAGCACATTTACGTATTCATATACCTCTTCGCCGTTTTCGTCGGTATAATTGTTATTGCGTGAGCCTCTGAAGTAAACTTTATCTCCCGACATATACATATTGTATATGTCTGCATCCTCGGGAAGAGAGAACTTTTCTGTAAGGAACACATTTTCAAGAGCTACCTTTTCGGGACCTTTTTTCTCTTTCTCGCTTTTTGAGCAAGAGCCGAGAGTGAAGGCGGCAACAATAATAACAAGAAGAAGTGCTGTTAATCTTTTCATCGTTTTTTCCTTTCTGAAATGAACATTACAATATTTGTCAAAAGACCTGCAAGTGTAATTGCGTTTACAACAAGCAATACCGCAAGAACATCCTCTGTACCTCTGTCTGTATTCTCCCAATACGGGTATGACATGCCGTGGGTACGGTAGGAGCGTATGGGAAATTCTTTTAACAATCCGAATATTTTCTTAATGCTGAAGCGGTTGGTTACATCCACTGCTTCCTTTCCCTGGGTAACCGAAGCAAGAGCGTTTATTGCATGAGAGTCAACGGGATTCTGAAGCATTATCTCATAGTTTTCAAAATCTCTTTCGCCAAAAAGTCCTTCGGCAATATGCTGAGGAATATATATGAGAGGCGCATCTCCGAGCTGAAGCTCCTTGGACTTGCTTTCATCCAAATTCACAACGCCTGCAACATAAAGCGTTTTTGAGCCCAAGGTCAGTGTCATATCCTCTATATCATTGCTTCCGAAAAGCTGAAAAGCCAATCTTTCGTCTACAACCACACGGTCAAGATGAAGGTCATCTTCTGTATAATACCAGCCATTTTCAAAATCAAGGCTGTGAAGCAGAAAGAAGTCCCCTCCCGTCACTATTGCCTGACAGTCGATACCTGTCTGATTGGGACGTGAAACATAAACCTCGGTAAAATATGAATAGGCATCGCACCACAGCCTGCCGTCAGATGAAGCATCAGATGTACTCGCCGCCTCGGCAGCATAGCGGATGCTGCTTATCTCCGAGGGCGTAAAGCCGTTGGAGTCAAACACTCTGACGACTGCATAATCCCGTCCGAAGGATGGAATCTGTGAGGCTCCGTTCTTTACGCAAAGGTATGATACCAATGAAGCGGCAAAAAGAATGACCGCAACTATTAATGTAACAAGTCTTTTCATATCAGTCACTCAGCCTTACATAGTCCCCTTCCTCAAAGGGCTTCGTTGCAGACACTATAACATATTCATAAAGATATGTTTCATCGGTTACTATTGCAACATTTTTATCGTCCTCTGCCGCAACAGTAACATTGAGTCTGGTTGCCACATAGCGGTTTCCGAGAGGTGTTGACTTGGTTTTGGTTATGTAAATAAACTTGCCCTGAGAATCCTCACGGAGAGCACTCTTGGGAATAACCGAGGAATAACCCGTTGTTCTCTCTCCTACAAGAAGTGTCAGAGTCTGTCCCACATTGACATTTCCGTTCAGCTCAAAGGTAAGAGTCTTTGTCTTTCCGCCTGCATCGGGAACTATGCTTTTCAGTACAGCGCCCACATTCTGTCCCCAATAGGTATCGGAAACGGTAGCTGTATCTCCCACCTTCACCTTCATAGCCTCTGAATTGGTAACGGAAAATGACAGGGTGTATCCGCTTTCCTGCACCTCGACTACCACCGCCGCAGAGCCATCGGAGGCTATTTCGCCTGCCTTGAAGTTGACCTCGGTAACCACACCTGCGTGAGTTGCACGAAGCTCATAGCCCTCCTTGGAATCACCCTTAAGCTCGGCAAGCTCTGCCCTTTTCTTCTGTATCGCCTTAAGCTGTTTGTTCAGGTCATAATCCTCAAGCTTATCGGAATTGGCATCGCTTTCCTTTTTTTGTTCCAGCGAAAGCTTCATTGCTTCAAGACTGCGCTCACTTGATTTTATTTCGGCATCAAGTGTATCAATAACTGTCAGCTCCGCTTCTTTTTCATCCGCTTCGGTCTTTACCTCTGTTGCCGCTTCAAGCTGTTTTTTTGCCGCCTTGAGAGCATCAGATACCGATTTGTTAAATCTCTTTACCGTATTCTCCAATGCGGTTGTCAGCTCGTCAAGCTTTTCCTTTTCTGTTTCTTCGATATCTTTCTTGTTATCGGCTGCATTTTTGAGAGAATTGTATTCTCGGTTCTCGGTCTGAGCCTGCGAAATGGCTGTTCTGTATGAATATATATCTACCTCAACAGAGCCTATAGCATCATTCTTTTGAGCAATCGCTCTTTGAGCTTCCTTGATTGTACTCTCATTTTCTTTATACTTGGCAAAAGCGTTATCATATGCCGTCTGAGCTTCATTTTTCTTTGCCTCTGCCTCAGCCAGCTTTTTCGCCACCTCGCTGTCCTCGGGTATGGGAACATCGGGGTTTAATGCAGCTTCCTTTTCATAAGCCTTCAATGCCGCATCATATGATGCCTGTGCCTTTTTCAGCTCGGCTTCCTTGGTCTTATATATTGATGCTATATCAAGCACTTCGGCATAATCCTCTTTGAGATACTTAAGCTCATTCTCCAAAGAATTGAGCTGAGAATAAAGCGCATCCTTCTGAGCTTCCATACCCGACACATCGGTATATTCAGCTTCAGCCAATGCTTCCTGCGCCTTTTCGTGTGCCTTTACAGCCTCCTCATACACAAGAGTCTGAGCTTCTACTGCCTGACGTGCGGCAACTATTTCAGGCTCGCTTGCGTTTTCGCTTATTTCTTCAAGCTCCTCCTCAAGCGCTTCAACACTCAAAGCCGCCTCGTCAACAGCTTTTCTTGCATCCTCTGCCGCTTTTTTTACTGCAGCAATATATTCCTCTGTATAGAATGCACGCTCTTCCTTTATTTCATCAAGGTCCTCTTCGGCATTTCTTATAGCTATCTCATCGGAGGTATAGTCATTTTCCGTCCTGCTGAGCAATGCTCTGTCATATGTCTCCTGCATAGTGGCTATCTCTGCTTCAAGAGCCTCTATCCCCTCTGATTCGGTTGCGGAAAACAGCATAAGCAAATCACCCTTTGCCACCTCTGTTCCTCTGTTGACATATACAGCCTCAACCGTTCTGAGTCCCTTGACGCTTTCTGTATAGGTCATATTGGAAATAACGCTTCCGCTTCCTCTTACACCTGTTTTTATCTCACCGTATTCCGTATACCTGCCGCTTACCTGAGGAAGCGACCAATTCATTATGGTATTTGAAAAGAAGGTAAGCACCAGCATTATTGCAAGAAATACAATTGCAATGTTCTTTATTATATCTTTTCTCGATTTGGTTTTCATTATTTTATCCTTTCACACTGCCCTGATACGCTATACCTTCAACCAGACTTTCTTCACCGTGAAGGAACAGCAAAATAGGCGGTATCATGTATATACTTGCAACCGCAAAGGCTACTCCGACCTCACCTGTGTTTATCTGTGACAGGAATACCGAAAGCGGCTGTTTTTCAGGGTCCTCCAGAAGAACAAGCACCTGCTCAACCATATTCCAATTATCAATAAATGTGAGTATAGCCACCGAATAAAGTGCATTTTTGCACATAGGCATACAGATTTTTCTGAATATTTTGAATTCCCCTGCCCCGTCAAGCCTTGCCGCTTCTATTGCGCCGTAGGGTATCCGTCTCATACTCTTTGTAAGTATAAACACAGACAGCGGAGTAAACAATCCGGGCAGAAATACCGCCCATCTGCTGTTAAGAATTCCAAGGGTATCCGAAACTATAAAATTCGGAACAAGAGTTACCTGATATGGCATCAGCATCAATACTATGTATGTAAAAAAGATGAAGTCCTTTACCCTGCCTCGGCATCGGTAGAAGCTGTAAGCCGAAAGAGAAGCAATTACCATTTGTCCAAGCACAATGGGAACCGTCAGTATCATGGAGTTCCAGAACTTCAAAAGGTACTCGGGACTTTGAAACAGCACTGTGAAATACTGCTTAAACGAAACAATATCGGGAATCAGCTTGAGATTTACTGACTCCGACATATAAGAGGAGCCGCCTGCCACATCCCCCAGCACCGCTCCGTAATTTGAGCTGAGCTCGGTTTCCGACATAAAGGAATTGGTAAAGGTCAGAAGCGTGGGCATCAAAAACAGTGCGGCAAAGAGAAGCGCCCATATAAAGAACAGTGTCAGCCTTATGCGCCGAAAGACCTTTGCACGTGATATACTTTTCATTCTTCCACATCCTTTCCGAACCTGTCCTCCAGAAAGAATATAAGTCCTATTATTACAATTATTACAAGCGACATAAGAACAGCCGCCGCAGAAAGCTTGGGATAATCCAAATTTTTAAAGGTATTGTTCATGAAATGCTGTAAGAAATAAAGTGTTTCGTACGGCCACTGTCCGGTAAGGAGATAAACCTCTCGGAATATCTTAAAGGAATTTATAAGGGACAAAAGCAGTACAAAGAAAAGCGACGGCGACAGGTATCTCATTTTTATTTTGAAAAAGCGCTGAAAGGAATTTGCGCCGTCTACCTCTGCCGCTTCGAGCTGGTCCTTGGGAATATTCGCAAGAGCGGACATAAAGAGTATCATGTTGTAGCCGAGATTTTTCCACAAAAACAAAAGTCCCACCACCAGCTGACTATATTCCGATTTCATCCAGTCAACAGGCTCAAGCCCAAACAGCGCCACAAAGCTGTTGAAGGAGCCGTTAAAGCTGAATATTACCTGCCATATCAGTATAATGGATGCCGTCGGCACCATCATGGGGCTGAGAAAGCAGGTACGGAACTTGCTCTTGCCGGGGATTTTTGAATCAAGTATCACGGCAAGAAGCAAGGACAGCACCACTGCCAAAAACACTGTGGTAAGTGAAAAAGTCAATGTATTTTTTGAGGCTATAATAAAGGCGGAATTTTGAAAAAGCGCCTTGAAATTGGCAAGTCCCACAAAATTTTTGTTTGCAACATTGTCAATAAGGGAATAATATATTACAAGTCCGAAGGGTATGACATAAAAAATCAGCACACCGGCAAGACCCGGAATTATGTAAAGCCAGGAAACTGCTCTTTCCTTTATGCTTTTTGCACTGTGTTTTTTCAATTCTCCACCTTCCTTTCCTCCGTTTTGTCTTTAGACGGAAAATGCTCTGTTTTGTTCCACAGATTTTAACTTTATTTTAATATTATGGGAAGTTACCCGAAAATAACCCCGCAGTTTTTTTCGAGGGAATGCTTTTTAGAAAAAAGCACTCCCTCGCGCTCCCTCGAAAAGCAAATTGAGTTTATTTTTTAATATATAGGAAATTCTCAAAATTGACCTCGCCGTTTTACTTTGTTAGGCTGCTTGCATGGCAACGGTAGGCGAGAATTGCCGGCAGCGGATCGCCGCTTTTTATTAATTATATATCCCGTTTATCCCGTTCAATACTATTACAATAGTTTTTTAAAAATCTTAAAAAACTATTTAAAAATGCAATTGGTGTCTTGCTTTTTTTGTCATTGAGGTTTATAATATTCAATAGATTTAATTATGTAATAAACTAAGAAAGGAAATATAAAAAATGAGTGAATGTACACATGACTGTTCTACCTGTGCTTCCAAGGGCAGCTGCTCATCCGAGATACAAAAGGAAAAGCTGAATGCTTACAGCAAGGTGAAAAAGGTTTACGGTATCGTCAGCGGTAAGGGCGGTGTAGGAAAATCCCTTGTAACCTCTCTTATGGCAACCACAATGATGAGACGTGAGAACAGAGTCGCAATAATCGACGCCGACATCACAGGTCCCTCTATCCCCAAGATGTTTGGAGTAAAAGACAATATTCAGTCCTCTGCGGAGGGGCTTATCCCCGCAGAAAGCAAAATGGGCATACAAATGACCTCGGTCAACCTTATGCTTGACAATGAAACCGACCCCGTAGTATGGAGAGGTCCTGTTATCGCAGGAATGGTAAAGCAATTCTGGACAGACTTTATCTGGAGCGAGGTTGATTATATGTTCATCGATATGCCTCCCGGAACAGGAGACGTTCCTCTCACTGTTTTCCAGAGCATACCCCTTGACGGAATCATAATTGTAACTTCTCCTCAGGAACTTGTTTCCATGATAGTTGCAAAGGCTGTCAAGATGGCTCAGCTCATGAATGTACCCATTGTAGGTATCGTTGAAAATATGAGCTATATCAAATGTCCCGATTGCGGTAAGGAAATAAGAGTATTCGGCGAAAGCCATATTGACGAAACCGCAAAGTCACATGGTATTGAAAACGTGGCGAGAATCCCCATGGACCCCAATATCGCAAGCATTGCAGACAAAGGTGCTATTGAGCTTTTCGAGGGTGATTGGCTGGAAGCAATGGCAGATGCTATAGAGAAGTAAACAACATTACACACCGTTGAGAAAAGCTCTCAACGGTGCTTTTCTTTTGCGAAGCAGGCAAGCATTGTTCATAATGTCTGCCGTTTTTTGCGCTTTGCACTCATATAGGTGCAAAAGCATTATATCACTTGCATATAATATTGTCAAGGGTTTGTGCTCAAATAAGTGCAAAGGAATGTGATGATATGAATGCTGAAATTGAAAAGCGAATAGGTGCAAACATAAAATACCTGCGTGAAAAGTCGGGTTTGACTCAAGAATTGCTGTCAGCGAGACTTCAGGTAAAGGGATGTGACATTACAAGAAGCGCCTTGGCAAAGATTGAAGTAGGGCAAAGGCATCTGTATCCCGATGAAATAATTCTCATAAAAGAGCTGCTGGAAGTATCATACGATGATATATTTGATATGAAGTAAAAAGCGGAGAGCCTCCGCAGGCAATTATCGCCTACCGTTGCCATGCAAGCAGCCCAACAAAGTAAAACGGCAAGGTTATTTTAAAGAAATTTCCTATAAAACAAACTTACGGAGAGCATCAGCTCTCCGTAAGTTTATTTTATATCCTATGAAATTGTATTAAAACAACCTCGCCGTTTATGCAGGGGGTGGATAGGCGAGCATTGCCGGCGGCTGATAGCCGCTTTTTTATTCTTCTTCGTTTTCCTTAATTTCCTTAGGGAATACTTCAACCTCAGCCTCTACCAGACGGTTGGCGTCGGTATTGGTAATGGTTATCATAAGATTTTCATATCTGAAAGAGCCCGACTCCGGTATCTCACCAAGATTATGGGCAACGAAACCGCTGAGAGTGGTGATATCCGAGTCATCCTCGAATTTCTCGTCAAGTTCAAAAAATTCAAAGAACTTGTCAAGAGCGGTACTGCCGAGAGCTCTGTATTTGGTTTCTGTCAGCTGTACTATGTCCTCTACTACCTCGTCGTGCTCGTCGTATATTTCACCTACAAGTGATTCGAGAACATCCTCAAGTGTTACAATACCCGCTGTTCCGCCGTACTCATCGCTGACAACCACCATATGGCATTTTGTCTCCTGGAAGTACTTGAGAAGCTTGGATATCTTCATTGAGGTGAAAATGGATTTGACCGGTTTTACCAATTGGAAAACAGGTGATGACGTGTCGCTGTAAAAGTCTTTTTGATAAAGTATACCGATGATATTGTCGATAGTTTCATCGTAAACGGGGAGTCTTGAGAACTCAGACTGAGAAAATACCTCTGATATCTGCTGTCTGTCCCATCCCTTTTCCACTGCAACTACATCAACACGGGGAGTAAGAATATCGTTGACATCAAGGTCAGAAAACTTGATGACATTCTTTATCAGCTCACTCTCCTGTTCGTCTATCTCTCCGCCTATTGCCGCTTCCTCAACTACGGTTATTATCTCCTCCTCGGTCACACTTTGGTCATCCTCTGATTTTACTACTACCGTAATAAACTTCTGCCAGAGGTTAAACAGGTATGTAAGAGGTGTGAGAAGCGCCGAAACAAAGCTGAGCGCCTTTGCAAACCCCGTTGACACCTTATACGATGATTTCTTTGCAAGTGTCTTGGGAGTTATCTCACCGAAGGTAAGGACCAAAAGAGTCATAACTACGGTGGATATTGTGACTGCTATCTCTTCGTTTGTAATAAAGCTTGTGAAGAGCACGGTTGCCATTGATGTTGCCAGGATGTTTACTATGTTGTTACCAACAAGAATCGTCGAAAGCAGCTTGTCATACTTATCACTGAGCTTCATTACAAGCTTTGCTTTCTTGTTGCCATCCTCTGCCTCTGTTTTCATCTTTGACTTACTGTAGGTCAAAAAGGCAGTTTCGGATGCACTGAAAAACGCCGAAAGACAAATGAGAATAATCAGAATAACTATCTGAACGGCAATACTGCCTTCATCTACATTCTCGAAATTAAAAAATCCTTTCGCGTTACATAAGGGTATACTACCCGGACTGTCCATGCTGGACGTTCACTCCTTTTTTGTTTTAAATTTGTGCAGTATGTGCACATACACATCGTGAAGTATATCATATATTTTTCAATTTGTCAAATGTTTTTTTGCGGCGAGCCGCCGCTGGCAATTCTCGCCTACCCTAATCTCAGCGAAAATTAAGTATAGTAAAACGGCGAGGTTATTTTCGAGGAATTTCCTAATATAAAAAAGCGGCGAGCCGCCGCTGGCAATTCTCGCCTACCCTAATCTCAGCGAAAATTAAGCATAGTAAAACGGCGAGGTTGATTTAATGCAATTTCCTAATATAAAAAACCAAGTCACAAGCACTAAAAAAGTATTTGTGACTCGGTGTGCACAATTTTAATAAGAATACCCCTGAATTGTGTAATATGCCATATTTGTCTGTCTTACGTCAAGTCTGCCAAAAACCGCAACTACAGGCACATCGCTGTGAAGCACCAACGAATACTGACCGAAGGGAATTTTGTACTTCTGGTCGCAGAAGGGCTTGTCAAGTCTGAAGCAATTTACACGCTCGGCGCCCAAGGTATAGGTAAGACCCTTTATTGGTTCTCTGTCGGAAAAATAAATATCAAAAGCAAGATGTGCGGGAGTCTCATTGAGGTTTGTAACGGTAATACTCTCATGTCCCTGAAAATCGGGATTGTCACCGAGAGGCGGAAGGTCGCCGTCGGCAAACACCCAGTTGAACTGTCCTTTTTGTGCCATGATAATATCTCCTTTCAGGACTATTTCAACGGTATTTTACTATATAAATCAAATTTTATCAATAGTTATTTTAAATTAGGGATTGAAAAAAAGCAGAATATATATTATAATCAAGTTAAATACAAGTAAAGGAAGTACACATATGCTTACAGATATTGAAATAGCTCAGGCGGCGAAAATGCAGCCTATCACAGAAATAGCAAAAAATGCAAATGTTCCCGATGACAAGCTGGAGCCCTACGGCAAATACAAGGCAAAGGTAGACCTTTCTCTCCTTCGTGAGCTTGATTCAAAGCCCGACGGAAAGCTCATCCTTGTCACAGCCATTACCCCCACTCCTGCAGGCGAAGGAAAAACCACTACAACAATCGGTCTTGCAGACGGTCTTTCAAGAATAGGAAAGAAGGCGGTTATAGCCCTTCGTGAGCCCTCTCTCGGTCCCGTATTCGGTGTCAAGGGCGGTGCGGCAGGCGGCGGATATGCCCAAGTTGTTCCCATGGAGGATATAAACCTTCATTTTACGGGAGACTTCCACGCCATAGGTGCTGCCAACAATCTTCTTGCGGCAATGCTGGACAATCACATATATCAGGGAAACTCTCTCAACATAGACCCCAGACGCATTACATGGAAGCGTTGTGTTGATATGAATGACCGTCAGCTTCGTTTTGTAACAGACGGTCTTGGCGGCAGAGTAAACGGTGTTCCCCGTGAGGACGGCTACGACATTACGGTGGCATCCGAAATAATGGCTGTGCTTTGTCTCTCCTCTTCAATAACAGACCTGAAAGCAAGACTTGGCAGAATAATCGTAGGTTACACCTATGACGAACAGCCTGTGACAGCCGCTGACCTCAAGGCAGACGGTGCTATGGCGGCACTGCTCAAGGATGCACTCAAGCCCAACCTTGTACAGACACTTGAGGGTACTCCCACATTTGTACACGGCGGACCTTTTGCAAACATTGCACACGGCTGTAACTCTGTAATTGCAACAAAGATGGCAATGAAGCTGGGTGACTATGCGGTAACCGAGGCAGGCTTCGGCGCAGACTTGGGTGCTGAAAAGTTCCTTGATATCAAGTGCCGTATGGCAGGTCTTACACCTTCTGCTGTAGTTGTGGTAGCAACAATACGTGCTCTTAAGATGCATGGCGGTCTTGCAAAAACAGAGCTTGGAAGCGAAAATCTCGAAGCCCTCGAAAAGGGTATTCCCAACCTTCTCCGCCACGTTGCAAACATCAAAGAGGTATACGGACTGCCCTCTGTTGTAGCGGTTAACCGTTTCCCCACAGATACAGATAAGGAAGTAGAGCTTATAATAGAAAAGTGCCGTGCTTTGGGTGTTAATGTTGTTCTTTCTACCGTTTGGGCAGAAGGCGGCAAGGGCGGCGAGGCTCTTGCACAGGAAGTTGTACGTCTTTGCGAAGAGGAAAAGGGCAATTTCACCTACTCCTACAGCACAGACCTTTCAATTGAGGACAAAATACGTGCTATTGTACAGAAGATTTACAGAGGACGTGACATTTCTATTCTTCCTGCGGCAAAGAAGCAGATAGACAAGCTCCGTGAGTTGGGCTTTGACAGCTGTCCCGTATGTATGGCAAAGACACAGTACAGCTTCTCAGATGACCCTGCAAAGCTGGGCGCTCCCGAGGACTTTGTGGTTACCATCAAGAATGTAAAGGTTTCTGCAGGTGCAGGCTTTATAGTTGCGCTTACAGGTGACATTATGACTATGCCCGGACTTCCCAAGGTTCCTGCGGCTGAAAAGATAGACGTTGATGAAAACGGCGTTATTCACGGACTGTTCTGATCTGTTAACACTGCAACAACTCGACTCTGAGGGGGAAGGGGATTTTTCCCCTTCCCCCTAAAAATATTCAGGAGATAAAAATGATAAGATTCGAAACAGAATATCTCATCTACACCATTGACGAAAAGGGCAACAACGTAGAATTTACCGATAAAGCGACGGGAAGAAATATGCTCAAGAGCGGCTTTAACCCTTGCTCGAAGATCGTCAAGAGCGAGGATGACCGCACCGAGATATACCCCAACGGCGCCTCCTACTCTGCCCCCTATCTCAATATAACGTATACCGACGGACACACGGCAAAGGTACTCGTGACCGAATACGATTTCTGCATCACTTTTGAGCTTGCAGAGGTATCCGACAGTAATTTTTGGTCGTTGGCGACGGTAAATATAATAACCGACATCGACTACAACACAGACTCTTCATTTGTGTCTTCTCTTATGGGTATGACTCTCAAGACCAGGATGCAGGAATACCCCGGACGCAACTCGGTCCTTCTTGCCGAGGGCTACACACACATAGGCATCTCCCCCATCAAGGCGGCAGTTATCGGTGCGCCAGAGACTGTGCTCAATTCCGTAATGCGCCGCGTGCTTGACATCATCCCCGACGGTGATATGCCCAAGGCGGCATACAGCGGACCATACGCCTCGGAATGTCACGATGCCGACCGCACATACACCCTCTGCACCGAGCCCATAACTATGGACAACGTGGATGAATACGTGGAAAAGCTGAAGAAATACGGCATCTCACAGGTGAATTTCCATCAGGGCAAGATGTTTTACCAGGGCGATTTCTCCATCAATACGGATATCTATCCCGACGGCATTGACGGTCTGAAGAGAGTTATCGACTACCTTCACTCCAGGGACATACAATGTATGCTCCACACCTACACCTTCTTCGTTCAGAATATTGCGAATGAAAAGGGCAATAAATACATCGCACCCAAGCCACACCGCGACCTGGGGGTATGCGCAAGGTACACTCTTGACGGCGACTTTATGCCAGAGGACAGCTTCATCCCCACCGTAGAGAATACCGAAAACGTATCTCTCTACTTCGGCTACTGTGCCGCACCCTCCAATCTGCTCTGGATAGACGACGAGATAATACGCTTTCACAATGTTGGCGAAAACGGCTTCTGTGAAATAGAAAGAGGTGCATTCGGAACTACCGTCACGCCTCACAAAAAGGGAGCGGAAATAAAGCAGCTCAACTCGTATTTCAATTATATTGCCCCCGAAAAGGATTCCGAGCTGTTTTATGAGATCGCAAAGAACAATGCCGATTTCTACAACGAATGCAGCTTTGACGGCTACTATCTGGATGCCATAGACGGCGTATTCGTCCTTGACGGAAACGAGTTCTCCTGGTATCACGCCGTGCTTTTCATCAACGAGGTCTTCAAATATCTCAAGAAGCCTCCCATCTTCAACTGCTGCTACGGTCCTCAGTATCCCGGTCAATGGTATGCAAGAACGAGAATGGGAGCATTTGACGGTCCTATGCGCGGCTACCGCGACTTTACCGACCAGCACGTAAAATTCAACGAAAAGTTTGCCGAGCGTATGTATCTCATCGGAGAATTGGGCTGGTGGCCTCTCTTCCCCGGGGATATGGACAGACTGAATTGGTCTTACAAGGTAATGCACGACGAGGATGTTGACTACATATGCTCAAAGACCCTCGCTACCGACGTATGTCAATGCTGGGTGATGTATGAGGACTATGAAAAATATCCCATAATCGCCTCATACAGCGAAAAGATACAGCTCTATGCAAAGCTCCAGCGTGAAAAATATTTTGACAAGCACATCAAGGACATCGTCCGCCGTCCCTACAGCGAGCACGAGCTTGTGCAGATAGACGGGCGCTATTGCTTCCGTCCCACCTATACGGACTTCAACAAGATACAAAGCTTCGAGGACGGCAGAAACACCTTCAAGGTTACAAACCGCTTTGATGCCCAATCTCCCAAAATAAGAATAGAAGCAATGTTCACAGCAGACAAATATGACGTAAGTGACGCGAAGGTGCTTTATGATGCGGGTGAGAACACCACGCCTCCCCTCAACACGGACATCCAACTGGGTCATATATCCACTGGGAACAAACGTGGTATCGGTATATGGGTATACGGTGACAACAGCAACGCTCTCGTGAATTTCCGTTTCAGATCGCCTATGTGCGTTAACGAGCACGGAAACAGCGACCATTTCGTAAAACTCGATTTTGAGGGCTGGCGCTATTACAGCTTCTACGAGTTTGAAAACTGTGAGATGAAGCAGGAGGATTTTCCCGCCCAGATACTCGACTACAAGGTATTTACCGACGTTGACATATTCTACGCAGCATATTCCTCCCCCTCGGATTACAACGATCTTGAGATACTCAGAATAATGACAGACCGCGACTGTCAGCTCCGTATCAAGCCCATTAAGGCGCTTCCCCATCACAGCATTACCCTCATCGACCCCGCCCTTACCGTAAACGGAAGGACCGTCACCTTCAAGACCATGCTCAACAGCTCGGATTACCTTGAATACAATCCCGAAAGCAATACGGCTAAGGTATATGACAGAACGGGTCACCTTCTGGATACCCCGAAGACAGAGGGAGACATCCCCGTGCTGAACAAAGGCGAAAACACCGTTACCCTCAGCGACAGCTCGAAGTGCGAATATCAAAAGCGTGCATCCGTAACCTTACGAACTCACGGAGATATTATCAAATAAAAGAAAATACGGCTGTAAAAAGCTCTACTTGAGCTTTTTACAGCCGTTTTTATGTCCTTTTTGATTTTTCTTTGAGCAAAGTATGCTTGATATTCCACAGCTTTTCGGAAAGGTCTATATAATATCTGTGAGGATTTTCAAATCGTCTGACCTCTGCCCAAAGAAGCTCTATCTGTTCCTTGCAATAGTTTCTTATTTCATCAATGGAAGGCTTATCATAAACACATTTACCGTTTTTGAAAACAGGCATCTGTAATTCCTTGACAGTATAATCTGTCACAAGCTTATGCTTCCAGGTATCAACAGGGTCAAAAAGGTCAAGCGGCTCATTCTCGTTTATTATCTCATCATAAGCACACATAAGATCTGCAATTGCCTGCCCGCTTTCCTTCGAAAATATACGGTATACTTTTTTATAGTGAGGATTGGTAATCTTGCCTGTATTCTCGCTTATTTTTATTTTGGGTACAACAGTGCCGTTTTCCTCTTTGGCGACAAGCTTGTATACCCCTCCGAAAACAGGGTCGGACTTTGCGGTTATCAGTCTTTCTCCCACACCAAAGGAATCCACCTGTGCTCCCTGTGCTATAATATCCCTGATAATAGTCTCGTCGAGAGAATTGGAAACAACTATTTTACAGTCGGTCAGTCCTGCCTCATCCAGCATTTTTCTTGCCTTGACCGTAAGATATGCAATATCTCCCGAATCAAGCCTTATTCCGCATTTTGTAATTCCTGCCTCCTTGAAGGCGCGTATTGCATTGGGGACACCGCTGTGAAGCACATCGTATGTGTCCACAAGGAGAGTAGCATTATTGGGGTAAAGCTGACAGTATGTCTTGAAAGCCTCGTATTCGCTGTCAAACATCTGTACCCAGGAATGAGCCATTGTACCTGTTGCAGGCACACCGTATTCCCTGTCGGAAATGGTGCATGCGGTTGCGGCACAGCCTCCTATATATGCGGCACGTGCGCCAAGTATTGCACCGTCAGCACCCTGTGCTCTACGGGAGCCGAATTCTGCCACAGGTCTGCCCTGAGCGGCACGGACAATTCTGTTCGCCTTTGTAGCAATAAGAGACTGATGATTTACCGCCAACAAAAGATATGTTTCTATAAACTGTGCCTGTATTGCAGGTGCTCGTACTGTAATAATAGGCTCACCCGGAAATATCGGTGTTCCCTCAGGTACAGCCCATATATCCCCTGTAAACCTGAACTCCCGAAGATAGTCGAGAAAGCCCTCGGAAAAACACTTCTTCGTTTTCAGATATTCAACATCCTCGGCGGTAAAGCTTATGTTTTCTATATAATCAATAAGTTGTTCAAGCCCTGCGGCAATGGCAAAACCGCCTCCGTCGGGTATGGTGCGGAAGAAGCAATCGAAGTATACGATCTCGTCCTTTTTGCCCGCCTCGAAATATCCGTTTGCCATAGTAAGCTCATAAAAATCGCAGAGCATTGTGTAGTTATTGTGGTACATTTTTTCTCCTATTCTTCAAATTGGTCGTAGGCTTCCAGAATATACTTGCCTGTGTAGTACATAAGGTCTACAGCCTTCTGCTTCAGCTCAACGGAAGGGTTAAGCAGTTTTGTCACTGTCTCGCCGTTGTGTACCCAAGGCTCTCTGTGATACGGAAGATTGCTGTTGTGCAACAGGGTATATGATGCCTCAAAATTGAAAAAGCCGTCATATTTCCCATCAATAAGTCCCTGCATTACAGAGTCAAAGTTTACAACACCCGCAAAAGGCCATGTATGGTGATGAGGGCCGTCGCCGAAATTGTCGGCAATGTGGAGACCCTTGAGTCTGTCACCCAAATCAACTATGCACTTATACTGACCGTCAATTTTCGCTCTTCGGTTATTATTTGCATGTGCAGTGTCCCAACATCCCGCTATCAGCGGGTGGTTGACATACTCTATAAACTCACGCATTTCCCTGCCTGTTGACAAGGGGTTGTAGGTGTAGTCCACCATGTTTTCTGTCATGACGGTTATTCCGTACTTTTCGGCAATGTCTGCAAGCTCAAGATAGTATTCCCTGTTTCTTTTATAAAAATCAGATATCGTAAAGGCTTCATTTTCACCTGCATGCACCACTATTCTGTCGATGCCGAGAAGGCGGCACGCCTCAATCGAGCCTTGCATGATACGGACCGTTGTCCTGTAATGCTCGTCGGTAAGCTCTCCGAACGGATTAATGCAGGGGGCATGGCTCACTACATATGTGATACCCGCAAAGACTGCCGCCTCTCCCCAATCATCAATCTTTCGTTTCAATTCCTTATCATTTGCCACAGCCTCCTTGACCTCGGAACCTGTTTGTTCAAGATTTATATATTTGAATTTTGTATCCTTGAATAGCTTTACCTTTTCGGCAATCGTTTTAACATATCCGCTGAAATCACCTGTTGATGTGGATATCTTCATTTTATTCTCCTTTGGTTGCTTTATCATTGGGGTTGAAGGCAAGATTTTTATTTGCCTCAGCCTTTTTTATACTGCTTTGAGCAAGAGTACGAAGGGAGCCGCCGTCTACGGCATTGCGGGGTGCAAAGCTGTCGCTCTGCATATATGACACAAGTCTTGACTTAAGCCACACTGCCCCGGGGTCATCGGAATCAAGACGGAAGCCGCACACAAGGAGTCTGCCCTTCAATACACGAAGCTCAAACAGAGCTGCCTGTCTGATTGGGTATTTATGGGTAGAAGCTACCTCTATTATGGGGTCAAAGGGTACACTGCCGCTCTCAAAGCAGACAGCACTGCCTCCCGTCATCATGGGGTAAAACTGCCATGAGCAAAAGCCGTTGTGAACCAGACCGTCAAGGGCGGGGTGGTCATTGATAACCGTTGCAAGATTGCCTGCTGTTCTGCCTGCAAGGGCAATTCTGAAACCTGTGGGCAGAGTTTCAAAGGGCAGTTTGCCTGTGAGAAGCACGTCCTCTCCGTCTGCCAGCAAGCCGATAAGGCTGTCGATATCAATTCCGTCCGATACAGCTATTCTGCCGTAATCTGTGTCTGCCACAGCAGGGAAAACATATATTTCCCATTCATTTTCCGCAAAAACATCACCGCCGTCAAGAGTTATGTACAGCTTCATTTCACAGGGCTTGTCCACGGCCGGCAGAGAGCAGTTAAACGAGCAAAGGCGGGAAACTGCACCGTTAGCCACCTGCTCAACAGTAGCTTCCTCACGGCGGATAACCTTTCCGTCGGTCATAAGTCTTACACAAAGATGGGCATTTTTCAGGTCCTCTTTGCCGTAGTGGGAAACGTAAATTCTGCAAGAAAGCCTTTCTCCCGAGGTAAAATTGTATTTTTTATCAAGGTCTGTAAGCACGACTGTGGGTGAATTGTACATAAGCACGTTACGCACAGTTTCGCCCGGCTTCAGCTCATAAAACTCATTCATCATACCCACATCGTAGCCGAAGGTATGCCAATGAGTGTCTATCGGTCCGAGAAAATCAAAGCCTGCAAGCTTATCGCAAAGACGGGCGGCTTCAAAGCAATGCTTTCTTATGCGCCTCTGCCATTCGGAAGAATTCTTGAAGTATAAGGGTGCGTTTTTCAGGATGCCCTTTTCTTCAAGGCAGTCCTCCAGGGAGGAAAACATCTCGGTTTTGCCTATTCTTGTGCCCTTGTATCTGTCCTTGAGGCTCAAATCGGTATATGTTCCGTCAATACATATTTCGTGGCTGACACGGGGCTTGTTATACACTCTGCTCCAATCGTCAAGCTCCTTCGGGTCGGCATCAAGCGAAAAGTAACTGAGCTTACCGTTGGCATAGCTTGAATACATATCGCAGAATTTGCCCAAGCGCTCAAACATTGACGGCGAATGCTGAAAGGGTGCCGAAACAACGCCCTCGTCTCCGTCAAAGAACATATATTCAGCCTTTCTCAGCGCTGAAAGAGGAGAGAAAAGCGCATCCGTGCCGTTGTGAACAAAATCCGCACAGGCTTCCAGATATTTCTCGTATTCACTGTCAATGGAAAGCTCGTTTCCGCAGCAGTAAATAACAACAGAGGTATGTCTCCTGCAGAAGCGGACTATCTCCTGCCATTCCTCAAGGGATGTATAATTGGGGCTTTCCACATGCAAAAGCACGCCAAGCTCGTCTGCAGCCTCCATATACTCCTCCTCGGGAATATAGGTATGGAAGCGAATGAAATTAAAGCCAAGCTCCTTTATTTTTCTGATTATACTTCTGTAATAGGTCTTATCGTGATTGGGATGAACTGTTTCGGGAAAATAGCAATGCTCGCATATCCCTCTCAAAAAATAGGGAGTGCCGTTAAGCTTGAACTTAACGCCGTTAACTATCAGACGGCGGATACCGAATTTTCTTTCTGTTTCAAAGCCGTCGCAGCTGATTTTGAGAGTATAAAGCTTGGGAAATTCGGGCGACCAGAATTCCATACCATCTGTATCAAAGGAGAAATCACCCTGCGCCTCCCCTTTCTTCACCGCCCTGCCGCTGTCAAGAACCGTCCATGTAAATCTCACGGCGCCTCGGCGTTCAACCTTTACCGAAGCGGTGTCCAGCTTATCCGAAACAAATACCGAAATATCACGTATGGGGTTTTTGTATACACGAAATTCAACATTGCCTGTAATACCGCCTGTGTACTCATTTGCAGCTCTTGAGGTAAGTCCCGAAACAGCTCGGTTGTCATAACCGCAAAGCTTGTGGTTTGAGACCGAAAGAATTATAGTATTCTCACCAACCGTCAGCACTCCCTGGGGTATTTCAAGCTCAAATGATGTGCTGTAGCCCTCGTGATGTCCTATAAAACAGCCGTTTATCCATACAGAAGCCCTGTTCTGTACACCGTCAAAATATATAGCCGTGCTGTCTGCAACCTCTTCAAAAACGACTGTACGGCGATAGAAAAAGTTACCCATAATATTAGGCAGAGCCATGTCGGGAACAACTGCCCGTATGGGATAGCGCTGAACGCCGTAGCTTGGATTGACCTTAAGTTTTCCGAAAAAGGGCATCATCAAAAACTCCTCGGTCATATCCTCCCAATATCCGGGAACAGCCTTTTCCACAAGGCAATCCACCCGCTCAGACGAGTTTACAAGTACAGGCGCCTCCTGGCTTGTGTAGGTCTGCTCCTGATAAAACATCTCCCATGCGCCGTTCAATGAAAATGAAGCATAATTCATAGACTTTTCCTCTTAATCAAATAATTCGTTCAGCTTGCCATTGAATTCTATTTCATATACACCTCTGAAGCCCTCGTGTACAGAATCAAATGTAATGCTGTTACCGCTTCTGCTCCATCTGGGGTGCAGGTCGCATCTTACATCTGTGCATACATTTTCAAGCTCACGGAAATAGCCCAAGGTCACACAGGTCTCCCTCTCGGGATTGTAAAGTCTCAATCTCTTGTATCTTTCAAGGTTGGGATATGTATCCGACAGCATAATCTTTCCGTCGGGTGAAAAGCTCATATGAGTATCTATATCAAAAAATCCGTCGGCATACATATAGCCCTCGTGGGTTCTGTCCTTTAAAACATAGGTATTATACCAGCCGCGGCAGGCATCAAGCTCCTTGCCGTCACTGAAGAATATTACCTCTTCGTTATTCATCCACCAATAATGAGACTGCAGACCGTAATCGGAAAGGAGATACATATCGCTTCCGTCACGATTCGCTGTAATAAGAGCAGTCTTGTGACTGACGCCCTTTTCGTGAAAGTTGCGGACAAGTGCGATAAAGCGGCTTGCAGCGGGATTGAAGGTAATATGATTGATAATGATTTTTTGGTCATTGCCGAAATACTTACCTGTAAACTCCCATATTTCGTCAAGGGAGAGAATGAGCTTTGACTTGCCCGTCTCCATATCTATGAGGTAAACTCCGTCATTCCTCGAGTGCTTTTTATAAAAATCGGGGTCGGTGGGCCATGCATATCCGTAGCCCGGTCTGAAATCGTAAAGACGGGACATATTTATGCTCAAAGCATATTTTCCGTCTCTTGACACATTGGCAACAGGTCTGTCAAGAAATCTTTTTTTGCCTGTGTAAATATCGACAATAACGCCGTGATATTCACCGTTTTCAACGGTGTTATATATTACCTCACGGTTGGGAGAAAGAGAATTCCATTGAAGCATTGCTCCCTGCTGAAAATTCCATGCAAATGTGGTATCTATTCTTTCGTATTTTCCGTTTGACAGGTCTATAAAGCCCACCTCTGCGCTTTCGCCCTTCTCCTGTAATTTATTACGGAAGGCTGCCTTATGGGTAAGG
The DNA here is from genome assembly GCA_964650465.1 of uncultured Oscillospiraceae bacterium. GTDB lineage: Bacteria > Bacillota > Clostridia > Oscillospirales > SIG627 > RGIG6353. Next base: position 10,871 of record CAZYTA010000025.1, on the reverse strand, counting down.
TGCAAGGACTCGTCTGCATTATAGGGCTGAAGGTCATAGTATCCGAAAAAATACTGTGCGTCATCGGGTGTTATTCTTCTTACTGGCAAGTTCTTTGATAATAGTTTCATAATATTTCTCCTTGTGATATTCCGTTTATATGCCGATTTTAGCATATTGTTTTCAGTTTTTCAACCCCGGTTTACAATATTACAAAAAATAAGTTGTATTTTTTTATTTACCCAAAAATTGCATCAAATCAACCTCGCCGTTTTACTTTGTTTTGGTATGGATATATGTCACGATAGGCGAGAATTGCCGGCAGAGGCTCTCCGCTTTTATTTGCCCCAGTTTTTGAAGGAGCGCGGAGTACAGCCATAGAGTTTCTTTACAGTTCGTGCAAAATACTTTGGGTCGCCAAAACCGCTTTCCGACGATGCAGAGTCAACTGTATAACCGTTGGCAATCAAGCATCTGGCGTACTCCACACGCATATCGTTTATATACGCAACGGGTGTTTTTTTATAATGCTCTTTGAACAAAGCTCTGAAAACCGTTTCGGAAATTCCTGCATATTTGCACACCTCAGGAATGCTCAATGAGGGGCTTCGGTAATTAGAATTGATGTATGATACAGCAGAAAGAAAATAAGAAGGCAATCTTACAGCAGTCTCACTCTTCATCAGGATACCGAGTATTCCGTACAACTCCGAAGTAACAAAAAGTCTGTATCCGGTCTGTTTGCTTTCCCAAAGAGAAAAGCATTTTGTAAACGCCTTATATAGCGACTCTGCATCATCTGAAGAATACACCTCAAGACAGCCGTCATCTGCTGCAGTGATAAAATGCACAACTATCATTTCCGTGTCTGTATACTCTGCAGTGTACTCAACATTCTGCGGTAGATACAGCACATCGTTGACGCCGACACTGTATTCCCTGCCCCGTGAACGTATCAGGGCTTCTCCTTTTATCCTGAAAGCAAGTGCGGAATGCTTTCTCGGTGCAACATCAAAATTTCCGCCGCTCCATTTCATGTGAAAAACTCCCTCTATCCGCACAATCGGATTGTCTCCGTTGTAAAGCATATTCTCACCTCGTTTTCAGTGTAGCACATTTACGTTGAAAAGTCCACCTTTTTCTTTGTAATAGAAGTTTTTATTTTTGAAAATTTATACTATCATATACTCACAAATAACAAGAAAGCGGTAAGGTAAATTTCAAGATATTACTTAGAGGATGAAAAAATGGATAAATATTTTAAGTTCAGCGGCAATGTGACCGCTTATGCGGATAAAAAAATGCTAAACAGTACCGTAACGGCGCTGTGGAACAGCTTCTGCATGACCGAAGCAAGCTTAACACTCAAGGAAGGAGAAAGCTTCATCTTTGTTGTAGGAGAGGTGAATATACCTAAAATTCCCGACGGCAGTGAATATGCTCTTGAAGTGAGCGAAGCAGGAGTTGCAGTAGTAGGTAAAGACTTCGGCGGTCTGATGAGAGGATACTGCTCACTGCTTATGAAAATTGAACCTTGCGGCAAGTTTTTTTGTGTCAAAGAAGTAAAAGAAGCGGGAAATTACGTAATCAAAAACAGAATGATACATATATGTGTATTCCCCGAAAATGACCTGTACTTTATCAAAAAGCTCATCCGCCTTGCAGGCATTTGCCAATACACTCATATTGTAATTGAGTTCTGGGGAATGCTTAAATATGACTGCCTCAAGGAGCTGTCATGGGAGAATGCATTCACCAAGGATGAGGTAAAAGAGCTGTTGACCCTTGTACGTGAAATGGGCATGGAGCCCATTCCTATGTTCAATCAATTGGGACACGCAACTGCTTCCAGACTTAAATACGGCAAGCATGTTGTACTCGACCAAAATCCAAGGCTTTACGACCTTTTCACTCCCGACGGATGGGCATGGAACATTTGCAGTGATAAGGTGGACAGGCTTTTGAAGGATATCCGATACGAGCTTTGCCAGCTGTTCGGTAAAGGAGAGTATTTCCATATAGGCTGTGATGAAGCATATTACTACTCTCGTAACAAAGAGTTAAACGGCAAGCTCCCCGAATTTCTAAACAGACTCACTACTCAGGTTGAAGAAGAAGGCAGACGTCCGATGCTGTGGATGGATATGATGCTAAACGCATCAAAATACGGCAAGGGCTTTTATGCAAGCTCAAGCTTCGGATGTGAAAACGCAATGATAGAGGCGCTGGCAAAAAGCTCCGTTATGGTGGACTGGCAGTACAATATAAATACCGTACCCATCCCCTCAACCGTTGACCTTGCCTCGTGCGGCTTCGACGTGATGGGGGCACCCTGGTATGAGCCCGCCAATTACAAGGCGCACGTGCAGACCGTGGCTGAAAATAATCTTTTCGGCGTGATGCTCACCACCTGGCACACCTTGAAGGAATATATGCCGAGTATACTCGGCTGTGCCAAGGAAATGGGTGCGAATTCGTTTACCTGGTCACAATACAGCGAGCTCCGTGAGGAAACGTCTACCCTGCTCCGCCGTGTAAGCCTTGAAGGTAACTCATACAGCGACAGCGGCTGGTCAAAGACTCAGATACAAATATGAGCATCCTGCTGTATTTTCTCAACGTAGCCTGTGCCTCGGGACAAAACACCCTCGGCAAGCTGCACGCATCAAGGGGCGGCTCAGCCCACCTGTTCAATATAAACAAGGCAATTGCGGGAATATTGTTATTTCTCATTGCGGGAATTATCAATGGCATCTCCCTTCACTCGGCTACCGTCCTTTTCGGAATTTGTTACGGGGTGTTTCTGGGAATTTCAATGTATACGGGCTTTAAGGCGCTGAGCATGGGACCTATGGCGCTGACAAGCATTATAGCCTCGTTTTCTTTGGTCATACCGTTTATATTCGGCATAACCGTATGGAGAGAAAAACTGTCTGTATTCGGAGTTATGGGTATTCTGTTCCTGATGTCAGCGATAGTACTGCTCAATTTCAAAAAAGAAAAGGGGCTTTCGGTAAAATGGTCGGTATTTGCTATGCTGACTATGGTGACAAACGGAATATGCTCGCTGATACAAAAGTATCATCAGCTGTGTTACCCCGGGGAATACCGAATTGAATTTATGCTGTGGTCTCTGGTATGTGTTCTTGCGGTCACCTCAATAATGGGAAGGAGCGAGCTTAAAGCATTCTGCCTCAACGCCTCAGGAATCACTTCGGGCATACTTAACAGCGGAGCAAATTTTATAGTTCTCTACCTTGCCGCAACCGAAAACGCCTCTGTGCTCTTCCCCATAGTATCCGTATGCAACGTCATCACCGTATGGATCATCGGCAGAGTTATATTTAAGGAAAAGCTGAAAATCCTTCAACTCGCAGGCCTTGTTTTAGGGGTATTTGCGATAATTTTGCTGAACTATTAAAATATTAAAAGGTTGACCTGAGGTATTTCTCAAAGCCAACCTTTTTATGATATTACTGTAAAAACATGGTTCTGCCGTTTCTCTTGGCACTTGACTCGATTATTTCAACAAGACGTATTGTGTCCAAAGACTGCTCGGGAGGATTGATAGTATTCTCCTTGTCATTGAGAAGGATATCAACGAAGTACTCTATCTCGTACATGATACTGCTCTTTCCGTCCTGCTGACAGATCACCTTGCTTCCGCCTGCATCCTGATGAAGAACAAGATCTCCGTCATCCGCACCCACAAAAGCCGCCTTTTCAAGATTAACTCTGAAGGGAGCATTGAAGACAAAGCTCTGAGGAAGTCCCCAATCGCCTCTTATGTGAACAAAAGCATCCTCGTACTTGAAGGTAGTGCTGACAGAGTCGCAGTATGTAAAGTTGTTTTTTGAAGCAATTGCCGAAATAGCATCGGGCATTCCGAAAACACTCTGTGCGTAGTCAACGTCATGGATGTGCATATCAAGTATAACTCCGTCAAGTCTTCCCTTGTTGGGTCCGCCCTTGTGCATTCTCCAGAGAGGAACAGCCGAAAGTCTTGCAAAATCTGCGCTGATAAGATGACCGTATTCTCCGCTCAAAATAGCTTCACGCATTGCGCTGTACGCCTTGTTGAATCGTACACAATGACCAACCATAAGGCGCTTGCCCGAACGCTTTTCGGCTGCCAGCATTTCCTTGGCTTCTTCGCTGCTCATAGCCATAGGCTTCTCAACAAGCACGTTTATACCGCTGTCCAGCACCTTGATGGTAGCATCCTTGTGAAGGAAGGTGGGTAAGCATATATCCACAAGGTCAAGGTCTTCCTTTGCAATCATTTCTTCAACGTCTGTGTAGCAATGGTCTATCCTTTTGAGAGGAGCGTCACTCACCTTTGAAACGTTTATCTTTATTTCATTGTTGAAGTTTGACGGGTTGATATCACAAAGAGCAACCACCTCTACAGGCACTCCCTGCTCCTGAAGCATCTGATATCCACGTCTGTGCATTGCGGAAATTCCTCCGCATCCCCAAATTCCGACTCTTAACATCTTTTTCTCCTTTGTCATAATACGCAAAAAACTAATTTGATATATTATAACACAAAAAAATCGCAAAATCAATACATTGTAAGCACTTTTATTTTTTTGTTCATACAAGGCTTGCTTTAAAAAGCAACAAGCCATTTATAAAGTCATATATAAATGGGGCTGTTTAAAAACTCTTTTGAGTTTTTTAAAGCAGCCCCGAACCGTAAGGGATAGAAAAAAAGCTTCAGAATGGACAAACTGAACCCGAAGGCGTACTTTTGTACATCGAGAGGTGAAGTTTGTTCATAGCCAAAAACATACATTTTTTCAAAAAAATTCGATTTTCGAATTTTTGCCTTTAAATTTTCAACTTTCAAACTTTCAAAAAGGTTTTATTTTTGTTTTTTTCGTTTTTGGCGGTCCGGACTTTTTTAACATCCCCCTGTATTTTCTGTTGCAATTAAGCAATTAAACGCTCTTAGATGCCGTTCTGAACAGTCTTACACTGTGAGGAGGCATCTCGGTCAAAGTCAGTGTTTTGGAATCACTAAGGTTTTCCTTTGCCCAGACATCTCGGATAGATGATAGCTCATCAAAATAAAGCTTTACAGTCTCGGTTGTTTCTCCGAGATTGAATACCGCAAATGCATAATCTCCGTTGTATAGCCTTCTCTTTAAAACATGAAGCATTCTCTTTCCGTCCTCAATTATCAAATGAGGCAGAGCCGCATTTCCCGAGCAGTCCTGATGAATGGCAATTACTTCTTCATTACAGTAGACCGAAAGCTCGAAATCGCTTATTTTTTCGAAAGTGGTACTCAGCTGAATAGGAGAAGAGGTAATTACACGGGCAGTATAAACCGCAAGCTGCTCATCTTCGGTAAAGCCGTAATCGTGCTTATTGTAGGACACAGGGAACAAATTGCATTGCCCCAGGTCAAGCATATCCAAATCGAAATAATGTCCCTTGTTTATAAAATCAATAAAGTCAAAATACGTTTTATAAATTTCAATAAAATTGTCCCAATCTCCGAGAGAATCTATATTACAGCGGTAGCTGTTGCAATACTTTTCCCAATATTTGTGATATTCAGGACGTGCCTTGACGGTAACGCAAAAGCCAAAGTCACGGTCGGTTGCAACAAGCTCACGTCTCATAAGCTCTGCGTTGTAAGGGTCGGAGGGACGCCAATCGTATTTAAGATAGTCAAAGCCCCACTCTGCCCATTGAAGTGCGTTGTTTTTCTCTTTTCGTATAATACCTATACCGCCACGCTCATCGGCAAAGCGGTCATCCGCTTCCCCCTGTGTACAACCGGGAGGCAGAGGAACAGTATCCATAGAACAGCCAAAGGCATGAAGCATGGGAGTGGAGTATATGCCGCATTTGTATCCTGCCTCGTGCATTCTGTCACAAAAGCCCTTCATATCGGGGAATTTATTATTTGGCATAATTGCATCGTGCTTTCCGCCGTATTCCCCCTGCCAGCCGGAATCAATGTTTATAAAATTATACCCGTACTCATTAATGCCCAGATTGCTCATTATTGATGCGGCATTCTCAAGCTGTGCCTGTGTTACCGAATAGCCGAAGGCATTCCAGCTTGTAAATCCCATTAAAGGTGTCAGCTGTACCCTGTCGGGATGAATTTCAAGTACCATATCAAGGCTGTCACTGCCAAGAGAGTTTGTTGCAATAATACTTATAGTATAATCGCCCTCGTTTTCCACTCGACCTGTAACAATATTTTCTTCAAGCTTCAAACCATCAGGTAAATTTTTAATTTCATATGCAATGGGGCGGTTACCCGTAGCCGCAATTCTGAACATCAACGGCTTTTTAGGTGATGCACCGTAACAAAGAGGCATGTTTATTTTAGGAACACCCTCAAACGGCTTTGCAGGTGCAATTTTTGTATATGACATATTTCCTCCGCTTTTGATGTTTAAATTATATCTTTGCGATAGCCTCAACCTCTATCAATACATCCTTGGGAAGCCTTGCAACCTCAACACAGGAACGTGCCGGATACGGTGTGGTAAAATACTTTGCATAAACTTCATTTATTTTCGCAAAGTCGTCCATATTCTTAATGAATACCGTTGTTTTTATCACATTTTCTATACTTGAGCCTGCTTCTTCAAGTAGATTTTTCAGATTTGTAAAAACTTGATTTGCCTGCAATTCAGCTCCGTCGGGAATAATACCTGTCTCGGGATTTACGGGAATCTGCCCTGAGGTAAACACCATATCTCCCAATACAATAGCCTGTGAATAGGGACCGATTGCCGCAGGTGCTTTGTTAGTTTTAATTTCGTTCATTTCATTTTCCTCCATTTAGTTCATTATTGCAAATAATTAATCACTGTTTTTCATCGCTTATCATATCATTATAATGTTTTATTACATTTGTCAGAAATTTCTTCCATGCATTGCTGTCAATGAAAGGGTTATATGTATCAGTCATACGCTCGGATTTTCCGACTGTGTCGTTGTTGTGCACGTGATTACCAAGTAAAATATCAACTTTCTCGTCTATAAAGCCTTCAATTGAGGGAACAAATTTTTCACGTATTTCGGTAGAGAGTCCGTATTGCTTGAGAAAGCTTTTTTTCATTGAATTCATTCCCACACCGCCGTGCATTGCCGCCCTCAAGGTTGTTTTTCCGTCGGTAACATCAAAGAAAAACGCCTTTGTACCGGGTGTATGACCGGGTGCATCCTTGCACAGTATTTTTGTGTTTCCCAGTGTTATTACATCACCGTGTGAAATGAGCACATCGGGTTCAAACGCCTCATGATACTCTGCACCAAGCTCCTTTGCCCACGTCAGGTCCTCTGTACCGTTTGCGTATGTCACATCTTCTTTACCGATATAGGTCGTAGCTCCTGTCAGCTCCTTCAATGCCTTTACTGCACCAAGGTGGTCATAATGACCGTGAGTAATGACAATTGCTTTTATATCACTTACTTTAAAGTCAAGCTCGCATATGTTGTTTATCACAAGATAAAGACTCTGAGGATATCCCGGGTCAATTACAATAAGCCCCTCCCCTGTATCAATAAGGTGAGTCGATGCAGGAGTCGTACCCACAAAATAGAGGTTGCCGAAAATTCTGAAGGGCTTCACATAGCCTTCCCATGGATGCATAAGATTTGCCATAGTTTTATCCTCACTTTTTATTGTTCAAAACAATTATAAACGATAGCGGTAATAATTTCAATAGCAACTCTTAAATTTCCCTCAAAAAGCCATTTTTGAAAAAGAAAAAGGTTTATGCACGAGGCATAAACCTTTTTATATAAGCTATTTAATTATTAGCCCTTGATTTCAGAAACAACGCCTGAACCAACTGTTCTACCACCCTCACGGATAGCGAAACGAAGACCCTTTTCAATAGCGATAGGAGTGATAAGCTCAACGCTCATATCAACGTTATCGCCGGGGTTGCACATTTCAACGCCTTCGGGAAGAGTGATAACACCTGTAACGTCAGTTGTTCTGAAGTAGAACTGAGGTCTGTAGTTTGTGAAGAAGGGCTTATGACGTCCGCCTTCCTTCTCAGTAAGAACGTAAACCTGTCCTACGAATGAAGTGTGAGGATTGATTGAACCGGGCTTAGCAAGAACCTGTCCTCTTTCAATCTCGTTCTTCTGGATACCACGAAGAAGAAGACCAACGTTGTCACCTGCTTCAGCATTGTCCATGAGCTTATGGAACATTTCGATACCTGTAACAACAGTCTTTCTGCTCTCGTCAGCAAGACCAACGAGCTCAACTTCATCGTTCATGTTGATTGTACCACGCTCTACTCTACCTGTAGCAACTGTACCACGGCCTGAGATTGAGAATACGTCCTCAACAGGCATAAGGAAAGGAAGATCAGCCTTTCTGTCGGGTGTGGGGATGTAGCTGTCAACAGCATCCATGAGTTCCTTGATAGGAGCGTAAACTGCATCATTAGCATCTGTGGACTCAGAGATAAGAGCTTCTCTTGCAGAACCACGAACTACGGGGATATCATCTCCGGGGAAGTCGTACTCATCAAGAAGTCCTCTGATTTCCATTTCAACGAGCTCAAGAAGCTCTTCATCGTCAACCATGTCGCACTTGTTAACGAAAACAACGAGAGCGGGAACACCAACCTGACGAGCAAGAAGGATGTGCTCACGAGTCTGCTGCATGGGACCGTCTGTACCGGCAACAACGAGGATACCGCCGTCCATCTGAGCAGCACCTGTGATCATGTTCTTAACGTAGTCAGCGTGGCCGGGGCAGTCAACGTGTGCATAGTGTCTGTTAGCTGTCTCGTACTCAACGTGTCTTGTGTTGATCGTGATACCACGTGCTCTCTCTTCGGGAGCGTTGTCGATCTGGTCGTAAGCCATAGCCTCGTTCTTCTCGTTACCGAGAGAAAGGAACTTTGTGATTGCTGCAGTAAGAGTTGTCTTACCGTGGTCAACGTGACCGATTGTACCAATGTTAACATGGGGTTTTGTTCTTTCGAATTTTGCCTTTGCCATTGTAATTTTCCTCCAATTTTATAAGTTTTTTTGTTTTTTAATTTATGCTTTTGCCTTACCGGCAACAATTTCTTCCTGAATGCTCTTGGGAACCTCCTGATAGTGGCTGGGCTCCATTGTATACTGACCACGACCCTGTGTCTTTGAACGAAGGTCGGTAGCATAACCGAACATACAAGCAAGGGGAACAAATGCGTTGATCTCCTGAACGCCCTGACCAACCTGCTCCATACCCTGAATCTGACCACGGCGGGAGTTGATATCACCGATAACGTCTCCCATGTAATCGTCGGGTACTACTACAACAACCTTCATGATAGGCTCTGTGAGAACGGGATCAGCCTTTCTCATACCTTCCTTGAATGCCATTGAAGCAGCGATCTTGAACGCCATTTCTGAGGAGTCAACTTCGTGGTATGAACCGTCGTAAAGTGTTACCTTAACGTCAACAACATTGTAGCCTGCAATAACACCTGATGTCATAGCACCCTGTACACCTGCATCAACTGCGGGGATGTACTCCTTGGGAATGTTACCGCCTACTACCTTGTTGATGAACTCGTAACCCTTACCGGGCTCGTTGGGCTCAATGATCATCTTAACATGACCGTACTGACCCTTACCACCTGACTGACGTGCATACTTATGGTCAACATCTGCATTCTTGCGGATGGTTTCCTTGTATGCAACCTGAGGCTTACCGACATCAGCTTCTACATGGAACTCACGGAGAAGTCTGTCAACGATAATCTCAAGATGAAGCTCACCCATACCTGCGATAATGGTCTGGCCTGTTTCTTCATCTGTATAGCAACGGAATGTGGGGTCTTCTTCAGCAAGCTTCTGAAGTGCAATACCCATCTTTTCCTGGCCCGCCTTAGTCTTAGGCTCGATAGCAACTCGGATAACGGGCTCGGGGAACTCCATTGATTCGAGTATTACGGGCGCATTCTCAACACAAAGAGTATCACCTGTGGTGGTATTCTTTACGCCGACAACAGCCGCAATATCACCGGCATAAAGCTCGTTGATATCAATTCTGTTGTTGGAGTGCATCTGCACGATACGACCAAGTCGCTCGCGAGACTGCTTGGTTGCGTTGTATACTGTCTCACCTGCTGTAATCTTACCTGAATATACACGGATGAAGCAAAGCTTACCAACGAAGGGGTCTGTCGCAATCTTGAATGCAAGAGCTGAGAAAGGCTCGTTGTCGTCGGTATGTCTTTCTACTTCCTCGCCTGTAGTCTGGTCAACACCCTTGATAGCGGGAATGTCGAGAGGTGAGGGCATATAATCGATAACAGCGTCAAGGAGCTTCTGAACACCCTTGTTCTTGTAAGATGTACCGCAGCAAACGGGAACTATCTTGTTAGCGATGGTAGCTCTTCTGAGAGCAGCCTTAAGCTCGTCAATTTCAAGCTCTTCGCCCTCAAGATATTTCATCATGAGCTCGTCATCTGTCTCTGCTATCTTTTCGATAAGGTCTGCGTGATATTCCTCAGCCTTATCCTTCATATCTGCGGGGATTTCCTGCTCGAGGATATCTGTACCAAGGTCATTGGTGTAGATATAAGCCTTCATACCGAACAGGTCGATGATTCCCTTGAACTCTGCTTCAGCACCGATGGGAAGCTGAATCGGAACAGCATTTGTCTTAAGACGGTCGTGCATCATTCCTACAACTCTGTAGAAGTTTGCACCCATGATATCCATCTTGTTTACATATGCCATACGGGGAACCTGATACTTATCAGCCTGACGCCATACGGTCTCAGACTGGGGCTCAACGCCTCCCTTTGCACAGAATACTGTAACTGAACCGTCAAGTACTCTGAGTGAACGCTCAACTTCAACTGTGAAGTCAACGTGACCGGGAGTGTCGATGATGT
>CAZYTA010000024.1:17927-38040 GCA_964650465.1 uncultured Oscillospiraceae bacterium | reverse complement strand
ACTGTCACAGCTCCGAGTCCTGTACACTTGTAGAAGGCGTAGGAGCCTATTGAGGTCAGTGTATCGGGGAGTGTTATGTCGGTCAGGGCTGTACAGGATATGAACGCCTGATTGCCTATGCTTGTTACTCCGTCATCCATCACCACAGTCTTGATTTCGGAGACATAGCTGTTCCACGGCGCGGTCTTTGATGATGTATAATCCGCCATAGCGCCTGTACCCGAGATTGTCAGCGTACCGGATATGGTATCACATGTCCAGTCAAGGCTTGTACCGCAGGTACCTGTGAATACATAATCTTCATATACCTTAAAGGTGATATTGTTATTATTTGCATAAGTTTCAGCATACGAGCCTGTATAACCGTAGATTGTAAGCCCGGTGCATCCTCTGAAGGCAGAATTGCCTATACTCGTCACGCTATCGGGGATGGTGATGCTCGTGAGGCTACTGCATCCATCGAAGGCATAAGAGCCTATGCTTGTCACTCCCTCGGGAATGGTTACGCTTGTGAGGCTACTGCATCCATAGAAGGCATAACCGCCTATACTCGTCACGCTGTCAGGGATGGTTACGCTTGTGAGGCTGCTGCATCCAGAGAAGGCAGAATTGCCTATACTCGTCACGCTGTCAGGGATGGTTACGCTTGTCAGGCTGCTGCATCCATCGAAGGCAGCACCGCCTATACTCGTCACGCTGTTAGGTATGGTGATGCTTGTGAGGCTGCTGCATCCATAGAAGGCATATTTGCCTATACTCGTCACGCTGTCGGGGATGGTGATGCTTGTCAGGCTGCTGCATCCATAGAAAGCAGAACCGCCTATATACGCCACGCTATCGGGGATGGTTACGCTTGTCAGGCTGCTGCATCCATCGAAGGCAGCACCGCCTATACTCGTCATACCTGATGGTATAATAACATTTCTGACACCCTTCATGTAATAAACAGTGTAGGAAGCGCCGTTGTAGGTCAAGGGAAGGGTAACCGTATCCTCGCCGCCTACATATGCGCAAAGACGGTTTGATGAATCAAACATAAATCCGTTTCCGTCATCGGTATAACCGCTCCTGTAGCTGACAGTACCGTCCTTGTTTACCAGCTTATATGCATAACATGCAACATATCCGTTATTTGAACTGCCCATAGCAAGAGCTAAATCACTATTATTGTATACAGTTACAAGGCTGCTGCATCCATAGAAGGCATATGTGCCTATACTCGTCACGCTGTTGCCTATAGTTACGCTTGTGAGGCTACTGCAATACTCGAAGGCATAAGAGCCTATACTCGTCACGCTGTTGCCTATAGTTACGCTTGTGAGGCTACTGCAATAAAAGAAGGCAGAACCGCCTATACTTGTCACGCTGTCGGGGATGGTTACGCTTGTGAGGCTACTGCAATACTCGAAGGCATAAGAGCCTATACTCGTCACGCTGTCGGGGATAATATACGATGTCAGCTCTGTGCCTCCGGGACAGCAGATAAGCGTTGTCTTATCCTTGTTGAACAGCACTCCGTTTTCATCACTGCTGTACTTTGTATTGTTTTCATCTACCCATATTCCCGTAAGGCTGCTGCATCCATAGAAGGCATATGTGCCTATACTCGTCACGCTCGACGGGATGTTGATAATCGTGAGGCTCGAGCAACTTCTGAAGACATATGTGCCTATACTCGTCACGCTGTTGCCTATAGTTACGCTTGTGAGGCTACTGCAATACTCGAAGGCATAAGAGCCTATACTCGTCACGCTGTCGGGGATAATATACGATGTCAGCTCTGTGCCTCCGGGACAGCAGATAAGCGTTGTCTTATCCTTGTTGAACAGCACTCCGTTTTCATCACTGCTGTACTTTGTATTGTTTTCATCTACCCATATTCCCGTAAGGCTGCTGCATCCATAGAAAGCAGAACCGCCTATATACGCCACGCTATCGGGGATGGTGATGCTTTTGAAAGCACTGCCTTCAAAAGCATACGAGCCTATTGCGGTGACCGGATAGCTCTGTATGTAGGCGGGGATGCTTATCTCACTGCCCAAGCCGTCGCGGTAGCCTGTAATTGTCGCTGTGTTATCCGAGGAAAGGGTGTATGTGTAGAGCCATGATTCTGCGGTGTTGACGGTAACGGTGCACTGTGCCACCAGGGTGTTGTTATCGGCAGAGGTAGCGGATATCACAACCTGTCCTTCACGAAGCGCTGTGACAACGCCGTTTGACACCGAGGCGATACTGCCGTTGGAGCTCGTCCAATGTATTGTGCGGTTGGTGGCATCGTGAGGCTCGATAACAGCATTGAGAGCTACCGTATCTCCCGCTGTAACAAAAATCTCACTCTTGTCAAGAGTAACGGAGGTAACGGGAATCCTTGTAATATTTTCGGCTATGGAATCGAACATATTCTCCAGGGAAGCCGAGTCTGAAGCAGAAAAATAATATTCGGGCTTTGAAGCTACATTCTTCATAAAGGTCTCGGCTGAAGAGTTTGAGCCAAGCTGGAAGCCAAGGGAGTATACCGTGATGTCATCATCAAGCGATGCTGCGGCGCTCAAGGCGGTTGAAGTGTTGTTAGGTATACCGTCGGACATAAGCACAATACACTTCACATCGGCAGAAGAGGAAGCCAAGAGATTGCCTGCCGCCGTAATCGCTCCTGCCGTATCGGTTCCGCCCGAAGCGGTCATATTATTGATATAGCTGCTGAGAGAGGAAGCGTTGTTAGTAAATGAATAGGTTGCAGCGCTCGACGCATATGTAACAAGGGCAATACGGTTGGTGCCGTTTTCACCGATTACATTGGTGCAGAAGCTGTTTGCCGCCGATTTTAATGAGGTTATTTTGCTGCCCGACATACTTCCCGAGCGGTCTAAAACGAGAACGATATCACGGCTGAGATTTGTCGGCGGAGCGGTAACCGTCACATTACAGCTTGCGGTAAAGCCGCCGTCGTTTGTAGTTGCGGTAATAACGGCGGTGCCGGCGGAGATTCCGTTTACAACACCGTTTGTCACAGACGCTACCGCGGAATTAGAGCTGGACCAGGAAACTCCCTTGTCGGAGGCGTTTGATGGAAGGACGGTCGCTGTAACAGAAGCACTTTCCTCCACCATAACGGTAAGCTCGGTCTTATCCAGCGTAACGCCTGTTGCAGGCACGCCAAGATAGTGCACCGTTGCGCTGTTAAAATCAGAGTTGTTAGTACCTATCTCTATTTTTACATATTGTGATTGTACGCCGTTGTAGTATACATCGGAAAGTTTACTACATATATAGAAGGCATAAGAGCCTATACTCGTCACGCTGTCGGGGATGGTTACGCTTGTGAGGCTGCTGCATCCATAGAAGGCATAATTGCCTATACTCGTCACGCTGTCGGGGATGGTGATGCTTGTAAGGCTGCTGCATCCATCGAAGGCAGAACCGCCTATGCTTGTCACTCCCTCGGGAATGGTGATGCTCGTGAGGCTGCTGCATGCATAGAAAGCATAAGAGCCGATACTCTCAAGTTTTGAACCTTCTGCAAAGGTCACACTTTTAAGACTCGTGCAATAAGAGAAGGCATCATCGCCTATACTTGTCACGCTTGCAGGGATGGTTATGCTTGTTACAAGCTTTCCGTCTATATACAAGTTATGTGCACAGTATAACGGATTGGCACCATTACTACCAAAGCTTATTTTTAACCACGATTCTATATCACCTATATGCACTTCTTTAAGGCTCGTGCATCCCATAAAGGCAGAATTGCCTATGCTTGTCACTCCCTCGGGAATGGTGATGCTCGTGAGGCTTGTGCAATTATAGAAGGCAGATGAGCCGATACTTGTCACGGGGTATCCGTCAATTGCTGAAGGGATGGTAACAGAGGTTACCGAAGTGTTACAATCGGTTATTTTTACCTCGCCATTTGACACTGTGTAGGTCAAGCTACCATAGGTATCAGCCGAGGCGGTGACAGAGAATATTGCAACCGCAGAAAGGCAAATCAGGAATAATAGTAAGAGTTTTTTCTTCATCTTTTTTCTCCTAAAAAACAAAAAGTGTGCACAACCAAAGCTGTACACACTAAAAATACAAACTCCGATTGTTGTCACACAAACTAACGTGAATACGGTATTTTCAAAACTTTCATCCATACATACAAGTTAGTGGAATTTGTACTTTTCCATTGTAAGCTTATATGTACGGCTTTAAGGGTATGCCAAAAGGGCATACCTCGGGTGTATGAAAATACCAAGTTATTCAGTTTGTGTGACAAGTTCATTATACCATTATTTGCATTTTTGTCAAGTGAAAATAAAAAAATAACATTATTTATTATTGGGATATACCAAATTTCGCAACATCCTAATTACGGACCGTCGAGGACGCCGGTCCCTACAATTTATCCTCAATGTGATTTATAATAAAAAATCCCGAACATTGTTTTTCGGGAGAGAGTTTGAGAGAGGGTGCTTTTTTCAAAAAAGCACCCTCTCTCAATATAATTAAATCAAATATTATTCCTCGCTGAACTGGTCTTTGCCAACGCCGCAGAGAGGACATTCAAAGTCCTCGGGAAGGTCGTCGAATTTTGTGCCTGCTTCAATTCCCAGAGCTTCGTCGCCTACTTCTTCATCGTATACCCATCCGCATACGTCACATACATACTTTGCCATAATCATTTCCTCCATTGATGTAATTATTTATTTTATTTATAACAGGGCTCTGCCCTGTACCCGCCAAGAAACTTTTTGAAAAAAGCTTCTTGGAACTTCAAAAACTTTGAAAATGAGTTTATTAATTATACTACTATTGACTTTATCAAAGCACGAGCGAGGGAGCTGTATAAACTCTTGCGGCGAGCTCCTGATTGAGCATATAGAGGCTCTTGGGGTCAGAGCCGAAAAGCTCCATTTTTGTTATCATATCGGTTGCATTTGTTTCTTCCTCGCCCTGCTCCTTTACAAACCAGTCAAGGAACTGCATTGTACGGAAGTCTCTTACATCATATGCCGCCGCATATATATCGTTGATAAGAGAGGTTACATACTTTTCATGCTCAAGACCCGCCTCAAGTACTGCCATATGGCTGTCGAGAACTTTATCGGGCTTTGCAATAGCTTCAAGGGTCACCTTCATATTCTCATTTTGAAGGTAGGTATAGAAGAGCATTGCGTGGTCCCTTTCCTCCTGCGCCTGAACCTTATACCAGTTTGCAAAACCGTCAAGTCCTGCATCTTCAAAGTAATTTGAAAAGTCAAGATAGAGATAAGCTGAATAAAACTCCTTATTGATTTGCTGATTTAACAGCTCATGAACCTTTGCATCCATTATTATTTCCTCCTGTTTATAAGTTTATTTAATTTCTTCAAAATCTGCCGCACCATGCTTGCACAGAGGACAGATAAAGTTATCGGGAAGTGTATCGCTCTCGTGAATATATCCGCATATCTTGCAGACATATCCCTTTTTGCCGTCGGTATCGGGCTTGGGTTTTACATTTTCATGATAATAAGAATATGTCATTGTCTCCCTATCGGAAATAACTCTCGCCTCGGTGACAGCGCAGATAAACATACCGTGTGTATCGAGGTCAACATATTGCTCTACCTTAAGCGACATAAACGAATTTATATGTCTGGGCAGAAATACAAGTCCGTTATCCGAGCGAAGGGGTGTACAGTCTGCAAATTTATCCACATTTCTTCCGCTGACAAAGCCAAACTTTTCAAACACAGCAAAGGGAGCATCTACCGTAAGACAGTTGATATTCATTTTGCCTGTCTGCTTGATTATATGATGAGAATAGTTCTCTTTATTAATCGTTACGGCAATTCTGTTAGGAGTATCGGTGACCTGAGTTACTGTATTAACGATAAGTCCGTTGTCCTTTTTGCCGTCATTTGATGTAACAACATAAAGACCGTAGCCGATATTAAAAAGTGCTGTAAGGTCATTTTTATTTGCAGTAGAGTCCTGTTGTGCTAAATAGTCACGGCAAAGCTCTTCGGAGAGTGCTTCAAGCTGTGCAGAGCTATCCTCATTGAGTGCTGACATAATCCTGACGGTTGTATCTGTAAAGGTAAGATTTTTACACTTGTCAAGCATTTCACGCATTACCTTAGCGGCGAGGGGTGCCCAGCTTCCGTTTTCAATAAGTGCAACCGTGCGATTGGAAAAATTACGCTCGGTAAGATGATTTATAAACTCTCTCATAAACGGAAATATTTCAGCGTTATAGGTGGTTGTGGCGAGAACGAGCTTACTGTATCGGAAGGCATCTTCAACAGCCTCAGCCATATCGCATCTGGCAAGGTCATTTACAACAACCTTGGGGCAGCCCTTGGCTTTAAGCTGTTCGGCAAGCTGAACAACCGCTTTTTTTGTATTTCCGTAAACCGAGGTGTATGCTATAACCACACCTTCGGTTTCGGGCTGATAACCCGACCATGTATTGTAAAGGTCAAGATAATATCCGAGATTCTCTGTAAGAACGGGACCGTGGAGAGGACAGATTGTACTGATATCAAGTCCCGCTGCCTTTTTCAGAAGATTTTGAACCTGAGTTCCGTACTTTCCGACGATACCGATGTAATAGCGTCTTGCCTCGCAAGCCCAGTCCTCCTCAACATCGAGTGCTCCGAATTTTCCAAAGCCGTCAGCCGAGAACAGCACCTTATCCGTGCTGTCATAAGTCACAATAACCTCAGGCCAATGAACCATGGGAGCTGTAACAAAGGTAAGCTGATGCTTGCCCAGCGCAAGGGTGCTTCCCTCTCCTACCACTACCTGCTTATCCGCAAAATCCGTGCCAAAGAAATTCTTCATCATAGCAAAAGCTTTTGACGAGGAAACAATTTTTGCGTTGGGATATGCCTTCACGAAGTTCATTATATTCGCAGAGTGGTCGGGCTCCATGTGCTGAACTACAAGATAGTCGGGAGCGGTGTTTCCTATAACATTCTGAAGATTATCAAGCCATTCGTGGGTAAAATTCACATCCACAGTATCCATTACGGCAATTTTATCGTCAAGGATAACATATGAATTGTATGACATTCCGTTGGGGACTTTATACTGTCCCTCAAATAAGTCTACCTTGTGGTCATTTACACCAATATATTTTATATCGTCTGTTATTATCATGTCCTCACCTCAAATATTTTTATAACAGGGTAATTGTATCACAGCTTTTTATAAAATTCAACAGATTTATGTAAACTCAATCGAGAATTTTCCCGTCTGTTGAAATTGTAACTACCTGCCATGGAATAAACTTTCCGCTTGCCTGAAGGGCACGCTTTACGGCATTTTCAATTCCGCCGCAACAGGGCACCTCCATGCGTACGATTTTAACACTCTTGATATCGTTATTGGCAATTATTGCCGTAAGCTTTTCCGCATAATCACCTTCATCAAGCTTTGGACAGCCTATAAGTGTAACATGGTTACGGATAAATTCATTGTGAAAATTACCGTAGGCATATGCTGTACAGTCAGCGGCAATGAGCAAATTAGCGCCGTCAAAGTAAGGTGCGTTCACGGGAACAAGCTTTATCTGGCAGGGCCACTGTGAAAGCTGACTGGATATGGTTTGGCGTACTGCGGGAGCGGCATCACGCTTGATAGCCTTTGACTGTGTACCCGGACAGCCGCAAGGCAGCTTAACACCGTGTTTTTTCATTTTGGCTTTGCGTACCGCTTCCTCATCATATGCAGGGGCTTCCCTTTCCTCAAAGGAAATTGCATCCGTCGGACATGCAGGGAGGCAGTCGCCCAAGCCATCGCAATAATCCTCACGGGTGAGCTTTGCCTTTCCGTTTATCATTTCAATTGCACCTTCATGGCACGCCGATGCACATGCGCCGCATCCGTTGCATTTTTCTTCATCGATTTTTATTATCTTTCTTATCATTTTTCTTTCTCCTTAAAAGCATTTTCCAACCTTGCAATCCTCTGTGTTTCCGCATCGGTAGCAAAGCTCGTTGGGGCATTCTCCTTTTTCAAAGAAGCCTTTAATATTTTTTACCGTAGTTTCGGCTATGTTTTCCAAAGCCTCCTCGGTAAGAAAAGCCTGGTGTGAGGTAACAATAACATTCGGCATGGAAATAAGCCTTGCCAAGGTATCGTCCTCAAGAATGTGTCCTGAGTTGTCCTCAAAGAAAAGGTCAGATTCTTCCTCGTAAACATCAAGGCAAGCCGCACCGACCTTACGTGATTTTATAGCGGCAAGTAACGCCTCGGCATCTACCAACGCTCCTCTTGACGTATTGAGAATAACTACCCCCTGCTTGCACTTATTAAGTGCTTTTTCGTCAATGACGTGATAGGTCTCGTCTGTCAAAGGGCAATGGAGAGAAATAATATCACTCTTTTTGAAAAGCTCATCAAGACTTACATAATCAACAGAACTGTCCGAAGGAAATTTGTCATAAGCCAACACCTTCATACCGAAGCCGCGGCATATATCGATAAACACCCGTCCTATACGTCCTGTACCGATGACTCCAACTGTTTTTCCGTGAAGGTCGAAGCCTGTCAGCCCGTTAAGACTGAAATTGAAATCACGGGAGCGTATATATGCCTTGTGTATGCGCCTGATGGAAGTAAGAAGCAACGCCATTGTATGCTCAGCAACCGCATAAGGAGAATAAGCAGGTACACGAAGTACGTGAAGTTTACCAAACGCATGCTTTACATCTACATTGTTGAAGCCCGCACACCGAAGTGCAAGAACCTTAACTCCCATTTCACAGAGCCTGTCAATAACCTCACTGTTAACTGTATCATTTACAAAGGCACACACGCCGTCATAGCCCTGAGCCAGATCTGCGGTATCTCTGTTAAGCTTTGTTTCAAAATACTTAAATGTCACACCATACTCTTCGCCGTATTTTTCAAAAGACGGCTTATCGTAGGGTTTTGTATCAAAGAATGCTATTTTCATTGAAGTCCTCCTTGCTTTTCTGAAAATATTATAGTATAATGGCAACAATAATTCTGTTGAATTTTCAACAAACGGAGAATTTTTATGGAAAAATATCTGGAAATTTTGAAAAAATGTCCCTTATTTGACAATATTAATGATGACAATCTTATAAGAATGCTTGGCTGTTTCGGTGCCAAGGTGGAAAATTTCGACAAAAAATATACTATTTTCGCCGAGGGAAAGCCTGCAAAATACATTGGTATAGTTTTGTCAGGCGAAGCACAAATAATACAAATAGATTATTTCGGAAACAGAAGTATATTGAGTAACATTGAGCCTTCTGAAATGTTTGCGGAAGCTTTTGCCTGCGCAGAAACGGAATCTATACCTGTAACCGTAATCGCCAATGAGCCTTGTGAGATAATGCTCATTGACTGTTCGCATATTCTTCATACTTGTTCAAACAATTGCGGATTTCATCAGCAGCTGATATTCAATCTTATGAAGGATCTTGCAACCAAAACCATAATGTTTCATCAAAAAATAGAAATAGCATCGCGACGTACAACCAGAGACAAGCTAATGTGTTATCTGCTTTTACAAGCGAAAAAAGCAGGAAAAAGCAGCTTTACTATCCCTTTTGACAGACAGGAGCTTGCTGATTATTTAGAAGTTGACAGAAGCGGACTGTCCGCCGAAATAAGTAAAATGAGAGCAGAAGGAATAATTAAGTGCAACAAAAACAACTTTGAGCTCATAAAATGAAATAATGCAGGACAATGTCCTGCATTATTTTTTATTCTTTAACTGTTTTTGTTATTCTTTAACTGTTTCTGCATCGGGTGCGTTGTTCTTAACGCTCTCTATACCGTTGAGACAGCTGTCCTTTGTCTTGTAGCCTTCAGATGTAGCAATTACCTCGCCGTTCTTAGCCTTAAGACGGAATCTGTATTCGCCTGCCTTGTCCTCGTATACCTCGAATTTGGGGTGCTTTACAGTCTCATAGTTTTCAACTGTCTGGTCCTCGATACCTCCTACGCAGTTGTTCTTTACACTTGCAATACCGTTTTCACAAGCAGCCTCTGTTGTGTAAATCTCGGATGTAGCAATAACCTGACCGTTGTTAGCCTTGAGGTCAAATTTAAATCCTGTGTTAGTTGTCTTAAGTACAAACTTTCCCATGATATTTATTCCTTTCTTTTGCAGACCGATATCATCGGTCCCTTTATTGTAATTATTGTAGCATATAATTTATAAAAATGCAAGTTTTTTTGTGAATATCTTTACAAAATCATAAAAATGAGTTACAATACTGTATATTATTATAAGTTGAGGATGGATTTTCAGACTATGTTCGGAATTGCAAAGAAGCTTGGCTTCGGATGTATGAGAATGGCTATGAACGGTGACGAGGTTGACCTTGAAAACTTCAAAAGCATGATTGATGATTTTATCGGTCATGGCTTCAACTATTTTGATACTGCTCACGGATATATAAGCGGGAAAAGCGAAACCTCGCTTCGCGAATGTCTTGTAAAGCGATATCCGAGGGACAGCTACATACTTACAAATAAGCTGTCACACAATTTCTTTGAAAAGCAAGAGGACATAAGACCGTTTTTTGAAAGCCAGCTTGAAGCATGCGGAGTGGAATATTTTGATTTTTATCTGATGCACGCTCAAACGAAAGCGCTTTTTGAAAAATATAAGAGATGCAAGGCATACGAAACGGCGCTTGAACTAAAAAAAGAAGGAAAGATAAAGCACTTCGGTATTTCCTTCCACGATACCGCAGAGGTTCTTGAAGAAATACTTACAGAGTATTCGGAAATTGAAGTAGTGCAGATACAGTTCAATTACCTTGATTACGACGATGCTTCCGTTCAGTCAAGAAAGGTATATGAGGTGTGCCGAAAATTCAATAAACCGATTATAATAATGGAGCCTGTAAAAGGCGGAACGCTGGCAAATCTTCCTGATGAAGCAAAAGCTGTGTACAGCAAATTGGGCAACGCCTCTCCTGCAAGCTATGCCATAAGATTTGCCGCAGGCTTTGAGGGAGTAATATCTGTACTTTCGGGTATGGGTACAATGGAAATGGTTCGTGATAACATCGGATACATGAAGGACTTTGTTTCTTTAAATGAAAAAGAACTTGAAGCTGTAAAAAAAGTTACCGATATTATTCTTTTGAAAAAAGCTGTACAGTGCACCGACTGCAGATACTGTACGGAAAGATGCCCTCAAGGTATCCCTATTCCGGCTATATTTGCATGTCTCAACAGCAAAAAAATACACAACAACTGGTCATCTGACTACTATTACAGCACTGTCACAAAGGACAAAGGCAAAGCCAAAGATTGTATCAGGTGCGGACTATGCGAAGAGACCTGTCCTCAGCATCTGAAGATAAGAGAATTATTGAACGAAGCTTCTGGCATATTTGACAAAAGCGGTCAGTGACCGCTGACAATGCTCGCCTATCGTTGCCTATATATACTTAAATAAGGTAAAACGGCGAGGCTGATTTAATGCAATTTTCCAAGAGACAAAATCTCCCGACTGTTAGATGTGTGTTCTTAATAACAGTTTAAAACCCGAAACAAAAATTTGTTTCGGGTTTTGTTGTAGGAAGTATTAGGATTATCCTAAAATAAATTCGGAAGATGGTACACATCTTTCCTGCTCGTTACAGTGCAGGTCCAATAAAGTATAGTAAATCTCAAATTTTAAAGATTCTGTTTTGCAGCAAATATTCCGTAGGTGTTAACCCTGTCTTTTGCTTGAAAAATCGGCAAAAATGATATTGATTTGAAAATCCGCTTTGTTCAGAAATCGCATTCATTTTCAGTCCGCCTTCTGTTAACAGTTGTTTCGCCTTGTTTATTCGCATATTTATAATATACTGTTTTGGTGATATTCCGTATGTTTTTTTAAACAGTTTTCTGAAATGCTCCTCACTTATCTTGCATTCATGGGCTAATTCAGCATTAGTAATATTATGATAATAGTTATTTTCCAAATACTTTATTGCAGGAACAAGTGAATTCGGTGTAAATTTTTCATTATGAGCTAAAATATTAAGAATTTTGTAAAAAAGGCTCATAACACTCAATCTGTTGCTTTCTAACAGTTGCAAGTTTTTCATCTGTTCAAATTCTCTCATAATTAAATCAACATTTTCAATAGGCAATACTGTTATTGTATCAACAAAAAAATTAGAGCTTTCAAAATTTATAACGGGAAACCTCCCCTTTTTGTTACCGCTTATGGAATAGCTTTGACCCTTTGGTAAAATAACTGCGTGATTTCTATCGGATATAAAAGACTTTCCGTTATGTATATAGGTTATCTGACCATCGGCTGTAAAGGATAGGCCAAAACATTTTCGGTCAGTCATTGTTTCGTGTCTTCCTTTATTAGAAAGCACAGTTAGAACATCTACAATATCCGTAATAATAATTTCGTTTAAATTCATCATCCATCACCCTATGTTATCATACCATAATATTTAAAACAATTCAAGTTATTTGGTTAAAACACAACCAAAAACATCAAATTGATACCATTTAAATCATTGAATGTCAATCTGAAATTTTGTATGATATACATAGCTTAAAGGAGGGGATTTTTTATGGATTTTATCAATAAAACGGCTATATCAACCGGTGCGGCTTCCGGAATGGGACTTTTGTTTGCACAGAACTTTGCTGAATTGGGCGGTAATGTTGTTATGTGTGATGTAAACGAAGCAGTGCTTAAAGAAAAAGTTGATGAAATTAATAATAAAGGTAAGGGTAGTGCAATCGGTGTTGTTTGTGATGTTCGTAATTATGAGCAGGTATGTCATGCAAGAGATTGCGCTATTGATACATTCGGCAGTATAGATATTATGGCAAATTTTGCAGGCGGCACAGCGACGAGAATGAGAAAGGTGAACAGAGAGCAATATTCTGAATTTCCGGATGTACCTATTGATGTATATGATTGGGGCATTGATGTTAATCTTAAAGGACCTTTTTACTTTGCTCACGCCGTTTTAAAGCAAATGAGGGAACAAAAAAGCGGTCTGATATTGAACATAGGTTCTATTACAGGCATGGAGGGTGATGGCTACGGGATGGACTATCCGACTTCAAAAGCAGGACTTATGTTTGGACTTACAAAGTCGATTGCACAGTACGGCTCTAAATATAATGTGAGATGTGTTTGTGTTTCTCCGGGGCCCGTTCTTACAAGGGAAGCCATGGCAGGCATGAAAACTCTTCTTGGCAGAGCTGCAGACCCACAGGAAATTGTTGATTTATGCCTGTTTATTGCGTCCGAAAAGGGACAATTTATAAATGGTGAAAACATTATGATTGATGGCGGACGAAATGCTATGGGTAGGTGGCATTAAAATGAAAAAAACTTTTTTAGAATATAATAAATCGACTCTTACTGTAATGGTTCAAGCCGGTAACCCTGACAGAATAAAAGAACTTATAGATAAATCATTGTTAAATGGGGCGGAAGCCTATGGGATGCAATTTGAAAGATTAGAACCGGAATACAGGAACAGAGAAATATACAAAGAACTCTTTGCATACACTGATAAACCTATATATGTAACCAATTACAGAGCAGGTAAAAATGAAGGTAAGTCAGATAACGTCCTGGCAGATGAACTTTTAGAACTTGCAGATTGTGGAGCAACATTATGTGATATAATGGGTGATTTGTTTGATAAACAGCCTGATGAAGTTGCAGTTTCAGAAGAAGCGATACAAAAGCAAGTGAAACTCATTGAAGATTTACATAAAAAAGGAGCAGAGGTTTTAATTTCTTCTCATGTTTGTAAGTACACTCCTGCGGAAAGAGTTCTTGAAATTGCACTTGAACACCAGAGAAGGGGTGCAGATATCTCAAAAATTGTAACAGGTGCATCTACAATGGAAGAACAGTTGGAAAACTTAAGGATTATAAATCTTTTGAAAGAAAATTTGAAAATCCCATTTTTGTTTCTTGCCGGTGGCGAATGTCATATTTTAAGAAGAATAGGCGGAGAATTAGGATGCTGTATGTATCTTTGTGTTCAAGAATATGACGAGCTGGCAACACCTGTGCAACCGCTTTTGAAAAACATAAAAGCGATAAGAGACAATATGTGAGGAATAAAATGCAAATAATACCTGTAGAATAAGGAAAGTCCGTTTTGCCCGAGAAAATGATTTTTATAAACGGCAGCGAAAATAAATTTTGTGAAATAGCTTTCAAGGTTTATCTTATTAAGACGGATAACAAACTGATTTTGGTTGATGCCGGATGTGAAAATTATAAAAACCTGAGGACATTCAAAAGGTTCATGCATTGTTGAAATAAAAAAAGATGACAAAACTTATATTATAGTAGGAGATGAGTGCTATTTAAGGGAATATTTAGAAAAGAAAATACCTAAGGAAAGTTCATCTGATAAAGAAAAAAGCAGGAATTTTATTGAAAAATACAGTGATGAAAAATACATAGTTCTTTTGTGTCACGATGAATAGATTACAAAAAGGAGATTTTGATTATGAAATTTAAAAATAAAACAGCACTTATTACAGGCGCAAGCGTGGGAATAGGGCGTGCGGTTGCTTTAAAGCTTGCGCAAAATGGTGCAAAAGTTGTGCTGTTTGATATCAACTATGAGAAGCTTGAAAGTGTAAAAAAAGAGATTGAAGAGTACACAAAAGATGTTCTTATTTTCAAATGCGATGTCAGCGATGAAGAAAAGGTATATGCGTTTGTAAAAGAAGCTGAAAAGGTGCTTGGAGGAATAGATATTCTTGTAAACAACGCTGCTTTGTGGAGATGTTGGAGTGATTTCGTTAGTACTTCTACAGATGAATGGCGAAAGTTTATGGATGTAAATGTCATGGGCACTGTGTATGTAACAAAGGCTGTTTTGCCTAAAATGATTGAAAACAAGTATGGAAGAATAATAAATGTTTCTTCTGTGGCAGGGGTATATGGCAATGCAAATATGACACATTATTCTGCGACAAAAGGAGCTATTATTTCAATGACGAAAGCCCTTGCAAAAGAAGTTTCAGATAATGGAATTCTTGTTAATTGTGTTTCTCCGGGTAGCGTAAGTGATTCCTCAAATCCTGACGTTAATTCATTTCAGCCAAGTGAGCTTTCCTTTATGGGAAGAACAGGAACAAATGCAGAAAATGCAAATTTGATTTGCTTTTTGGCGAGTGATGAAGCAAGCTATATATCAGGTCAAAATATCCAGATAGATGGATGCAGAAAAAAACAATAAAGAGGTGTTGTAACGACCAAAGAAAACATAAAGAATATTTAGACCCAAAAGGGCTTTCCTCGGCGATAATAGTTCGGCATATAGCAAAAAATGCACTCAATTTGAGTGCATTTTAATTTTACATAAACTGTCCTTAAGAACACAACGCCAACAGTCGGAAGATTTTTTATAATCTCATTTCATATATTCCGCAAAGGAAAGGATGACTGTCATCACGCTTGGTTTCTACAAGAACAAATCCGCAGGATTCATAAAAATGCCTGAGCTTCTCATTTTCATAAATCATAAGCAATGTCATTTTTTTAGCTCCGTATTCCGTTGCCTTTTCTCGGCAGTGATTTACAAGCCTTCTGCCAAGTCCCAAATGTTGATATTCCGGCAACACGGCAAAGCGTGTAAACGAATATGTATCGCCGTTGATACGTTTTAATTGAACACAGCCTGCCACCTTGCCGTCAATGCATATGGCATAAAAATGTGTGCCCTGCTGCTTTGCCTTTATCAGGTCATCAAGAGTAAGAAATGCGGCGCATGAGGGGTAGTTTTCTTTTGTAAATCCAAAACGTTCACAGTTAGCTCCAAATGCACGGTGTACTGTTTCAAGGCATTGGGGCAGCTGCTCCGCTGTAAGGGATTGTATTGTATAGTCAATCATGTTTTTGTGTAAAATTATACTCCTGTCAATACTTCCTTGTTTGTTCCGTAGAATATGCTCATCATTTTGCAAAATCCTTCAGATAGCTTCAATTTTGCGATTTTGTGTATTATAACATATTTTTACACATAATTCAACTGCATTTTCTCAAAAGAAGTATTGACCTGAAAAGAAAAATTTGGTATAATGAAACAAACTTTGGACATAATACAACAAAAAGGAGTAATTGTATGGCAAAAAGCGTAAATGATATCTTAAAGCTTATAAAAGAAAATGGCATAAGAATGGTAGATTTTAAGATGGTTGACATTAACGGTCAGTACAGACATGTTACCATTCCGGCAGAGAATTTTTCCGAAGACACAATGAAGAGCGGTATCGGATTTGACGCTTCAAACTACGGCTATGCTGTAGTAGAAAAAAGCGACATGGTATTTATCCCCGACCCCGACACAGCTGTTATCGACCCCTTCTGTGAAATACCTACTCTTTCAATGACAGGTAATGCAATGATAATTGCAAGCCCCGAAAACCGTCCCCTTGCACAGTACCCCAGAAACATAATCAAGGCTGCTGTCAAGGCAATGCAGGACAGCGGAGTTGCAGATACAATGTATATACTTCCCGAATTTGAGTTTTATCTTTTCGACGATGTTACATGGGGAGTAGATGCAAATTATATAGGTGCATCTGTTGATGCACAGCAGTCATACTGGAACAGTACTGTTGAAGGTAAGGGTGTTGTTGTTCCAAAGCAAAAGAACTACCACATTGCCAAACCCTTTGATATTTCCTACGAATGCCGCAGCGAAATGTGCATGCACATGAAGGATGCGGGAATTGACATCAACTACCATCATCCCGAGGTTGCAGCTTCAGGTCAGTTTGAGATAGAGCCTCAGCTTGGCGAAGTAGTACACATGGCTGACGCAACCATGATGATAAAGTATATCATTCACAATACCGCACTGAAATACGGAAAATCCGCAACATTTATGCCCAAACCCATTTACGGTGAAGCAGGAAGCGGTATGCACGTTCATATGCTTCTTATGAAGGACGGAAAGCCTGTATTTTCTGATGATAACGGATATGCGCATCTCAGCGAGACAGCTCACTACTTTATGGGCGGCTTGCTCAAGCATATTGCATCTCTTTGCGCTATTACTAATCCCAGCACCAACTCTTTTAAGAGACTTGTTCCCGGATTTGAGGCACCTGTTACAGTTGGATATGCTACATCTAACAGAAGTGCGGTAATACGAATCCCCGCTTATGCAAAGAGCCCCGACAAGAGAAGATTTGAGCTTCGTAACCCCGATGCTACCTGTAATCCCTATTTCTGCTATGCGGCTATTCTTATGGCAGGTCTTGACGGAATCAAGAACAAAATAGATCCTCATGCAAACGGATGGGGTCCATACGATGTTAACCTTTATCACCTCAGCGACGAGGAAAAGGCAAAGCTTCATCATCTTCCTACCTCGCTTAATGAAGCGCTCAATGCACTTGAGGCTGACCACGATTACCTCACAGAAGGCGGAGTATTCCCGATTGAGCTTATAAACAACTTTATCAAAAATAAGAGAGAGGAATGCCGTCAGCTTGCGGCTATCCCCCACCCCGCTGAATTTGACAGATACTACAATCTTTAATTTTACATTGCCGACGAAAATTTTCGTCGGCATTTCTATTGACATTTCTATTCTGATGTGTTAGAATAACAGTGTAATCTAACGCATTAGAATGGAGGACAAAGCATGGATACACCCAAGATATTTGAAAGCGAGTACCGATTTTGTCTGATACTGTGGGCAAATGAGCCCATAAAGAGCCCCGACCTTGCAAAGCTTTGCGCAGAACAGCTTGACTGGAAGCCGTCAACAACATACACTGTTATAAAGCGGCTATCTGACAGAGGTGTGCTAAAAAACGAGAATACCGTTGTAACCTCACTTGTATCAAAAGATGAAGTACAGGCATCAGAGATAGATGAGCTTGTAGAAAAAAGATTTGAAGGCTCTCTGCCTGCCTTTATCGCAGCGTTTACAAAGCATCAGAAGCTGACTGAGTCTGAAATCAGCGAACTTCAGGCAATGATAGATTCAAGTAAAAAAGGAGGCGTAGAATGATACGGGCTTTTACATGTATACTGACAATGAGCGTTTCGGCAAGTATACTTATCCTCGCAGTTTTGGCAATGAGAGCGCTTTTTAAAAAAGCTCCGAAATGGGTAATTTTGCTTCTTTGGTGCTTTGTTGCCATTCGTCTTGTATGTCCCATAAAAATAGAAAACCCATACAGTATGCAACCAAAGCATGAAACAGCTGTGTACAACGTTGTCAAGGTAGACGGAAGCAAAGAAGAAATTACTGTCCCCTATCAGCTTCCCGCACCGCTTCTTAACGATACAGCAACTGACAATTATGAAGCTGTACGCTTTGAGATTCCTTCTCTATACAGCGCTTTATCTCTGATATGGTGCATAGGCGTAGCTGTAATGCTGTTCTATACTGTAATGTCATATATAAAGCTATATATACTTACTCGGAGTGCTGTAAAAAATGACAAAGGCTTTTATTGCTTAAAACAGACCTGCGCTCCCTTTGTATTTGGAATAATCAAACCGAGGATTTTTATTCCTGAGGGGTGTAAAACCGACATTCTGCCTCACATTGTCGCGCACGAAACGGTACACATATCAAGGCTTGACCACATATGGAAGCCTCTTGGATTTATCATAATGTCAATTCATTGGTTCAATCCTTTGGTGTGGGTAGCATATTGGATGTTTTGCAGGGATTTGGAGTCTGCTTGCGACGAAAAAGCCATAAAAGAAATGACGCCCCCTGAAAGAGCTGACTATGCACAAGCTTTGCTTGATTGCAGTACAGGAAAAAGCTTTACATCGGTATGCCCTGTAGCATTTGGTGAAAACGGAGTAAAGGAGAGGATAAAAGCTGTGTTAAAATACAAAAAGCCTGCTATATGGATAACCGTGGCAGCTATATTACTTTGTGCTGTTGTAGCATTCTTTTTTATGACCGAGCGTGATAACAACGACGAAAAGCTGCCGAAAGATGATATTACGGTTGAAACAGTCGACAAAACTACAGTTATTGATCCCGAAAGAGGCAAGGCGGTTGAGGAGGCAAAATACGATTTCCCGGGAATAGAGGAAGAAGCGATAGAGTACGCTCTTGATCTCGGCTTCAATACGCATACAAACCATTATCACAAGCAGGGTGATATATACGTAGTGCCGGGCGCATCCTACGATTACGTGGATAAAATCAATCATGCCCACACGGAAAAGGTAAAGGCTGACGAAGAGGTCAAACTTTACTATATGGAGTATTACTATTACGCGGATACCATCTCACCCGACGAGGATGACGAGAAGGTCGTATACCCTATATTCTTTGCTCTTCATCACAATCTGAGAACTGACAAATGGACCAGAATGGGAAGCATATACGACTATCAGCTCGAAAAAAGATACAACACTCCCGAAATGATAGACAAGTTCGGTGACAAGCTTACTGCCGCAGCGGCGGAAATGTACAAAGATTACTTCCATTTGGATATGGGTGAAAAGGAGCAGATGATTCTTGCGGCGTACAAGAGTGCAACAGTAGCCGCAAGTTGGTTCAGGATTGCGAGTATTCTTGAAACTGCTGACGAATATCCGTCAGCTGACGATTTGTATATAGAGCTTGATGACAGACGTTATTTCAAGGTAAAGAGGTTTGACCGCTATGATGTGTTTGTAGACTACCTTGAGATGCTGTTCTCAAAAGAACTTACACAAGAATTTTTGCAG
The DNA here is from genome assembly GCA_964650465.1 of uncultured Oscillospiraceae bacterium. Classification (GTDB taxonomy): domain Bacteria; phylum Bacillota; class Clostridia; order Oscillospirales; family SIG627; genus RGIG6353. Next base: position 18,362 of record CAZYTA010000024.1, on the reverse strand, counting down.
AGTGAGAACAACAAGTACATAAACATTGATGGCGAGCTGTATGCCACACTTGGTATAAGGGGAACCGATATTCATATGGGTAATGAGTATTACGCTATCGAAAGGGTATCAGACAGTAAATACATCGTTCGTGTAACAGTTGATATACTTGGCGGCGACGATATGCTGACAATTGTTGGAAATGAGGTATTTGAATTCCCCTACGAGTTCATGGGAGACAGATGGGTGTTCACGGAGTTTCCCGAAATAAGATAAAAGCGGCGAGCCGCCGCCTGCAATTCTCGCCTATCCCTATATAGTTAATAACCAATCAAAGCAAAACGGCTCGGTTGTTTTGTAGATGCAATTTCCCGATAAATGAGATAAAAAGCGGCGAGCCACCGCCTGCAATTCTCGCCTATCCCTATATAGTTAATAACCAATCAAAGCAAAACG
>CAZYTA010000024.1:0-17827 GCA_964650465.1 uncultured Oscillospiraceae bacterium | reverse complement strand
GCTCGGTTGTTTTGTAGATGCAATCTCCAAGTAAACAAAAAAGCGGCTAGCAGCCGCTGGCAATGCTCGCCTATTCTTGCCTTACAGTTAGCCCAACAAAGTAAAACGGCGAGGTCGATTACGAACAATTTCCTATATATTAAATAAATGCCGACGAAAAAATCGTCGGCATATTTTTTACCATATGAAAGGTACAAGTCTGTATTTTACTTTGTTTTTGTATTCAGCGTACCCTTCTAATTCTTTGGATAAAACCTTTTCTTCATTTTGGATACGAGCTGCTATTACAAGAGGATAAGGTAAAAAGAAAAGTAAGGATACTATGGAGCCAAGGACAATCGGAATAGACAGAAAAAGCCATATTGTTACAGCGTACATCGGATGGCGAACAATTCCGTACAGTCCCGTATCAATAACCTTTTGACCGCTGTACACCTCTATAGTTCTCGAGAGATATGCATTCTCGCGCATTACTTCGGCATATAAAGCATATGAAACCAGCAAGACAACCGATGCAATGATTACTGCCCATTTTGGTATTTGAGACCAACCGAAGCGAAAATCCATTCCTGCAACAACAAATCCAAACAGAAAAAGAACTGCCGACAGCAAAACTACACCTTTCTGTGTCTTTTCTTTTTCTTTAGAATTGAGTCTTTTTTTAAGAAGGTCGGGAGCTTTGAAAAACAGCACTGCACCAAACACAAGCATAGGCAAAAAAAGCAACGTAATAAACAGCCATGCATTAGGATATTCAACGGTACCGGACGGAAGAAACAGCAACAGCATAACAAGCAAAAGCCCTGATATGTATTTTGTCAAAGCATTAACCAAAAGCTTCATATCACTTTTCCTTTCTTCTCATCAACGATGCACCGTTATTTTTCAGCCATTCATGCCACTTATAATATTCCGGATAAATACCGAGAACACATTGGTAAAATCGCTTTGAATGGTTCATTTCCTTCAAGTGACAAACCTCATGTACTACTACGCTGTCAATAACTTCCGTGGGGGCGAGCATTAAAAGACAATTAAAATTAAGATTTCCTTTTGACGAACAGCTTCCCCATCTTGTATGCTGATTTCTTATTGTTATCCTTCCGTACGAAACGCCGAGAATTGAGGCATAATACTTTACTCGATCGGGAATATAGTTCAACGCCTTTTTTGTAAGCTCTTTTAATTCTTCGTCGGTTATAACGGCAATTTCCTCTGCTTTGGACAACTGCTTTTCTATCCACTCAAGATGCTGAGAAACAAATTCATCTATCCTTGAAAGAGATGTATAAAGAGGAGCTCTGACTATAACATCTCCGTTCCTTATCTGAATGGCAAGTGTTTTTCTGTTGCTTCTTATAAGTCTGTAATTCATCGCTTTTCGAAATCCTTCGAATGTGTTTTGAAAAAGTCATAGAATATCCTGACGTTTTTTAGTTCTGTCCACCGACGTACAGTTACGGGAGTAGAATCAAGGTCATAAATTCTGGCATCGCTCATAGATAAAATGAACGGAGAATGTGTTGAAATAATAAACTGGCACTTAAAGAAACGCGCAGAATCTTCAATAAACTTTGCAAGCTCGCACTGAAGCTCGGCAGAAAGACTGTTTTCGGGCTCGTCAAGGAGATAAAGAGCACCGTCTGTAATATTCTCGGTAAAGTAATTGAATGCCGTTTCACCGTTAGAACGACTGTCTACCTCATGCCTTGTTCTTTTGGCGGTAAACTGCGATTTTGTACGGCTTTTCGCCTCCAGTTGTTTTTTGAAGCCGTCAAGCTCTGTAATGCTTTGAAGGGGCTTCATTGGAGTTGATTTCAGTTCAACATATTCTTTGAAAAGCTGTTCCCTTCTCTCGTTTATCTCACCGTTAAGTGAGCGGAGGTCCAAGAGGTCCTCAAATACATCGTCACTGGTCATTCTGCGACTGCCGTCGGGAATAAAATTTATTCCGTAAGAAAGCTCATATTCACAACGATTAAGATAGTCCTCCATAAAGGGTGTATCATTGAAAGGAGACTTCCCCTCAATCCCAAGTTTTTCGGATATTACATTCAAAAGTGTAGATTTTCCCGAGCCGTTTGTGCCGTAAAACAAAGTAATCGGCGCAAAAGAAATATGTGTCAGCTCTTTTTGGGGGAAAATCTTGAAGGGATAAATATTTGTATGGGAATAGCACTGCATTTCAAGCTGATTGGGAAAGTTCAAGTAAAACGCTTCCTCCGACGAGCGTGACGGAAGGGTGAAGCTATCAAGGTACATCATAGCTCGATACCGATGGGACAGTGGTCGCTTCCCATAACTTCATTCAAAATAAAGCTGTCCTTTACATCGGGCATAAGTCTGCTTGATACCACAAAATAGTCAATGCGCCATCCCACATTTTTCTCCCTTGCATGGTACATGTAACTCCACCAGGAGTATTTTACCGTATCTGGGTAAAGTGTGCGGAAGGTATCAGAAAAGCCCGAGTCAAGAAGCTTTGCAAACTTCTCTCTTTCGCCGTCGGAAAAACCTGCGCTGAAATGATTGGTTTTCGGATTCTTGAGGTCAATTTCCTCATGAGCAACATTGAGGTCACCGCAATAAATAACAGGCTTCTTTTCATCAAGCTTTAATATATACTCACGCAATGCATCCTCCCACGCCATTCTGTAATCGAGGCGGGCAAGTTCCTTTTGAGCATTTGGAGTATAAACACAAAGAAGATAAAAGCTGTCATATTCAAGTGTAATAGCTCTCCCTTCGGTATCATGCTCGGGAATACCTATACCGTAGGAAACCGAGATAGGCTCGTGCTTTGTAAACACAGCCGTACCCGAGTATCCCTTCTTTTCAGCACTGTTCCAAAAGGAATAATATCCCTCGGGCGCAAAATCCGCCTGTCCCTCCTGCATTTTCGTTTCCTGAATACAGAAGAAATCGGCGTTCTGTTCATTAAAGAAATCACGAAAGCCTTTATCAAGGCATGCACGAAAACCATTTACATTCCATGAAATAAACTTCATTTTTAACCTCTTTTAAATTTCTTCGACGGTATTATGGCAAGTCCTACCAAAACAGAAGACACCACAAGAAGTGATGTTATAACAATTGCAACGGCACTCCAACCAAAGCTTTCGGAAACTGCCATGAGTCCGTAGCTTTGTATGACAATTCCCATACTTGCGGCGGCATTGGCAATTCCCGCCACAGTTCCGTTTTTGCCATAGCGAGTAAACAAGACGTTATAATAGGATTGAAGAAGTGACGAGCCTGTGACGGCGGTTGAAATGCAGCAAAAACAAAGTACCGCAAGCCATACGGGAATATCTCCCACGAAAATCAAAGCCGCCGAGAAAGGTATAGCAAAAGTGAGAAGAGCACAGAGTCCCGCTACCTCATTCTTGATTATTTTCCCGTAAAACACAAATTTAATCAGCAGTGTACCGAGAATACCGGCAAGTATTATAAGTATGTTCAGTAAATTGCCGATTGAATCCGAAACACTTCCATAACTTTCCATTAGCATTGTAGGCGACATGGTTTTTGACCCTTGATTTACCATTTCACGCATGAGAACTGTGGGAAGGAGAACAAAAAATCCGCTCATAAGGAAGAGCTTTACATTTGAAATGTTTGAGTGCTTTATTCCGCTTGCCTTTGCGGGCTCGGGAATATCGTAGTCCTTCTTCATGTATGGGTCAAGATGCTTACAGAAGATATGTAAAACAAGGGCAAGCAAAAACAGGGTTGCCGAGGAAACGGCAAAGGTATACTGCCACTTTGGAATTATTGCCGCAATCAGGAAAGCGACAATAAGACCGCCCGAACTTGAAAGAGATATGAGAAAGACATTGTTTCCCCTGTCGCTTCTTACAAGCTGTGAGGATATTATTTTGAATACAGAAGGCCAGAGAGCGAACTGTATAATTCCGTTGAACACCCACGAGATAAGAATTACATAATAATTCTGATTAAAAAATATAACAAGGTTTGATATACCGCCGCCTATAAGCCCTATTTTGATAAGCATTTCGGGGCTTTTCTTATCGGCTACAAATCCTCCGACTATCTGGAAAGGCGCGTAAAAGAGATAAAAAAGCGAGGTGATAAGACCAACCTGCGACTTTGTAAACACCCCCTCTGCGACAATTGACGCCATTGCCGAGCTGAAGCAATTCTTTGTCATATACACAAGAGCGTACATTATCCAAAGGAAAACAAAGAAATGTCTGCTTTCCTTTTTGTTTTCAAGATGAATATTTATATCGTGTAATGTATCCATAAATTCCTTATAAGTGCCCCACAAACCAAGGTCTGTGGGGCATATATGTTGTTTAGTCTTTGAACATCTTATTGATTTCTGTTACTGTTTCACGTGCAAGGAGGTCTCCGCCTTCATGTCCTACCTTACCGCTTGAAATGTAGGCAGAATAGTGACCGCCCTTTTCAGCCTTTTCTGTGGGAAGGTATCCGCCTGCTCCGCAGCAAAGCTGTACAATGAAGGTCTGCTTTGCAAGGCTTCTTGCCTTCATATAGTTACCGAAGTCAAGGAAAAGCTCAAAGGGATTGGTTGCAAATGCAACATCACCGAAACGAACTACGTGGTACTCAATGGGATATACTTCCTTATTCTGCTGTTCGCGGTATCTGATAATAGTACCGGCATACACATGCATTCTTGCAGTATCCTCGAAGGTGAAGTCCTTATCCTTATTCTTGTCAACATAGTATTCAATCTCTCTTACAGCTTCCTTATACTGCTCCATTGTAGCCTTTCTGAGAGGAAGGTCAAGGTTGATAACCTTATGCTTGAATACAGCTTCATCCTTGATGTCTGTAATATCTTCATAAACTGCAAATATCTCTGTTGCAATTCTTCTTGCGATGGTACGGCATCCCTTGAGGTCGAACATCGAGGGGTCAGCCTTTCTTTCGATATAGTTGGGACGGCTGATGTTGGGGTCATCAACGGGTGTTTCGCCGTTTACCCAACGAACAAGGTCACGGGGACACTGGTCTCCGCCCGCTCCGCAAAGAGCAAGGAGGAATACTTCGTCGCCGAACTTAGCACGAAGGAGCTTCTTTGTCTCGCCCCAGTAGTCGGAGGAAACAAAACTTCTGTGCTCAAGAACCTGTGAAGGACAAGCAATATTTGCTACGATACCTGTAAGCTTCTTGTTTGTATCAAAGGTAAAGATAAGCTCGATACCCGAGTCGTTACCACCTTCAAGAGCTGTAAAGTTAGCTGTATTTACATCGCCCCACATCTGAGCAGAGCCGTCATCATAGCATACACGGCGGCACATACCGACTGCGGCTCTTCCGAATTCATTAGCATAAAGAGATTCTTTTCTGTTTTCCCATGCAGTCTTTGCCGCAAGTGCTATCTTTGTAGTAACGAAATCTGTTCCGTCTTCATCGCTGAGAACGCTGTCATCACGGGTAACAAGAGCCTTATACTGCTTCTCGGCAGGCATAAACTCTGCAAGGACCGTTCTTGCTGTACCTATTGTTCCTTCTTTGTCCTTCGCCTTGTTCTTAACAGCGGCAAGTCTGAGAGATGTGTGAGTATGTGTAACATTGATTATAAGTTTTGAGTGGTCAACCTCGGGACAAATCTCAGCAAACTTTTCTCTGGCAAAATCGCGTGCATCCTCTGTCATTCCTACAACATCCACAGATGCCATGATCATACAGTCGCCGTCTGCCTCAATAGCCATAGCTGTAACTGTGATATCTGACTCTACATGGTCGGAAATTCTCTCATAGAACTGACCTGCAAGACTTACTTTTTTGTTATCGGGCATTATGCTTTCTTCTGCCCATCCGATAAGAATCTTTCCCATTTTTTATCTCCTTTTCTCTTTTTGGGGTTATATAATCTGGATACCGAGGATATCGCAAAGGTTTGTGATAAGCTCTGTATTGTCACCGTATGAAATGATGTAGTGCTGACACATTACCTTGTCTGCAAAGTCCTCAACATCGTCAAGAAGAATTTCAAGACCGGGAAGCTGAGGTGCGGGCTGTGTCCAACCAGCCTCCTCCCACTTGCGGGGAGTGATGCCCTCGCCTGTTACCATATGCATGTAGTAGAGACCGTCATCATATGTAAGACGGCACATTGTAACCTTGCCGGGCTTAACACGGCTTACATTGAGGATACCCTCGGAAAGCTCACCGAATGCCGCAGGCATTACGGTAACCTCACCGTCAACAACCTCTGCGGGAACATAGTCGGGAACGCCTGCGAGAACTCTGTCCTCAAAGAATTCATAGAACTCAAGGTAGAATGCGCACTGACCTGTGAGATACTTAACCATAAGCTGTGTGATGTTACCGAGAGAGTCATTTTCGGGAATGGTGCAGAGCTTTGCTTCATCGGAGAGCAGCATAAAGATAGGTGCGGGAGGGAAACCGAGGAGCTTCTTCATACCGTCAACATCTTTAAGTGAAATGGAATCATATCCTCTCTCGTCACAAAGTGACTTAACTGCAAGGTAGTAGCCTGCCGCCTTCTTCATGCTTTCGGGGTTAGCGGGCTTTACAAAGTTCCACTTTGACATACACTTGTCAATAACTTCCTGAATTTCAGCGTCGCCAATCTTCTGGTAACGCTGTTCGATTTCAAGCATTTCAAAGGTCTCAATTTCAGGACCTATCTCACGCTTGAGAGAAGGACCGTCTGCCTGAGTTCCGTAGAGGTTCATATCACGGTAGCCTGCCATACCTGCTCTTGCGTGGCGAAGCTTTGCCGCAGCAGCAGCCGCAACAGCATACTTATAAACTCTGTCGGCTCTTGTGGGAAGTCCGATAATGTCATAAACATACTTGAAGGTATAGCCAAGGTCATAGAAGGTCTTGCGGATAGCTGTTGTACCTGCCTGGTCAGCAGTGGTAACTGTTCTGTCACCCTCTATCCATCCGCAAAGTCCCCAGAGTACCATGGGTTTGTGCTTGAAATGCTCAGTTACCTTTACAACCGCATGAGTGGGAATCCAGCCTGCAATACAAACAACAAGCACGTCAAAGCTCTGATTTTCAAGAGCCGCAACTGCCTTTTTAATATCCTTTTCCTCGTAATCGTCTGTAACGGGATATACGCTGATAAGGTCAAGCCCCTCCTTTTTGAGAGAGTTTTCTGCGTCCTTACACTTTTTGACAATGATGTCAATGGGAGTGTTTACTTCTCCAAATCCGACAAATGCTGCTTTCATAGTTTTTATCCTTTCTTTACGTTCAATATATTGTCGTAGTACTTAAAGTTTTCGTATACTTGTGTATAATCATCACCCGAGGGTGTATATACCTTGTCAGTAACTATCTCTTCGCAAGCCGAAATAACAGACTCGTATGCTCCTATTCCAACTCCTGCAAGAATTGATGAGCCAAGGCAAGCTGTTTCCTTCATTTTGAGGGTGCGAAGCTTTTTACCTGTAATATCCGACTTCATCTGACACCAAAGGGGACTGTTTGCACCTCCGCCCATTATGCGTATCTCGTCAACGGGCACTGCAAGGTAGTCGAGGTTGCTTTTAAGGATAGCTGAAACGGACTCCATTATACTGCGAACGAAATGTCCTGCGGTATGCTCTGTGGTAAGACCTGTAAAACTTCCCTTTGCATCTGGATTATATTTGGGCATTGTAGAGCCGCAAAGGTAAGGAAGGAACACCACTCCGTCAGAGCCTACAGATACCTTTTCTGCCATTTCATCAAGCTCTCTGAAGGATTTATCTTTAAGAAATGCATTTTTGAACCACTTCAAAGCCATTCCTGCCGTAGGGCTCCATGACAGAAGTGCATATGAACCGTCATAGCTGTAATGACAGGGAACAATGCTGTCTTCTCTGTATTCGGGAACCTTATCGGTGGGAACATATATTGCCATGGTGGTACCCGTCATTTCGCTGATAACACCTTTTTTTACAGCACCCGCACCGATTGCGCCTGCCACCTGATCCATAGCCGAAGTTACAACCTTTATACCGTTATAATCTCCAACATACTTACCGCTGTCAAGAAGCTGCGGGAGCTTAGCTGAATCAACACCAATGAAATCCAGCATCTCCTGCCACCAAGAGCTGTTGTTTATGTCAAAATAAATAGTTGATGACTGAAGTGTTTTTTCTGTTACAAATTTGCCTGTAAGCTTATAGAGGAGATAATCCTCAAGAAGAAAGATTCGCTCTGTTTTTGCCCATACCTCAGGCTCATTTCGTTTTACCCAAAGAAGCTTGCAGGCAGGCCAGGTTGCAGTAACCTCGGGCTGACCTGTTACATCGTATACCTTTTTTCTTCCGAAATGCTCTTCAATGAGCTTTGCTTCCTCTGTAGCACGGTTGTCCAGCCAAACTATTGCATCTCTTACGGGATTACCGTCCTTATCTGTGAGTATAAGTGTTTCACACTGAGTATCAATTGCCATACAGTCTATGTCAGAGGTTTTACCTATTTCGGCAAGAGCCTCCTTCATAAGCTCCCAATACTTTTCGGGCTCAAGCTCTACTATATCGCCCTTGGTTTTGAGTGTGTAATCAAGAGTGGTATCGGCAATCTGCTGAAAGCTTCCGTCAAAAAGGACAGCCTTTACAGATGTAGTGCCGAAATCTACTCCGAGACTTTTAATGCTTTTATTCATATTTCACCTTTACCATTCGCAGATATATGTGCCTGTTGAGTCGTCAAGCTTCATTCTGACTCCGTAGGGCTCGGATATTTCTGCAAAGTATTTCATAAATTCGGGATTCTTTGCTACTTTGGGAAGTCCTTCCTCAGATTTGTTTCCGTTCTTCACAAGCTCTACGGGAAGAAACTCCAGCTTGGTCAGCTTCTTACCTTCGGTCTCCCAATAGGGAATGACTGTCTGCATCATCCTCATATCCTCCATAAGACCTCTGGTGAAGCTTGCGGAGCGCTTTTTGAGAAGTTCATGAACTGTATCGGAAGAGGTAAGTCCCTGCTTTTCGAAGAAGTCCTCGGGAGCAAATTCAATGCTATACAGCTCAAGGACAAAGTCGCCGAGACAGTAGAAGATGGGGCTGTCCTTGTAAACCTCAACAGGTCTGAGCAGATGGGGACCGTGGCCTATAACGGCATTTGCACCCATATCTATTGCCGCATGGCATATTTCTTCAAGAAAATCGGGTACCTGCTCCTTAAGCTCACCTGTTATCTGGTGTGAATGAATGGACACTATTATGTAATCTGCCTGCATTGATGCTTCATAGATAGACTTTTCAAGGCGAGCCATATCTGCCTTGTTTGGAGTGAGGTGTCTCTTTGTTTTCTCACCTGCCTTGAAGCGATAGATTCCGAATTCGGCTTCGCCGTCAGCAAGCTCGGGATAATACCCCTCCTTACGAGTGATTTCCTTTGAAACATTTATACCCGTTTTGGTTGCGAAGCTCTTTATAAACTCAAGCTCCTCGGGGGTGACGGTAAAATGCTCGTCGAGTCTGATACCGTTGATACCCGGTCTGCCGGGAGTGCGTCTTCCCTGTACACCTGCCATCATAGCAGGATTAAAAGAGGTATTTACCGCTATGAGTGCAACTCTGCCATTTACGGTTTCAAGATATTTTGGAGCTGATGCCTCATCAAGGTTCATGCCCGTTCCGCTGTGTACTATACCGCTTTCGTTTACGTAATCAAGTGTCTGAAGAAAACCTTCGTGACCGAAATCGAAAGCATGGTTGTTATTGAAGGAAGTCATGTTAAAGCCGAACATCATCATATCGTCAAGACATTCGGGATTACATCTGACATATGTACCTCCGCTGAATTGTCCTCCCGGGGCATCTCCTTCATAATTGAGAGTAGTTTCAAGGTTGAAGAAACGTGCATCTCCTCTTTCAACAAAAGGCGCTATTTCATCAAGTCCTTCAAATGTTTCGTGTATCCTGCGCTGTATCAGCGCATCTCCTGCGGCTGTAAATTTCATACATTAACCTCCTTGAGCTCATTTCCCTCAGAAAGCTGCTCGACTATTTTCTTTTCCTTGTGTGCCGCATTGATAATAAACTGCAGTGAAACAAATACCGCAAACATTATCGCCGCATTTATAAACAGAATACCCTTATAACTTAAATGGAATCTGTACCACAAATTCATAAGCGGAACGCCCACCGCATATCCGAAAACATTGCAGGCAACGAATATACCCATAATCTTATCAAAAGCCTTCTGTCCAAACAGGTCGCCTGCATATATGGGCAACATAACCGTCTCAAGAGGAATTGCAAATGATGAAATTACCTGTGAAGCAAAGGCAAGGACTATACCCATGGGCGAATTGTTATATAACGCCATCATTATAAGCGTTACAACCGATGCAACGGTACATACCGAAGAGGTAATCCGCAATCCCATTTTATCGTACATAAAGCCTGTGCCGAATTTGCAAAAAATAAATATTATCGAATGAATGGTAGGAGCCCATGTTAATACAAACGCAGGCATTCCCACATCCTTCATATGAAGTGTAGTCACGCTGACAAAGCCCTGCACACAGAGACCTGTAAGAAATATGCAAATTAATGCTGCGTAAAAATATGCTTTTTTTGCGGTATCGGAAAATGAAAGTCCCTCCCAGGCTCTGCCGCGGAATTTTTTCTTTTTCTTTGCTTGTATATCATCGGAAGTCTTGGGCTTTTCTTTATAAAGAACAATTACCGTAACAAGCACAACGGCAAGGAGCACAGCAGTAATTCTGTATGCTGTTTTATATCCGTCGGTTGACGAAATGATAATAGGAGTAAGTATCTGTGAAGACAACGCACTGCCCAGTCCGGTTGATGCCATTGCAAAACCTGTTATTGTGCCTGTGTTTTCTTTACACCATTTGTTTATAACTGAGCCTATCATAGTTGTGCCGACAAGGGATACTGCCATACCTGTGAGCATTCCTGCAAGATAGAACATCCATATTTCAGTTGCCAGAGAATAAAGAGAGAAAGCACCTATGTAGATCAGCAAGCCTGCGCATATCAGCCTCTTTGTTCCCAATTTGCTGACAAAAAAGCCAAAAAACAAATTCATTACTGCCGTGGTAAAAAAGCGAAGACTGTCGTTAAAAGAAAAAACATCACGGGAGACACCCAGCTTTTCGGTTATAGAACCCATGCATAGTCCCCTGTTCGGCACAAAGCCTGTACCTGCAAGCATAATTAAAATACAAAGTCCGACTATAACCCATTTGTAGTCAAAACCGCATTTCTGTTTCTGTTGGTTCAAGAAAACATCTCCTTGTATAAAAGCAAATTTTCACTAAATAAATTATACACATATATATTTCAAAAGTCAATATACTTTTGCTGTTTTCTTTCGTTTTTTTCGGTTTCGAAAGAGGACTTTTAATGATTTTACCGTAATTCCTTTATCGATTTTCCAAAAAACACCTTATTTATTTAAAATACTTGACATTCCCCCGAAAACGCTCTATACTATCAAAGATTACATTTTCGAGGTAAGACATATATGAAAACAAAAGCGGAAAAACTATATTCAACAGCCACACCGTGGAAGCTTTTCTTTATTGTAGCACTCCCCGGCATGATAAGTATGTTCGCGATGTCTATATACAGCATTATAGAGGGGATATTTATCGGTCAAATTCTTGGCGAAGGCGCTTTTGCGGCAATTAATATTGCGATGCCGCTTGTAATGATAAATTTTTCCCTTGCCGACCTGATAGGTGTCGGCGCCTCCGCACCTATTTCCACTGCACTTGGTAGAAATGACCACACGAGAGCAAACAACGTATTTTCCTGCTCGGTCATTATGATTTTCTGTGTTTCAATTGTTATGGGAGCAGTCATGTTTTTTGCCGCAACTCCCCTATCCCGTCTGATGGGTGCGGATGACCTGCTCCTTGACACATCGGTCAGATATCTGCGCACTGCGGCTCTTTGCAGTCCCCTTGCCGCCATCTTCTTTGCCATGGACAATTACCTTCGCATAAGCGGATTTGTAAAAACAAGTATGGTTATCAATATATGCTGCAATCTTTTGACCCTCGGACTTTTGACATTTTTCCTTTTGGTCCGCAAAATGGATGTAGTTGGCTCAGCTCTTGCCACATCAATTTCAATGTGTGCCTGCTCACTTGTAGCAATGGTACCCTTTATTATGAAAAAGGCTCTTTTAAAGTTTACAAAGCCAAAGTTCTCCTTCTCGCTGTTAAAGCAAATTGTGGCGTGCGGGTCTCCTGTTTTCCTCAGCAACGTTTCGGGGCGTGTTACATCAATTCTGATGAACATATCCCTCATGGCACTCGGCACAAAGGTACTGGGTGAGGGCGGCGGTCAGACTGCAGTTGCCGTATACGCCGTACTCATGTATTCAAGCGACCTTTGCTGGCCTCTGCTTTACGGAATTGCCGACTCCCTGGCTCCCGCTCTCGGATACAACTGGGGTGCTAAAAACTATAAGAGAGTGAAAAGCATTGCAAAATGCGGTTATATAGGTACATGTACCGTAGGACTTATTTCAACATCCTTTTTATTTTTCTTTTCGGAAACCATCGCATCGTGGTTTGTCAAAGCTGAGGAAATTCAGCTCTTTGAAATCTCCGCCCATGCGATAAAGCTATTCTGCCTTGCATACCTTTTCCGTTGGATAGCCGTTACAACGCAGAGCTTTTTCAGTGCAATCGAAAAACCGCTTCAGGCAACAATTATGGCGGTTACAGTCGCCTTTGTATTCCCTGTGTTACTCCTTGGTGCACTATGGCATTTCTCCCTTGACGGAATATGGTTCAACTTTGTGGGAGTAAACGCACTTGCCGCTGTTCTTTCGGTAGTTCTTCTGCTTCGCCTGATGAAAGAAATCAAAAAGAGGGAAAGTACAAAGCAAGAGTAATTTGACAAAAAAATAATAATATGGTATAATTTTTTAAATATTGTTTTGGAGGAGCCTGAAATGATAGCCGATGACAGAAAGAAGCAGATACTCGACTTGCTTACACAAAACGGAACCGTAAGAGTAACGGAGCTGAGTCATCTCTTCGATGTTTCTGAAGTAACAATCAGAAACTACCTTGACGATATGGAAAAAAAGGGGCTTGTGTCGCGTGTACACGGCGGTGCAATAATGTCATACAAGCCATACTATAACATGAGTCTTAATCAAAGACTAGAAACCAACCAAAGCGAAAAAAATGAAATTGCTTCCTATATATCGAAGATGATAGAGCCAAACGATACCGTTATGCTCAATTCGGGAACTACCACATTCCTTGCTTTTAAATGTTTCCCGACAGATTACAACCTGAGCATCGTAACAAATTCAATCTCCATTGCCCTTGAGGCATCGGGAAATCACAACTACAATGTAATTCTTATCGGAGGCTCCATAAACACAAAGTATCAGTTCTCTTACGGAGATGATGCGATAAACCAACTAAAAAAATATCACGCCGACAAGCTTATACTTTCGGTTGACGGAATTGATTCCAACAACGGATTCTCAACCTATTATGACAAGGAAGCCGAAATAGACCGTATAATGATAGAGAACTCAGACTGCTGTATTGTTGCTGCCGACCATTCAAAATTCAGCAGAACAGCATTTACAAGAATCTCAAAGCTGTCGGTTGCCGACTGTATCGTTACAAACAAATCTATCAATACCGAGGTCATAGATGAATTGAAAAGTCTCGGAATAAAGGTATGCTTGGCTTAAAACCTTTCCTTTCCCCACCAATCGGGAACCAACTCTCCCAGTCTCACGGTTTTCTCTGTGCCGATATCGAGTAATATTTCGATATCGGCACTGTTTTTGTCAAGCTGCATCATAAATTCGCGGCAAGCACCGCAAGGACTTCCCACTCTTCCGTCGGGCATTACGGCTACAACCTTGTCTATTTCACTCTCGCCGTGAGTGAGCATATTCGCCATAGCATTTCTCTCGGCACACATTCCAAGTCCCGAGCAAGTGTCGATACACACACCAAGGTAAACATTTCCCTTCTTGGTAAGTATTGCGGCAGAAACTCCTCCGGCATCTATAAAGGGAGATACAGTTCTGCTGTTTTGTACTGACAGTGCTTTATTGTAAAGCTCTTTCCAAATGCTCATTTGACACCTCTTATAAATTTCAAATTCTGTACCTTGTATATCAGCTTTGCAAGAAAAGCTTCCGAAAAGAAACGACGGAAAAATATAACTGCTTTCATAGAAAAAGACGGAACTATTACCCCTTTTCCTTTGAACAGCATTTTTATTGCGTATTGCGCCACTCTTGAGCTGTCAAGAACCACCTTGTCCGCAATTTTAAACTTTCCCACGCCGAAGGACATTCCGGCAACATCCGAAAACTCTGTATTGACAGGTCCGGGACAAAGAACGCTTATTTTTACTTTGCTTTTATCACGCCGAAGCTCTTCAAAAACCGCTTCGCTCAATCTCAAAACATATGCCTTGGTAGCGTAATAGGTCGCAAAAATCGGTCCCGGAAAAAAAGCCGCAAGAGAAGCTACGTTAAGTATGTATCCGCTGTTACGTTTTTTGTATTCCTTGACAAAAAGCTTTGTAAGAATATGAACAGCCTTAATGTTTGTATCTATCATCCTCAGCTCGTCATCAAGGTCGATTTGAGAAAATTCGCCAAAAAGACCAAAGCCTGCATTGTTCACGAAGATATCTGTCTCCCCTGCCCTTGCGGCAATTCGATAGCAGTCATCTATATTCGTAACATCTGCGCACATTACCTCAACATTCTTTAATTCTTTTTTCAACTCTTCAAGACGGTCAAGCCTGCGAGCTACAGCTATTATTTCATATCCTTTTTCAGCCAGAACCCGTGCAATATCACGTCCGATACCCGAGCTTGCTCCTGTAATAAGTGCTTTCATAAATTCTCCTACTCATACGTTATAGTAGAATTATACCGAAACTTTATTCTTTTTTCAATACAGTAAATGAAATTTATGAATATTGAAGTTTTTTCAACAAAGGACATTCATTGGCACGGCATAGGTAGAAAAAAGCACATTCTGAGTCACATCAAAATTGTCAACTGCCTTTATAAGCCCCACACACCCTACCTGAAACAGGTCGTCTGAGCATTCTCCACGGCCTGAAAATTTTTGTATAACACTGAGTACCAATCTCAAATTACCGCTTATAAGCTCATCTCTTGCTGCAGAATCTCCGTTTTTCATTCTTTTCAAAAGTTCTGTTTTTTCGTCATTTGTTAAAACCTTGAGCTTGGATGTATTAACGCCGCATATCTCAACTTTATTGTACATGCATTTATCCTCCTTGAATGACTCAATAAAAGTATTACCGAGAAATATATCAATTATTAGAAATTTTTTTCATCAATATTTGAATATTTTTTCATTTTGTGTATTTACAAAATCGGTAAAATAATGTATAATATTATGGATTGAAAAAATATTAAGAAAAGGAAGAAAGAAAAATGAGTAAAGTTATTGTTGAAACATCGGCAAGACACGTACACCTCAGTGCAGAGCATCTTGAAATACTTTTCGGCAAAGGCGCAGAGCTCACCGTTAAGAAGATGCTTTCCCAGCCCGGTCAGTTCGCTTGCGAAGAGCGAGTTACCGTTGAAGGTCCCAAGAACGCTATAAAAAATGTTAGTATTCTCGGTCCTGTAAGAAAGGCAACACAGGTTGAGCTTTCTCTCACAGACGCCAGAGCTATCGGCGTAAGTGCACCCATCCGCGAATCAGGCGATGTAGCAGCTACACCCGGATGTAAGCTTATCGGCCCCTGCGGAGAGGTTGAGATTGCAGAGGGTGTTATTGCCGCAAAGCGTCACATCCACCTTACTCCCGCTGATGCAAAGGAATTCGGTGTAGAGGATAAGGAAATCGTTTCCGTTAAGATTGACGGAGAACGCGGACTTACATTCGGCGATGTTGTTGTAAGAGTTAACGAGAACTTTGCAGCAGCAATGCACATAGACACAGACGAGTCAAATGCCGCTGCGGCATTCGGCGAAGTTTGGGGCGAAATTGTAAAATAATTAAAAAGGAGATATAAAAATGACAGATCACATTTTTTATTCACATGAAGTGGAAAATATGTGCACCGTTGCCAAGGGTCCTCACCACGGTCCCGCTCCCATTCCCGAAGAGGGCAGATGGGTAAAGGCTTATGAGATCAAGGACATCTCAGGTCTTTCACACGGTATCGGCTGGTGCGCACCTCAGCAGGGTTGCTGTAAGCTCACTCTTAACGTTAAGGACGGTATCATTGAGGAGGCTCTTGTTGAGACTCTCGGATGCTCAGGTATGACCCACTCAGCAGCTATGGCGGCTGAAATACTTCAGGGCAAGACACTCCTTGAAGCTCTCAACACAGACCTTGTTTGTGACGCTATCAACGTAGCTATGAGGGAAATTTTCAAGCAGCTCGTTTACGGACGCAGCCAGACTGCTTTCTCCGAAAACGGACTTCCCATCGGTGCTTCTCTTGAAGACCTCGGTAAGGGACTTCGTTCACAGGTTGGTACTATGTTCGGTACTAAGGCTAAGGGCGTAAGATACCTTGAAATGGCTGAGGGTTATGTTCTTAACATTGCTCTTGACGAGAACAATGAAGTTACAGGCTACAAGTTTGTTAACCTTGGTAAGATGATGGATGCCATCAAGGCAGGCAAAGACCCCAAGGAAGCTTACGAGTCAAATATCAAAACTTACGGTCGATATGACGGCGCTGCTAAATATATCGATCCCAGACACGAATAAGAAAGGGGGATAAACTAATGTCTAACGAAGTAAAATTTGAAGGTAAAGAAAGAAGAATTGCAGGCATTACAGCTTGCATGGCTGAGTACGGAATCAAGGACCTTGAGGAAGCACGTCAGATTTGTCTTGACAAAGGTGTTGACCCCGATGAGATTGTAAAGGGAATTCAGCCTATCGCATTCGAGAATGCCGCTTGGGCGTACACTCTCGGTTGTGCTCTTGCAATAAAGAAGGGCGTTAAGACCGCCGCTGATGCCGCTGAGCTTATCGGTGTAGGTCTCCAGGCATTCTGTATCCCCGGTTCAGTTGCCGCTAACCGTAAGGTTGGTCTCGGCCACGGTAACCTCGGTGCAATGCTTCTCAGAGAAGAGACAAAGTGCTTCTGCTTCCTTGCAGGCCACGAGTCCTTCGCAGCTGCTGAAGGTGCTATCGGTATCGCAAGAAATGCTAACAAGGTAAGAAAAGAGCCTCTCCGTGTCGTTCTTAACGGTCTCGGCAAGGATGCTGCTTATATCATCGCACGTATCAACGGCTTCACATATGTTGAAACCGATTACGATCCCTATTCAGACGAGCTCAAGGTAGTTCGTGAGGTTAAGTTCTCCGACGGTGACAAGTCCAAGGTTCGTTGCTACGGCGCTAACGACGTTTCCGAAGGCGTTGCCATCATGAGATTTGAAAACGTAGGTGTTTCCATCACAGGTAACTCTACTAACCCCACAAGATTCCAGCACCCCGTTGCAGGAACCTACAAGAAGTGGGCTATCGAGAATGGCGTTAAGTACTTCTCAGTTGCTTCAGGCGGCGGTACAGGTAGAACCCTCCACCCCGATAATATGGCTGCAGGCCCCGCTTCCTACGGTCTCACAGACACAATGGGACGTATGCACGGCGACGCTCAGTTCGCAGGCTCCTCCTCAGTTCCCGCTCATGTTGAAATGATGGGACTTATCGGCGCAGGTAACAACCCCATGGTTGGTATGACCGTTGCATGTGCCGTTGCAATCGAAGAGGCTATGAACAAGTAAGGTATATAAGCCTTTTGAGACTTTTTCGAGTTTTTCAAAAGCATTGTAAAACCTTATCGCAAAATTTAAAAGATAATCATGACTACCGGCTTAGCCG
>CAZYTA010000023.1:0-39860 GCA_964650465.1 uncultured Oscillospiraceae bacterium | reverse complement strand
TCACGTATTTTTTATCTTTGCAACTTTTTATGCAATTTCCTAGTAAATAAAAAAGTGGCTAGCAGCCGCTGGCAATGCTCGCCTATCCTTGCCTTACAGTTAGCCCAACAAAGTAAAACGGCGAGGTCTATTACGAGCAATTTCCTATATAGTAAAAAGTGTCGATATAAAATCGACACTTTTTAATTGATAGTAATTCGTTAGGATGTTATTAGCCAACGATACCCGAACGCTCAATACCCTGGATAAGATATCTCTGCATGTAGCTGTAGAACAACATCAGAGGAAGAATGATGAGAAGACCGCAGGTATTCTTTATACAAGACTCATAAAGGTCCTTAGCAGTGAAGGCGTCATCAGCAAGTGTTGACGGTACCTTTACGATTCTGGGCATCAAAAGTGCACCTGACTGTGTAAAGAAGAGGTCGGTATAGAAGTTATCTGTCCACTGCCATGAGAAGGCGAACAGGAAGATAGTAATCATCATGGGAATTGAGATAGGAAGAATAATCTTCACAAATGTTCCAAATGTGTTTTCGCCGTCAATGTAAGCTGCTTCTTCAAGCTCATCGGGAACACCCTTGAAGAACTGTCTCATCATAAATATGTACAGACCGTTCTTAAAAGCAATGCCGCCGATAGAGAGTATAACCATGGGCCAATATGTATTGATAAGGTCAATAGACGAAGCTTCAAGGTTAAACAGCTCACTGATTCCGCCGAAAATACCGAAGATATCAAAGTACTTGAAGTTCATGTACATGGAGAGCTTTATAGTATCGTGAGGAACTATCATTGTAAGAATAACAGCCATAAATACCAGCTTGTTTCCGCGGAATTTGAACTTAGCAAGACCGTAGCCTATAACCGAACAGATAAGAGTCTGAACGAAGGCACAGAGAGCAGACAAAACGAAGGTATTGAAAAACGCTTCAAAATAGTCATTTTCTCTGATGATATACTTGTATGTATCGAGTGTGGGATACTTGGGGATAAGTCTTACAGTTGCATCAATAAGGTCATCCTTGCTCATGAATGAGCCGAAGATCTTAGAAATGAAGGGGAAAATAATAATGTAAGAAATACCGATAAGAAGGAGAAGTCTGAAGAGCTTCCAAACAACATCTACAAGGAAGTTGGTGGTAAGATATTTAGCTTTAAGTCTTTCTTTAAGGCTTGTTCTTTCAAACTCTACTTTGATTTTTCGTTTGTTATCTTTTAATACCTTAGGTGAATCCATTTATTATTTCCTCCTTTCTTAGTCTCTTCTCTGGTAGAATATGTACATTGACAGAAGACCTGCAACAATAGCAATCATTGCAACTACTATCAGGAAGTACATCCAGCTCATCGCAGAGCTGAGAACCTGTCCGTTTGCCGCTGATTTGTAGACATTGTCGATATATTTCATAACCTGGTTACTCTCCGATGTAAAGGAGTCGATTACGGTGTATATCGTGTTTACAAGAATCATGGGGCTTATCATGGGGAAGGTTATCTTCCAGAAGGTTTCCCAAGAGGAAGCACCGTCAATTCGGCACGATTCGTAAATCGCAGGGTTAATTGACTGGAGACCTGCAAGGAATATAAGCATCTGTACACCTGAACGGTTTACAACGTTATAAATATCATTTACAAGACCTACAACGTAGTCAACCAGACCTTGTCCAACCTTCATGTTTGCAAAGAGCTTTTGGATATCCATTGCGGAAATAATCTCGTTAGCTGTTGTCTGGCTTCCTTCAGCGCCTGTTGAAATACCTTCACTTGAACCCATGTATTCCATCATTGAGTTACCCTGGTCAATGGAGTCAATAATACCGGTTGAAAGTATAACGGGGATGAAGAAGATGGCACGGAAAAGTGTTCTGCCGGGCATCTTATCATTAAGCATGATAGCCATAAACAGTGAGAATATAACAATTGCAGGGATATCAAGAATCAGCTGACGGAGACCCGCAACAAGCGTTGTTACATAACCTGCATCAACGAAAAGCGCCTCCTGGTAGTTGTCAAGACCTATGAATATAAGGTCATAACCACCTGTTGCCTGAATCTCAAGCTCATGAAAACTGAAACGGATTGAATCGAATATAATGGGTATATAAACTGCGATAAAAACTACTACGAAGGGAAGGACAAACCACCAGCCTGCGCGAGCTTTTTTTCTGTCAAGTGACGCCGGCTTTTTCTTCTTTGCCGGTGCTACTTTAACTGTTGCATCTGCATTCATTTTTATTCCTCCCTTTCTTAGTCTTTAACAAACTCAGCGATTGTTACAACGCTTTCGTTTGCAGTTACTGTGTCATTTTCAAAATCTACTGTAAATTCTGTTGTTCCGTCATTAACGTTGATAACAGATGTGTTATAGTCAAGGGTAATTTCAACACCGTTGTCATAAACCATTTCAACTACTCTGAAATCTGTAAACTCATGTGAAACAACAAGAGCATTCATTACAGGCTTAAGAATCTTGTTAACGATCTTATAAGTCTCTACCATATCATCGTACCAGATATCATATCTGATAGAATAATACTCGTATTCACCGTAGTTAGCCTTAAGCTCTTCTGTATTGTCATAAGACAGAAGGAAGAAGAGGTTAGCACCGTTTTCTACAGTCTTGAGTATAGAGTTATTATAGTCGCCTGCAAGGTTTATAGCTGTACCTGCAAAGCTCTTATAGCCGTGGAATACAAGTCCTACAAAAGGAATTGCTTCGCTTGCTACATATCTGTTGCTACTGTCAAGGGGAACATTAAGAATATCATCTGCATATGCAAGGGTATAAGCATTACCCTGGTCTACCATGATATCGTATCCATCCTCGCTTACACGTGTAAGGAGCTCTTCAACTCTTTCCTTTGAGTCCTCGCGGTTGAGTGAATTATCCTTGTTGTGGTCGGAGTTAAGATCAGAACCAAGAGTAGCAAATGAAATAGCACCTGTTCCGAATTCTGCATACTTTTCTTCAAAGAGCTCGTAGAACTCAAGGAGTCTGTTAGGAGAAATAAGCAGCTGCATATCATCCATAAATGCCTGATATACAGGTGAGTACTTTCTGTGTACAGCTGAACGGTTATCAACTGTCTTTACAGAGTCATCCTTAACATCAAACTTATCGCCTGAACCGAAGGAAGAAACATAGACAAAATCATAATCGGGGAATATCTTAACTCCCTTTTCCTTTGCAAATACAACAAGGTCCTCAAGTCCATTGCTTCCGCCGAGTGACTTTTCTACCTTTGCCTTTGTGGGAGCCTTTGATTCAATGCCTCCGTTTGCCCAACCTGTGTATCTGATAGAAAGATTTGTAATTCCGTCCTCTTCAAGATCGGTTATCATAGCCTTTGCATTCTCAAATGAAGTAAGAGCCTTCTTCACAGATACGGGAACACCAAGTACTCTTTGAGTTGTCTTAACAGCACCGAATGTTTCGATATAAAGCTCTGTGTCACCCTCAAATGTCTGTCTTTCAATCTTACCGTTCTTTTCAAGGTAATCACGGTACAGGTCAGCCATTGCTACATAATTAGCGTTTTCGCCCTCAAGCATAATATACTTGATTCTGTAGTTTCCTGTATACTTCTTATCTGTTTCAACAGTCCATGTAGCAGTAAGTCCTGATACAGAGATACCGTCAAGAGGATAAGTATCCTTGGGTCTGGGATATACATTGATGGATGTTGCAAAATACTTATTAAGGATACCGCCTGAAGCAGTAGTAATCTCTGCAAGAGAGTCACCTTCGGTAACTATTGCAAGGAAGCCCTTGTTAACATAATCTGTAATAGTTGCAACATCAACCGAACCGTCGGGAAGTATCACATTTTCGTATCTTTCTACTGCAGTGCTTTCTAACATTCCGTATACGGGAAGTATCCAGTTTTCCATATTGGCAACTGTCTTCTGCTCGTAGAATGAATAGTCCTCGCCGTAAAGTCGGTTTGTGATAGTTGTGGATATTTCGGGAGAAGCATCCTCAAATCTTACAAGTGTTCCTGAACCGTCGGGAAGTACTACATAACCCTTCTGTGTCTGGTCATAAGCTCCGAAATAAGGAAGGATTTTGATATTTGTAAGCGAATACTGCTTAGCATCGTAACGAATTCCTCGTGCGGGAAGTCTTACTTCAAGACCGTCCTCTGTAAGGTAGTACTCCAATGCCATACGGAATACAGCAGGGTTTTTGGTTGAACCTGTATATCCTGTCAAGTCATGGTCATAAAGAACATCATCATAAGTGTATGTAGTATATGTTGTGATGAGCTTTTCGAACATCTTAAGCTCACGTTCAACCTTAGCTACAGTTGGGTCGATAACGTAAACAGCCATCTGTCTTGTTATCGGAAGTGTATTGTACAGGGTCTGCTTTTCGGATTCTGAAAGTCCGGCTTGATTGGGGTCCTTGAGAAGATAATATGACTTAAATCTTTCGTAATCATCCGAAGGAGCTGACTCCTTAAGAGGAGCAAGCACAAATTCCTCGAATCTTGCCTTTTCAATCATCATGGGGAGAGTACGTTTTGTTGTACCCTGACCGATTGTGTACTCAACTCTTATACCGCCACGGATCTTGTCCATCTTTATCTGGCTGAGAAGAGCCGCCATGCCGTATGAGGTCATTGACTTGTCCTCACCGTTATCATTGTAGTTTACAATGATCTGGCTGAGAAGCTTTTCACGCTCGGTTGCCTTGTTAGCATTAAGTCCTACATCGTAGGGGTTAGTTGAAAGGTACTGTCCTGTTGCAGTATTTACAACCTGAACCTCACCGGTTTCCTTCTGGTAGTAAAGCTCATATCCGAAATCGGAATGAACCAATTCCATGGTTGCGAGCTTTTCTTCGTTTGAGGAATACTTCTTTGTTGTATAATCCTCAGAAAGAACGGTAGAAGTGGAAGTTGATTGAGTTTGTTCCTCCTCTTCCTCTTCTTCGGCGTTTTCGTCCGCCTCAGCTGCATCTGCAGACTCGGTAGCGGCTAAATCTTCACCGTCAGCGAGAACAGGAAGTGTAAAGAGCGATGAAAGTGTGCTGAGCATCATAATGAGCGCAAGCAGCATCGCAATGAATTTTATATTTTTCATTATTTTTCCTCCTGTTCAAGTTACATTCGATACGAAAGCTCGACGTAAATGTTATAAACGAATGACACAATCTTTGCTACAAGTCCTGAAAAGAGTACGCCAAAGAAGATAATAATTGCCATACCGACTATAGTACCGATACATGTAATTACGTTCTTACCCAGTGCATAATCATGAACAACGCTCATTGCAAAGAATATAAGCAAGCCTGCCCAAACAAAGCCTATAGCATTTATAAGGGTTACGATAGTACCTTCTTCGAAAAGAAGTACATTGGTGATAGCTGTTGCGGGAATCATCATTATCGGAATAGGAAGCATTGCATATCCTGTTGCCATAAAGATGTCCTTCATGCTGCCTTCACCCTCAAAGAGTGTGGTAAGACACCAGTTAGCTACACACCAGAGGATATAAGGCATAAGAACGCCCAGCGCCTCCGCGAAATAGCTGATACCTTCCGAATAGGGATTGAAGATATATGCTGTACCCGAAGACTTATAAATAAAGGCTATAATAGTAAGTGCAACTATTGTCAATGAAGCTGCCATACTTCCTCTCTTTTCATGCTTCATATCCCAGAAGCCGTCGAAGGGATGGAATATAATATGGAAAGCATACAGGAAAGTCTCCTTGAAGCTTCTCTTATCCTTCATCTTCTGTCCTGCAACATTTACCTTATTTGCATACTTAAGGAACTTGCTGACAATTACAAAGAACAGAATGATAACTATAGGAACTACAAGAATCCAATCCTCCATCCAAGCCTTTCTTATCTGCTTGAATGCATTTGAGTAATCCTCCACTGCATATGCATACTTGTACATATCCATTGCTTCTTCGTACTTGCCTTGACGGTAGTAGCTGTCACCGATTCCGATGTAAGCCATGTCAAAGTTTGAGTTTCTCTGAAGGATTTTCTCCCAGTATACAACAGCCTGGTCATATTTACGCTCTTCGGTATTCTGAAGCGCTTCTACAAGAAGGTCGCCGTACTCTGTACGCTTATAAATTGTAATGGTATCATTTGACTTATCGAGAATAAGAAGGTCATCGCCCTTATAGCAAATAGACTGGATATTGGCAATGTTACCAAGCTGTGAGCCCTTGTCACCGAAGATGTAGAGAAGGTTACCGTCCTGGTCATAGGTAAACACCTTACTTCTCTTTTCGTCGATAATTGACCACATGCCCGCCGGACCGAGAGCTACGTCAATAATCTTTGAAGGACCTGTAATTGTTACACCGTCCATTTCAACCTTCATGACCTGAACTTCACCTGAGGGAGGATAGAAACCGTTACGGTTCATAATATCCTGTCCGTTAGGGTTAAGCTTTTTAACGGGAGCGTAGTCAGCCGACTTGTCCTTGTTATCAATAGCAGTCTGCTGTGAGTTTGCGTCGATAGTCGAAGTTGTTACATAGATGAAGCCTGTTTCATCTATTGTCATATTGTTGTACTCTGTAGGTACATACTGTGTGCTCTGCGCTCTCTGAGCCTTGGTCTGGAAACGTCTCCAGAAGATATCAAAAGCTGAGGGAGTTGTCTTCTGAGCACCAAGGAATCCAAGGAAGGTTCCGTCGGCGTTCATTGAAATAACACCGTATGTAGTTGTCGAAGATACAACGTAAATTCTTCCTGCGGTATCTACAGAAACCGCAACGGGTGTATAAATGTGACCCTCGGGGAATACGTCGCTTTCGGGCTCGGGGATTATTCTGTCAAATGAGCCGTCTTCTCTGTTGAATACTACAATTCTGTGGTTCTGTGAGTCAGCAACGTAAATCTCAATTTCGTTAACGAACACCCCCTCAGGCGCATTGAGTGTATCATATACACCGTTATCGTTAAAGAAAGCAGAAATACCGTACTGAGTTTCCCAATTCTCGTTAACAACAACAATTCTGTGATTCTTTGTGTCAGCGATGTATATCATTTCGTGAGAATCAACGAAGATATCCTTAGCACTGTTAAGAGGAGTGGCAAGGGTAAGGTCGGTTGAATCCACGAGTCTGTCGGGAACATATGCATCCGGTGAAAGAGCCATAAGACCGTCAATGTCGTATGTGTATGTTGCATAGGGCACTGCAGCGAATATGCTGGGTGCAAGCATTACGGCAATGAGGAGGGCTAAAAGAACTACTCTGATTTTTTTCATTGTCTTTTCCTCCTTAATCCTTCATACCTGACGATGACATCGTCTCTATGACATTACTCTGTGAAATAACGAATACAGTAATGGGCACTACCATCATTACAACGGTTGAAGCAGCGCTGGCACCTGCACGGGCGATACCGCCGGTTACAATCTGGCTTATCGCATAGGGGAAGGTCTTAAGTTCTTCGCTGAATACATAAACCGAAGCACCCTGATTCCAGAGACCCTGGAAAGAGAAGATGATAAGTGTGAGCCACGCAGGTTTTACCATGGGCATTACCAGAGTCCAAAGGATGTGCCATTCGGAAGCACCGTCAAGACGGGCGGATTCAAGAACTGAATCGGGAACCGAGGTCTCCATGAACTGCTTCATCAGGTAAAGACCGAGAGATGAACCCATAGCAGGTATTATAATAGCAAAGTAGGTATCAACCATTTTGAATGCTGACATTGTAATGAAGTTTGTAATACCTGCAACTGTGGTATTGAACATCAGTGAATATACGATGATGTTGAAAAGTACCTTTCTTCCGGGGAACTTAATCTTTGCAAGTGAATAAGCTGCAAAGGAAGAAAGCATAACGTTACCGAATGTACCGCAGGCGGAGATGAATACCGTATTGAATATGTATCTTGAGAAAGGAACCCAAGAAGTAGACATCAGCGAGAACAAATCGGTGAAATTCTTCATAGTGGGGTTAACCACGTAAAGTCTGGGGGGGAACATCCATAACTCGTTCAAGGGCTTGAGAGCCTGTACAATAGTATAGTACATGGGGAAGAACATGAATACGCCGAATACCAACAAAATTCCGTTGATACTCAAGTCTCCTGCGAAAGAACGGTTAAGAGCATGATTATGTTTTTTAATTCTTAACTTTGACATACTACTGACCTACCTTCGACAAAAG
Organism: uncultured Oscillospiraceae bacterium; assembly: GCA_964650465.1. GTDB lineage: Bacteria > Bacillota > Clostridia > Oscillospirales > SIG627 > RGIG6353. The sequence continues at coordinate 31,705 of CAZYTA010000023.1, read as the reverse complement.
TTTTTTGATTACCATGTTCGATCCTATCATCATAAAGAAGAGAACCGTAGCTATGGCTGATGCATAACCCATCTCGAAACGCTGTCCGCCGTAGTCGTCGAGGTGGTGCATGATTGTATGAGCACAATACTCAGGGCTGGGGAAGCCTACCAGTGCGGTGATAATTGCACCGAAACCGAAGGATGAGGTGATAGCCATAACGGCACCGAACATCATCTGAGGCTTCATTGAGGGAAGTGTAATGGACCAAAGCTCCTGCCATCTGTTCTTGATACCGTCCATTGCTCCCGCTTCATAAAGGCTTCTGTCAACTACCTGGAAGCCGGCAATGAAGGAAAGGAAGGAGGTACCCAAGCTCGTCCACAATGCAACTACAATAACAAGAGGCATTATGTAAGAGGTATTGGTGAAGAACTGAATGGGAGTGCTTATAAATCCTGTTTTAATCAGGAAAGCGTTAACAAGACCGTACTGGTCGCCCGAGAAAAGGGTTGTCCAGATAAGGTAAACGTTACCTGAAATAGAAGGTGCATAGAAAATAAGTGTTACAAGAGCTCTCATCTTCGGTGACAGTTCATTAATGAACCATGCAAACAAAAGAGATAAGAGATATGATACGGGACCTGTGATTGCTGCGAATATCAATGTGTTCTTTATAGCAATAAGGAATATATCGTCATCGAGGAAGAGTCTGATATAGTTATCCATAAACACAAAATCGGGAAATTCCAGCATATTGAAGTTTGTCAAACTGATAACCAGTGACAGGATAACGGGAAGTATTGTAAATACTGTGAAGATGATGTAGAAGGGAGCAAGAAGCAGATAAGCAACCTTGTTCTTCTTCATCTCATGCCACGTGTATTGAGCTTTTGTCATCTCGTGAGGCAACAAACGTCTCTTGGCTTCCGCAGTCTTTGAGTTTGCCATTGTTTTCTCTCCTTTTTAATATATTTTAGCTGCGGCTGTCTTAAGACTTAAAGTTCTCAAGAGTAGGCAGTTCAAATTCTTCACGCTTACGCGACAACTCTGCGTTAATGGAATCAATGTAGCTGAGCATTTCTTCCACAGGGTTTGCATCATCGTTGTATGCAGCAAGGAATGCGAAGTTTACATAACGTGTGATGATGTAACCGCCGGGCATTTCCGGTGTTACCGCAAGATTGTCGAACTGGTCTTCAAGCGCTGCAAGCACTTCGTCTGACCAGGGCTGATTTCTCAGAGAGTTAAGGTTTGCTGTAGCGTACTGACCTGAAGGACCGAGCAATGTAACAAGCTCGTTACCGTATGTGGTCTGAGGCTCTTCGCTTACCCACCACTTCATGAATTTCCAAGCTCTTTCCTCGTCGCCGAGAGCGCCCTTCATCATTACAACGCAGGTAACGGTGGCAACAGAGTTCTTATTGATGCTCTCAATTACTCTCTTACCGTCTTCTCCGTAGATGTAATCGCCGTCCTCATCAACAGCATATGTTGCTGTACCGGGCAATGTGGAAATCTTCCAGAGACCGCTGATTTCGGGAGCGAAAATAGTAAGCTGGTTATACGCTGTATAAGCTGTTACAGCAATGGGCATTTCGCCTGATCTGAAACGATTAGCAAAGTCAAATGTAAGAGGGAATGAATACATTGTAAAGTATTCGCAAACTTCCTTGAAGCAATCAAGTGCTGTGTTGGAGTCAAGGTTAATCTGCATACCTCTTGTAAGATAAGCCTGATCCTCTGTAAGTCCTGCCTTTTCAAGAAGTACAGGATCGGTCACAGCATCCTTGTACATAGGCTCATCCTTCTGGTACATAAGCATTGTAGTACCTGCAAGGTTGCTGGGGAAGCCTGCCTGAAGGTTGTTGGACTGAAGAACAGGAAGGATTGAATAAAGGTCATCCCATGTTTCGGGAATTTCCATTTCGAGCTCTGCAAAAATATCAAGTCTTACAAACAGCATATTGAATACTTCTGTTTCAGGGAGACCGTAAACCTCTCCGTAAAGTGTAAGAGGAATCATAGCCGATTCATCAAACCAAGTTCTTACCTCGTCTATGCCTTCCATATTTGTTACGGGAAGTACCGCACTTCTGATAGCATAGTTGATACATGTGTCAGAAGTGTTCTGAATTGAAACGTCGGGACCTGTACCTGCAAGTGTTGCGGGAAGAAGCGAACCGCCTGCAACAAGCTTAAGATTTACATGAACGCCTGATTGAGCAGTAAAGTCAGTAAGCATTGAACGGATAATCTGTGCCTGGTCACGTCCTGCTGTCATCCAAACCTCAACGGGGTCTTCGTCTTCTGCAGTTTCATCCATAGCGCCAAGGTTATTATAGTCACTGATAAAGCTCATGATGAATGACTTGAGCTCGTGTGAAAGAGATGAGAAGAAGCCTGCACTTGCCTTGGGAGGCTCTGTATCGGTTGAGGGCTGCATGAGAATGTAGTCAAAGCTGAGAGGCTGTGAACGTGCAGTCATGATCCATGTACCCAACGAACCTATATTATCCTTAAGTGTAGAAAGGTTGGGAGCAACGTCATCGTTATCCGAGCCCATAAGCTCAAGGATAAGTGCTATCTTATCAAGAAGGACAGAGTCTTCGCCCTTCTGACCTGTTATTCTTTCAAGCTCAGCAGAAATTCTGTAAAGACGTTCAGATTCCGCAACAAGACCTGTCATTACCTCGGGAATAAGAGTTGTAAAGCCGTAGTCACGGTAAATATCGGGGTCGGGACCTGTAATCATCATTATCTTGAGGTAATAGCTGTTGATGGTTACCATAGACTCATCAACCTCTCTGAGAATGCTTGCCATATCTCCGAGAACTACTTCCATCTTTATAATGTGCTTACCCTCTGTAAGATAGAAATCGAATGCTTCTCTTTCTGTCTTACCATCCTCGCTCTGAATATCTCTTCCGAGGAACTGAGTCTGCCAGTTTGAATCGTAGTTAAACGCAATGGAGTTTGCTTCCTCAAAAGGAACCTCTCCGTCTATGTAAAGGCGGCGTGATACATACATACCTGCAAGTGTATCCTGCTTGAAGCGTGTGCTGATGCGGTAGAGACCATCCTCGGGAACTTCAATTTCCCACTCGATCCACTGACCGTTGCTCTGCCATTTTGTTCCGCCTATATTATTAAGGAAGACTTTCGCTGCATCCTGAGGCTCTGTGCTTCCGGAAGATCTGTCATTAACCGCATAAATCGACTTGTCAGATGTTCTGTAAGCATTCTCTGCCTGAATCTTGATAGCTGAATTTGAAGCAGGCTTGTATCCTTTTGCTTCGTACTCTGCCTTAACCTCGTCATAAGAGGGCTGTGCTTCATATGCATGAACTCTTACGGACTTGATTATCATAGATTCCTTGATGCTGTTTATTGTTACTGTGTGAGTGCCTTCTGCCAGATAATATTTAAGGGGCAGCTCATAATATCCTGCAGTATCGTATACGTAACGTGTTGACCAAGCAGGATACTGAACCTTTGCCGGTTTAATTTCGTTGCCATTGATGTCATGGATAAATCCATATTCACCAAATCTGCTGTTTTCTTTTCTTGTGTCGTATTCGTCAACCCATGTTCCTACGAAGGAAACGGTTCTTGTTTCCGAGTAAGGATATACACCGTCAACCATTACGGCGCGCTCAATATTGTTAGCGCTCGCCTCAGGTGACATATACTCGATTTCAAAGCTGTAGAATCCGGGATCCTTTATCTCGAACTCATATGTAAGCTCAGATGAGCTTGTTGTATAAGCGACCTTTTCAACGTCGCTCATCCCTGCTCTTGCTTCTTCAACAAGAGCTTCAATGTATTGAGCGTTGAACTTATTGTGTTCCTCTGTCTTGCCCTTTACATTGGGGGTCATTGATTCTGTGATCTCATCGGTGTTGGTGTACAGCATTCTGAGAAATGCCTCAAGCTCATCCGCACCAAAAAGAAGCGTGTCGTTAGTGGTTTTGTCAGCAACGATATTTTTATATGTAACGGTGATGTCGTCTTCTCCGTCAACGATTTCTACCTCAGAGTTATCAAGGTACTCCTGGTAGCTCATTGCTGAAAGCAAGGCTTTGACCTCTTCAAGCTCTTCAGCCGCTGTTTTGCCTGTAGTATTAAGCTCAACTGTACCCGCAGGCACACCATAGCTCTCAGCCAGTGTAAGAACACCTGCCTGAGTAACAAGCATCACAACCGCCAAGAGTATTGCAAGCGATCTTGTAAAACGTGATTTTAACATTACTTTTCCTCCTGAAGTTTTGGGTTGATATACTCTCACACAACTCGCACAATAGCTGTCAATGTCCGACACACAAAGACTGTGACGAGTCAAAAAAGCTCCTTAAATAGTACTGTTTTGCGGCATTTTCACAGCAAAAAAATGCTTTTAAAAACGTACTGTCGCCAGGTTGCCCCAGTTTGAGTATTTTACTGAGATAGTATATCATTTTACCCCAAATTTGTCAAGTATGCCTATATTTTGCGTTCCAATTATATATATAATAACAACTTGACCTTTTTGAATTTTTTGTAAATTGTGCGTTTTTTTGGGAATTAAAATTTAATTTTTAAAAAAGTGCACAAAAAGTCAAACAATAATATATCACATTAATTCGTATACCACAAAAGCCCCCTATTTTTAGGGGGTTTTTGCGTTTTTTTATATTCCATATATATAATTATTGCATGTTTTGACAAGCTATTATTTTTTAACGAAACTTTATAATTTGTCATAGAACAGCTGTTTTAGCTCCGCATTTGCCATCAAAACTTTGTGAAATCTGTGTCATTTTAATTGTGCAATTTTTACATTTGGCAATTCAAATATTCGTCACTTATGCCACCAAAAAAATTTTGATTTTTTTTAAAAATAATTCAAACTTTACACAGTTTTCCTAAAATCTGCAAATTAGACAGCCTTTCAGCATATTTTTCCGCCAAAAGCAACTCTTCCTTCACTGTCATAAAAAACAGCCGACTGCCCCGGAGAAACAAGCTTAATGGAGCTTTCGGTAGACACATAAGCTTTGCCGTTTTCTGCTTTTACATTGCATTTTATAAGCGGAGAGCGGTAGCGAGGACGTACAAAAAACTCTCCCTCTCCCTCAAATTCAGGAACAGATACGAAATTTAAGGAGTCAACGGCAAAAGAATCGCATTTGTTGTCCTCTTCAAATCCCAATACAACACGATTTTGAGCCGGCTGTATGCTCAGCACAAACGCAGGCCTTCCCAAAGCAACGCCCAAACCTTTTCTCTGCCCTACCGTATACGACGCATACCCTTTGTGTCTGCCCAAAAACCTTCCTTCAGCCGATACATAATCACCTTCACCAAAAGCCTTAAGACTTTCCTCGGAAGTCATATGCGCTTTGAGATAAGAAATATAATCATCATCGGGAATAAAGCATATTTCCTGGCTTTCTTTGATTTCATCAATAAGAGCCTCTTCGGTAACATTTTTCACAACCTCGTCCTTCGTAACATTCTGTAAAGGAGACACGAAGCGTGACAGTATATCTTGCGTAAGCTGCCATAAGAAATAGCTTTGATCTTTTTTTGAATCATATGCCTGTGACAGCGTAAATCTCGTTCCTTCTTTTGCAACCTTTACATAATGACCCGTAGATATTTTTTCAATTCCCAGTCGGTCAGCTTCTTCGGCAATAGTTGCAAATTTAATTTTTCTATTGCATTCAACACACGGATTGGGTGTCCTGCCCATAAAATATTCATTGGAGAAATACTGTTCTACTTCCCTTTTGAATTTTTCGCTTCTGTCGGCAATATGCAATTTTATTCCGAGACGCTCCGCTGAGAGCCGAGCCTCCTGCACGGGAGCAGAATCGTGAAGCACAAGCAAAAGCCCTTCTACCTCGTATCCCTTTTCCTGCAATACACGGCAAGCCCATGTACTGTCCTTACCGCCTGACATTCCAAGTAACACCTTTTCCATATTAACCTCTTGTATATTTTTGACTTTCTTCCACCGCAGCGGCATCGCATCTTTCGTTATAAGGATGTCCGTCATGCCCTTTTATCCATATAAAAGAAACTGTATGGCGCGCAAGCTGAGGAAGAAGCTTTTGCCACAGGTCAACATTAAGCGCAGTCTTACCGTCGGATTTTTTCCAGTTCTTTTTTTGCCATGATTCCAGCCATCCTTTATTAACGGCATCCACAACATATTTGGAGTCGGAGGTTATTTCAACCTCGCACCCCTCCTTCAACAGCTCAAGGGCAGTCACCACTGCAGTAAGCTCCATTCGGTTATTGGTAGTATCAGCCTCTCCGCCCGATATAAGCTTTTCTTTTCCATTATAAACAAGTATCGCAGCCCAACCGCCGGGACCGGGATTTCCGCTGCAAGCACCGTCTGTATATACATTGACCTTTTTCATTTGCACCTCTGATAATTTGATAATATATTTTATCATAAATATACCGTCGGGTCAAGATGAAAATCGGCGAATCTCCGATGGCAATACTCGCCTATCCAACCCATACACAAACGGCAACGCTGTAAAACGGCGAATTTGTTTTAATACAATTTCCTAAGATACAAAAAAGGCGGAAGTCCCCCTCCGCCACTAAACCGTTTCTATTTTCCGCTGAAGCCATACATGAATCCGTTGGGGTCAGAAGATGAAACGTCACCGCCCACAACACTGTTTTTATATATCAAAAGATTGGCATATGCATCAGAACCTGCGTTTGTAACCTTATAAACATACATTTCCACAGCCTTGCCCCTGTATTTCTCAAGGTCAAGACCTTCTTTTTTCTGAAGCTTATTGTATTCTTTATATATTTCGTCAAACTCCTCCGGTATAGTAACACTTCCCTTATACACAGGCTCGGCATCGACCTCCCAGCCGTAGCACTTAAGAAAAGCTGTTCTGTCCTCATTTGTTTTGATATTCTTATAATCCCCTGCCTTGCGTTCTGCAGAAACCTCAATGGCCATATTATCCATTCCGGTAGATAAGCTTGTGGAAGGAACCAAGGCAACCGTAAGAACTATCGCCACTGCACAAAGGCTCATAACTCCTATATATTTCAGTGTTGTTGCCTTAAAAGAGAAAACGAACATAAATATGACACTCCTTTGATTTTTGTCTTTATCATATTCTATGTCCGTTTTTTATCTTTATGCCATATTCTTCAAAAGCGAAGCTATTTCTTCCGCTGTAAGCTCTCTGGTCTCGCCTCTGGCAAGAGAAGTATCAAGCTTTATGCGGTCAAATTCGACTCTTTCCAGATAAACTACTTCTTTTCCAAGCACAGACAGCATCCTCTTTATTTGATGAAACTTTCCTTCGCAAATGGTTATATATGCTTTGGTAGGAACGTCGCAAATTTCAAGCTTTGCAGGAAGTGTCAGATTTTTTTCCCCGATGTCAACGCCTTTTTTAAGCTTTTCAATATCATTTTCAGTCATGGGTAAATCCGTTTCAAGATAGTATTTCTTATCCACATGACGCTTTGGAGAAAGAAGATAATGGGCAAGTGTACCGTTATCGGTCAATATGACAAGTCCGAAGGTATCCTTATCAAGCCTTCCTACCGGAAAAATATCATAATGCTTTATACTATCGGGCAAAAGCTCCATTATCGTAGGGTCTCGCATATCCTCTGTAGAGCAAATATATCCGTCGGGCTTGTTAAGCATAAAATAATGATACTCCGAATACTTCAGCAGCTCTCCCCTGCAAGTAACATTGTTTTTTTCGGGGTCTATCTTTTTCCCTATATCTTTTTCGGTTTTTTCGTCAACTGTAACATACCCTCTTTTGATAAGTGTATGCGCCTCACTGCGCGTAAGCGCCATTGCCGACGAAACAAATTTATCAAGTCTGACTGTTGCCATAATTCACCTACATAAGAGTATCAAGAAAGGCGTAAAGCTCCTCGAGCCTCTCTTCAAGAGTCTGTCTTTCCTTTTCTGCTTCCATAAGAGCAGAATAATCTGTAGCAAGCTCTCCCGACATTCTTTCTTCAATTTCGCTTATTTTCTTTTCTGTTTCTTCTATTTCGTTTTCGGTTTTGGCTATGTCACGCTCCCGCTTACGCTCCTGTGCTTTGTTTTCACGCCTTTGTATAAAATCCTCCTTGCCCGAGGATGCCGAAACAGCGGCAGTCGGTGCCTTGACTGTATCCTTTACCTTTTCGAGGTAATCCTCATAGCCATGCTCATAAACAGTACAGCCTCTATCCTCTATCCTCAGTATTCTTGTAGCAAGCTTCTTTATGAAGTATCGGTCATGAGAAACAGCAATTACAGTTCCCTTAAAGGCAAGAATAGCCTCCTCAAGAGTCTCGCGCGATGCTATATCAAGGTGGTTTGTAGGCTCATCAAGTATAAGAAGATTTACCTTTGAGAGCATCAGCTTTGCAAGGGTAAGCCTTGCCTTCTCTCCTCCGCTGAGCACAGATACCTTTTTCATTACATCGTCTCCGCAAAACCTGAACAGTGCCAATGCAGAGCGCACCTCGGTCATGGTCATAGAGGAATACTCGTTCCAAAGCTCGTCTAACACCGTATTATTGGGAGAAAGGTTTTGGTTTTCCTGGTCATAATAGCCAAGCTTTACATTTGTTCCGAATTCAAATTCCCCCGCAAGAGCTTCAATACGGGAATTGAGTATTTTCAGAAGTGTAGATTTTCCTGTGCCGTTTTTTCCGAGAATAAACATTCTGTCACAGCGCTTCACCTCAAAAGAAAGCTCGGTAAAAAGCCTTTTTGAATCAAAAGACATTGCAAGCTCCCGTACTGTCAGTACATCGTTGCCCGAACGTATTGCTTCGCCAAACGAGAAGCTGATACCGGTGGGTAAATTCTCAAGCTTTTCCAGCTTGTCCATCCTCTCAATAGCCTTTTCACGGCTCTCTGCCGCTATTATATTTCGCTCCCTGTTCCAGCGCCTTTGTTGCTCAATATAAGCTTCAAGACGGGCTATTTCCTTTTGCTGATTTTCATAATGACGCTGATATATCTCTCTGTCCTTTTTCTTTTTATCAACAAAAACAGAATAGGAGCCGTTATAGAGGGTTGCATGTGTATTTTCGATATCAAGAGTTTTTGTGGTCACCGCATCAAGAAAATAACGGTCATGAGAAATTACTATAACAGTAGATTTAATCCCCTTTATATAGTTTTCGAGCCATTCAACAGATTCTATATCAAGATGGTTTGTAGGCTCATCAAGTATAAGAATACCGTGATTTTGCAGAATAAGTCCCACAAGGGCAAGAGCAGTTTTTTGTCCTCCGCTCAGAGCATTTACGGGAAGGTCAAAATACTCTTCGCCAAAGCCCATTTTTGTAAGAACAGACTTTGTTCTGCCGACATATTCAAGACCGCCTGCGTTTTTATATTCCTCACTGAGCTTTACAAATGCAGTAGCGGCATTCGGATCGTTTTCCATGGTCTGTTCGAGGGCATCAAGACGTTTTTTCATTGCATCAAGGTGCGAAAAATGTGAAAGCATTTCTTGCAAAACCGTTCTGTCAGAATCAACCGTTGCATGCTGGTCAAGATATCCTACAGTTTCACCGCCTGCAATGAATACCTCGCCTGCATCTTTTTGCATTTCACCTGTTATTATTTTCATTAATGTAGTCTTGCCCGCTCCATTGACTCCCACAACACCTACTCTATCACCCTTTTCGATGGAGAAAGTCACCTTGTCAAGGAGTACATCCGTACCGAAGGCAAGGGAAATATTTTTACAGCTTATACTAATCATAATTTATCCTTTTAGTTTCGTTAAGGTTTATTTTACCATATAAAATGTCAAAATTCAAGTCAAAGCCTTGCTTTTTTTGGCGTTTGATGATACAATGTAACATAATCCGGCAAACGAGGTATATTTATGACAGAAAAGAAAAAGACAAGACGGCGCCGTTTAGGTGACAGATATGAGGGCAGACGTCTTCGTTCATTATCTCCTATGACCTATGTAGCCCCGTATATTATGGTAAACCGCAACGGTGCATCAAATCTTATCCGTGACACTGTAGTTTTGGATGAACTGGAACACTACATTGCGGGAAAACGCCGTGAAGGGCTAAAGGGCTTCGGCATGATGTACATATTCATTGCCGCATATATCAGAGCTGTATCCCAATACCCCGGCATCAACAGATTTCTTGCAGGGCAAAAAATATACGCAAGAAACAAAATACAAATTGTCATCGACATAAAAAAGAAAATGGAGCTGAATGCTCAGAACACTACTATTAAAATTGACTTTGAACCCGATGCAACAGTATACGACGTATACAGAAAATTTACAGAAGAATTTGAAAAGAACAGAATTGAAGAAGAAGTATCCTCCTTTGATTCAACCGCACGCTTTCTCACATACATACCCGGTGTTTTTCTTAAGTTTACTGTATGGATGCTGAAGCTTTTGGATTATTTCGGGCTTTTACCCAAATTTCTTATCAACCTTTCACCGTTCCACGGCTCAATGTTTATAACATCAATGGGCTCGCTTGGAATACCTCCCATATATCACCATCTGTATGACTTCGGTAATATCCCCATCTTCCTTGCAATCGGTGCAAAGAGGACAGAGCTTTACCTCAACCGTGATGGCGACACCGAGGAAAGAAAGGTTATGGACTTTACAGTAGTGACCGACGAGCGTATATGCGACGGACATTATTTTGCTTCGGCGCTGAAATGTATACGAGACACCATCAAAAACCCATCTGTCCTTGACGAGCCTCCTGAAGAGGTCATTGAGGATGTAGACTGAAAGGAGTAGTTACAATGGGAAATATTTGGCACGATATATCACCGAAACGAATAACAGCAGACGATTTTATCTGCGTTGTGGAAATATCCAAAGGAAGTAAAAAGAAATACGAGCTTGATAAAGAAACAGGGTACATTATTCTTGACAGAATACTTTATACTTCCACTCACTACCCTGCAAACTACGGTTTTATACCCCGTACTCTCGGAGATGACAATGACCCTCTGGATGTACTTTTGCTGTGTGCGGAGCCTCTCGAACCGCTGTCCTTGGTAAGAGCATATCCTATAGGTGTCATATCCATGATAGATAACGGAAGAAACGACGAAAAAATAATTGCCATTCCCTTTGAGGACCCCAATTACAATCAATACACCGATATTGACCAGCTTCCTTCTCATGTATTTGATGAAATGAAGCATTTCTTCTCGGTTTACAAAAATCTGGAAAAGAAAGAAACCGCCGTCAACGAGGTACAGGACCGCAACGAAGCAATCAGAGTAATAGAAGCGGCTATAAACAACTATATAGAAAACTTCTGTAAATAAATTAAAGGGGCTGTAATAAGCTTCACAATATGCACGAACCGCGGACCGTCGAGGACGCCGGTCCCTACAATTATTCATATTTTTGAACAAAAATTGGTCTGTAGCGTTATTGGCTACAGACCTTTTTATTATATCAAATACCAAAAATCTATAACGGCTTCTTTGATATTTTTGCATATTGTCTGGGGTATGCATCGGGAGTGTGAGCAACCTTTTCAATTACTATCATATAACGCTTTGCCTTCAGAAAATCTGTAGCGGCTGCTTTTTCTTCATCCTTAAAATCCGACATATCAAGCCATGCTGCATCAAATGACACTTCTTTAACATACTTAACTCTGCCGCCAAGCTGACCTATTCCCCGCTTTGCCTCTGCAAGCTCTTCTTGGGCTGTGGCAGCCTTCATTGATATAAACACTCCTCCAACTTTAACAAAAGGAAGACAAAGCTCTGCAAGCACATTAAGTCTCGCCAAAGCGCGTGCTGTGACAACATCAAACTTCTCGCGCAAAGCACCGTTTTTTGATGCTATCTCTTCGGCACGAGCGGAAAGCGGATTTACCTTTACCAAGCCCAGCTTTTCTGCCGTTGCTCCTACATACCGTATTTTCTTTTCGGTAGAATCTATCATGGTAATGTCTATATCATCTCTGACTATTTTTATGGGAAGTCCCGGGAAGCCTCCGCCGCATCCGATATCAGCCATACGGATACCTTCACGCTTCATTTCCTCAAGCTCAAGAACAGAAAGAGAATCCGCAAAATGCTTAAATGCAATTCCCACAGGGTCGGTAATAGAGGTTACATTGACCTTGCGATTTTCCTCTACCAGAATTTCAGCAAGGCAATCAAATGAATCCAACTGTTTTTCATTGAGAACAGGAATCCCCCCAAGGGTTGACAGTATTTCTTTTATTTTTTCCATTTTACACCTATTTCATATTAAAATAAATGAGTAATACCGATATGTCGGCAGGACTGATTCCCGAAATGCGGGATGCCTGTCCGATATTCAAAGGTCTTATTTTGTTCAGCTTCTGAGAGGCTTCTATACGTATTCCTTTAACAGAGGTATAGTCAAAGTCTTGGGGAAGCCTTTTGTTTTCAAGACGTTTGAAGGCTTCAATTTCAAGCTCCTGCTTTTTGATATATCCGCGGTATTTAATTTCTGTTTCTGCCCTTCTGCATATCTCCTCGGAAAGCTCGGGGCGGCTCTTGTCAATCGGAGCAAGAACTGCGTAACTAAGCTCGGGACGGCGCACAAGGTCTCCAAGCCTTATGCCGGTTGTTACCTCCGCCGAATTATGCTCAGCCATAAGTGCAGACACCTCTGCACAGGGAGCAATAAATGTATTCTCTGCACGCTCTACCTCCCTGTCTATAGCCTCAAAAAGCGCTTTTTTCTTCTCATAGCGCTCATCGTCGATAAGTCCTGCGTATCTTCCGTATTCAATCAAACGTCGGTCTGCATTATCTTGTCTGAGAACAAGACGGTATTCGCATCTGGAGGTCATTATTCTGTAGGGTTCGTTTGTCCCCTTTGTAACAAGGTCATCAATAAGAGTGCCGATATACGAAGAAGCTCTGTTCAGTACAAGAGGCTCTCTTCCCTCTATTTTCAACGCAGCATTAATTCCCGCAATAAGCCCCTGAGCGGCAGCCTCCTCGTAGCCCGATGTACCGTTGAACTGACCTGCACCGTAAAGCCCCGGAATATCCTTGAATTCGAGTGTGGGCAAAAGCTGTGTGGGATCGGCAAGGTCATATTCTATTGCATATGCTGTACGCATTACCTCGGCGTGCTCAAGCCCCTTGATAGAATGTAATATCTTAAGCTGTACCTCCTCGGGAAGCGATGAACTGAGTCCCTGTACATATATTTCATCGGTATCTCTTCCCATTGGTTCAAGGAAAAGCTGATGCCTTTCTTTGTCTGAAAAACGGACAACCTTATCCTCAATGCTGGGGCAATAACGTGGACCTACACCTCGGATATTGCCCGAATACAGCGGCGAGCGGTCAAGATTGTTTTTGATTATATTGTGAGTTTCCTCATTTGTATAAACCGTGTAGCAAGAATACTGACGGCGGCTTTGGAATTCCTCTTTGTCTGTATAGTAAGAATAGCAAAAAGGCTTTTCGTCACCCGGCTGTATTTCACACTTTTCATAATCTATACTGTTCCTGTGTATTCGCGCAGGTGTGCCTGTCTTAAACCTCAGCATCTTCATCCCAAGCTTTTCGAGCGAAGCTGTCAGGAAGCTTGCAGGAAACATATTGTCGGGTCCCGACGGAAATGCCACCTCTCCAACTATTACACGGGCATTAAGGTATGTACCTGTAGCTACAATTACAGCCTTGGCATGCCATACTGCACCGTAACGTGTAGTGACACTTATACCGCACTCTTCCTTATTAACCTCAACTATTTCAGCCTGAATGAGACGGAGATTTTCGGTAGACTCAATAGTTTTTTTCATAAGAGTCTGATAAGCACGTCGGTCAGCCTGCATTCTCAAGGAATGAACGGCAGGTCCCTTTCCAAGATTGAGCATACGGCTCTGCATACAAACCTTATCTGCCGCCCTGCCCATCTCGCCGCCGAGAGCATCTATTTCATATACAAGATGTCCTTTACCTGTACCTCCGATAGACGGGTTGCACGGCATATTTCCCACTGCATCAAGGTTGAGCGTAAAGAGTATTGACGAGTGTCCCATCCTTGCGGCGGCAAGGGATGCTTCTATTCCTGCGTGCCCTGCTCCGATGACAATAACATCACAGCTGCCCGCATCATATTTTACTAAGTTTTCCATATTATTTACCTACACAAAATTTAGAAAAAATCTCATTTACAATCTTTTCCGCAACTGTCCTGGAATCTATTTCTCCCACTGTATTTACAGCTCCTTCAAGCTCAATAAGTGACATATCCTTCATTCCGGAAAGAATCAGCCTTTCTGCCTCATCAATAATACACAGACATTTTTTCAGTGATGTCAGCTGACGCACATTGGTAAGAACGGCACCGCTGTCGATATCACTTTCACATGTTACAAATCGGTGAATTATATCTTTTTTTAACTCTTCTGTTCCGCTTCCTGTGCGGGATGATATCCTATGTGCTTTTCCAAGTACTTTTTCCACCCTCCCTACATCAATTAAGGGAGTTTTGTCGCATTTTGTAAACACCGGTATTACGATTTTACCCTCTGTGAGACTACTAAGCTCGGAAACAAGAATTTCATCCGATGAGTCAAATTCTCTTGATATGTCAAAGAGCGCAAGAACAAGCTCGGTATCATCGGACATCATCTTGCTTCTTGCAATATCAATACCCATTGATTCAATTACATCTTCGGTCTTTTCCCTTATGCCTGCGGTATCAAAAACTCTGAGCGCTATGCCGTCTATCTCCACAAGCTGTTCAAGGACATCACGTGTTGTTCCCGGTATATCCGTTACTATTGCCTTTTCAGCCGAAATAAGCGAATTAAAAAAAGAAGATTTGCCGACATTCGGTTTACCGACAATAACAGTATTTATTCCATGTGCCACAGCGTGACCGCTTCTGTATGTGTCAATAAGATGTCTGCATTCCTCTCTGACATTACCGATTCGGGCAAGAAGCTCTGTATCCTGCATATCCTCAAGATCCTCTTCGGGATAGTCGATTGATGCATACAGAGATGAAATGATAGAAATAAGCTCTGTTGAAATACTGTCGGTTTTTTCCTTAAGAGCTCCGTTTATATGGCGGTTTGAAAGCCTGACGGCACGCTCCGATTGTGCAGTAAGCATATTGCCAACTGCCTCTGCCTCTGTAAGACCTATTTTATCATTGACAAAAGCACGGCGTGTAAATTCTCCGCCCTCAGCCATTCTCGCACCCTTTTCAAGGACGGCTGCCAGCACCATCGAAGTAACTGTGTATCCGCCGTGGCAGGATATTTCCACCATGTCCTCGCCTGTATAGCTGTTGGGTGCTGTATAATATGTGAGAATTCCGCTGTCTATCGTGGATTTTTCATCACATATATCGCCGTATATAGCATATCTCGGAGAATAATCAATGATACGCTTTCCGCTTTTGGGCAGAAAAATCTTATCAGCCAGAGCAAGTGCGCCGTTTCCGGATATTCTTATTACCGCTATTCCGCCCGTACCTCTCGGAGTAGATACAGCCGCTATAATATCACTTAGCATGTTTCCCTCACAAAAAAGCGGCAAGACGCCGCTGACAATTCTCGCCCATTTCGGCATTTCTGCAAATCTAAAATACGGCGAAGCTTATTTGCAATTTCTTGTATACAAAAGGGTAAATTCAGGGCAAGAGCCTGAATTTACCCTTTATTAAAATACTGTAATTAATACATTTCGCCGTCATCGGGGTCGGCAAGTCCAAGCTCCTCAATGCTCTTTGCTTTGACAATGGGCTGCTTTGAAACACCCGAGCCTGCATATGTCAAAGGAATATCGGGGTCGAGCTTGGTAGGCTTCTCTTCCTTTACCTCAGCGGGCTTTTCGCTCTTCTGAGGACGGGGTGCCTTGTTACTGCGGTTCTTTGCAGGTTTCTCCTTCTGAACCTCGGGAGAAACTACAACCTTACGCTGGTCGCCCGAACCGATTGAAAATGTAGTAACACCTTCAATGTTCTGTACCTCTGAATGAATTGCACGGCGCTCGTATGCACTCATAGGCTCAAGAACAATATTTCTTCCCTGTCTCTTGGCACGTGAAGCAGTTTTTTGTGCAAGCTTGCGAAGTGTTTCCTCGCGCTTTGCACGGTAGTTCTCAACATCCACAACATATCTTCTGTATCCCTCAACACCCTTGTTTGCCGCAAGGTTGGTAAGATACTGAAGTGATTCGAGAATCTCTCCGTGATGACCGATTATAAGTCCCATATCATCACCTGTAACACTGATAGTCACTTCCTTATCGGATGTTTCGGACATTTCAATGTTTACATTTGAAAACTCAAGGTCTGCAAGTACGGTCTTTACAAAATTGAGTGCAAGCTCATCGGGAGTCTCTTCTAATATAACCTCAATTACTGCATCCTGGGCGCCTATTCCGAAAAGGCCTTTTTTTGCTTCTGCTGTGACTTCATATTTGAGCTCGTCCTTTTCGATGCCTGTTTCGGCAGCTGCTTTTTCAAGTGCTTCTTCTACTGTTTTAGCACTTACTGTAATAACTCTTGACAATGGATATTTCCTCCTGTGATATTTATATTACGTCCAATCACTTGAGAGGAGCCTTGGGGATTATCGAATCTCCTTTAGGTTCTTCCTCGTCGCTGTCGGACACGATACTCTTGTTCTGTGTTTCAGGCAAAGCTTCTGTCTCTTCATCATCATCGAAAATAAGTGACTTTCTGCCCTGATTTTCAGATGCCTTATAGGGCTTTGCCTTATTTTGTGCGGCATATGCCTTTTCTGCTTCCTTAAGCTCCTTTTCTGTCATAACCGGAATGGGGAACATACGGCTGAGAAGTACTTGCTGTACAAAGGAAAGAATACTTCTGTATGTCCAGTAAAGACCCATAACCGCAGGCCAACGGAAAGCAAGGTATGCCGAGAAAAGAGGCATCATAATATTCATCAGCTTCATGCTTGATTCTGCCTCTGCCGCTTGCTGAGTCTGGTATGTGAACTTTCGTGTAAGCTTCTGTCCGAAATATGCTGAAAGGAAAGTAATAACGGGAATAATTATAAGCTGTATCTGTCCGTCAAAAGCTGCCCAAGGTGTCATTGAAAGGTCCATAAAGCTTCCGAACATTGAGAAATTGGGTATGATATAATCAGCAATTGCAGGAACCGTCAGCTTTACCGCATCAAAGTTATCAAGTATCTCTCTGATAAGGGGTATTTCAAACTGTGACAGCTGCTTGACATCCATCGCGGCATACTTTTCCGAAAAACTTGCGGAAATGCCTTCTACAGCCGTCTTTATCTCCATTATGAGACTTTCGTCCATACCTGAAATATAGGAAAGAGGTCTCTGTATAACATAGAAAAGTGCAATGAGGATTGGAAACTGAATAAGAAGAGGGAGACAGCCTGAAAAAGGGCTGAAATTCTCCTCCTGATACAGCTTCTGTATCTCCTCGTTCATCTTCATCTGAGTTTCGCGGTCATTTCTGCCCGCATACTTTTTACGGATAGCAGCTTCCTTGGGGCGAAGCTTAGCCTGTTTTTGTGAATTTTTCTGTTGCTTTATGCCAAAAGGGAAAAGGATTATCTGTACAATAAGTGAAAATGCAAGAAGTGCTATTGCGTAGCCACCGAAATTTTCAAAGATATCATAGCATATCTTCATCAGGAAGCCAAAGGCTTTATAAATATAATTCAATTTTCTGCTCCTTTAAATTTATTACGGCACAGGGTCGTGTCCGCCCTTGCAAAATGGATTGCATCTCAAAATTCTCCATACAGCGAGAAAGAGCCCCTTAACGGCTCCGTGTTTCTCAAATGCCTGAATTGCATACTCCGAACAAGTGGGAGTGAAACGGCAACAAGGAGGAAAGAGCGGCGAAATCAGCTTACGGTAAAGCTTTACCAAAAAAATAAAAACATACTTCATTCCTGTTCACCGATAATTCCGATTTCACAGAATGCCCGTTTCATATCATTATACACATTCTGCATATGATTCTTTTTCGAAAAGCATTTGCTTCTCGCTACAAAAACATAGTAATACGGAGTGTTGTTTATCCCCGTTCCCTCCAAAACAAGGGTACGGTACGCTTCACGGATAAGACGGCGTGCACGGTTTCGCTGCACGGCACCGCCCAGCTTTTTGCTTGTTGTAATACCAATATGAGCTTTTTTTAGATTGGGATTACGTTTAAAATAAACTACCACAGTACTTTGAGGAGAGCTTTTAGCTCTGTACATTCTTGTAAAAGTAGCATTATTTTTAATAGTAAAAATTTTTTCCATAAATTTTAAGTCTCAACAAAAAGGAAAACCCCCGAACTGAGCCAGCCCGCATACTAAAATAATATATGGGATCGGTCATCCACGGCGGTTTATCATATTACACATCAGTGTATCCTTTTACACAAAGCTTAGTATGTGAGACGTGCTCTTCCCTTTGCTCTGCGTCTCTTGAGAACCTTTCTTCCGTTAGCAGTCTTCATTCTCTTACGAAATCCGTGCTCCATCTTTCTCTGTCTCTTCTTAGGCTGGTATGTTCTTTTCATATCTACACCTCCTTTATTTCTATCACGGCAGGGAGTCCTGCTCTGTCAATTTTTTCGTCGCATATCATTATACAGATATTTGACCGAAATGTCAATAGTTTTTTTATTTTTTCTTTTGTATATTTTGAAGTTTCAAAGTAAGTGGCACTGAATAAGTCAGTGCCACCGGACTTTTATTCTCAATTATTCCGCAACGGCTGTCTCGCCCTCTGCAGCTGCGGGAACTTCTTCTGCAGGAGTTTCACCCTCTGCAGCCTCGCCCTCTGCGGGAGCTTCACCTTCAACAGGTGTCTCACCTTCAAGCGCAGGGTCTGTTACTTCACCCTCAACGGTTTCTTCTGTAGCAAGAAGAGCTTCTCTTCTCTCCTGCTCCTCCTTGGTGATAATGTTGTTATCAATCACCACGGTACCGCCGGGACGTGAGCCTGCAAATGTAGAGAAGTTGCTGTCAAGGCTTCCCATAAGTCTGAGGTAAGGCTCTTCGTAATCCTCGCCATCCTTGGAATCGGGATATACACCGAGGACATCCTCGTCTTTACCAAGCCTTGTTGTAATTTCGGCAAATACGTCATCGATATCAACAGTTCCGTTTCCGTTTACGTCTTCCATTCCGCTAACGTCATAACCGTTCATGAGACCGTCAATATACTCACCGACTACCTTGTTTATCTCTTCAAATGCCTTAACGTCTACCTCTTCAAGAGCATGAGTATATCCAACGAAAGCACTTGACTTGATATTCTTGTTCTTCTCAATAGCATCAGCCTGATATGTTGCTCCAAGCTCTTCGGGAACATAACCGATAAGCGAGTTACCATAAGTCTCAAAGCCAATGTTGTAATCATTTGTGAGCTTTGTTATTGTCTCGCCGTCATCGTTCACCTCGTAATGTACATCCTCAACACCGTAGGTAATAAGGTTACGGAGTTTTTCATCTGTACAGAAGCCGCAAATAAGCTGTACGGCACGGGTAGGATACTTACATGATGAGCTTACAACGAAAGTGGAACCAAAGAGGTCCTCTGTGACAACTCTGGGATATGCAAATGTAGCATATGTGTACTGGTCAGCCTTGTCTCCAAGTTGTGCCTTTACTTCATCAAGAGTGCCATGGAATACACCTACAGCGAAATCTGTAGTCTTGGGATCTGAGCCTTCGGGCGCAAAATATCCGAGTGTGCGGTATCTGTACATCTTTCTGAAGTGGAAATATGCAACGGGAACGTCCATAGCATTAAGCTGGTTGTTACCGTAAAGGATAGGCTGGATATTTGTAGAGGTTGTACCTGTAGCCTCAAGATTCTTTGTACCGTATGCGGGATAATCAACCATGTTATCCATATAATAGTCAAAGTTCTGGATAACTGTAGGAGGTGCGAAGAAAGGAACTACATCCTCGCCGCCTGCCACGATGCTCTCAAGCCATACGTCAATAGTACTGAGGTTAAGAGCGGGAACCTCTGTCATGGTATAACCGTACTTGTCAACAAGGTCTGTTCTGAAGGCATAGTAATAACCTGCCTTGCCCGAACCCATAAGTCTGTTGGCAGGAACGCCATAGTACATATTGTTTACCTTGGCAACGCTGAGTATGGTAGGATTAACAAACTTAGTAATAAGACTGTATGTACCTGTTACCGCGCTTGATATGTCTGTAATAAGCTCACGCTCTACAAGCTCGGAATAATATTCGTAATCATTCACCATGAAAAGATCGAGCTGTACGTCATCGGACATTTCAACATCAACAGCAGAGTCCAGATTTTCTCCCTGTAATTCAGCCCACTTCTCGTACTCTCTCTGAGCTCTCTTCTTTTCCTTCTGCTCCTCGATGGGCAAAGACTTTGCAGCCTCTCTTGCAGCCTTTGCAGCAGCTGTTGCCGCTCTCTCTGCAAGCTCGTTACGCTCGGTCTGCTCCTGTATCTTAACAAAAGCATCCTCTATAGTCTGGTCATACTCCTCATCGGATAAGAAATGAAGCTCTACAGTTGTCTTGTACTTGTCCTGTGTGTATCTGTTGATTTCTGCTTCTACAAGGTCAATCGCCTCATCTGTTGTACCCTCTTCCTTGATACCGTAAAGGGTAAGTGTGATATCAGGGATCGTACTTGTTTCTTCCTCGTAGCCTGTATCAACATCAGAGCATGATGTAAGCAGCACCGACATAAAGACAGAAGCAAGAAGCAACCAGCTTATAATCTTGTTTTTCATTGGAAAACCTCCTCATTTAAATACAAAGCAAAGTTACTGTATCATAAACAAAACTATTTTACACTATTGTTTTGATTAT
Organism: uncultured Oscillospiraceae bacterium; assembly: GCA_964650465.1. GTDB lineage: Bacteria > Bacillota > Clostridia > Oscillospirales > SIG627 > RGIG6353. The sequence continues at coordinate 10,906 of CAZYTA010000023.1, read as the reverse complement.
GTCAAGTAAGAAAATACCCAATTAAGCGGGTAATAATTTATAGAATATCACAATTATTGCAATATTTACAATCCATTAATAATTCCCTGCAGTGCCTCCCCTGCCTGTTCAGCCGCCGCAGAGGCAAAGCTGTCATAGCTCATGCCGGCATTACTGTCAGCAAAATCAGAAATACTTCTCAGAACCAAAAAGGGGACACCGTTCAGAATACAGGTTTGCGAAATAGATGCGCCCTCCATTTCCACACAGGCGCCGTGCATTTCATCCCTGAGACGCCGACTGAGCTCATCACTTTCCACAAAGCAGTCTCCGCTGAGAATTCTTCCCTTAACGAAGTTTTTGATTTTTCCGTTCTCTTTCATCTGAAGGCAAGCTTTTTCTGCAAGCCTGACAAGTTTTTCATCGCATTTGAACACAGAGGTTCCCAGATTGTTTTCCTCTTCAAGCAAGGATAACGGAGAAAAGTCATGATACATCGTGTCCTGTGCAATAACCATATCAAGAACAGACAAGCTTTTGTCAAGTCCGCCTGCAATTCCCACATTTATAATACAATCCGGTGAATACTTGAAAATTATTCGCTGTGCCGATACCGCACTGTTTACCTTTCCGATACCCGATACGCACGCAATTATTTTTTTACCGCCGTAAAAAGCCTGATATATCTGAAATTTTTCATCCAGAAGAGAAGCATTGAATTTTTCACGTAAGTATGCAATTTCCTTATCCATTGCACATATAATTCCGACTGTTTTCATAAAGCACTCCTTAATCAAGATAGTCGCGAAGCTTCTTTGAACGGCTGGGATGTCGAAGCTTACGAAGCGCCTTTGCCTCTATTTGACGTATACGCTCTCTTGTGATATTGAACTCCTTGCCCACCTCTTCAAGAGTGCGTGTTCTTCCATCCTCCAAGCCGAATCTGAGCTTCAAAACACTCTTTTCGCGGTTGGTAAGGGTGCTTAATACCTCATCAAGCTGCTCGCGCAGCAATGTGTAGCTTACAGCATCGGCAGGCGCAGGTGCTTCATCATCGGGTATGAAATCACCAAGATGGCTGTCCTCTTCTTCGCCTATGGGAGTTTCCAAGGACACGGGCTCCTGAGCTACCTTAAGTATATCACGAACCTTATCCACGGGCATATTTATTGCCTCGGAAATTTCTTCCGGAGATGCATCATGTCCCTTTTCCTGCAATATCTGTCTGGAGGCTCTTTGAACCTTATGTATTGTTTCTACCATGTGAACGGGGATTCTTATTGTTCTTGCCTGGTCTGCAATAGCTCGTGTAATTGCCTGTCTTATCCACCATGTAGCATAAGTTGAAAACTTATATCCCTTTGTATAATCGAATTTTTCCACAGCCTTCATAAGTCCGAGGTTGCCCTCCTGTATGAGGTCAAGGAAATACATACCTCTGCCCATATATCTTTTTGCAATGCTTACAACAAGACGGAGATTTGCCTCCACAAGAAGCTCCTTTGCCTTTTCATCGCCTTCCAGCATCCTCTGCGAAAGCTCTATTTCTTTTTCCGTTTCAAGAAGCGGCACCTTTCCAATCTCCTTGAGATACATTCTGACATGGTCCTCTATTGCAAGTCCTTCGCTTGCAAGAGCATTCTCCATATCCTCGGAGGTTTCAAGAGTTTCCACCTCTTCGATATCATCAAAGTTTTCAAGGTCAAGATAGGAATCCACTATCTCAATACCCATGGACTCCATTATTTCATAAATCTTGTCCATCATTTCGGCGTCGATGTCGATGCTGTCAAGTGCCTCCATTATTTCAAGCGGAGTAACCGAGCCTCTTTGCTTTATCTTATTGATAAATGCCATTATCTCGGGTTTCATGTCCTTGATGTCCTTTGAGTTTTCCTGTGCTGTAATTTCTGTGTCTTTCTCCAAATTGTTGCTGTTCATAGTTTTTGCGTTGTCCCTTTCTTTGTATGCCGTTGTCTTTTGTGTATTTACTTATTATCTAAAGCCTTTGAATTTTGATATTCTTGTGGGATGGCGAAGCTTACGGAGTGCCTTTGCTTCTATCTGACGTATACGTTCCCTTGTAATATTAAACGCTTTTCCCACCTCTTCGAGAGTCCTTGGGACTCCGTCGTCAAGTCCAAATCTCATTCGGATTACATTTTCCTCCCTCTCGGTAAGGGTTTTGAGCACTTCGCTTATCTGCTCTCGAAGCATCGTCTTTCCGACTATCTCATCGGGTTCGGGAGATGTTTCATCAGCTATAAATTCACCTATACTGCTCTCCTCATCCTCACCCACAGGGCTGTCAATAGATATAGGCTCCTGAGCAATCTGCATTATCTCGCGAACCTTGTCCGCCTGCATTCCCGAAAGCTCTGCAATTTCATCAACAGTAGCCTCCCTGCCCTTTTCCTGCAATATCTGTCTGGAGCATCTTTGTATTCTGTGCATGGTTTCTACCATATGAACAGGAATTCTGATGGTTCTGGACTGGTCGGCAAGAGCTCGTGTTATCGCCTGTCTTATCCACCAAGTAGCATAGGTAGAAAACTTATATCCCTTTGTGTAGTCAAACTTTTCCACAGCCTTTATAAGACCGGAATTTCCCTCCTGTATAAGGTCAAGAAGTCCCATTCCGCGTCCTATGTATCGCTTTGCAATACTTACAACAAGACGCAAATTCGCTTCCACAAGCGTATTTCTTGCCTCAATATCTCCCTCGGCTATTCTCTTTGCAAGCTCGATTTCCTCCTCAGCGGAAAGAAGCTTTATTTTACCGATGTCCTTGAGGTACATTTTTACATGGTCCTCGATGGGCATAGCATCGCTTGCAAGAAGTGCGTCCATGTCCTCTTCGGGGTCAAAGGGCTCTTCCTCTCCGTCAAAACTCTCAAAATCTGGGAGGTCATCGGGAATATCGGGAACAGTCACTTCTATTCCCAACTCTTCAAGCCGTGCATACAGCTTGTCGGTTTCTTCGTCACTCAATGAATTCGACTCAATAACTTCAAGTATTTCGTCGCTGTCAAGAGTACCTTTTTTTCTTGCTTTTATGATGAGTTCGTTGATGTCTGCTTTTTCTTCGCGGGGAACTATTGGTGTTTTATTTGCCATAATCCTTTTCCTTTCAACGTAACTTATTTTTTTGTTTTCTTAAGTTCTTCTATTCTTTTAAAGAATGAATCATCGGAGCCGTCATCACTTTTTTTGCGTTCAGCCTCTTTTGTAAGACTGTCAGCAAGCTCCTGTGCCACTGCCTCGCTGTTGTTAGTAAGCTCCTTTCTCCGTATTATCATCTGTGTAATTCTACCCATTTCATCGGCTGTAAATGCATCTCCGAAGGTCTCTATACCGCCCTGAAGCTCCTGTGTGTTTCTCAGAAGCTCTCGCCACACCTTCTTTGAAAACTCGCACTGAAATATCTCCTCGGAGATTTTCCCCTTCAAGGTCTCAGAGCTTAAATATTCCGGATGAATAAGAATCAGCCCCAAAAGGTTTTCTTCCTTCTTGACTGTTGAGAGATTTTTAGCACTGTCGGCATTTACCCTGTCGCCGTAACCGATGCTTTTGTTTATTTCATCTCTCACCGCATTCTTTGCCGCCTGCCTGCGTGATTTTTCCTGACGCTTCTTTATTTCATTTCTTATCACTTCGGGAGCTATGCCCGATTCCGTCGATATGCGCTGAATAAATATCTCTCTTTCGATTTCGCTGTAAACTCCGGAAAGCATATTACAGCATTCATCAAGGTAAGCAAGCTTTTGCTCGGGTATTGAAAGATTGTATTTTGAAGATATATTTTTAATTGCATATTCTATGTGACCGTCTGAGCCCTTCAAAAGCTTCTCAAAGGATGCTTTTCCGTATTTCTTTATGTACTCATCGGGGTCCTTGGCGCCGTCAATGGTAACTACCTTTACCTTTACCCCCACGTCGCCAAGCATATCTATTGCCCTCTTTGATGCTCGCTGTCCTGCTTCATCGGAATCATAGCACAGGTACACCGTATTTGCATATCTGGCTATTATTCTCGTTTGCTCAGAGGTCAGTGCCGTACCAAGTGTAGCAACTGCATTTGCAAAGCCTGCCTGCTGGAGAGCCACAACATCCATATATCCCTCACAGAGTATCAGAGATGAGTCTGTATTGTTTTTGGCATGATTGAGAGCGTACAGATTTCTGCTTTTCTTAAAAACAGGTGTGTCGGAGGAATTCAGATATTTAGGCTTAGCATCGCCTATTATTCTCCCTCCGAAGGCTATCACATTTCCGGACAAGTCAAAAATTGGAAACATTATTCTGTTTCTGAAATAATCAAACAGCCTTCCGCTTTTCTGGGATACGCCGGCTAAGAATGCGTTTTTAATTTCATCCTTTTCAAAGCCCTTGGACATCAGATATCCTGTCAGCGAATCCCACGAGGTATCTGCGTATCCGATGCCGAAACGCTTTATTGTAGAGGCAGACAGTCCTCGGCTTGTAATGTAGGAAAGAGCATCGGAGTTTTTGGGGTCTATAAGCGAATCGTAGAAAAAACGTGCGGCAAGCTTATTCATCTCGAAATAACGCTCTTTATTGACCCTCATCTGCATACTTTTGGGGTCCTCGGGGACTGTCAGACCTGCACGCGATGCAAGATGCTCTATTGCCGTCATATAATCTACGTTTTCCATCTTCATCACAAAGGTGATGACATCTCCTCCCGCTCCGCATCCGAAGCAATAGAAGTTTTCGTTGTTTCTGAACACTGTAAAGGACGGTGTGCGTTCACTGTGAAAGGGACAGCAGCCTGTAAGATTTGAGCCTGCACGCTTGAGCTGTACGTACTGTGATATCACATCTTCAATATTACATCTTGCCTTCAGCTCATGCAAAAATTCCTGCGGTAACGCCAAATCAACACCCCCTTTAAATTAACTTCCATATACTATATACGCAAAAAAAGGCGAATTTCCTTTTTAATTTTCCGTAAAAATCAAATTTTATTCATTTAGAACACATTAAAATACTTTCTGTCAAGGCTTCTGAGCTGTATTGCCTCAAAAACATGCTCTCTTTCAACAGAATAACTGCCCTCAAGGTCGGCAATGGTACGTGCCACTCTCACAGTTCTGTCATAGCCTCTTGCCGACAGTGCAAGGGTTTCAAAAGCATCCTTGAGCATCTCATCCGCATCGTAAGTAAAACAGCAATTTTCTTTTTTACTTGCACGCTCGGGAGTACTTTCAAGCCCCAACTGCTTTATACGCTCGGATGCAAACAGTCTGGCACGGTTTACCCTCTCCTTTATCTTAGCCGAGCTTTCCGCCTTAACCGAAGAATTCATCTCATCAAAGCCGATAGCGGGAACCTCTGTCTGTATGTCTATTCTGTCAAGCATAGGTCCGGATATCTTATCAAGATATTTTTTTACAGAAGAATAAGTACAATTGCATTCCTTTTGCTCGCTTCCGAAATATCCGCAGGGACAGGGATTCATTGCGCAGACAAGGACAAATCGGCTTGGATAAACCAGCTTATAATTGGCTCTGGTAACAGTTATGCTTCCGTCCTCCAGCGGCTGGCGGAGAGCTTCAATTGTTTTTTTGTTGAATTCGGTAAATTCATCAAGAAAAAGAATTCCGTTGTGCGCAAGAGATACCTCACCGGGTTGAGGATTTATCCCTCCTCCCACTATTCCTATGTGTGAAACCGTATGATGAGGCGAACGGAAAGGTCGAGTATTTATTACAGGTTGGTCATTTGAAAGAATACCTGTAACTGAATGTATCTTCGTTGACTCTATCATCTCTTCATAGCTCATATCGGGAAGTATTCCCGCAAATGCCTTTGAAAGCATACTCTTTCCCGAGCCGGGAGGACCTATCAGAAGTACATTGTGCTTTCCTGCCGCGGCTATTTCCATAGCACGCTTGGCTTTTTCCTGACCCTTAATATCTGCAAAGTCAAGAAGTGTATTATACCCTGCTTGCGAAAAATCTCCGCTATATTCCGCAGGGACAAGCTCTGCCTCTCCTCTCAGGTGAGAAATAAGCTCTTTTATATTCTTTACGCCGTAAACCTCAATCCCCTTGACAACAGATGCCTCGCACATATTGGCATAAGGAAGAAATATACGCTTCTTACCTGACTCCCTTGCAGTAAGACACATGGGAAGAGCACCCGATACCGGTCTCAACTCTCCCGCAAGCGAAAGCTCTCCTATAAAGGTAGCATCATCTGTAAACAGATTTTCAAGCACAGTGTGCTTTAGCATTGATACAAGGATAGCAAGGTCATAATACGAACCTATTTTCTTTTTGTCGGCAGGTGCAAGATTTATGGTTGTTCTTCCCTTTATAAAAGGAAGTCCGTTGTTTGCGGTAACAGCACGGATTCTGTCAGTTGCTTCCTTGACGGAGGTATCGGGAAGTCCGATAACCGATATTTCGGGCAGACCCCTTTCAAAATTACACTCTACACTTACCTCGAAGCCGTCAATTCCCCACATAGCAACCGTATAAACTGTATTGACCATATGCCACCTCCGAAAAATAGATATTCATTGTATTATACAACGTTTTTAAAATCTTTGCAATAGTTAATTCAAAAAAATAATTGCAAAAAAGATGTTGACACATCAACTTCTTCGTGGTATAATCCAGATGTTGACAACTCAACATCTTAGGAGGAGTAAAAAATGATAGACAGATTTGAAAGATTTTCATTGGCAATTTCCGATATATACAAATGCTGGCACAAATTAGCCGGTGAAGAAATGGAAAAATACGGTCTTAAGGGCACTCACTCAGTGTATTTGCTTACAATGGCAAAGTATCCCGACGGACTTACCGCACCTCAGATATGTGAATATTGCGGAAGAGACAAGTCGGATGTCTCACGTATGATGTCCATTATGGAAGAAAAGGGGCTTGTGATAAAAGAGGGAGTACACCAAAAGCTTTACGGCGGTGCTTTCAAGCTTACCGAAAAAGGACTGGAAGCGGCAGAACAGGTAAGCCGCCGTGCAAGCCGTGCCGTGGAAACAGCAGGCAAGGATTTGACAGAGGAAAACAGAAAAATATTCTATGATGCCCTCGACTCAATAGTGTCAAATCTCAACGAAATGAGTAAGGAAGGGATACCTCAATGAATATTTTCAAAAAAGCGTTTTGCCGTGTATATCAATTCTGCTTTCGTGTTGCTATTCCCATACTTCCGTACAGAGAGCCTGAAATACACAGAGACATTTCGGATATCCCGAATATCCTGAACAGAAAAAGCATAAAATCCGTTCTTCTTGTAACCGACAAAGGATTGCGCAAAAGCGGAAGCACTGACAAATTGGAAAAACTACTGGAAAATAACGGTATACGCTGTGCAGTATATGACAAAACCAACGCCAACCCAACAGTCACAAACGTAGAAGAAGCCTTCGAGATGTATAATAAGGAAAAATGCAAGTGCCTCATTGCTTTTGGCGGCGGTTCTCCCATGGATTGTGCAAAAGCAGTAGGTGCGAGAGCCGCATACCCCAATAAAACATTAGACCGTCTCAAGGGGCTTCTCCGAGTTCTTCGCAGACTGCCCATGCTAATCGCCATCCCCACCACTGCCGGCACGGGAAGCGAAGTAACCGTTACAGCCGTAATTACAGACAGTGAAAAAAAGCACAAGTACACCATGAACAACTTTACGATGATTCCCCGTTACGCTGTTCTCGACCCTGAGGTAACCTTTACACTGCCTCCTCACCTGACAGCCACCACAGGTATGGATGCTCTGACACATGCTGTTGAAGCATATATCGGAGGCTCTACAACAAGGGAGACGAGAAGGCTTGCCCTCGAAGCGGCAGAGCTTATATTCGATAACATAGAAAGAGCGTACAGCAACGGATGCGACCGCCAAGCACGTGAAAATATGCTGAGTGCCGCATACAAAGCAGGTATTGCCTTTTCAAAATCATACGTTGGGTATATTCATGCCGTAGCTCACTCGCTCGGTGGTCAGTACAATATTCCTCATGGACTTGCAAATTCCGTGCTGATGCCTACAGTCCTTGAAAAATACGGCTCGTGCGTACACAAAAAGCTGTATGAAATCGGAATTGCTGTAGGAGTAACCCACACAAATGACAGCTATAAGGACGGTGCTGAAAAATTTATCAATGCCGTAAAGCAGCTGAACCAAAAGCTTGGCATCCCCGAGGTGATTGCGGGAATACGGGAAGAAGATATCCCAATTATGGCAAAGCATGCCGCAAAAGAAGCAAACCCGCTCTACCCTGTTCCAAAGCTTATGGACGCCAAGGAGCTTGAACAGTTTTATTATGAAATATCTGATTGGAGAAACAAATGAATATAGAAGAGATACTTATAAGCCAGCGAAAATTCTATCAAAGCGGTGCTACACTTTCCATAAAATTCCGTATCCAAATGTTGAAAAAGCTGTATGCCGCCGTAAAAAAGCATGAAAATGAAATATGCGATGCTCTTACAAAGGACCTTGGCAAAAGCGACTTCGAGGGCTTTATGTGTGAGGTGGGACTTACACTTACCGAAATAAGCTATATGATACGCCACACACGGAAATTTGCAAAGGAAAAAACCGTATATACTCCCATAGCGCAATTTGCTTCCAGAAGCTATAAAAAGCCGTCTCCTTACGGAAATGTACTGATAATGAGTCCTTGGAATTATCCTTTTCTTCTGACAATAGACCCGCTTGCAGATGCTATTGCGGCAGGAAATACAGCCGTAGTAAAGCCAAGCGCCTACTCCCCTGCCACCTCTGCGGTAATTGAAAAGCTGATAAAGGAGTGCTTCGCACCCGAATACATCGCTGTAGTGACAGGCGGCAGAAAAGAAAACTCTGCTCTCCTTGAGCAAAAATTTGACTTCGTTTTCTTTACGGGAAGTCAAAGCGTGGGCAAAGAGGTGCTCCGACACACTGCCGAAACACTTACCCCGACAGTATTGGAGCTTGGCGGAAAAAGTCCCTGTATAGTAGACAGCAGCGCAAAAATTAAACTGGCGGCAAAAAGAATAGTATTCGGAAAATATCTTAACTGCGGTCAGACCTGCGTTGCACCCGATTACATCCTTTGCCACAGGAGTATAAAAGACGAATTTGTAAAAGAGGTAATTTGGCAAATTAAAAAGCAGTACGGCGAAAAGCCCCTCGCCAATGCCGATTACGGAAAGATAGTAAACGAAAAGCATTTCAACAGACTTTGTGAGCTGATTGACAGCGAAAAAACGGTAGTCGGCGGTGAAACAAACGCTAAAACCCTGCAGATATCCCCAACTGTTATGGATAACGTTACATTTGATGACCCTGTAATGCAGGAGGAAATATTCGGACCGATAATGCCGATAATAGCCTTTGACAGCTTTGATGAGCTGTATTCATTGCTGGCAGATAAGCCCAAGCCTCTTGCACTCTATCTGTTTTCAGAGGACAGAGTACGCATAAAGGAGGCAACCGAAAGGCTGTCTTACGGCGGTGGCTGTATCAACGATACAATCATTCACCTTGCCACAAGCGAAATGGGCTTTGGAGGAGTCGGCGAAAGCGGTATGGGAGCTTATCACGGCAAGGAAGGCTTTGATGCTTTCTCTCACTCAAAGAGCATAGTTGATAAGAAAACATGGATGGATCTGCCCATGCGTTATCAGCCGTATAACAGAGGGATATACGGAAAGCTTCTCAAGCTGTTTTTAAAATAGGAAGAGCCATGAATAAACTAAAAAAGCGGTCAGTGACCGCTGACATTGCTCGCCTATCGTAACCAATGTATAAACCGAAGCAAGGTAATACGGCGAGGTTGATTTAATGCAATTTCCTATAATATAAAAAAGAGCTAAGATATCTAAAAAAGGTATCTTAGCTCTTAATTTATTATGTTATTTTGGCGTTATGCCTTCTTTCCTGATATCGCTTTGATAACGAAGAGAGTAGCAACTGTAATAACTGCACCTACGGGAAGCATTATCCAAGCACTCTGAACAAAGCCCGCAATAATGTAACATACGAAGGAAATAACCGCAACTGTGATTGCGTAAGGAAGCTGTGTCGATACGTGATTTACGTGCTCGCACTGTGCACCTGCAGATGACATGATAGTTGTATCTGAAATAGGTGAGCAGTGGTCACCGCAAACAGAACCTGCAAGACAAGCGGACAGACCCATGATACCAAGCTCGCTTCCTACGGGGAAGATAGCTGTTACGATGGGAATAAGAATACCGAAGGTACCCCACGATGTACCTGTAGAGAAGGAAATGCCGCATGCTACAAGGAATATGATAGCGGGAAGGAATCTGTCAAGGCTTCCTGCATTGGCAAGAGCGTTCTGAACAAATGCATCGGAGTCAAGAAGACCTGTCATGTTCTTAAGAGATGTAGCCATTGTAAGAATAAGGATAGCGGGAACCATTGCGATAAAGCCCTTGGGGATACATTCCATTGCCTGCTTGAAGGTGAGGAGACGGCGTGCAATAAAATAAATGATAACGAATATAAGTGACACAAGACCGCCCCATGCAAGACCTACGGTAGCATCGGTGTTGGAGAATGCATCAATGAAATTGAGTGAGGGGTCATAATTTGCAGAATTGAATACCCATTCTTCACCCATGCAACGACCTACATAGAAGAGTGCAAATACACATACGGCAATAAGTACAAGAATGGGAATAATGAGGTCAAATACTCTGCCATTAGTGCTTGCATCGTCTGCCTCGTCCTCGCCTACCTTACCGCCGTTGGTAAAGAGGTCGCCGTTGAGAGCATTCTTTTCGTGAAGCTTCATGGGGCCGTAATCAAACTTCATAAGTGTAAGTGCGATAATAAATACGAAAGTAAGAAGAGAATAGAAGTTGTAAGGAATAGCCTTTACAAAGAGTGAAATACCTTCTCCGTCGGGAGCATAGCTTGCAAC
>CAZYTA010000022.1:0-39863 GCA_964650465.1 uncultured Oscillospiraceae bacterium | reverse complement strand
TATTAGCGGCTTACAGCCGCAGAGCAAACTACCGGCTAAGCCGGTAGTCATGATTGCTATTAAAGGTGTGACTTGTAAATTTTAGTAGTTTAGCATTTCGTCGGCAATTGTGGTTTTTTCACCGTGACCCGGGTACACAGTCAGCGTGGGATTTAATTTCATTACTCGTTGTATTGACTGCATAAGCGCACTATAGTCGCCGCCGGGCAAATCGTACCTTCCGTAACTTCCTTGGAAAACAGTGTCTCCGCTGAAAAGCACATTATTTCCTACATAAATGCATGAACCGGAAGAATGTCCGGGAGTGTGAATTACGGTCAGCGATTCTTTTTCAAGCAAAAGCTTGTTACCCTCACTTAAAAGCTTGTCAGCGCTGTTTAGAGCAACTGCAATTCCCATAAAGCTTTGTGAACAGTTTAAAACAGGAGATTTAATCATTTCGGCATCATTTTCATGAATGTACAGCGGAATTGAATACATATCTCGAAGCTTGTCTGCCGCACTTATGTGGTCAAAATGACCGTGAGTTAAAAGAATCGCCTTCGGAGACAGTTTTTGCATCTCAATAATAGCTTTGATTTTTTCTTCATTTGATGCAGGGTCTATAATAAAACATTTTCCGCCTTCACGCTCGTATGCAATATAACAGTTCGTCATTATAGGGGGAAGCGGTATTGTAAATACTTTCATTTAATTTCACCTCTGTTTGAGTATAGCATATAGTTAAATTTTTGTCAATTTTTTAAAAGAATGCACTTTTGCTTATTGACATATTTCGAAAAAAGGTATATCATATTAAATAACGATTATCAGTTTTTTCGGAGGTCAAAATGACAAATAACAAATTCAGAAGAATAGGAATTTTAACATCCGGAGGAGATGCTCCCGGTATGAACCCATGTTTCCGTGCTCTTACCCGTGCCATCCTTGCAAACGGCTCTCAGGCAATGGGCATTCGCAGAGGATATAAGGGGCTCATAGATAATGACATGAAGCTTCTTAATGATCGCGATGTTTCTAATATTATTAACGTGGGCGGTACTGCGCTTTATTCGGACAGATGTGCGGAATTTAAAACCGAAGAGGGAATACAGCGTGCTATTCAGACTTGCCGTGAGAACGAAATAGACGGTATCATTGCTATAGGCGGAGACGGTACCTTCAGAGGTGCGCGAGACCTTACAGACAGAGGCATTCCTTGTATTGGTGTTCCCGGTACCATTGACAACGATATTTCAAGCACAGATTATACTATAGGCTTTGATACAGCGCTCAACACGGTTGTACAGATGGTTGACCGCCTTCGTGACACTTGTGAATCCCATGCAAGATGCGATGTTGTTGAGGTTATGGGTAACGGTTCCGGATATCTTGCTTTGTATGCAGGCATAGCAGTCGGTGCCACAGCTGTAATTACTAAAGAGATACCTTTTGACGAGGATGCGCTTGTAGCTAAAATGCTTGAATCTAAGTTTAATCAGAAGCGTAATTTTATTATTATTGTATCTGAAAACATGGGTAAGGATTTTTCGGAAAATCTTGCTAAAAAAATAGAAGAAAGAACAAAAATCGAGACCAAGCACGCACGTCTTTCTCATGTTCAGCGTGGCGGTTCACCCACACAGCGTGACAGAATGACAGCTTCGCTCATGGCGTATAAGGCAGTTGAACTTCTTTATGAAGGCAAGTCAAATCTTGTTATTTGTGAACGTGACGGCGAAATTACTTCCATGGATATCAGCTTTGCTCTTGATTTTGATAAGTACTATAAGGGTAAGCTGTCATCTGAGGAGTTGGAAAAGATTCCTCAGGAAAGTCTTGCAAAGATGGAAGAAATGGCAAAGAAAAAGAAAGAAAAGTTTCTTGAAGTATACAAGGTTAATGACATAATTTCTAAATAAAATTTAATTGATGCAAAAAAACGCGATGCGGAAATAACAAACCGACATCGCGTTTTTGATATTGTTTTTTTAAAATCGGCTAAAAAATCGTTAGCTTGCTTCTGTATTTGTGTACATATATCCAAATCAGCTTTGTGATAAGTATATCATACAGCACAAAAGTAATATTGCATACCAACCACATAGGAATATACCATATCAAAGAGATCGGTTCTGAAATGATCAATAGTCTTGATATGAAAAACATTATGATAAGTGCTGAGTTGAAAGTAATAAATTTCAAAACAGTTCCAAGAGGTTCACGTACTTTTTCAATCTGTCTTTTTGCAAAAGGATACCATCCACAGAAAATAACAAACAGCAGTGCACTTACTTTTGTGGGGATAACCAATAATGCAAGCAATGATGCACCCGCAAAAACAGAGACGGCAAATTTAGAACCGAATTCTATTAAAATAAAGGTTACAACTATGCCGCATATTGCAGAAACGGTGTAATCGAGTATATCAACCATACCGGCGATAAAAAGCAACACCACGATAAGCGCAATAGCAAGCCCGGAAAATGTGACAGCTTTAGTCTTTTTGTTTCTTCTCATGTTAACAGCATCCTATTAAATCGCCGCCCATACATTCGCAACAGCAGTCAGCACAAATTAGTCCTGTGCACAAATTACAGCTTGAACAATCTCCGCCTGTTCGATTTGTGTTAAAGCCTCCGTATGTGCCCTGGGTATTGAGCAGTTGGTTATAAACCGAGCGATACTCGGCATTATTTGGCTCCATAGTACATGCTTTTTGAAGATATGAATGCGCCTGAGTGTAGTATTGACGCTTCATTGCGATGCATCCTTTGAGATAGTTCCATTCGGCGTTTCTGGACTGTAAAGGTGCAGAATTAAGTATATTTTCGGCGTTAGTGTAATCGCCTTTAAATATATATTCTCTTGCTTTTGAAAAGCCTGAGGATTCGCTTGACGATGTGCTCGAATAGCTACCGGAATATCCGTTTTTGCGATCATTTACTATTTTGTCATACGCTTCATTGATTTCTTTCATTTTCTCCGCAGCAAGATCGCTGAGAGGGTTGTTGACATAGTTGTCGGGATGATATTTTTTTGCAAGCTCTCTGTATGCTTTTTTTACTTCTTCGTCACTTGCTTTTGGGTCTATGCCCAGCACCTTGTAAGGGTCGGTCATTTTTATCTCCGTTTCTTGACATTATTTTGTAAGCCTCAGCACCGAGTCCGAGGTTGAGTGTGTTGTTGATTATTCTTGTATAAGCATTTTCTTCAAGTAAATTAAAGGCAAGAACAGCTCTTTTTGTATACATTGAAAGCGCTATATCTATCTCGTTAAAATTATCTTGTGCCTCTTTGCACGAGCCGTACCTTGCAATCAAGGGATTATAAGCGCCGCTTTTTCGGTCCTTTTCAAGGTCGTCAGCCGCATCAAGCAAATATATGTATCTTCCTATAGATGAGCCAATCTCTTTAGCTATGGGTGTTTTATCCTCGGCAATGGAAAAAGAGGTAATTTCTGACATTATATCACCGAATAATTCGCAGGCTTTGTCAAGCTCTGTCGATTGATTTTTCTCTAACTCAGAAAGCTCAGCAAGTTTTGTTCTTACATTTGATATCAAAGCTTTAAACTCGTTATTCGATTTTATAAGCTTTTTCATTTTTCTCGAAAGATAAATATAAAGAGGTTTTATTATAAGCTTTTTTATAAACGTTGTGTCTTTGTCGTTGATATCATCTTCCAATTTTAACGTTGTCAGTATCAAAGCACTTCTTGCAGTATACAAAGTTTCGTTTTCGCATACTGAAAATGCGCATTTTTTTAGAGGATTGTATTTGCATTTCCCTTTACTGATTTTGCATTTTTCTCCTTGGATTGATGAGCGTATCATTGTCAAAAACACAAAATCATAACTCAGCGTAAATGGAAGAAAAAATGATATTTCTTTTTTTATTACCGAACACAGTCCGCAGTATACAGCCTTGTACAAAGCAAGGTCTTTTACAAGCAGATTTTCTTTGTCGGGTTTTATATATCCGAACAATTTCAGCTCCTATTAACTATATCGTAGAATTTGTTGATTTCTTCGCGGTTAGAAAAGTCTTTATTTGACAGTTCTTTTACAAATGACTGTCTCAGGCCGTTGTTTTCTATCATTTTCTTTAATCCGCTGTATATGCCATCTACTGAAATGTCGCAAATATAGCCTAACTTACCGTTTTCCAATTGCTCGCCTGCGGACAAATAATTTGCTGCAAGAATCGGTTTTTTCATGATTTTTGCTTCTTCTACCGCAATGGGCTTCCCCTCGTAGCGAGATGGCTGGGCGTATATATGGCAATCCTTTAGGTAACGGTATGGGTTTGCAGTAGTTCCCAGAAAAACAAAGCGGTCTTCAAGACCATTATCTTTAACCAAACCCTTTATGTAATCCCCGTAGTCATCGTCAGATGCACCGATGACATACCATTTGACATCATAACCTTCATCCAAGAGCTTTTTCATAGCTGGAATTGCGAGGTCGTAACCTTTTTGATCTGCTATTCTGCCCACAGTGAGTATCCTTGTCCCTTCAAATTCATCACCAAACGAATCACCTACAAATGACATTTTTTCTATAAGCGAGGGATTATTTATGTTTTCAATTACAATGCATTTGTTTGCAAGCGATGGCAGTTCTCGTTTTAGTGCATCATCTACTGCATTTGATACATTCACAATGGCATCGCATTTTTCAAAATAGGGAAGATAAATATCATTATCTCTTTTGGGGAATGAATAGTCAAAATGAAGCCATGTGATTTTCTTGTCTGCATTTACCTTGTCTATCATATAGAACATGGTACGGTCGCCCCAGTAAGATACCGCAATATCATAATGCCTATCAATCTTTTTCATCTTTTTCATAAGATGTAACCACATTTTGGTAGCGATTTTTGCCCTTTTGTTTCTAAATAGAATCATTGGAACAAAATACGGTAAAATATCAAATGCATAAAGAGGATTTCTTTTTAAATATGTATTCCATATAAGATGAACTGCATTTTTTGAGCTAAGCTTGAAAATTTCGCCGAAATCTTCCATTTCAAACACATTGACTTCTTTGGGAATTTGCTCCAGAAAAAGTCCTTCGCGCTTTGCAAGTATAAGATCGGCATCGTATTCATTGAAATCAAGTGTGTTTATAAACGAAAGAAAGGATTTTTCACTTCCTGCACAATTCATTGTTATGCCGATAAATAGAATTTTTTTCTTCATTTTATTTCCTCAACAACAAAAGGTTTTTTGTCAATAAAGTATTTCTCGCCGCTGGGAGCAGAAGTACATCTTGCCCATATTCTGTCTGAGAGACGTTCTACCGCAATCTGATTTCCGTTCAGTATTTTGCTATCAGAAAACTTTGAAATGATGGGAGTACAGCTTTTTTTTAAAATTTTGCGGCCTGCTGAGCTCATACCCAACAAAGTTGCATATTCGGGTTCTGCGTGCATGTAACAGTCATTTTCGATTTCGAGCATTATATTGACAAGAGCTCTGTCTATTTTAGTTTCTGCAAGCTTTTTTCTTGCAATACTTTGACGGAAAAGTTCATATTCTCCAAATCTTCCGGCGGATGTCCAAATAGTATCAGCTAACTCTTTATTTCCTGTTGCAAGCATTATGCGGTCATAGCTTGCCAATGTTATAGCCGAAAAGAGAAAGCTATTGTATCTGAAATTATCCAGCATCAGAGCCTTGCATACGGCTGAATGTGTTTCTTGCGGTACATCTGCCAACCATTCGGAATCTGTCATTTTTTTTCTGATTGCAGTGGCAGATAAAATTTCTCCGCATACAGATGCATCCCCGTGCGCATTCCCCGTCCTTTTTATAGGACACAGCTTCATTTCGGGGCAGTATCTCATTACAGCCTTTATATATTCGATTCCAAGGATATTGTTTGGAGTTGATATAAGCTTTGCTTTTTCGTTACCGATAAATAAGCTAAGTGCTTTTTGCCTTAAGACGGGATATGATTCAGAAGGGGAGCGGGAAAGCTCGTTTTTTAATTCTTTTTCAAAATCTTCCGATATCAGTATTTTCGCAATCTTTGTCAGTTCGGATATGTTATCGTCTTCTACACCAAACGCAAGAGCGTTAGCACCGAGTTTGTGAGCGACACGAACTCCG
The DNA here is from genome assembly GCA_964650465.1 of uncultured Oscillospiraceae bacterium. Classification (GTDB taxonomy): domain Bacteria; phylum Bacillota; class Clostridia; order Oscillospirales; family SIG627; genus RGIG6353. Next base: position 33,769 of record CAZYTA010000022.1, on the reverse strand, counting down.
CCTTCCGCAAAGCCTTCCGCCGAAAGTAAAGCAAATACCTGTGGCATTGATACCGCTAGGTCTGCGCCGCATCTGACAGCACATTCTCCTCTGACGAATTTATCAAATACAGCCGGCTGACCTCTCTGTACGAAGTTTGGGCTCATAACAGATACTAAACAGGTATCAGGAAAGAGCTTTTTTACTTGATTTATTTGATAATGATGCCCCTTGTGAAAAGGATTGTACTCACATATGATGGCTGTAATATCCGTTGCAGACACCTCCTCGCATTCATGTAATTATACCAATAATTACCCACAAAATCAAGCATATTTTCTATCGTTTAAAATATTTAATTGTTTGTACATAAAAAAGCGACGAGTTTCCGCCGTCAATTCTTGCCTGTTTCAATTATATCACTATAGCGTCGAATCTAAAGGGAGTGGCAGCATTATTCCGAGCGAGTATATGAAAGAAAATTAAATTTACAAAATATAACAATTTAGGCTGAGCCAAACACTAAACAGTGAATGGCTCAGCCTAAATTGTTAAATGTTATACAGAAGCTTATTTACGCTTCTATGAAATTGCATTAAGTCAGACTCGCCGTTTTGCCTGGTTTTGATGCGTATATAGGCTACGATGGGCGAGCATTGTCAGCGGTCAGTGACCGCTTTTTTAATTTTTCCTCTTATAATCTTTTTGGTTGTAGTTTTTTCAAATTCTGTATCTCGGATCACTATTTTTCTTATTTGCTTGTATGACGGTAGCTTAGCGAGTACATCTTTTACTTTTTCGCTGATGTACTTTATTTTATCTTCGGCACTTTGTAAAGAAATCTTTTTACAATCATCGGGATTGAGATAAACCTCAGCACAAAGAGATGTCTCGTCTCCTGATGTATTTTCAAGAGAATAAACAACTACCTCTGAAACGGCAGGTATTGTAGCGATATATCCTTCTATTTCTTCAGGGTAGATGTTTTTTCCGTTTGAAAGAACAATGATGTCTTTTTTTCTGCCTTTTACGGATATTTGTCCCAGCTCGTTCACACAGCCGTAGTCTCCTGTATAAAACCATCCGTCCTTAATGGCTTCTTTTGTTGCCTCTTCGTTTTTGTAATACCCCTTCATTACAGTCGGTCCCTTGACAACAATCTCGCCTATACCTTCTTCGTTTGGAGAATCAATTTTCAACGTGATGCTGGGAATAGGAAGTCCTACGGTCCTGACGTCATAAAATTTGTTTCTGTTAGCTGACACAAGTGGAGAACATTCTGTTATACCGTATCCTATTACCACGGGAATACCGATTGATTCAAAAAAGTCACCAAGATCGGGTCGCAAAAGTGCGCCTCCGCACATCAGAAATTTCAAATTTCCGCCAAATGCACCGGTTACGGATTTAAATAAGACACTTCTCATATCAATTCCGACTTTTAAGAGGTTGTTACTTATCTTGATCATTTTTCTGAGAAGTTTGTCTTTACCGGTTCTTTCTGCTTCCTTCCATATTCTTTCGTGAAAAACTTCAAGATATCGCGGTACGAGGAAGAGATAGTCCGGTTTATATTCCTTCAAATTTGTTAAAACAGCTCGCAAGCCTTCATTGATACAAATAGTCACATGGGAAGTGAGACCACCGATAATATCACAAACAGAAGCATATGTGTGGTGATAGGGGAGTACAGAGAGGCATGTTCCGTCAAGCTTTGCCAGTGAAAGACCTCCGTCGACGCAGGTGCAGATGTTTTCGGTAGTCAGCATTACTCCTTTTGCAGTGCCTGTTGTTCCCGAAGTATATACAAGCAGCTTTACATCGTCGCTTTTTACTTCGACCTCGTTGTACGAGTTGCTTGAGGATATTTTGCCGTATGCCCACAGTGTTTCAAAATCTATAAACTTATTGCCTACTTCTCCGATTCCGTTTTCTGTAACAGGTGACCACGGAGAATAACGAACAAACTTTTTAACTTTTATGAGCTTGTCGGCGTTTTTTGATATAAAATCATCGAAGCTCTCTGAATAGAATATAATTTCACTGTCACTGGATTCAAGAACGTTGAGCATTTGTTCTTCGGGCAGTTCTCGGTCAACAGGTACGGCGGTTGCTCGTGTACAAAGCAGTGACATAAATATATTTACCCATCTGTATGAGTTTTCTCCAACAATTGCTATGTGGGTATTGTCAAGTCCGAGGGCACAAAGGGCAATGGACAGTCTGTCTACTTCATTTTTGAACGCCTTGTATGACACCTCTGTTATTTGTTTTTCGTATCTGTATTTGAAAGCGGCTTTATCTTCTTTTGCAACAGCTTTCTCAAGCAGCTCTTTAAAGTTTCTGAATTTTGTACATTCATAGATTGGATAGTTCTTCAATATCTTGCTCCTTTCATTCATCTGGTTTACAAAACTATGTTATCACGTTATTCAAATTTTGTCAATAAAAAAATGCCAAACTTTAATCAAATGTGCTAATGTTTAAATAACATTAAAAAAATATTTAAAAAATCCTTGAAAATTATTGAATATTGTAGTATAATACTATGTCAAAAAAATATTATCATTTATTTTAGGAGGAATTATGGATTTTATTTTGGACGGCATAAAAGCCATAACATGGCAAAAGTGTGTCATGTACATTGTGGGCATACTTCTTATTTGGCTCGCCATTAAAAAGCAGTATGAGCCTTCACTTTTGCTGCCGATGGGATTTGGTGCAATTGTAGTGAACCTTCCTTTTTCAGGAGCACTTGATCAAACAATTGGCGGAAATATCGAAGCAAAAGGTATTATTGAGTGGCTTTTTGAAACCACTATTGAGGCAAGCGAAGCACTACCGCTCTTACTCTTTATCGGTATAGGTGCAATGATAGACTTCGGACCTCTTCTTTCTAACCCTAAAATGTTTCTTTTCGGCGCTGCCGCGCAGGCAGGTATATTTCTTACGATGGCACTTGCTGTAATATTCGGATTCGGTCTTAAGGATGCAGCTTCAATCGGTATGATTGGAGCGGCTGACGGTCCTACATCTATTCTTGTAAGCCAGGTTCTTAATTCTGACTACAAGGGACAAATAGCGGTTGCTGCGTATTCGTATATGGCTCTTGTTCCCATTATTCAGCCTTTTGCCATTAAGCTCGTTACCACTAAAAAGGAAAGAGCTATGAAAATGGAATACAACCCTAAAAATGTAACCAAAGCTATGAGAATAGCCTTCCCTATAATTGTTACCATAATTGCAGGTCTTGTTGCGCCTATGTCGGTTTCTCTTGTCGGATTTTTGATGTTTGGTAATCTTATCAGAGAATGCGGCGTTCTCAAGTCCCTTTCAGATACTGCCCAGAATGTGCTTGCAAATCTTATCACTCTTCTCCTTGGTATCACAATTTCGTTCAGTATGCAAGCAGAGCAATTTGTAAAGGTAGAAACCCTTATTATTATACTGCTCGGTCTTGCCGCTTTTATTCTCGACTCTATGGCGGGCGTTTTCTTCGCAAAGCTTCTCAATATTTTTTGCAAGAACAAAGTCAATCCCATGGTTGGTGCAGCGGGAATTTCTGCATTTCCTATGTCTGCAAGAGTTATACAGAAAATGGGACTTGAGGCAGACAGCCAGAACCATCTTCTGATGCATGCTGTCGGTGCAAATGTTTCGGGTCAGATAGCGTCCGTTCTTGCAGGCGGTGTTATTCTGAATCTCATCCCCAATTTGCTTTGATAAGGAGGATACAGAATGAATAAGTTTGTAGAGCTTTTTAAATCGAATGTTAATACAGCGGACTTGAGTAATGCGCTTACAGTAACATGGCAGGGACTTGCGGCTATTTTTGTTGTTATGGCAGTAATTTCCATAATAGTCTTTGCTTTTGCGAAAGTTTCATCACTGAAGAAAAAATAGTAAACAGTTTGTCTCCACTCTTTTGAGTGGAGACTTACTATGTTTTGTCGGAGGATAAAAGCATTGAAGGCTGTTATAACGGGAGCAGGTTCAGGTATCGGACGCGAAATTGCCGTATACTTGTCATCGAAAGGTTTTCACACGGTTTTGACTGGCAGAAACGAACAATCTCTCTTTAACTTGTCAAAACAATTGAGTACCTCGAGCACTGTTGAAATTCTTGATTTAACAAACAAAGACTCTGCGGAGCAGCTTTTTTATAGGCACAGTGATGCTGATATTATTGTAAACTGTGCAGGGACAGGTGTTTTCGGTGAATTTGACAGAACCGATATGGAGCGTGAGCTTGATATGATTGATTTGAATATCAAAGCTCTTCACATCCTTACAAAGTTATATTACACTGAGTTTGTTAAAAGAGGGAGCGGCAGAATACTTAATGTTGCTTCTTCTGCTGCGTATTTTGTGGGTCCTGCTTTTTCATCTTATTACGCTTCAAAAGCGTATGTTCATCGACTTACAAGAGCTTTATCTCGTGAAGCCGAAAGGTGCGGGTACGGTGTCAAGCTTACTCTGTTTTGCCCGGGTCCTGTGATAACGAACTTTGGCAAGGAAGACGGGATAGCTGTTGGCAAGGGTGCTGTTACAGCTGAATTTGTAGCTCGTAAGGCTGTTGACGGAATGCTGAAAGGAAAAGAAATTGTATTTTCCGATTTTCTTACCGGAGTGCTTGTTTTTTTGTCAAGAATTTTACCTGAAAAGACCATGTCAAGGCTTGTTTATAAGCAACAGTTGAAAAAAACAAACAATATACCTTTTCCTCTTGTAAAAAAATAATAAATATAGTATAATATCTGTATCAGAAAAATAACGGAAGGTGAAAATATGCAATTGCTCAAAGATATGATAGCACAAAAAGGAAAAGTTTTTCCCGGAAATATTTTGAAGGTGGACAGTTTTCTGAATCATCAGATTGATACTGATTTTCTCAACGAAGTAGGAAAAGAGTATTTTGAACGATTCAAAAATGATGGTGTTAATAAAATTCTGACAATTGAAGCTTCAGGTATTGGCATCGCATGTATAGTTGCTCAGCATTTCCATGTTCCCGTTGTTTTTGCAAAAAAGAATAAAACGAAAAACATTGCTTCCGATGTGTTTTCCTCTAATGTGGTTTCCTTTACACACGGCAGAGAATATACTGTCATCGTTTCTAAGCAATTTCTCTGTCCTGACGACAGGGTAATAATTATTGATGATTTTCTTGCCAATGGTTGTGCTATGATAGGACTTATTGATATTGTTAAGCAATCCGGCGCTACACTTGTTGGGGTTGGAGCTGTTATTGAAAAGGGATTTCAAGGCGGCGGAGATAAGTTGAGAGAGCAAGGAATAAGAGTTGAATCACTTGCAGTTATAGATAAAATGACAGATAACACCATATCGTATAGAGATTAAAATGAAATTTGATAACATAAAATATATATTATTTGACCTTGACGGCACTATTACCGACCCGTTTGAAGGCGTTACAAAATCTGTTGAGTATTCTCTTAATAAATTCGGTATAACAGTTAATGACAGAAGGGAACTGCTGCCTTTTATAGGTCCTCCTCTTAAGTTTGCTTATATGACCTATTTCTCAATGTCCGAGGAGGATGCGTTGCGTGCAGTTGAGTTTTACAGAGAATATTATCCCGAGAAAGGCATTTTTGACTGTACTCTTTATGACGGCATAAAGGACCTTATAGAGCATCTTTCCGTAAGGTACAAAATTATTCTTGCCACTTCAAAGCCACAGCCTTTTGCCGAAAGAATCCTTGAAAAATTTGAACTTACAAAGAATTTCTATATGGTTGTCGGTGCCACATTCGATGATAAGGTTTCAGAGAAGTCAGACGTTATAAGAAAGGTCCTTTTAGATTTAGCTATATCTCCTGATGAAGCTTTGATGATCGGAGATCGCTCCTATGATACCGACGGAGCCGCCCAAAACGGGGTTGCCTCTATTGGTGTTACATACGGTTACGGCAAGCGTGATGAGTTTGCATCTGCATCTGCCATTGTTGATTCGGTGTCAGAACTGGCAGATTTGTTTAAAATTAAAGAGGTTTAAATTGAAAAAATATACAGCAATATTTTTTGTGGTGTTTTGCCTGGTTTTGTGTTCTTGCTCTGACAATAGCAAAACGGATAAACCAAAAGAAATATCTCACGATGATGTTGAAGCAGTAGTTGATATTTCTCCTGAGTTTGACGATACAACGTCGATAAAAAACGAAGTTGATATTGAAAATTTTAATACTGAGCGTTCACCTTTGTCGGGGCTTCCATGTACCGATGAAGTAAAAACATTTCGCCCGATTGCGGTGATGTATAATAATATACAGGTCAGCTTACCTCAGAGCGAAATATCCAAAGCCGATGTAGTATATGAATGTGATGCAGAAGGCGGAATTACAAGACTGATGGCTCTGTTTACTGATTGGGAAAGCCTGGGCAGTATCGGGTCAATACGTTCTGCGAGAGACTATTTTGTTGAGCTTTCGGAATTACACGAAGCTATTTTTGTACATGCCGGAGGCAGTCCTTTGGCTTATGATAAGCTTATTAATTCAAATGTAGCTCATATTGACGGCGTCAATATGAATTATCTTCCCAAAAATACTTTTTACCGTGACAGTGACAGGATAAGAAATAACGGATATGAGCATTCTATGATGACAAACGGAGCAAAGCTTTCTGTTGCTGTAGACGAGCTTGAATATGAAAAAGAATACAGTGATTCATTTAATTCACCTTATTCTTTTTCAGAAAATTTTGTTCAGCTTGAAGGCGAGTGTGCAAGCTCTGTCAGTTTAAAACATTCAGGGTATGTTACTGTTCGGTTTGATTATGATAAAGATACCAATACATATCTGAAGTATAGCTATGGCTCTCCTCATATTGATGCTGCTGGCGGTGAACAGCTTAGTTTTACAAATGTTTTAGTTCTTTTTGTTGGCGAAAAAGTGATTGATTCCGAAGGCAGACTGGATATTGACCTTGCTTCAGGCGGAAGCGGATATTATTTCAGCGGCGGACAGAAGATTGATATCTCATGGTCCGGAGTCACGGGCAATTCAATTCTTTTGGAATTTGATGGTGAGGAGCTTATGCTTAACCCCGGTAAAACCCATATAACGCTGTTTAACAAAAACAATAAACAAAATATAAAAATAACAAAATAACGGAGGATACGGCGTAGTGCCGTAAATAACAATGTTAAACTTTAAAAAAGTACTTGCAAAATCTATTTCTGATAAAATACTTTCAGCATTCTCTGCAGAAATTTCTTCTGATGAGATAGGTGAAATGTTTGAATTTCCACCCGAACCTCATATGGGAGATGTTGCGTTTCCTTCATTCAAGCTCAGTCGTACGCTGAGACGCTCGCCTCAGCAAATTGCAGAAGCGCTTGCTGACGGATTGGTGGTTGATGGTGTTTCTAAAATCGAAGTAGTTTCGGGATATCTCAATGTGTTCATCAGTAGCGAATATACAGTGAATTCAATGCTTGGAAACATGCTCAATCTCGGAGACGAGTTCGGTAAGCTTGATGTTGGCTGCGGAAAAACAATGTGTATTGATTATTCTTCTCCCAATATGGCAAAACGCTTTCATATCGGACATTTGGGCACTACAGCAATCGGTAATTCTATTAAGAGAATTCACGAATTTTCCGGATATAAGTGCGTAGGTATCAATCACCTGGGTGACTGGGGGACACAGTATGGTCGTCTTGCCGTCGCATACAGCAAATGGGGCAGTAAGGAAGAAGTTGAGAGACTTGGTGTTAAGGAACTCGAAAGAATATATCAAAAGTTCTATATTGAAGCAGAAAAAGAACCTTCTCTTAACGACGAGGCAAGAGCCGCATTTACAAAGATGGAAAACGGTGACGAGGAATTACTGTCCATTTGGCGCTGGTTCAAGGAAATAAGTCTAAAGGAATTTATGAAAACTTATGACCTCCTCGGTGTCAGCTTTGAGAGCTACAGCGGCGAAAGCTTTTATAACGACAAAATGGATGCAGTTGTAAAAGAATTGGACGAGAAGGGCTTGCTTGTTGAAAGCGACGGAGCAATGATAGTTCCGCTTGAGGACTACAAAATGCCTCCTTGTATTATTTTAAAAAGTGACGGTTCTACTATTTACGCTACCCGTGACATTACTGCGGCGCTGTATCGTAAAAATACCTATAATTTTGATAAATGCATTTATGTAACAGATGCAGGACAAAGCCTTCACTTTGCTCAATTTTTCAAAGTAATTGGTCTCATGGGATATGACTGGGAGGACCAGCTTGTTCATGTACCTTACGGAAAGGTTAGCATAGGCGGTCAAAAGCTTGCAACACGTGCTGGTAATGCTGTTCTTCTTGAAGACCTTTTCGGTGAAGCTATTAAGCGTGTTCGTGAGGTTATTGAAGAGAAAAATCCGGATTGCGACGATAAGGATGAGATTGCTCGTAAGGTGGGTGTCGGAGCTGTTATTTTTAATCAGCTTTCTGCAGGTCGAATCAAGGACATTAACTTCATATGGGAAGAAGCTCTCAATTTTGATGGAAATACCGGTCCATATGTTCAATACACCTATGTAAGGGCATGCAGCGTTTTGGAAAAAACTGCGGTTCCCGATGTACCGTCGGCAATTGATATTACCGAAGATGAGAAGGAAATGATTAAAATTCTTTCTCTTTTCCCGATTCGAGTTCGACAGGCATTGGATGATTATGAACCGTCGGTTATTTCGAGATATATGCTTGATGTTTGCCATGCATTCAATCGCTTTTATCACAACTGCCCTATAATCAAGGCAGATGATGCATCAAAGGCTCTCAGACTCAGAATTTGTCAAACGGTGAAATCCGTTCTCGGAAATGCTCTTTGGCTTATTGGTATGGAAAAAACAGAAAAAATTTAAGATAGGAAGGTATATAAATTATGTCAGGACATTCAAAATGGAAAAATATAATGCACAAAAAAGAAAAGACAGATGCACAAAGAGCAAAGGTCTTTACAAAAATCGGCAAAGAAATTGCTGTAGCTGTTAAAGAGGGCGGCGCAGACCCTACATCTAACAGCAAGCTGCGTGATATCATTGCAAAGGCAAAGTCCAACAACGTACCTAATGATAACATTGACAGAATAATTAAAAAAGCAAGCTCGGACGATGCAAATTATGAGGTTATCTATTATGAAGGATACGGTCCCTCTGGCGTGGCAGTAATAGTTGAGGCTACTACCGATAACAGAAACAGAACAAGTGCTGAAGTAAGACATTATTTTGACAAATTCGGCGGAAACATGGGTGCTATCGGATGTGTAAGCTTTATGTTCTCTGACAAAGGTGTTATTGTTATTGAAAATGACGATATAGACGATGATCAGCTTATGGAGGATGCACTTGAAGCCGGAGCAGAGGATGTAGCAATAGAAGACGAAATTTTTGAAATAACCACTTTACCTTCCGATTTGTCAGCTGTTTCTGAAGCGCTGACATCGAAGGGGTATACACTTGTGTCTGCTGAACCTTCAAAAATTCCTTCTAATTATTCTTCTCTTGAAAACGAAGATGACATTACCATGATGACTCGTCTTCTTGATGCGCTTGATGACAATGAAGATGTAACAAACGTTTGGCATAATTGGGACAATTAAAAAAAGCCCATTAGGCAGAAATCGGTTTTGTTATTAAATAAAAACAAAGTAAACATAACAGAAATATGTTTACTTTGTTTTGTTTTTGTTAAGCTTATATTTAAAACTTGACTTTGTTGGCATAAAATGCTATAATTATTTAATAAAGTCGGACAAAAATTCTCCGACATCATCGAAGTCCGGAATAAAAGAATTTGATGACGAGTCTCTTTCTTGAATATAACCTTTAAAACCGGTACTTCTAAAAACTTCTGTAACACGTTTGTACTCAAGGCTTGTCAGTTGCCTGTTAATTTCCGGATATTCTTGGCATGATGTCATCGGAGTGTACTGATTCATCAGGCTGAAAATAAAATCAGAATTGCCGAATTTTTCAAACAGTGTTTTAATAATACTTATTGAGTCATTTTTGTGAGACGGAAGTATAAGATGTCGTACTATGACACCTGATTTCATGAGCCCGTTTTCAAAAACAGGCTTTCCTGCAACCGCTACCATCTGTTCAAGAGCCTTCGTTGCAATTTCAAAATAATTGTTGCACGAGGAGTATTTTAAAGACAAAACATTGGAATGGTATTTAATATCCGTCAAGAATATGTCAATAATACCTTGACAGAGCTTTATTTGTTCAGCTTTTTCATATCCTGAACAGTTATATACAACAGGGATTTTAAGCTCTTTTTTTATAGGTTTCAGCGCATTTATAATGTTTACCATGTAATGAGTTGGTGTAACGAGGTTGATGTTATGCACACCGCTATCATTAATTTTTAAAAACAAATCACTTAACTGTGAATCGCTTAACTCAACACCAACAAGACCGCGGCTGATTTTTTCGTTTTGACAGTATACACATTTTAGATTGCATCCCGAGAAAAATACCGTTCCTGAGCCGTTTTCGCCGCTGATGCAAGGTTCTTCCCACATATGCTTTGAGGCTCTTGCTATTTTTACTTTAATTCCTGATGAGCAATATCCATGGGATAAGGTTCTGTCGGCGCCGCATTCTCTTGGGCATAAATTGCATTTGGTACAGTCCATGTTTTGTCTCCGAACTTTTTACAAATTATAAAATATTATAACACACTATAAGAGAAAAATCAAATGAAAAAAGAAATTGAAAAAGAGAAACCATCTTCTTTTGCAGAAGGCACAATATCTGTTCTGACCGTTCTTGAAGCGCAATCCAGGACCGTTGAGACTGTTTATCTTTCTAACTTCGATAAAATCAAAACAGACAGAAAAATATCTAAGATAAAGCATATTTGTGACCAAAGAAATATACCGTTTATTCAGTGCGACGATGAATTTATCGAAAGAAATACAATTGGCTCTACGCACGGCGGGCTTATAGCTTCGGTAGGGGACAGAAATTACTGCGACTTACAAAAAGCGTTTTCTAAAAAAGATGGCTTTGTTTGTTTAATAGATGGAATTGAAGATCCTTATAATTTTGCATATTCTGTGCGTTCTCTCTATGCCGCCGGTGTCGATTCAATTATCCTATCAAGACGTAACTGGATGTCGGCAACAGGTGTTTGTATTAGAGGCTCAGCAGGTGCTACGGAACTTGTTGATTGTGCAATTTATGATGATAAGAATGAGCTTATAACAATAGCAAAAAATGCAGGTTATACAATAGTTTGCGCTGACGAAAAAACGGATGTAATGTATACAGACCCTGTTTTGAAAAAACCTCTGTTTTTGATTGTTGGCGGGGAGAAAAGAGGAATATCAGCCGATTTTATTAATTCAGCAGACACGATTGTGAAAATAGGATACGGACGCGATTTTCCCATGTCTCTTACTGCTGCGTCTGCAGCTTCCGTACTCGCCTTTGAAGTATTACGTCAGAATGAAAAGTAAAGGTAAGGAAAAATGTTTGATTTTAGTATAGAAAATATAATCAGTTATTTGTATGCGCTCCCGGGTATTCTGTTTGCTCTGTCTGTACACGAGTTTTCGCATGGCTTTGTAGCATCAAAGCTTGGTGACCCCACAGCAAAGATGAGCGGAAGATTGACATTGAATCCTATAAAACATATTGACTTCTTTGGACTTATCGCAATGCTTGTTGTAGGAGTTGGATGGGCTAAGCCTGTTCCTGTAAATTCAAGACATTTCAAGCATACTCGAAGAGATATTGCTTTGACTGCCTTTGCGGGACCGATTTCAAATATTATTTCTGCTTTTGTAGGCACATTTGTGTATTATATCTTTGTAAAAATATTATTGGCTAACCCCACAATGCTTCAGCCGACTTTACTTCAGGGAATACTGTATATATTTCAGAATTTTATATTTGTTAATGTCGGTCTTGCGGTGTTTAATATGATTCCCATTCCGCCTCTTGACGGTTCAAGAATTCTTGATGCTTTTTTACCTGCTAAAGCACTTGTTCTTTATCATAAATACGAGCAGGTTATAAGCATAATTTTGTTACTTGTAATAATTTCGGGCTTTGTTTCGCCGTATATCCAAATAGGTGTTAACTCAATTGTCGGATTAATTGAAAAAACAGTGAGGTTTATTGTCAGAGTATGAGCGAAGAAACATTTAAGTATAAAAGCGAGACCTTTGATGGTCCTCTTGACTTGTTGCTTACCCTTATACAAAAGAACAAAGTCAGCATTTATGATATTCCTATAGCTGAAATTCTTGATCAGTATGTTGATTATATGGAGACGATGCGAAGTGAGAATATTCAGATTGCGGCAGAATTTATTGTTATGGCTGCTGAGCTTATCTATATAAAATCAAAAATGCTGCTTCCAAGAGAAGAAGAGGAAGCCGATCCAAGAGAAGGTCTTGTTAATGCCTTGGTTGAATACCAAAAAATAAAGGTTGCAGCCGCTTTTTTTGCAGAAAGAATAGAGTTCTTTTATGCGCGTTTTAACTCAAAACCCATGCCTACAGTTGTTACAAAGGTTACGCCTAACGGTGACCCTAATGAGCTTTATGAAATTATGCAGTATTTAAGAACTGTAAGGAAAGACCGACGCGAAAGTGATAAGAGAGCTTCTATCGGCACAATTCTTAGTGTGCCTGTTGTTTCAATTGAAGAAAAAATTGTATACGTGTTACGTATACTTGTTAGGTCTTTAAAATTTGATAAACCTGTGAGTTTCAGGGTTTTATTTGGCAATAATAAAGGGCGCTCCGATAAAGTTGCGTGCTTTCTTGCTGTACTTGAGCTTGTAAAATCAGGACGTATTTCAATTTCACATGATGGTGACGACGATTATAGAGTGGTTCTCAATAAAGAAATAAGAGGACAGGAGTGAAATAATGGCAAAGTTATCCGAAAAATACTTAGAATATGATGAAGAGCAGCTTACAGGAGCACTTGAAGCTGTGCTGTTTGCTGCAGGTGAGCCTGTTTCAAGAGAAAAACTGGCTGAAATATTTGAAATTACTGCTGCAGAAATTGACCTTGTTGCTAAGAGGTTGGAGGACAGACTTCGTTTGACAATAGCAGGTATTGAGCTTGTTCAAACCGAATCAAGCTATCAGCTGTGTACAAAGGCTTCACATTCCGATTTTGTAACTAAATACCTTGAAATTAAACGACTTTCTCCAATGTCTAAGCCTGCACTTGAGGTCCTTGCAGTTGTTGCTTACAGGCAGCCTGTCACCAAAGGATATGTCGAGCAAATCAGAGGCGTTGATTGTTCGGGAATTATGAATACTCTTGTTGAAAAAGGTCTTGTTGAAGAAAAGGGGAGACTTGATGCTCCGGGAAGACCGATTTTATACGGCACTACGCTTGAGTTTTTAAAACGATTTGGACTAAATTCGTTGTCTGACCTTCCGGAAATCGATGACGGACAGATGAAAATTTCAGTTGAAGAATGATAGTTCTTTGGATAATATTATTCTTGATTCTTTTTGCATTACTTTTTCTTTTACTTGATATTTCACTTGTTTTTTCTTACAAAGAGAAATTCAATTTCAATGTCAGGATTTTTTGCTTTTCAATAAGCGGTTCAAAAATAATCGAAATTGTTGAATCAAGAGAGAAAAACAAAGACAGCAAGCCGATTAAGGCTGTTGAAAATTCTAATGAATCAAGACGAAAAAAGAAAAAATCACCGTCTGATATTATAGAGCTCATTATGTATATAGCTGAGCTGATAAAAGCGATTCTTGGTGAGTTTTTTAATTATGCAAGACTAAAGCTGTGCAGGGTAAAGGTGAGTATCGCTACAGAGGATGCCGCACAAACAGCGTTGATTTACGGCGCTGCATCGTCTGCTATATATACCGCTTTAGAGTTTTTGGACAGTTTTATGACTGTAAAAAAGAACTATAAAAATATTGGTGTTGCACCTGATTTTACTGCAGATGAATGCAGAATTGATTTTAAAGTAGTACTTAAATTAAAAATTATACATTTGATACTTGCTTTTATAAATATATCTCCACTGTTAGCAAGTGCAAAGAAAGGAAAATATAATGAATAACGAAATGCCTCTTAAGCAAGTGATTGATGCTACTCTTGAAAACCTCAAGAATATTATGAGTACTGACACAGTTATCGGTGAACCTATGACTGTTCTTGATGATACTGTCATTATTCCCGTATCAAAGGTATCTGTTGGCTTTACATCAGGAGGAGTTGATTTTGACGGTAAAAAAACAGACAACAAACATTTTGGCGGAGGTAACGGTGCAGGAATGTCCGTGAGTCCGATTGCCTTTCTTGTTGTTACAAAAAACGGTGTAGAGCTTCTCAATATTAATAAGTCTGCTGCAGCAAATACTCTTGCAGATACTGTAAGTGACTTTGTTTCAAAATCACCTGAGCTTATTACAAAGCTCAAAGAGACTTTCAAAAAAGAGAAAAAAGAGGCTGAACCTTCTACAGAAAACGATTTAGCTGATAAAACAGCGGAATAAAAACTTCACTCCTCACATATATTTTACAAAAATGTATGTGAGGAGAAAAAGTCTTGAAAAAACATTCTTTTAAATTTGTAGCTTTCTTGTTAGCAATATTTATGTTGTTTGCACCGATTGTCATTGCAGACAGTTCGATTACAACTGTAGTCTCCGATGTGTCATTACCCGAAGTTTCTGCAAAATCCTATGTCCTTGCTGATGCAAAGACAGGAGAAATCCTCTTTAGCCGTGACGAAAATCGGCGTATGCCGATTGCGAGCACTACAAAGATTCTTACTTGTCTTGTAGCCCTTGAAAATACTAAGCTTGATGATATTGTAACAGTTACAGCTGATTCTTGCGGAATTGAGGGGTCGTCCATATATCTTTATGAGGGCGAAAAGCTTACTGTGAAGGACCTTCTTTACGGTCTTATGCTTGAATCCGCAAACGATGCGGCAGTTTGTATTGCGATGCATGTATCGGGGTCTGTTGAAGCTTTTTCGGAGCTGATGAATAAAAGGGCAAGCGAAATAGGCGTGCAGAATTCCCATTTTAATAATCCCCACGGTCTTGAAGATCCCGAGCATTATTCTACTGCATATGATATGTCTCGCATCTGGTGCGAAGCTATGAAGAATGAAAGCTTTAGACATATTGTTTCGACAAAAAATTATCGTATTGACCTTGATGATGAAGACGGTTATAGGTTCTTGTCCAATCATAACAGACTTCTTAAAACATTTGAATTCTGCATAGGTGGCAAGACAGGGTACACAAAAACTGCCGGCAGATGCCTTGTTTCCGGAGCGCAATACAACGGAGCTGAGCTTGTAATGGTAACTCTTGATGCTCCTGATGACTGGAAAGACCACGAAGCCTTAATGGAATATGCCATGTCGCTTTATACAACAGTTGAAATTGCAACACCGGGTTCTGTCTCACATGTCATTCCTGTAGTAGGCGGAAAAGAGAATAAAGTCGGTATTAAAAACATCGATTCGCTTACTATTACCGTTCGTAATGTCAAAAAGCTTGAAGCAAGTCTCGAAGCTCCTCGATTTGTTTATGCTCCGATTACTGATATGACAGCTCCCGTTGCTCGTGTTGTTTATACTGTTGATGGACAGAAAGTGGCAGAGCTTCGACTTTATCCCGAAAAAGAATTACAATCTATAGAAAAGAAAACATTTTTACAACGAATATTAAACATTTTCAAATAAAGGACTAACAATGGAAAATAACGGACTCAGAATACAAAAATATCTTTCGGATTGCGGTGTTATGTCACGCCGAAAAGCCGAAGAAGAAATCAAGGCGGGTAAAATATTTGTAAACGGTAAGCCTGCCGAAATCGGGCAAAAGATAAGTGCCACTGATGATGTCGTGACATATTTAGGGAAAATTGTAGAGAGAACAGAACAAAAATACTATCTTATGCTCAACAAACCAAGAGGATATGTTGCAACTCTTTCGGATGAAAAGGGGAGACGCTGTGTAGCTGACCTTGTTAAAGATGTCAATACGAGAGTCTACCCGATAGGGCGCCTTGACTATAACTCAGAAGGCGTATTGCTTTTCACGAACGATGGTGAAATTGCTAATAGATTAATTCATCCCAAAAGTAATGTGGAAAAAGTTTATCTTGTGAGAGTTAAAGGCAAGGCTTCCCTTGACCAGCTTGAAACACTAAATAAAAGTATGGTAATCGAAGGATATCGCATCCGTCCTTGTAATGTTACTGTTGAGGATGATACTACCGAAAATCAATTACTGAGATTTGTACTACACGAGGGCAGAAACCGCCAAATTCGCCGTATGTGCGAGCAAGTTGGACTTTTTGTAACAAGACTAAAAAGGGTATCTGTTGGAAAAATCTATCTCGGTGGCTTGCAATCCGGTAAATGGCGGCTGCTTACGAAAAGCGAGATTGATTATCTTAAGTCGTTATAAAATTAAGAGCAAATTTACTAAATGTAAATTTGCTCTTCTTTTCTATAGAATATTTACAGTTGACAGTTTTTTGTGACCTGTCCAAAGGAATCCGCCGCCGAATTTGTTATCGTTTTCGGAGTAGTTGTTGCAATCAACGTAAAGTCTTTCTTCTTCGAGTTCTTCGAGTTTTTTGACCTTGCCTTCAAGATAGTCGGTTATACGTGACTTGGCACTTTCAAACCGCGCGATGTTGCCGCCGTACCTGATATCGTGAACCTCGTATCCGAACGGCTTATTATATGTATGCCACGCACAGCGATAGGCATCATTAAAGGCTTTGAAATTCAAAATTATTGTGTCACATTCATCTGCAAGTGCACGAAGCCGGTCGTTATCTTTGTCCTTATACGCTTTTATAAGGCGTGTTCCAAAATCGACCTTGTTTTCCATCAGCTTAACATATGCCTTGATTGCATTGAATGCAGGTTCAAAAAATCCACTGTTGCATCCGATGGTACTAAACTCAGCAGAAAGCTTTTTATAATAATCTCCGCTAACGTTTTGTTCTTCTATATGCTTGTCAACCAGTCCTGTTAAGGGATCGTTGTACATAAGCGCTCTCGAGATACCGAATATACCGCCGTGAGGATATTCTATTTCTTCAATTCTCATAATGTCATCATAAAAATCACCGCATGTACGTTTAAAGCACTTTTTAACACTTTCAATATCGAAAGTGCCTTTGTAGTCAAAATCGGCATACCAAGCAATTCCTGCAAGAGAAGTAATCAGCTGAGCTTCTGAGCCATTGTGCCATACAGTTGCAATAACATCCTTTACGCCTTTCTTTTTGCAAGCTTCAAGTGCAGGACGTGTGTTTGCAAGTGAACGCGAAAAGTGTATTGAATACCCGCTCCATCCCCATACACCTCCTGCAAACATGGTATTGTTGCAGATTTTTTTGTGCTTTTCCAATGTTTCTGCGTAAAAAGCTTCGCTGTCATTGTAATAATTCCAGAATACTTGCTGAACACCGTCGGGAACAAGAGAACAGATATCATCAGGAAGTTGAACTCTGATATCGTAATCATGGTAGCCCGAAAGTCCTTTTCCTGCCAAACGGAAAAACATATCGCTCCACATCATAGGTTTAAAACCATAGCTTTTTGCCATTTCTGCCACTTTATTCAGATGCTCTAAGAATATTTCTTGTCTTTCGCGGTATCCGTGGATAGTAAGATATCTTCCTGTTCCTAAACTGTGAGTTTCATCCATACCAATATGCAGTTTTTTGGTTGTAAAGCACTCCGAAACTGTTTTGAGTATATCATCAATAAGCTTGTAAGTTTCTTCTTCGCCTACGAGCATAACAGCATCGGTGTCTTTGTACGGTGTTGCTGATGCCCAATGCAAATGCGTTGTCATATGTCCCAGCATTTGTACACAGGGAATAAGCTCAATTCCGAGCATCAAAGCATACGAGTCAAGGTCTTTTATCTCGTCTTTTGTGTACTTTCCTCGCATATATCCGAAATAAGGACGTCCGTCGATTTCGTATGTGTCTTCCGTGTAAAGCATATAGGAATTCATACCCATCAAAGCCATTTTACGCAACATGAATTTTACCGTCTCTGTTTTCATTACGGCATTTCTGGACATGTCTACCATTGCTCCGTTTGTTTCAAAAACGGGAATTTCCGTAGAATTTTTCTCAGTTTCTCCGTCGTTTAACCATTGTGTTAGTAAAGCAAGCGCCCTGAAAAACCTTGATTTTCCGCCGCCGTAGTTAATTACAGCATTTTTGCCGGAAAGCGAAAGACAAGAAATGCTTCTGTTGTCTTGCGTTATAGACACTGTTATATCGGGATCATCAGCATCAATGCTGATATTGAGGTCATCAGCTACTGCACAGATTCCTTGAAGCAAATCATCTGCACCTATAAATTTCAATTTCATATTTGTCCTCCTATTCAATTGCATTAATGCTTTTTAATTTTTCAATTATGTTATGAACATCTCTTGATATTATTTCTTTGGGGGCATCATAAATCTCTGACATCTTGCTGACTATTTCATCTTCCGTTGTTTCGTTTTTCAGGCAATTTATAATAAATGCGGCAGTTTTGTTACTTTTAGCAAGACCATTGAATTCACCGCTTGCTGATACCAAGATTTGTTCTCCGTTTGACTCATGTGTTACGAATCCGCTTTTTAGTTTCATAGTTGTTTTCCTTTCTAATTTCTTACGTACAAATTATATCATGCTTGACACTTTGAGTCAATATATTAGATGTACGTAAAGAAAAAAATTTGACAGCTTTTGTTTTTGGTGGATCCGAGGCGTACTCGGGGATGTTCACGAAATAGGGAAGTAGGATTGGGGTGGTGAGGTGGATGCGACACATGACTTGGCTTTAATAGGGAATGGCGTTTTTGAGTTTGATGGGTATTTTTTTGTTATTTTGAATGGGTATACCTTATATTAACAAGCTATCAAACTATTTATCAATAATTACTAAATCCCATATCCTCTGCGGTAACACCTATTTTTTTAAAGAAGCTATCAAGGTAAATAGCAATATCATTTACCATTATCGAAGCTGTTTCACGAACTTCTTTTTCATCAGCAGAAGAATATATGTTGTCATAATTATATCCTAAAAGTGTATTACTGTTGTATGTGTTAGCATATAATATGCCGCTCATAGAATATCCCATAAAATCTTTATATCCCCATTCATAAATTCCATTAAAATCAGTCATAAATATACTTGTAAAATATTCTATATCATAAGAAGGGTCATACAGGTCAAAAGTTAAAGATATCATTTCATCAGTAATGTCATAATATGCTTTCCACGACAGGTATGCCCCATCGACAAAATCTTCCTTCAATGAAATGCCATATGAAGATATGTCGGAGTAATATTTTCCATTGTCTATGATATAATTTTTTACTTTTGCAAAATCATTTTCTACAACCTGATACGGATGCCAATCGGGTGCAACAAAAAGTTCAAAGCCGTAACTTTTTAAAGATAACTCTATGTTATGTTCATATAAAAAGTCTTCAAAAAAGCCGAGTAGGTGGCAGATTCCTTCGTGATACGTTTCAGCAACAGATTCTTTTGTCCAATATGTTCCAACGTATGTTTCAAAAACTAGTTGTGTTGCTGAAGTGAAAGTTTTTTCATTAATATATCCTGAACTTTCGTTTTTTGCTACATTTTCTCTGGTATAGTTAGCAAAGTAATATTTTCCATTCTTGTAATCGTTAAGGTCTATCAAAACATATCTGGTATCACCATCTCCAAAATCAATGTAATAGTCAATAACCAATGTATTATTGGTTTTATCATAAGTTATTGAAAAATATTCATACTGAGATTTTGTTACTGTATAGCACAAAAGTCCATCTCTATTTGTATTGTAGTTTTGCTCTATCCAATTAACAAGAATGTCATTAGGGGAGTGCATTTTTTTGTAAAATTCATTTAGGGTAAGTGAATTTTCAAAGTTTAAGTTTTTGAGTTCGCTTACAGAAACTGCAAAATTTTAATTTTGCGAGTCATTTATTCCCCATGTATTTATTCCTATAACTTCACCGTATTCATTAATCAACGGACCACCTGAATTTCCGTTAGTTATCGATGCATCATGCTGAATATGGCTTACATTATCAATAATTCTGTTATAATATGTAACTATACCTTTAGAAAATGTGTTTGTAAGACCGCGTGATGAACCTATCGCAAAAACAGTATTACCTGTTTCTGGTTCTTTTTCGCAGATAACAGCATGAGCAAATTTGTTCCCGTCTATTTTCAATATAGCCAAATCAATATTTTCGTCATAGCTTAATACTGATTTTATTTCATATTCAACACCATTTATTATAATTTCAGCATAATATGAGCCATCAATTACATGATAGTTTGTTATAACTTTACCATCCTCTGTGTATACAAAACCTGTTCCGATAGATATTGCTTTGCCAGATTTGTCATAACAAGTTATTTCGCCTACATATCTTTTTGCTTGTTCGTTAATTTCTTCAGCGGAATAAACCTTATATTGCGGTTCTGCATTTTCAACTTCTACATAACGGGCTAACGCCATGCATAATTCAGCTCGTGTAATATTTTCTGTAGCTCTAAAAACACTATTTTCTTCAAGAGGCATAATTCCATTTGAAACAACTTTCAAAACATCATTTTTCGCCCAGTCTGAAACATCATCTTTGATAACAATGTTTGATGATTTTAATTCAAGTTTCGTGATACGACTAATTATTGCACAAGTTTGCTCGCGAGTTAAATTTGCGTTACCGCGAAAGGTGTTGTTTTCAAACCCATTAATGTATCCGGCTTGTTTAGCAACAAGTACATGTCCGTAAAACCAATCTGTATCCTTTACATCAGCAAAATTTGATGTGGCAGGTGTTGTGAATTCAAAAATCAAATTAACGATTTTACACAACTCAGCTCTTGTTAATTGATTGTTAGGTCTGAACGTACCGTTTTCATATCCTCCTACTATTCCAGCATCAGCTAATTTGTATACAGCTTGTGACTTTTCGGAATTATCCCTTGGTAAATCGTAAAAATTTGCTGCTAACGCTGGAATGCATAATGCAACAAGTAAAAAAATGAAAGATAAAGCTTTTTTCATAAATATACCCCTTTCTAAGTATGTTTTTACTTTTAAAAACAAAAAGTGCGCCTACCGAAGCAGACGCACAAAAACGCAAACTCCGATAGTCGCCAAACTAATTCTATGTGAAGTTAGGTGTAACCATAATATCATCATAAAGTGGAATTTGCATTTTATCAAATTCAATGATGATATTATGCACAAAAAGAGTATACCTATCCCTATAAATAAAGATAGTACACCTACTCTTAACACATATTTAATTAGTTTGGCAATATAAGTATACTATGTCTTTTTTGAATTGTCAATACAAGGCACAAAATTTCACCAAGTTTTGTCGCGTTGTGATTTTGCTGAGATTAAATTAATTTAAAATATATTTTTCACTATATAGAGGTTGTATAAGAACGTATAAAAGCTTAACTGTCACCAAAGTCAAGGTATGGCTTTACTTACCATAAACAAAAATCAAAAGAAAAAGTCCACTATAGCAAGATAAAATTTGCTATTGAGGACTTTCCAAATGTTTGTTACTTTACTATTATTTTGCCATAGTTAATTGATGCATTATAATCATCAAATCAAATACGAGATTTGAATCTTTTGATAAAAGCACCATTATTATGCAAGATAGTAGAAAAATAACTTTTTCATTTATAAAGAATTCTATCCTCATATTACCACCTCCTGTTTATTTTTGATGACAATTTCTTCCGGAAATTATCTGATAAAAGATATTAACATAGAGTACCCGTCAGTTATCACGGACTTTACATGTTTCGGGAATATTATTTCTGCACTTTCAATAGCATAGTAATTGTGTGAGAATTACTTTGTGAGTCAAGTTCAATAATGTAATAGCGTGTTTTTAGTGGAGATAAAATAGAAAGAGAGGAGATGCATTGTTTTCCGCGGGTAGTTATCACTAATTTTATCAGTTTTGGTAAAATCATAGATTTTTGTAATCTCAGTTATAAGAAATATAAATACAGCTCTTAGCCAGTAAAGTTGGCTAAGAGCTGTATTTCTGTTATTTCACTTTTTCCGTGAAAGTGAATGGTGGATCCGTGGGGAATCGACAAAGAACTGCGTTCTTCCGTTTGTTCGAGCATAGCTCTCACAACTCCTACCTAATGACTGTACACTGTACTGTCATTTTAACGGCGGTAGCTATCGGGGTTCGATTCCTTCAAAATGTCTACAAAACAAAAAAGCACAGACTTGCGTCTGTACTTTTTCGTTTTGGTGGATCCGAGGGGAATCGAACCCCTGTCCGAAACTTCATTCACGAGAATTTCTCCGGGTGCAGTCGGTGATCAAATTCCGCAGTCATCAGTTCATCGACAAACTGATATCAGCGTAGCTTCATAAATTCATGGACCGACTCAAAGCTTTATCGGTACACGTTCATCGCTAAGTGACGCCTAATCCCAAGCCGCGATATTCAAGGGTTAGACGGCTGCCAAAGTTAGGCAGCTACAGCTAAATTTCTGTTAGCGTTTATATTTAAGTTTTGCAGTTTTAAAAAGTTCTGCGACTCTACCCGCTTATCTTGCTTCAAAAACCCCGTCGAAACCTTGACGGACCCATATTTTTAAATATTATAGCACGAAGATATGTCTTTTTCAAGTGTTTTATAAAATTATTATGCCCAATTGTCTTGAAAATAATCAGGTTCACGGCGAAACACCGTGAACCTGACTTAATATTATTTGATTTCCTCGCCTGTAAAGCCGAAGGTAAGTCTAACCTTGGCATTGCTGCCTGTATTGCTTCTTGATACTTTGGCTGTAAAGTCACCCGAGGGAGCGTTTACCTCGCCGATTACTGCATCAACTGCTCTTCCGTTACCGTCCTTGTCATAGATAACTGCATCGCCGCCCTGAGCATACTCGATGTATTCACCGCCGTGGAGAGTGCACTTGAAGGTGAGAGTATCGTTGCCGATTTTGATGGTGGGATCTACTACATCATTAACATACCACTCACAAAGCTCAACGTTGGACATTTTTACACCATCGCATTCTCCGGTGGTATATACCTGTACAGTTTGGAGTCTGTTGAAGTTAGTCATACCTCTCAAAGAAAGGTAGCTGCTTTGATCTATGCCTTCAAACTTGTAATTTTCATATTCACGGTTATCAAGATCAACCAAGTAGAAATCCTTCCATCCGTTGAAGTTAAGGGGAATGAAGTAGTCACAAGCATTGTGGTCACCTTCTATAACACCTTGTAAACGGATAACAATGGCATCGGTATTTGAACCGTTACCGTGAACCTTAACGTGTAAGCCGTAATGGTCAGCGGCTTTGAGAGGATCAAGGACAGGGTATTCGGCTCTGAGTGTCTGTTCCTTGAGAGGAAGATTTTCGTCAAGCTTGATTGCTACAATAGGATCTTTTCCGTCGGTAGCAGGGAATGCCTCAAATCTTATGAATGGCTTTTGCTCGCCGAAGGGATTATTATGAGAGGTTGTGTTAAAGTCAGCATCATCAATATTAATAATCTTTTTAGGAGAGTATGATTTTTCTACAAAGGAATAATTGTTTTCTCCCTTATCTGTAAGTGCGTATTCATACTTACCGTTGCGAACCTTGCTTCTGATTTCGTCGGAAAAATAATTTTCCTTTCTCAACTTGTTGTATAACGCATATCTGTCTGTATTGCGCTTTACAGCAGGGAGTGCAAGTGTGTTATGAGCAATGTTTTGATAAACCATACCATAGTCATAAGCCACTGCAAGAGACGCCATATGGTCGATGTCATCGAAGAATTCATATTTTACATGAGTTGACGGCGGGAAGTGTGCGGGAGCAATGGGATAAAGGTTATACCATCCAAGTATCGCACAAAGATAGTTGTCAAGCATTTTTTTGTTGCTGTTAACGTGACTTGTGTTCCAAATCTTATATCCTCGTCTTGGATGGTCCCAAGCACCGGCTCTGCCTCTTGCAAGATAGAAGGGGGGGACAAAGTATGACATCTCGGCAATAGGAGTATCATGTGTGTACTTAAGAACTTCTGTCACAAATCGAGCTGCATAGTACCAACCAAGGTTTTTGTCAGTAACGTGTCTTGATACTCCGTCAAGCGCATCAAAATAAATCATACCGAAGCCGCCTTCGTTGTAAGCCTTAGCCGTTCTGCGCGCTACTTCATAGAAGAGTTCGGAGTCGATTATCGGACAAAGTCCGCTGTAGTAAGAAGCTATACGTGTTATCTTGGCACCCTTCTTGTGGACGGAAGGTGTTGTTTCTGCACATCCTCTTGTAAGCGTTCCGAGGCTGTTTCCGCCAATTTCAAGAGGAGTGATTTTGATAAGCTCCTCGTCTATAAGGATGTATTCCGATGCAAGAGCTCTGTATCCTGTTATTTTTGAAGCGATATCTGTATTTTCTTCTGTAAGAAGAGTTGTTGCTTCAGCATCGAGGTCCTCTGCAAGAACGTACTTTTCTGCAGGAAGAAGCTGTTTTTGCCACTTTGGCTCCTTAAGGATGCCGGAAGCATCGGGAGCTATATAGAATGAGTATGTGTGGAGACCTGCTGTTATTCTATGGGGAGTGAGCTGGCTGACCATTTTTTCTTTGAAAGCAGAAGCTTCACCTGTTTCATCTGTAAAGAAATAGAAGTCACCTTGACGGAAAGGAGCGCCTTTGTGAAAGTCGAGCTGGTCAACGTTGAGATCGGTATACATCTTAAGGTCGTTTGCAAGCTGCTCGGGCTTTGCAGCGGATATAATAATATAATCTCCGCGCTCACCCTTGTTTTCTCTTGCCCAGGGACCGCCTACACCGTAAGCAACAGGTGCATCTCCCTTGGGAATGTCCATAGCTATGTTCTTTAAGAAATCAACGTGCTTTGATATGGGAGCACCGAGTATAGCAACCTTTGCACCCAAGATACCGCATTCTGAGTATACTATGCCGCCTGCCTTCATTTCTTTGTAAGAAGGCCATGACACAGAATGAGTATTTACTTTCATTGCAAGGGTAGACATACCGAATATATCTTCGTCTTCAGTGATAGGATACTCAACGATTGTGTTGGCGAAAACAAGATTATAACAACAGATATGCGAAACATCTGTTATTTCAAATGAGATATAAGTTTCCTTAACTTCGGGCTTGATTACAACGTATGCTCCTGATATAAAACCAAATGCAAAAACACCGTTGTCAAATTCCATGTTTATGGGATTTGCTTTGCTGCCTTTTCCGTCTGTGTTGAGATAACAGAAATAAGGGCTGTCGTTATTTGCAATGTAATTATTACCGCTTGCTTTGTCAACAAAAGATAAAACCTTTGCATCGTAACCGACAGAGTAACTGAAAAAGTCATTTTCAAGTACTACTCCGCTACCTGTTTTAGTAATGCGTGTCATGATTGTTTCCTTTCTTTATTCATGGCTGATTTCAGCCTTATTAACTATTTGTCACTTATTTTCTATAACAATTGCTTGTTTACCGAGAGTACTGAATCGGTCTTCTGCCAATTCTTTTTTATATCTGACTATTGCCGGTACATATGGGTCATTAAAATAATAATACCAATCGTCATATCCTATCAGAATCATGCAATGTTCGTTGTTTGGCCAAGAGAAAAGTGTCTCTTCATCCAGATACCATGAGGAAGTGTAAGAGATATCAAGCATATGTATGCTTACCCATACAAGCACAGGGTTACCATAGGCAACATATTCGTTGCATAATTCTTCCAGTGAACGGTTATTAATACCTTTTGCACTGTCTGTGCTTTTTTTCATCGCTTCGACTATTACAGGAGACATACACCCCCAAGATTTATCTGTTCTGGGGTCACCAAGGAAATATTCATAAGGAGACGGACCGTATGACTTGCCGTCTTTGTAATAAAAGGTAAGGTCTTTTTTTAGGTGTTCATCTATAAACTCGTCTACAGAAATATCAATGCCATAGTAGTTCATCAAATTTACAGCGGCAACCGATTCGCATCCTGTGGGGTAGTCAGGGAATTGCCCCATTAACTTCATATCCTTTATGATTGTGTCCATTGCTATTATTTCGTCATCGGATACGTATTTGTACATAGATTTGAAAGGGGATTTTTCTTTCGTTATTGGTTCTTCTTCGGTGTTCCCTGAAAGTGCTCTGTTAGAATCAATTTTCTCAGTAAAACAGGGGATTGATAGTGTTGCCTGTATCACATTTTCATACGTCAAGGTTTCGCTTGACACAGTTTTAACCTCGTTGTTTTCTCTGTCATAATTGCAGGACGGAAACGAAAATACTAAAGAGAGAGTCAGCAATAACAAAAGGATAATGTAAGACGCTTTCATAAATAATATCACCCAATACAATTGTATAGCAAATACATACTTTTGTCAATAAAATACAGAAAAAAACCGACACAAAAAGTGTCGGTTTTAAAACGTTTACTGTTTGATAAAGTACCACATCTGTGATGCGGGGTCTTCGTCATGAGTTCTGTAATCAAATCCTGTTATAAGCTGGCGTCCTGTGTAGGTTTTGTCACCAATTTTATCGTAGTATGTTGCATTCGGATCGGCTCCAGGAATAGCAAGTCTATACTTGCGCTCTCTCATTCCGTGTACCTCAAGAACGCTCATAAGCATTCTGTCATGCTTTTTGTCGGTATAGTAATAAGCACTTATATCGCATTCAAAAGGATTGTAAAGACTGTAATAATCGCCTTTAAGTATAAGGTCTTCATATTCTCTGTAATTTATTATCTGCTGTTTAACCGTGTCACAAATCTCCTTTGATGCATTGGGAAGGTGCATTTCGTAGCCGAGAGCACCGCCAAGAGCAACTTCGTATCTGAATTTAAGCTCAGCAGGACTTGCACAAACATTTTGCGGATTTGACACATGACAGCTCATTGTAGAAGCAGGGTAGGCAAGAAGAGAAGAGTACTGAATTTTAATTCTTGCTTTAGGAAATGTGTTGTCACTGGTCCAAATCATAGTTCCGTATTTCATCATACCCAGATCGTATCTTCCGCCGCCGCCCGAGCAACTCTCTATCATAGCGTTAGGAAATTGCTTTTTAAAGAAGCTCAGAAGCTCATATACACCAAGCATATATCTGTATGCTGTTTCACCCTGTCTTTCTTTGGGAAGATAGGTTGAACCAACTTCGGACATATGTCTGTTCATGTCCCACTTAAAGTAGTCAAGAGCAACGCCGTCGAAAGTTTTGGTGAAGCTTTCCTTAAGGTAATCAATTACAGCGGGATTTCCCATATCAAGAACAAGTTGATGACGTGAAAGGAGGTTTTTTCTTCCTTTAACCTGCAAGCACCATTCGGGATGTGCACGATAAAGGTCGGAATTGGGATTTACCATTTCAGGTTCAACCCAGATACCGAATTTAATTCCGTGGGATTTAACCTTGTCAACGAATGAAGCAAGTCCGCTTTTGAACTTGTTGGTATTTACATACCAATCGCCAAGACCGGCATAGTCATCGTTTCTTGCACCAAACCATCCGTCGTCCATTACAAGCATGTCTGTTCCGCATTCTGCAGCAGCCTTTGCAAAACGCATCATTTCAGCTTCGTCAATATCGAAGAAGCAAGCTTCCCAAGTATTGAGAACTACAGGTCTCTTATCAAATGGTTCCGGCGGAAGAATGTGATTTCTTGTAAATTCATGGAAGTTACGGCTCATTTGACCTATTCCCGCTGCGCTGTATGTCATAACTGCTTCGGGAGAAGTAAATGTTTCACCGTTGCGAAGAAGCCAAGAGAAGTTTTCAGAACCGAGTCCTATTTGAACTCTGGTGGTCGCTTGTTGGTCAACCTCTACTTCATCAAGGAAGTTGCCGCTGAAAACAAAGTTAAAACCGTATACTTCGCCGCTTGTTTCGTTTGCATCCCTGTCACAAATAGCAATGAATGGATTAAAATGAGGACTGGATGCACCGCGTCTTGAATATACGCTCTGGATACCGTGCATAAGAGGCGTTCTTTGATAGTTTCTTTCCTGCGCATGTCCTCCGTAAAGGCTTATCATATCAAAATCGCATCTTGGAATGTCAAGTGATATGCTCATGCATTTTTCGATGACTGCGTCTCCACCGGTTGCATTTTCTACTGTCATGTAACGGGATATAACGTCTTCCTCGGGAAATACAGTATAATAAAGATTTATTTTGCAGTTTGTAGCTGGGTCAATAAGCTGCAATTCCAAGGTTTCTGTATTAGAATCGGCTTCAGCATAGGGAAGCCCCGGGAGTTCAATACGGCCATTGAAAATTTTGTAGCCCGAGTACTCAAAAAGACATACACTATCGCCGTTTTTATTTTTGATTCTGATTGATGTTGTACGATAATCTCCGCTGCCGAAGCAAGGTAACTCTGCAGGGTATACATCCGGACTGAATGCAGGTTCACTCTCATCAAAATAAGGAGTAAAGGAGTACAAAAAAGGCTCGTACTTTAATTCTGTGTTGTCATTTTTTTCGCCGTAGTACAGGTGGATAGGGTATTTTCCGTGAATTATGTCAAATATGTATCTTGTATTTTTTGTTTCAAGAGTAAATCTGCTATTCTCGGAGTTGTAGCTAATATACATTTTATTTTTCCTTTCGATTTTATTTCACATCCATTATATCAAAAATATTTCCAAAAGCAAGTACTATTTAACTTTTATGTATCGGAGGAGCATAAATCGAAAACAGCTTTAAGGGTTCGTTGCCGATGTTCACAACGTTGTGCCATGTTCCTGCAGGGATAATTATTGCATATTCGTCATCTATTATTCTTTCGTAATTAAAATCTGTGTTACTTGTACCGAAGAGTACTCTAGCTCTTCCTGATTCGATTTTTATAAACTGATCGTTTTCGCTGTGCATTTCAGCACCGATTTCGCTTCCTGTCGGAATGCTCATCAATGTAACCTGTAAATGGTTACCTGTCCATAAAATGCTTCTGTATTCTCGGTTTTTGTCTGCTTCATCATCAATATTTACAACCGTTGCCTGCGAGGTGTATGACGGAAGCTGAGCGTTTGTTCTGAAGCTTACTTTTCTTATCATAATTATCACAACCTTTCGCTTTATTTTATGCTATTGACAAAAAATATGTGTCTGTGCATCAAAACGGCACAGACACATATCTACTTTTTCTTCCAGGTTGACGGTATAAGCGAAATCAGCAAAGGATATATTTCAAGTCTGCCAAGAAGCATTGCAAATGATAGAACAAGTTTTGAAAGCGGAGAATAATCCGCATAACTGCCCATAGGTCCCACATGTGCGAGTCCGGGACCTATGTTGTTAAAACACGAAACTGCCGCGCTGAAATTTGTTTCTATATCAAAAGGTTCGAATGATAAAACGAGAAATACTGCAATTATGCAAACAAAGTATAGTGCAAAGTAAACTGTCACACTGTGTTGAGTATTTTCATCTACCTCTTTGTCTTCAAATTTTACTGATGCAACAGAACGCGGATGAATCATTTTTCTGATTTCTTTTGATATCATTTTGAAAATGATTATCACACGGGATATTTTTAATCCGCCTGCAGTAGAGCCTGCACAAGCGCCGATAAACATAAGAACCAGCAACACAGCTTTTGACATTGACGGCCAAAGATTGAAATCGGCTGATGCAAAACCTGTTGTAGTGATTACAGAGACTACCTGAAAAACAGCTGCTCTTACGGCTTCAGGTACAGAGTTGCACATGGAATTAATATTTAATGCTATAAGCACAGTTGCAATAACTGTTATCATTGCATATACTCTCAGTTCCGTACTTCTCAATGCTGCTTTGAATCTTTTCAATATAAGCAGATAAAATACATTGAAATTAATACCGAATATAAACATGAAAATTGTAATTATCCATTGGGAATATGCTGAGTATCCTGCAAGACTGTCTGACTTGATTCCGAAGCCTCCTGTACCTGCCGTGCCCAAAGCGTGTACGATACTGTCGAACAGATCCATATCACCGCACCAAAGCAGAACAGTCTGTATAAGAGTCAGAACTATGTAAATTATATATAAAACCTTCGATGTATCTTTTGAGCGCGGTGTTAATTTTCCGACAATCGGACCGGGCATTTCGGCACGGAGAATGTGTATAGAACGGTCTGTTATGCTTGAAACGAAAGCGAGCATAAAAACGAGAACACCCATACCGCCTATCCAATGATTAAAGCTTCTCCAAAAAAGCATACCATGACTTAGTGCTTCAACATCCCGCAAGACAGATGCTCCTGTTGTTGTGTAGCCGCTTACAGTCTCAAAAAATGCATCAATATAGCTGCTGACTTCTCCGCTTATATAGAAGGGAAGAGCGCCGATAAGAGACACTGATACCCATGCAAGAGCAACGATAGTAAAGCCTTCTTTTGCATATATCACCTTGCTGAAACGTCGTGTTGCAGCAGTAAGAATAAAGCCAATGGCAAAAGAAATGACCGCTGTTATACCGAAAGCCCAAAAAGCCCGTTCTTTGTATATAAGACAGACTGCCATTGGAACTAAAAGTATAAGCGCAACAGCCTGAAGCAATTTTCCGGTCACATTAAATACAAGTTTTTTATTCATTAAAATTTACCTTATTCAATAATATCAGTCAAATCTCCCAGCATATGTCCAGAAGCAACGACAATTACACGGTCACCTGGCATGATTATATCTGCACCCGAGGGGATGATTGATTTTCTTTTTCTTATTATACCGGCAATAAGAATGTTCTTTTTCAGCGTCATTTCCCTTAATGGTATATTGACATACTCAAAGTCTGAAAGTACATTGAATTCCAATACTTCAGCTTTTCCTTCCATGACCTTATACAATTTTTCAACATTACTGCCGACTGAATTTTCCAAGGCGCGCACATACCTTGATATTAAATTAGAGACAGCACCCTTAGATGAAATTACGCGATCCAGCCCCAATTTTTCTGCGGTAGTTGCAAGTGCGTGATGATTTACCTTAGCAATTACTGTAGGGACATTGTTGACAGCGGTGAACGAAATGAGAATGTTTTGCTCATCGTTGCCTGTCAGGGCAATGAATGCATCTGTTGATTCAAGCCCTTCCTCAAATAACACTTCCTTACTCATGCCATCTCCGCAGATCATAGTTGCCTCAGGGATGAGATTTGAAAATTCAATACACCGTTTTTTATCTTTGTCAATTATTTTAACCTTTACTCCGCTTCTTACAAGAAGTTTTGAAAGATAATATGCCATCTTTCCGGCACCGAGTATCATTACTGTTTTTATTGGTTTCTGGGACACTCCCGTCAGTTTCACAAGCTTCATAAGCTCTGCATCTGTTGCGGTAATTCCTATCTTATCACCGATTTTCAAAACAAAATTACCGTCAGGAATAAATATTTCTTCATTTCTTTCTACGTGGCAAATAAGAAAACTCGCAGGTATCTTTTGTCGTAATTGCGAAAGTGAAAGATTTGCAAACGGAGAGTTCTCTTTGATGATTATGTCTATTATTTTGAGACTCCTGTTTGAAAAGGTTTCTACCTTTACTGCAAAAGGAAAGTGTAGCACATCAAATATCTCTTGTGCCGCAAGCAGTTCCGGGTTTAATGTAGCCGACAAATTGAGCTGATGCTTTAGAAATCCCAGATCCTCGTCGTTGTATTCAGGAGTTCTGATTCTCGCAACAGTGTGTTTGGCTCCTAACTTTTTTGCCAGAAAACAACTGAGCATATTTAGTTCATCGGAGCCTGTCACAGCTATGAATAAGTCTGTGGTGTCAACTCCTGCTTCAGTCATAACGGCACAGTCTACACCGTTGCCGCACAATCCCATAACATCGTATATGTTGGATATCTCCTCTACAGTTTCGCTGTTTCTGTCTATTGCTACTATATCGTGTCCCTCGTTTGAAAGTGCGGAAATAATGGTTGTACCGATTTTTCCGCATCCG
Source organism: uncultured Oscillospiraceae bacterium (assembly GCA_964650465.1). Lineage (GTDB taxonomy): Bacteria > Bacillota > Clostridia > Oscillospirales > SIG627 > RGIG6353. Next base: position 1,807 of record CAZYTA010000022.1, on the reverse strand, counting down.
AATATGATAATTTTCATAGATTCAGCCTTTACATTTTTTATTTAGTGAATATTATCATATCACAAAAATGCAGCAATTGCAATAATGAGTTTATTGTGCATAAAAAAGCAACAAGTCGCCACTGGCAATTCTCGCCTATCTTCGCCTTGCAATCAGACCAACAATGTAAAGCGGCGAGGTTGTTTTCGAGCAATTTCCTTATAATAAAATGCAAAGACTATGTTCCGGAAAAGAACACAGTCTTTGTAAATGATTTTCTGTTATATTCAGTTGTTTGCGATAGTGTTTTTAAGGAAATTAACTGCAGTTATAATATCCTTAGCGGGATCATCGCCGACTTCGCGCTCAATGGTAAGATAACCTTTATATCCAACTTCTTCGAGAGCTTTAAGATAAGCAGGGAAATCAACACTGCCTGTTCCGAGAGGAACTTCCTTAAATGCCTGTCCGCTGAACTCTTCTTCGGCTCTTCTGATTCCGTAAACAATCTCAGGGTCACGATCACAAAGCTTGACGCCGTCTTTTGCGTGTGTATGAACAATGTATTTCTTAAGATTGTGAACTGCAACAACAGGATCATCACCAGTAACCATTACAAGGTTAGCAGGGTCAAGGTTAACGGCTACGCCTGTAGAGTTAAGTGAATCAAGGAATGCTTTGAGTACAGCAGATGTTTCGGGACCTGTCTCAATAGCAAAGTGTGCGTTCATTGTATCAGCATAATTTGCAAGTTCAGCACAAGCCTTTTGCATAATTTCGTATCTGGGATTGTTGATATCTGTAGGAACAACGCCGATGTGAGTAGTTACAACATCTGTTTCAAGTTCTACAGCAAGGTCAAGAACTCTTTTAGATTTTTCAATGAGTTCGGGGTTCTTTTCTGCAGTTCCGAAGCCATGTCCAAAATCACCGCAAAGAGCGGAGATAACGAGTCCGCGTGACTTAATCTTGTCAAGTACTTCGCGCCTCTTTTCTGTTGAGAGGTTCTCGGGAGCCATATCACCGTATGTAGCATAGATTTGAAGTCCTTTAGCTCCAACCTCAACGGCTTTGTCAAGAGCCTCGTCAAAAGGGAGCCTGAAGGAATTAAGCATTACACCAATGGGAAAATTGTACATTGTTTTGTACCTCCGAATAAATTTGTTAAAATAATTATAGTGTTTTAAATCCTTTATGTCAATACTTTTAATAAAAAAGCAAAAAAATGACATTCTTTGGCAAAAAATCATAATCGAGGCTATGCATCAAATACTTTTTGCAAAAAAATAATTGACATTTTTCTTTCTCTTTATTATAATATACACATAAATTTTTAATGTGGGGGATTTTTATATGAATACAAATATCAGACCCGATACTATGGAAAGAATTACAACTCCCGAACTTGCCGCTGCTTTTATAGATGAGCAGATAAAGGAAGTTCGTGCACAGGTAGGGGACAAGAAGGTACTGCTCGCTCTTTCGGGCGGTGTTGACAGCTCGGTTGTTGCCGCTCTTTTAATCAAGGCTATCGGAAAGCAGCTTGTCTGCGTTCATGTTAATCATGGTCTTATGAGGAAGGGTGAAAGCGAGCAGGTTATAGAAATTTTTAAAAACGGACTTGATGCCAATCTTGTATATATAGATGCAACAGACCGCTTTCTTGACAAACTTGAAGGAGTTGACGCTCCCGAAACTAAGAGAAAAATTATCGGTGAAGAATTTGTCAGAGTTTTTGAAGAAGAGGCACGCAAACTCAATGGTGAGTCATTTCTTGCACAGGGAACTATTTATCCTGATATCCTCGAAAGCGACGGTGTAAAAGCTC
>CAZYTA010000021.1:19739-40081 GCA_964650465.1 uncultured Oscillospiraceae bacterium | reverse complement strand
TGTAGTTTTGTCAATGATATGAGACTAAAAAAGTAAAAATAAAAGTAACGAGTATAGTTAAGAGCTTTTGCAGTCGGAAGGAGGGGCGAAGCCCCGAGAGGAGACTGCAAAAGCGGCGCGCGGTTTAGGCGCAAGTGTTTTCGAGTTCCATTTGCTTTTGGTTTGGAGACTTCCACCCGAGAACAGCCATGGGAATACCGTTGGAACGGCGCAAATAACGCTTCATTTGCTCTTGTAGGTCGGCAAACGAGTAGAAATTCAAATAGTTGTAGAAGCGTTCTTGATCGTTTCTGTGGCTTCTCTCAACTTTGCCATTATGCCAAGGGGTTCTCGGACGGATAAGCTTATGCTCGATTTTGTAGCGATTACAGAACACGTCAAATGGGTGAACTCGCTTGGTATTGAAGAAATGAGTAAATTCTGCACCATTGTCAGTCTGGATTGTCTTCGGAGCGTAACCGAAGAAGATGATAGAACGTTTTACAAAGTCTATTGTAGAATAGCTGCTGTTTTCCTCGTAAGCATAGATAAAACGTTTTCTTGAGGCTTCCTCAATCATCGTGTATTGATAAAATCTCTTACCATCTTTACCGACATAACAGACCTTTGGAACGAATTTCACGTCCATTTGCCACTTAATACCGATCATAGTAGGAGTGTCGTAGTGCTTGTTATGTAACGACTTTTTCTTTGTAGATTCTACCTTTTTACGAAATCCAAGACGTACAAATACTCGATAAAGAGAACCGGGATGGCGAGAGTATGCCTTATCCTCGCGCAGCTTGCCGTAAAGTTCGCCCAAAGATATGTTGGGATTTCTGCGATGATAGTCCTTGATCCACTTGATCTCCTGCTCTGTGTGAGCGTTTGGATGCGGAGAATGCGGGCGGTGAGACTTGGGCATAAGAGATTCCTTAGTGCCGTCATATTGCTTATTCCACCTCATCAGAGAGGCTTTTGAGATCTTATACTTCCTACAAACGTATGAAATATCCTTTGTTTGTCGATAAAGTTGCACAGAATTAAATTTTGTTGTAATTTCATGTGGACAATAGCGTTTATTTGTGGTATAATGTTTCATGAAGTGATTGAGTCCTTTCTGTTGAGATGAGTTAGGGGTAATTCTATTTTAACAGAACTCAATCACTTTTTCTATTCTTTTTTTACTTTTGGTCTCACATCTATTGTAACACTACATATGTTTGTTGCAAATTATTAACAAATCGGTTGACACAACCTAATAAATTCTGTATAATATAAATAGTACAATATATTAATTCTTTGGAGAATTGCCAATGAACGAAATTAAAATCAAATATTCCAAGGATGCTTTAAAGTTTTTATCTAAACTAGATAAAAAATCAGTATGCAGAATCCGTGAAGCTGTCATAGGACTTACATGTAATCCACCCGTGGGCGACATAAAAACAATGCAAGGATATAGTGACGGCAGAAAAAGATTACGAGTTGGCTCGTGGAGGATCATATATAGACAAGACGAAGAGGAAAATGTGGAAATAATTTTTGTAATTGATATTGGCAACCGTGGAGATATATACAAATAAGGAGGTATTTTATGTCAAGTATTGTAATGGAAGCTGCTCGCTTAATGGATGCTTTGCCCGAAGCTGACAAAGTGTTTGCCTACGAGTTTATCAAAAAAATGGTATTGGCATGGGATCCCGATTTTACAAGAGTAACCCCCGAAGAAGCTAAAATAATAGAAGCTGCAGAAAAAAGCGGGTATGTTGATTCCGATGAAATTGATTGGGATAGTATAGGTGTTGACGAATAATCACAATGATAAAAACTCACACCGTCAAAACCGTCAGCGGTAAAACAATAGAAATAATTCCCGACTCGGTCTGTGTCCACGGCGACAGCGAAAAAGCTCTTGCTTTTGTGGAAAAAATAAGAAAAGCCCTGACATCCGAGGGAATAGAAATACGTAGCAAACGGCAGAGGAAATCCCCTGCCGTTTGTTGCGTGTATATGACTTTTACTCGTTGTCGTTGTCTTTGTCTGCCGGAACAAATTCCAATACGTCTTCGATTCTGCAATCAAGAACGGTGCAAATCCTAGCCAAAACATCAACGTCAAGTCTGGTTATTCTATTATTGCAATAGTTATTTATCTGAGTCCTTTGCATTTCTGCTTTGTGACTCAGCTTATTTTTACTTATTCCCGATTTTTTAATAAGGTCATCAAGCTTTATTTTAATTGTTCCGTATTCGTTCATTTTACTTTACCCATCTTTAGTATTGACAAGTATATTATAAATAAGTTATACTATAAAAGTAAGATGTAAAATGTCTTGTGAGACATTTTACACATATAACGTATTGTGGAGGAAATATGAATAACGAACCAGAAATAGTAAAAGTGATAGGAATAGTAAAAGATGTAGATAAGCTGGGAAGAGTGGTAATCCCAAAAGAAATGCGAACTATGTTTAAAATTGATGAAATGGTTGAGATGATAGTTACAACCAAAGGCATACTCCTAAGAAATCCAAGATACTTTTTGGTTAACAAATATAAAGAATGCGAAAACGATGAATATGCCGACAACAACGGAATCGATTGGGAAAGTATTGACACGTAGCAAATTTCCTCCCGCTTAAAAGCGGAGAGCCTCCGCTTTTTATTTAACTAAAATTTACTAATGAAAATACTTGCAAAAAAGAAAATCTCGTGGTATAATAACGTTGCGACACAACTGAATATAGACAAATTACAGGGGAAGTGTTTTTTCTTTTAGGCAAAAACACATTCTCTACTTTTGGTATTCTCTTGTAGTTTGTCAAAAAGTTGTGTCGCAGCAATCGGAGTTATGTGTTTTTCAGTGCGTAGCTTCGGCTGCGCACTTTTATTTTTTAGGAGGGCGTTATATGGGATACGTCATTTTATTAGCAATTCTTTTCGGAATAGTGTGTTTTATACTTGAAAACCTAAAGGTTATTGGAATAATCGTCTGCATCGTTGCTGCAATTGTTATCTATTCATTCCGAATGCGAAAAACTTATGCAATTTACACCGGCAATTATGAATCAACTTCATATAGCGGAGGTGAAAACGCCTACGTATCAATCTCCTCCAATTATGATCAAACCCAATACTATGGAACATACCATCCTGCAATTCCCGGTGACCTTGTAACAAAAAACTATGATTGTTTTAAATTACCATCCGGCAACTCCATAAAATTTGAAACAAGAAATCGAAAAGGAAGCTTTCTCACAGAAAACCAAGAATGGAAATACGGAATACTAAAACATAACGGCACTTCGTATTCCTTTAAAGTATCAGAAAACCAAACAGAGGCAAAACGATTATTCGAATTGGCGGAAAGCGACCATAAGGCAAAAGAAAAAACTTTCTTAAAATATGGTTGGTACATATATGATATAATACTTCTTGTCATGTCATTACTAACTTGTTTTACTGATATATTATCCGATTCTGAATTTCCACTAATCGATATCGTTGCTTTTTCGCATATAATTATGACAGTTTTACGAGGCTTTTTATGGAAGGATACGGATTGGAAAGATTATACCCGTTGGTTTTTGGGAGATATCTTCGTTTGTCTGATTCTCCTTGTTGTGGGAAATTTCCTTTTGAGCGGTGCGATATCGTTTTTTACCGTAATTGCTTGGATGGTATTAAGCGTTATTTCTTTGTTTTCATATATATATAAAAATATATCTAAAAAACGTTGGAAATAAATCACATAAACCATCGAAACTCAGTTTTAAAAAAGCTTTCAGCAAATAAGATAAAACAAACCGTGATTCGCAAAATCACGGTTTGTTTTATTTATAATGACATTGAAAATTTTTGGAATTCTTAAACCATTTTTGTAAAAAAGGTTTAAGCAACGGCAGGGATGAAGCGAGTCCGTAGTACAGGGCAGAGCCCTGTTATAATCAAATTTCAATAAGCTAAGCATTTCGCAAATTCTCGACGCTCGATTTGCTTTGCTTTCACGCTTTTGCCTGAGCTATGAAAATTTGTGAAAGACGACGCGCTCGTGAAAATCCCAAGGAAGGCTTACTCACGTAAGTCGACGACGGGATTTGAGCAGTAAGCTAAGTATTTCACGAATTTTCGACGCTCAGAGGATTACGCCGTCCTTGAAGATGGAGATATCCTGACAGCCCATTTTTTCGCTGGTGGTCTCCTTGCCTTCGGCGGTTTTGATACAAAGCTCGAAAAGCTCGTCGGCAGTTTTTTCCATATCGGCACCGTCAACCAGAACACCTGCATTGAAATCTGTCCAGTGAGGCTTGCGGGTTGCAATATCGGAGTTTGTCATTACCTTAAGTGTAGGTACAGGCGCTCCGAGGGGTGTTCCTCTGCCTGTAGTGAACATTATGATATGTGCGCCGGAGGCAGTAAGATTTGTAATGGCAACAATATCATTGCCGGGACCGCTGACGAGGTGGAGACCTGCCGATTCAGCCGCCGTCTCGCCCATACCCATAACCGCAGTTACGGGCACTTGACCGCCCTTTTGAACACAGCCCAGTGACTTTTCCTCAAGGGTAGTAATACCGCCCTCTTTGTTTCCGGGGGAGGGGTTTTCGGCAACGCTTTCGCCGTGCTTCACAAAATAGTCACGGAAATCCTGCACCATCTTAGCCGCACTTTCGAACACCTCTCTTGACACACAGCGGTCAAAGAGCACCTTTTCTCCGCCGAACATTTCGGGAACCTCGGTCATCATTATAGTAGAACCGCAATCGTAAAAACGCTCGGCAACCTTACCTACAAGAGGATTTGCCGTAATTCCGCTAAATCCGTCGGAGCCGCCGCATTTCAAGCCTATTTTCAGCTTTGATACGGGTACGGGAGTACGCTCTGTCTTATCTGCATAAGCACGAAGCTCGGCAAGAAGCTTTTTGCCTTCCTCTATTTCATCAACGCAATCCTGCGTGTTGAGGAATTTCACTCTGTCGGGATTCCATGAACCCAGTACCTTCTGTATCTCGGGAATATTGCTGTTTTCACAACCAAGTCCCAGCACAAGCACACCGCCTGCATTGGGATGGTTGATAAGCCCGCAGAGAATCTTACGGGTAAGGTCCTGGTCATCTCCCATCTGTGAACAGCCCCAGGTGTGAATGTAGGTTTTTGCACCTGTAAGGTAAGCAAGTCTCTTTGCAATACCGTTTACACAGCCTACGGTGGGAATTATCCATATTTCGTTACGGATACCAACACTTCCGTCCTCACGGAGATATCCCATAAAAGTTTTTTCCTTGGTGGGAAAAGTGGGAGTGTACGGCTGATACTCAGCAACCACTTTACCTGTCAGGTCGGTCTTCATATTGTGGGTATGTACGTGCTCACCCTTCTTTATATCTTCGGTTGCGTGTCCTATGGGGAAGCCGTATTTTATTACCTTTTCCCCTGATTTTATATCGACAAGGGCGTATTTGTGACCGCTTTTAAGATCAACCTCTACGTTATCTCTTTCATTAATTTGCATGCTTTTTCACCTCATTTGCCATATCGGTAAGATCCTCGCCCCAAAGCTCTGTATTGGCAAGTATCTGTTCTACTGTAGCATTTTTCATAAACTTAACTACGTCGGCGTCATCATTTGTCATATCCGTGCGGTAAAAATCAATAAGCTTTGCAAAAGCAAAAACAAGTGTTTCGGGATATTTACCGAAGCGCTTTTTATATTCAAGAATAGAGGGCAGAACTCTCACCTTGAACTTGCTGACAGAATTGAGGGCAATAGATGACAGATAATGCTTTATGTAAGGGTTTGCAAAGCGTTCAAGCACACTGTCAGCATAGCTCTTAAGCTCATCCGAAGGAAGGTCAAGAGTGGGAATTATCTCGTCAAACACACATTTTCTGATATGAGCGTTCATTGTGGGGTCATCAATACAGCTCTTCACTGTATCAAGTCCCGACAAAAGCGCATAGGGCACAAGAGATGTATGAGCGCCGTTGAGAATACGCACCTTTCTTGTTCTGTACATTTCAAGCTTGTCGGGAGTAACAATAACATTAAGTCCCGCAGAAGCAAATGGAAGCTCTTTTTCTATATCAAAGTCGGTTTCTATTACCCACAGATGGAAAAACTCTGAGGTATTAACCATCTTGTCCTCGTATCCCAGAGCCATATCCTCATCCTTTGGATAGCCTGTATTTATTCTGTCAACAAGAGTATTGCAGAACACATTTTCCTTTTCCACCCACGCCTTAAAATCATCGCCAAGCTTCCACAGGTCCGCATATGAAAGAACGGCTTTTCTCAAATTGTCGCCGTTGCGGTCAATAAGCTCACAGGGCAGGAAAACAAATCCGCCAAGCTTATTCTCAAATCTTCTCTTAAGCAACAAAGTCACCTTTGCAGGGAAGGTTTTGGGAGGAGCATCTGTAATTTTGTCCTCATCGGAGAATACTATACCTGCTTCTGTAGTGTTCGACACCACAAATCTCATTTCGGGATTGTCTGCAAGCGCAAGATAACTGTCAAAATCCTCATAAGGCTTTACACATCTTGATATAACATCAACAAGTGTCTTGTCCACACCCTCTACACCTCTGATAACATGGGTGTAAAGACAATTCTGTGATGTGAGCATATCACACATACCCTGTTCAATGGGCTGAACCACAACAACACTGCCGTTGAAGCTGCCGTTATCACACATTTTCTGTATCATCCAGTCAACAAAGCCTCGGAGAAATCCACCTTCGCCAAACTGTATAATTTTTTCGGGTCTTATCTTCTTTTCAAAATTCATAATGCCGTATCCTTTCATTTTTTTGTAAGCATTTACATTTTAACTCATTTCTGCGAAAAATTCAATACCCTTACAAGATTTTTTTTGCCTATTGCAAAATTGTTTTATGTACTGTATAATGTAGATGTGAAAATTTAACCTATATTTAACCGGAATTTTTTGTCAATTTCTTTTTTATAGTGTAAAATGCATCTGAAAATATATCAACGGAGGTAGGAGTTTTGATATATCTTGTTGAAGATGACGAAAATATAAGAGAGCTTGTGACCTATGCTTTGAACAGCATGGGACTTGAAGCGGAAAGCTTTGAAGCGCCGTCAGCGTTCTGGACGGCAATGTCAAAGGGATTGCCCTCCCTGATTTTGCTGGACATCATGCTCCCCGAAGAGGACGGTCTTTCTATCCTCAAAAAGCTGAAACGGACCCCCAGCACATCCTCTGTACCCGTAATAATGCTGAGTGCAAAAAGCTCAGAGATAGATAAGGTACACGGCTTTGAGCTGGGAGCGGACGACTATATAGCAAAGCCCTTTGGAGTTATGGAGCTTGTGGCAAGAGTCAAGGCAAGACTGAGAGACAACAGGGAGGAGCAAAAACGCTTTGAATATTCAATAGGTCCTCTTTATGTATGTCCCGAAAAGCACACGGTTACCGTCAATTCCGAAAATGTCGTTTTGACCTACAAGGAATTTGAAATACTTTGCATGCTTTTGAAGAACACAGGCATAGTTTTAACACGCGACCAGCTTCTGAACACCATATGGGGATATTCCTTTGACGGTGAGAGCCGAACAGTGGATGTTCACATAAGAACCCTGAGACAGAAATTGGGAGTTGCGGGCGACCTTATAGAAACCGTGCGCGGCATAGGCTACAAAATAGGTGATTAAAAAGCGGCGAGGCTGATTTGCATGCAATTTCTCGGGAGATAAAGAATATGAAAGAAAAAAATTCCATTTCAAAAGAAATAGCAAGAGTTTCCTCGTGGATCTCTATGATAACACTGACTGTTTCGCTTACAGTATTGCTTTTTGTTTATTATTCGGGAAGCGGTATCGGCTACGCGGTAATCTCAGCGGTATGCACAGGTATTGTTTTGTTTATTTTACTTTCACTTATACTGCCTGTGAGAACAGCTGACAGAATTGGTAAAAAAATAAACTCCATCAACCTTGAATCCCCCTACACAGAGGAGGTATACAGCGAGCTTGAAGAGCTTAGGCAAAAGGCAGTAAGACTAAAAAAAGAAACTGCGAAAAAGCTTGATGAAATGTCGGCTCTGCACACAGAGCAGGACAAGATGAGACGTGATTTTACAGCCAATGTTTCACACGAGCTCAAAACACCACTGACAAGCATCAAGGGCTATTCGGAGCTTTTGCGTGACGGAATCGTAAAAAGCGAGGATATACCTCGTTTTGCGGGAAAAATATATGATGAATCCCACAGACTCATTACTCTTGTAGGAGATATTATCAAGCTTTCACAGCTTGACGGAAACGATGTTGAAGTAAAAATAGAACAGATTGACCTGTATGAGCTGACAGTGGCTGTAATATCTCAGCTTGAGATGGCGGCAGAGGAAAAAAATGTAACCGTCACACTCTCGGGAGACCGACCTGTTATCACCGGCGGTGAGCAGATTGTGGAGGAGATGATATTCAACATCCTTGACAACGCAATAAAATACAACCGTGACGGCGGACAGGTAAGCATCAAGATACGCCAGCGTATTGACGGAGTTGAGTTTGAAGTCAGTGACACGGGTATAGGCATCGCCGAGGAAGATATCCCTCACATATTCGAGCGTTTCTGGCGCGCCGACAAGAGTCACTCAAAGGATGTGGGAGGTACAGGACTGGGACTTTCCATTGTCAAGCACGGTGCAATGTTTATGGATGCAGGCGTTTCGGTAAAAAGTAAAATAAACGAAGGGACAACTATAAGGATACTTTTCTGATGATTACATTTGAAGATATAAAAAAAGATGAAACAATAAAAACCTATATACAAAAGGCAGATGAATCGCTGACAGCCTTGGGCTTCACAGAGCACAGCTTCGCACATGTTACAAAGGTGGCTGTTACAGCCGCAGATATTTTGAGAAAGACAGGGCATAACGATGAAGATATAGAGCTTGCAAAGATAGCGGGCTTTATGCACGATATAGGAAATCTGGTAAACCGACTGGAGCACTCACAAAGCGGTGCCGTAATGGCTTTCAGAATTCTCAAGGACATCGGAATGCCGCCTGCAGACATAGCAACGGTAGTAACCGCCATAGGAAATCATGACGAAGGCACGGGAGTAGCTGTTAATGATGTGGCGGCAGCGCTGATACTTGCGGACAAAACAGATGTACGCCGTTCAAGAGTACGGAACCGAGACATTACATCCTTTGACATCCATGACAGGGTGAATTACTCTGTAAAGGAATCAAAACTTGATATAGACATTGAAAATAAAAACCTTATACTGACTCTGGACATAGATACCGAAATAAGCTCTGTTATGAATTATTTTGAGATATTCCTCACAAGAATGCTCATGTGCCAGAAGGCGGCAGAAAAGCTCGGCTTGACCTTCGGCTTAGCAATAAACGGACAAAAGCTTCTCTAAAGAAAGGAAAAAAGAAATGGACATTTTTTCAGTTATTTCACTGCTTGGCGGTCTGGCACTGTTTCTCTACGGAATGCACATACTCTCAGAAGGACTGGAAAAGGTTGCAGGCGGTAAAATCGAAGGCATCCTGGAAAAGCTCACCTCAAACCGTTTTAAAGGCTTGGTTTTAGGATTGGCTATCACCGCTGTTATTCAGTCCTCTTCGGCTGTTACAGTAATGCTTGTAGGTCTTGTAAACTCGGGAATTATGCACCTGACACAGGCTGTAAGCATAACAATGGGCTCAAACATAGGTACAACCGTTACCGCATGGCTGCTCAGCCTTACGGGAATTGAAAGCGATTCTCTCCTCCTCAGACTTTTGAAGCCCTCCTCCTTCTCACCCATTCTTGCCTTTGTCGGAATCCTTATGATAATGATGGCAAAGCAGCAGAAAAAGCGTGATATCGGTACAATATTTGTAGGCTTTGCCGTTTTGATGTACGGAATGGACTTTATGTCAGATGCCGTTGAGCCTCTGGGACAAATGCCGCAGTTTGCAAGCATTCTCACCGCCTTCTCCAATCCGATTTTAGGCGTTATTGCAGGTGCTGTGTTTACTGCAATTATTCAGTCCTCCTCCGCATCTGTAGGTGTCCTTCAGGCACTTTCAATGACAGGACAAATAACCTTTTCATCAGCTATCCCGATTATTATGGGACAGAATATAGGCACATGTATCACAGCCCTTATCTCATCAATCGGCGCAAACAAAAACGCCCGCAGAGTTGCCGTTGTTCATGTGCTCTTTAACTGCGCAGGTACTCTCATCATTCTGCCTATATGGACGATTGTCAATGCAATAGTGGATATTTCCTTTGCAAACACAGCAGTTTCGCCCTTTGATATTGCGGTTATTCATTCGCTGTTCAACCTTATTACAACCGCTCTCCTCTTCCCCTTTGCAAAGCTGTTGGAAAAGGGTGCTCACCTCATTATCAAGGACAACAAGCCCGGAGAAAAAACAAAGGTGGCTTTCCTGGACGAAAGACTTCTCACTGTGCCCTCTATTGCGGTGGGTAAATCGGTTGATGCCGCAAAAACTATGGCATCGCTTGCAGAGCGCTCTGTATCCGACGCCCTTGCACTTATCGAAAAGCATGACGAAGCCAAGGCGGCTGACATCATTGCTACAGAAGGAATACTTGACACCTTTGAGGATAAGCTGGGAACATATCTTGTCAAAATATCAAAATGTCAGCTTTCCGACACCGACTCGAAAAATGTTTCAATGCTTCTCCATATTATAACCGACTTTGAAAGAATAGGCGACCACGCCGAAAACCTTGTGGATGTTTCAAAGGAAATGCACGATAAGGGAATTTCCTTCTCACACGAAGCCAGACACGAGCTTACAACCCTTGCCGGTGCAATTACAGAAATACTCCGCAACACCGTCAAGGCATTCAAGGAGGATGACCTCGCTGTTGCAAAAACAATAGAGCCTCTTGAGCAGGTCATTGACACTCTTATCACCGAAATCAGAACACGCCACATATCAAGACTTCAAAAAGGAAGCTGTACTATCGAGCTTGGCTTTGTACTCACCGACTTCCTCACAAACTGTGAGAGAATCTCCGACCATTGCTCCAACATTGCGGTTGCAATGATAGAAGCGGCACACGGAACCTTCGATACTCACGAATATCTCCACGCCGTTAAAACTCAGCCCGACTCCGATTTCAAGGAGCAGTGCGCAGAGTGGCACAAGAAATTTGAAATCCGCTACGACATATAAGTGACAATTTAATAGTGATGTTTTACAGGGGGAGGGAGCTTTTTAGCAAAAAGCTCCCTCCCCCTGTACCCCCTCCCGAAAAGCAATTTAAATAATTTACAAAATGCTTTTCGAGGGTGCTCGAGGGAGTGCTTTTTGCTAAAAAGCACTCCCTCGAAAAAATTATTTTACATACTGTTCAGCTTGATACCAATAATTGTAAAGAGCCTTTACGAGATTTGCGATTGCTGTGTCATCGGAATTAACCGTCTGCTTTATGTAGTTCAACGCACTGTAGCTGATGTTGAGCGTGTCATTGACTGTCAAGGTGTAAACCTCGTCAAGATCATTTGCCGCTATATCCGCTATATCAACACAGTAAATACCCTCGCCAAGGTCAATGGCTTCAAGAGTCTTGCCGCCAAGCTCGAATACATATTCCGTATCGCTGTTTGTTACCTTGAAGTAATGGCGGATAGTTGTCTTGCCTTCAAGAATAAGGGATGTGTACATGTGCTCAATGCCCGCAAGTGTACCCGACTTTGTGGGTGACGCTATCTCATTGATTGCCTCTGTATCGGCTGTTACACTGTCAAGAACTTCCACTGCTCCAAAGTAGCTGTCCGCATACTTTGTATAAGTCTCAAGTGACTCTACAAGCCCCAGAGCATTTGCATAGGTTTCATCTTCGGTTGCAAGTTCCTTAAACTTCTCTATGTAGTCGCTTACCGTTACAGTTGACAGCTCTTCGCTTGTGTCTCCGCCGATAACCGTCAAGGTTATTTCTGTGTTGTCAATATCCTTGGGTGCGACATAGGTTACTACATAATAAAGTCCCTTTTCTTCATCATATTCGGGAGTAATAACACTCTCTGCAGAAGCAGATGTAAGCGTATTATTGATAACACACTTGACAGTTGCACTTACACCCTCATAAAGCTCAAAATATGTCTTGACACCTATAGAACCGTCAAGCACAAGGCTGACACCACTGCTTGAAATAAGTGGAAGCTCTACAAATGATATGCTGTTGTTCTTTGCGTAAGTGTGGGCAGTTGAGCCTGTCAGCACGTGCAAGGTAGCATTTATGCAATTTCTGAATGCATATGTACCAATGCTTGTAACACCTGCAGGCATAATCACATCTCCAAGAGCCGTACACTTGTAGAAGGCATAGGAGCCAATTGAGGACAGTGTATCGGGGAGCGTTATGTCAGTCAAGACAGTGCATGACATAAACGCCTGATTGCCTATGCTTGTTACTCCATCGTTTATTACTACTGTCTTGATATTCGAAACATATTCGTTCCAGGGTGCGGGATATGACGAGCTGTAATTGCTCATGGCACCTGTGCCCGAGATGGTAAGTATTTCGGTCAAAGTGTTGTAAGACCATGTAAGATTTGTACCGCAAGTGCCTCCCTTTATCAAATCAGCCAAAGAAATAAATGTGATACCGTTATTATTTGCATAAATCTCGGCATATGAACCTTTGGTTCCGTAGATTGTAAGACTGCTGCAACCAGTGAAAACTGCTTCACCAATATTCGTCACGCTATCCGGGATGATTATACTCGTGAGGCTAGTGCATTTATAAAAAGCATCATCGCCTATATTTGCCACGCCGTCGGGGATAGTTATGCTTGTGAGACTCGTGCAATTTACGAAAGCATCTTTGCTGATACTCGTCACACTCGACGGAATATCGTAGTGAATTAATGTAGTTCCAGCTGGGGAACAAATCAAAGTTGTCACTTCTTTATTATATAAAATGCCTTTATTATCACAATAGAATTGATTGTTATCATTGACCGATATTTCTTCAAGGCTAGTGCAATTAAAGAAAGCATCTTCGCCAATGTTTGTCACGCTATCTGGGATAGTAATACTCTCAAGGCTACTACACCCAAAGAAGGCATAAGAGCCTATGCTTGTTACGCTGTCAGGGATGGTGATGCTTGTGAGACTACGACAGTGATAGAAGACCAAATTGCCTATGCTTGTCACACTGTCGGGAATGGTGATGCTCATGAGGCTCGTGCAATCTTCGAAGACAGCAATGCCTATGCTTGTCACATTATCGGGAATGGTAAAGCTCGTGAGGCTCGTGCATCCATTGAAGGCATATGAGCCGATACTTGTCACACTTGAAGGGATATTAATGCTTGTGAGGCTCGTGCATCCATTGAAGGCATATGAGCCGATACTTGTCACACTTGAAGGGATATTAATGCTTGTGAGGCTCGTGCAATAAGAGAAGGCATTTGAATTGATATTCGTCACGCTATCTGGAATGGTAATGTTCGTGAGGCTCGTGCAATAAGAGAAGGCTCGATAACCTATACTCGTCACACCTGAATCTATCACAACTTCTTTAATTGAATCTCTATTGGAATACCAGGGTACCTTGGAACTATATATCCAATCATCAGCCATAAAGCCTGTACCAGATATTGTAAGAGTTCCTTCAGAGTCAAGAGTCCAGATGAGGTTATCACCACATTCACCGGAAGCTACATTTTCGGTGCTATTCAACTCTACAAAGGTGATGCCGTTTTCGTTTGCGTAGGTCTCGGCTATAGAGCCTGCTTTGCCGTAAATAGTAAAACTGTCGATTAGTTTATATTCGTTATTTATATTGTCATAATAGTATCCTAAAGCACGAGTTCCAATACTAGTCACGCTGGCAGGAATTGTAATGTTCGTGATATTTGAACAATTATAAAAGGCGTATCCTACAACACTTGTTACTCCAGAAGGAATGGTAAATGATGACATTTTGGTGCCAGCAGGACAACAAATAACGGTAGTTCTATTTTTATCATAAAGTATTCCACTATCACTTGAATAAAACTTGTTATTTGTATCTATTGTTATGTTCTCCAGACTTCTACAATTATAAAATGCGTACCAATCAATACTAGTCACGTTAACAGGGATGGTGATGCTCACAAGACTTGAGCAAGATGAAAAAGTTTCGAATCCGATATTTACTAGTTTACTTTCGATTCCAATAGTCACATTTGCAAGTCTAATACACCTACAGAAAGCATAATCAGCAATACTCGTCACGCTATCCGGGATGGTGATGCTCGTGAGGCTGCTACATCCGTAGAAGGCATACTCGCCGATACTTGTCACCCCTTCGGGGATGGTGATACTCGTAAGGCTCGTGCAATAAGAGAATGCATAATCGCCGATACTCGTCACACTATTCGGGATAGTGATACTCGTAAGACTCTCACAAGAAAAGAAGGCAGCATCGCCGATACTCGTGACACCCTTGGGGATGGTGATACTCGTAAGACTCTCACAAGAAGAGAATGCATAATCGCCGATACTCGTCACGCTATCGGGGATGGTGATACTTGAGAGACTCGTGCAATAAGTGAAGGCATAATCGCCGATACTCGTCACGCTGTTGCCTATGATAACACTTGTGAGCCTGGTGCAAGAAGAGAAGGCATAACCGCCAATGCTTGTCACGCTGTCGGGGATGGTGATGCTTGTTAGTCTGTAGCACTCATTGAAGGCATCCTCACCGATACTTGTCACACTGTCGGGAATAGTGACACTTGTGAGACTGCTGCAATAATAGAAGGCATAATCACCTATACTTGTCACTCCTGAATTGATTACAACAGATTTAACGGATTCTCTGTTTGAATACCAAGGTACAGAAGAATAACTCGACCAATCGGTCATATCACCTGTACCGGAGATTGTCAGAACTCCGTCGGAGTCGAGGGTATAGGTAAGGTTTGTACCGCAGGAGCCGGAATCGATTACATCAGCGGCGCATACACATACTGTAAGAAGTGCCATAAGACAGGCTGCGAGAAATAAAAGCTTTGCAATTTTTACCATGGTTTTTCTCCTTCTAAAAAAACAAAAAGTGCGGCAACCGAAGCTGCCGCACTGAAAAAATGCAAGCTCCGATTGTCGCCAAACAAACCTTTGCCACAAGTATGCAAAAATGAGCATGCATTTTTACCGATGGTAAAAAAACACACTTGTGGCTATAATTATTAAGTTTGTTTGGCAGGATAATTATATAATATTTGTCTGACTTTGTCAAGATAAACTATAGAAAAGCGGAGAATTTCAGTATAGCGTTACAATAAATGTGAAAATTAAAAAGCATTGTTGTTATATTGAACTATTAACAATATTCTGATATAATAGTATAAAAAGATTATTTGAGGTAATAGTTTTAAATTATGATATACATAACAGGTGATACCCACGGGGAACAAAACAGAATACTCTACATAGAAGAAAAATCGAATATAAAAGCGGGGGACTATCTTATCGTTTGCGGAGATTTCGGATACATTTTCAGAAACAATTTAACGGAAAATAATTTTCTTGATGACCTTGAAGCACGTCCTTATACAATTTGTTTTTGCGACGGAAATCACGAAAACTTTCCGGCAATATATTCCTACCACGCAACGATTTGGAACGGCGGAAGAATTCACAGGATAAGAAAAAACATCATTCACCTTATGCGTGGACAGTTGTTTGATATTGAAGGCAAAAAGTTTTTTACAATGGGCGGAGCTTACAGCATTGATAAATATATGAGATTTGAAAATGTAAGCTGGTGGAAAGAAGAATTGCCGACAAATGCCGAGTACAGAGAAGCAACCTCAAGCCTTAAGGAATGCGGAAATCAAGTTGACTATGTTATCACTCATACTGCACCGACAGAAATAATACGAAGAATGGGAAACAGTCCTGATGCACATGATGCAGAACTTTGCGGATTTTTGGATTGGGTTATGCACGAAGTACAGTTTGAAAAATGGTTTTTTGGGCATTGGCATATTGATAAGATGATTTATGACAAATTCCGAGCTATTCATTTCGATGTAGAGAGGGTGGAGTAAATGAAAGTAATATTTCTTGACATTGACGGTGTATTAAACTCCTCTGTTTATGACAGAGAGCGTTCCAAAAAAGATGGAAACATAGACAAAACACGACTTGCGCTTGTTAAAGAGCTTGTTGACAAGACGGATGCTAAAATAGTTCTTTCAAGCTCATGGCGAAATCATTGGGAGAAGAATTTCGATGAATGTGACGAAGTGGGTAAGGAAATAATTTCGGATTTTGCAAGTGCCGATCTTGAGATTTATGATAAAACACCCAAGGTAGGATACCTTGAGCGTTCTGAAGAAATACTTATGTGGTTGAAAGAAAATCACGATGTTGAGAAATTTGTTATCTTTGACGACAACGGCTATGGCTGGGGAGATTTGTCAGATAACTTTGTTCAGACAAATTACCGCATTGGCAGAGGTCTTGAACAAGAGCATATTGATAAGGCTCTCCAATTACTTGTATAGATACTGCGAATACTCAAAGTAGTACTCTGCTAAATCTTCATCAAGATAATCAAACACTTGCTCTTCAAGCTCTTCCGGAATTCCGAAGTAAGCCTCCGCAATAGAGCCTGCAATAGCAGCCTGAGTGTCGCCGTCTCCCCCAAGGGAGATGGCGTTTCTTATTGCATCCTCATAATCCTCGGCATCAAGGAAGCACACTATTGCTTGCGGCACACTTCCCTCACAGGTCATATCGTGAGAATATCCCGGACGTATTTCGTCTACAGTGAAGTCAAGGTCATAGTATTTTTCTTCTATGTACGAACGAATTTCCTCCTTGCTTTTACCTGTTCTTGCAAGAAATATTGCCGCCGCAACCGCCTGAGCCCCTTTTATGCCTTCGGGATGGGAGTGGGTTATTTCCGCACTCCATTTTGCAAGTCTCTCAACGTCCTCAAGTGTGTCGACTGCCCATGCACACGGAGACACACGCATTGCCGAACCGTTTGTGTTCGCGCCGTAAGGCTTTCCGTAATCGTCCATCAGCCAAATATAAAATGGCTTGCCGTATCCCGCATCCGGATAACGGCGAGCTATTTCGTGCATTTTTTGGGTTAGTGTTCTTTTGAAGTCATATTCGTTGTAGCAATCAGCTTCTGCGCAGGCACATCCGACACATATTGTAAGTACACTGTCATCTGTTGCCCTGCAGCCGGGCACAAAAAGCTGAAAATCCTTTGTTTTGTCCGATTCGAATTCATAAACTGAACCTACAACATCTCCGATAATTGCTCCTAACATTTTTGTTATCCTCCTCGTTTTTACAAAAAAATAATGCCGGATTACTCCGACATTTTGATAACATTATTCATATAGGTGCAGTAGTGCTTTGAATGTTGTATTGATTTTAATACATATCCGAATCGCACACATATCACCTCTTTTTAACATTATATCACACAAATTGCCATATGTCAATTATACACCTAAAATGTTTTTTAACAAAAAGTCAAATCTCAATTTTCAAACACCTATTTGATTCAGCTCCATATCGTCGTACAGAAGTACACCTTCGGGGTCAGTTTGCCCATTCTGAAGTTTTTTTCTTATGACTCAGGGGGTGCTTAAAAACTCTATCCGAGTTTTTAAGCACCCCCCGTTATCACACATTATATTGTCAGAATTAATATGTAAGCTTAACCTCGTGACCTGCCTTTGAAGACTCATAGATACCCATAAGCATCGCCTGAAGCTGTACAGCCTGGTCAATATCCGAGGAGGGAGTCTTGTCATTTCTGATGCAGTCGATGAAGTGGTCGATCTCATTTGCAAAAATATCACCTGCACCGCCTTCGAGGTCTTCTTCAACAAGCTTTGCACCCTCAGACTTGTAGAGCTTAAAGGGATCAAGTGTGATACCTGCCTTGTCACCTGCTATCTGAGTTGAGTTGTTGATAGGACCGTTGAACGACCATGAGGTTTCGAAAATAAGCTGTGCGCCGTTTTCGAAACGGAAGATTCCGCTTGCGGAGTCCTCAACATCGAACTTGTAGTCTGCAACCTGAGCGCCTGCCCAATCGTTTGTAGCTGAAACCTCGCCTGTTACGGGGTCAACCTTGGGAGACTCGCGGTAGTCACCTATCTTATATGAAGCTGTAGCCGAAACGGAAACAGGCTTGGGACAGCCCATCATATACCATGCAAGGTCAATTCTGTGTACGCCGATATCGATGATAGGACCGCCGCCTGCATACTTGGTGCAGGAGAACCAACCGCCGGGAATACCTCTCTGACGAACATACGCGGTCTTACCGTAGTATACATCACCGAGAACTCCCTCGTCAACAAGCTTTCTCGCCTTTACTGCCGCATTGCCGTAGCGAAGGGGAACAGCGAGCATAAACTTAACACCGTTCTTCTTAACAGCCTCCTTGAGAGCAATAGCATCCTCAAGATTGTGACAGATGGGCTTTTCACACATAACATTACAGCCTGCGTTAGCTGCTGCAATAGCAACGGGACCGTGTGCTGCAGGCCATGTGCAAACATCTACATAGTCGGGCTTGCAGTTTGCAAGAAGGTCCTCAACCGAATTGTAAACATTGGGCACATTGAATTTTTCTGCAAATTTCTTTGCCTTTTCAAAGTCAATATCAGCACATGCTATAACCTCTACATCGTCTCTCTTCATGTAGACAGGCATATGAGCGCTGCTGCAGATGCTACCTGTACCAACGACAGCTACCTTAATCTTTTCCATTATAATTACCTCCGTTTATCCCTGCTTTTTCGGGATACATCAATGTAATTTCATTATAGTTACTTTATCTCATAATGTCAATACTTTTAATAAAAAAGCAAAATAATGAAAACATTTAGCAAAATATTCAAAAGTGTATTTTTGTGTTGCAAACCATTGGTTTTTGTTATATAATTTTTAAAAGAGGCAAGCCGCCACAGACAATACTATCCTACCGGGTAAACGGCGAGGCTAATTTCGAGAAAATTCCTATATTGTAAAAAAGGAGAAAATATATGAAACATATCAGGCTGATTGCATTATTTCTCACTTCTTGCGCTGTGCTCACCGCTTGTACAAAACCTGCAGAGAAGCCATTGATTGACGGCGGAAGCATTAATTCAGAGGAGTTAGGACCTTCTCCCGTAAAGGAGATTACCGAAATAATCAACGAGTCGGCGAAATACGACGGAAGTCTTACTCTTACGCTTCCCGAGAGCCCTGTTATCCCATACCATGAAAATGCACAGAAGTATCTTGCCAAGGAAAACGGAAAGGTACATTATTACGCCAATTCATCAATTAAAAATCCGGGCGTTGACACTGTGATAGAATGGGAGTTTGACAGTGATGCCAATGAGTATATTGTGGAGTACGGACTCAAGGAGGATTTCTCCGATGCCATATATGTGGAGCTTGGAGAAAAAAGCTATGCCCTCAACAATCTCCTCAAGGGAGCGAAATACTATGTGAGAGTCACCGCACACACCAACAGCGGAATATTCGGTGCTACGGGCAGCTTTGAGACCACAGATGTGGGACCCCGTGTTATGACTGTTGACGGAATTTACAATGTGCGCGATATCGGCGGATATAAGACCGATGACGGTAAGACAACACTGCAGGGTATGATATACCGAGGCGGACAGATGGACGGCACATATGTGGACGAGCCTGTGAATATCACCGAGCAGGGTAAGCTTACTATGATCAACATATTGCGTATCAGATACGATATGGATTTGAGAGGTGCAAACGAGCAGGAGCTTCCACTTAAGTCGCCTATTCCCGCAGTACCCATCAAGCGCTACGGCTTTGCGGGCTATAACACAGAGATAGACACCGAAGCAGGAAGAGAAAATCTGCGTGCGGTATTTTCCGACCTTGCAAATCCCGATATTTACCCCGTATATATTCACTGTCAGGGCGGTGCGGACAGAACAGGTGTCCTTTGCTTTATGATAAACGCACTGCTGGGTGTTGATAAGAGCGATATTATTCGTGATTACGAATTTACAACCTTCTCTGTTTACGGAACAAGAAGCACAACCTCGGGTGCATATCTGCCTTATCAGGACAACATCCGTAAGCTGATAAACGGCTGTGATGGCGAAACCTTAAAGGAAAAGGTAGAATATCTGCTCCTGTATGTAGGCGTTACTCCCGAGGAGATAGCAAGCATAAGAAGTATAATGCTTGGCGAGGAAGTACCTGTAAATAACTCGATTACAGTTCCGAAGCCGAATGATACAGTTGAGAGTCCCGAGATTGAAGAACCTGTGGTCGAAACCCCTGTGGTCGAAACCCCTGTGGTCGAAACCCCTGTGGTCGAAACCCCTGTGGTCG
>CAZYTA010000021.1:0-19639 GCA_964650465.1 uncultured Oscillospiraceae bacterium | reverse complement strand
TCGAAACTCCTGTGGTCGAAACTCCTGTGGTCGAAACTCCTGTGGTCGAAACTCCTGTGGTCGAAACTCCTGTAGTAGAAGAGCCTGTAGTTGAGGAGCCTGTCATTGAGCCCGAAGAAATTATAATTGAGGAGCCTGTAGAAGTGTTAAGTATTAAAGAATTTAAAGGCGAGGTTTATCCGTACACCAGAAAGATGAAGAATTATCTGAAGGTATATCAGAGAAAGGAAGCCGACAAAAAACCCGATGTAAAGAGCTATTATGAGGGTACATTGAATCCCGGAGTGGATACGGTCATCGAGTGGAGCTGTACACGCAACGATGTTATATCGTACATTTTTGAGTACGGACTCAAGGAGGACTTTTCGGATGCGACACCCATAGAGCTTACCTCTGTGGACACATGCTATTCGGTAAATAATCTTTATAAAGCTGCCACCTACTATGTAAGAGTTACGGCAAAAACACAGTCGGGTGATTTTGTGGACACATCCTCCTTCACTACAACTGCTCTCGGTGCAAGAGTCATGACCGTTGACGGTGTACACAATGTGCGCGATATCGGCGGCTACAAGACAGCCGACGGCAAGACCACCCTGCAGGGCATGATATACAGAGGCGGACAGCTTGACGGTACATATGTAGACAAGCCTGTAAATATTACAGAAAAGGGCATTGATACAATGCTCAATGTAATGAAGATACGGCACGACATGGATTTGAGAGGAATAAACGAGCAGGGACTTCCCAACGAATCTCCCCTTCCCGGTGTCACCTTTGACCGTTACGGCTTTACAGGCTATAATATGACTACCGATACAGACAGCGGCAAGGAGAATATCAGAAAAATATTCTCTGCTCTTGCAAACCCCGATAACTACCCTGTGTATATTCACTGTCAGGGCGGTGCAGACAGAACGGGTGTCCTTTGCTTTATGATAAATTCACTGCTTGGAGTCAGCCTTGACGATATAATAAACGACTATGAAACCACCACATTCTCTCTATACGGAACAAGAAGCACAAAAAGCGGTGCATATGTCCCCTATCACGATAAAGTAAGACAGGTTATCAACAAATACGATGGTGAAACTCACACCGAAAAGGTGGAAAACCTGCTTCTGGACACAGGTGTTACACCCGAAGAAATTGCAAGTATAAGAAGTATAATGATACCGGAATAAATTAACCCCCGACAGACATTAAAAAAGCTGTCGGGGATATTTATTCTTATGAGAAGCTGTACTTATTTATATATAGGGAATTGCTCGGAAACAACCTCTCGGGCTATTTGCAAGGCAACTATAGGCGAGCAATGTCAGCGGTCACTGACCGCATTTTTACACATTATTATCTCTGTTCCCCTTTGGTCTGCCTCCGCCTCCAAATCCGCCAAAGCCTCCAAAGCCTCCGCCGCTTCTGTTTGAGTAGGTGAAGCCGTCAAGGGTGACGGGGTATTCGGTGCCGTCTGCCGTTACGGTATATGTGCCGTTTTCCTTAAGCTCAGGGGTTGAAATGAGAATACAGTTGTAGCTCTTGTCGATAGTTGTTTCTATAATCAAATTTCCCTCATTGTCTGTAACCTGTACTGTTTTGCCTCCGTCAACATAGCTGTCAAGCACAAGAAATACCGAGCCTTGTGTTGCAGTGTCAAAATTAGAAGCCATAGAGGAATTTCCAACGGCAACAACCGTTCCGCCGCTGATATCACCCGATATCTGCCAGTCAACAGGAGCATCGCCGCCGCTGAGAGGTCCCAGCACTGTGACCGTACCGCCGCTGACAGAAAGAGAGCCGTTTGAATCTATTCCGTCTCCGTTTGCGTTAAGTGTCAGGTCACCGCCTGTGATATTGATATAGGAATCGGCACTTCCAAACATATCGCCGCGGAAACCGAAGCCGCTGGAATCCGCACCTCCTGCCGCATTTAGTCCGTCATCGGAGGAAACTGTAACAAATACTCCGCCGTGAATATCAATGGATTCTCCCTCAAGAGCTTCGTATGAGCTGTTCACTGTGATACTTCCATCTGTAAACGAAAGGTTTGCATCGGCATGAAAGGCATCGTCTCCTGTAGAAAGTGTGAAAGCCCCTCCCGTTACCTTAATATCCGAATTTGAATGCAGACAGTCATCCTCGGAGTTTATAGTGTATGTTCCGCCATTTACTGTCAATACTCCTCCTACCTTTATTCCCTTCATAGAATCCGTATTTGAATCAGCGTTTATCTGAGTATCCCATTGCATATCGGGACGTATTCCGCCCTGTCCTCTGCCTCCGCCCATCTGTCCTCTGTCGGGACGCTCCATTCCCTCGGGCATTTGTCCTCTTTCAGGCATTTCCATACCCTCGGGAAGCTCAGGCATTTGTCCCATATCCGGCATTTCCATGCCCTCGGGAAGCTCGGGCATTTGTCCCATATCGGGTAAGTCCGCATTATCCCCGCTTCCTGCGGTGATATCAAAGCTTCCGCCCTCAAGAGTCACGTATGATGAAGCTGAAATTCCGTCAAGTGATGAAAATATATTAAAGCTACCGTTTTTGACAGTAATATATCCCTTTTGGGAATCGTCTGTATTTTCGGCATGAAAGCCGTCTTTTTTCGACGTGATATTGAAGCTTCCGTCTGTAACGGAAATATAATCGTTTGCTTCAAATCCGTGACCCGAAGCAGATACCGTGTAGTTGCCGCCGATTATTTCAATACCATCATTTCCCTCAACTCCGTGTCCGTAGGGATTGTTTATCGTCAGCGAGCCGCCACCCGAAAAAACAAGGTCGCTTTTTGAAAATATTGCGGCATTTGCACTGTCATTTTCATCAAATGCTCCCGATACGGTAAAAATATTCTCACTGCCGTCCAAAAGGGTTATTATAACCTTATCCGCTTCAACGATGTTTATGGCGGCTCTGCCGTCACAGTTTATTTCAACATCGTTCAAAATCAGCTCAACCGCATCGTTTTTACCTGCATTGACGGTAATTGGCGCGGTCAAGCCCGTAAATGTATATGTTCCTTTTGATTTTATCTCGTTTTCTTCCATAGGTGTGCCTGCTGTGTCCTTGCTGCAGGATGTCAACAGAAGGGCAATCGCCAATATCAATAAGGCTTTTTTCATTTTACAACTCCAATGTACTTTCTCTCATAGAAAGCATTATTTCAAGATTTCCGTTTCGGCATCTCAGCTCATCTATGAGCTCCTTTTCGCTGCCTGCCGATTTCAGAGCCACGTTGTAGGAAAGTCGGTAAAGACTTCCCATGTTAGTGGTTTTTACCTGAGTCAAGGCATATTCGCTGAGATATTTTTCAAAAATATCGTCAAATGCTCCCGCAAAATTCAAATCCTCAGGTACGGTTATTCTGAGTGTACGCTCTGCACTAACAGTCTTTCGGGGAAGCACAGACAGCAAAAGATTAAACAGAGATGCTATCAAGCCAAAAAGCGCCGCATAAGCAATATAACCCATTCCGCATGCCAAGCCTGATGCCATGGCAATAAAGATAGCCACAATCTCCCGTGCCGTGCCAGGTGCGCTTCTGAAGCGTATGAGGGAAAACGCTCCTGCCACCGCAACACCTGCGCCAACATTTCCGTTAACCATCATAATAACCATACACACAGCAGAAGGAATGAGGGCAAGTGTAATAATAAAGCTTGCTGTGGAACTTGATTTTATTTTGTAAAGAAGTGCAATAATTATACCTATAATACAGGCAGAAAATATGCACCAAAGAAATTTGTCCGCCGACACAGTCTGTACAAGAGCCGAGTCAAACAAGCCCTTAAATATGTTTTCCATTGAATAGTTCTCCTTTTATGTAAAATGTTCCGTATTTTGAAAATGACTGTCTGTATATACCAAGCTCCGTCAGTAAAGCGGTGAGCCTCAAAGGAATGGCAGTACCTGTCTTTATTTCCATAAGTATCTTCCCACGAGGCAAAATTTCCATACCTGACGGCGGCGAGGTAAGAGTAAGCTCGGTATTACGGCAAAGTATATTGCGGTCAAAAGTTATACGCAGATCTCCTTCTCCGTAATAGGCTTCACGCTCACCCGAAATATATACCGATGGTACAAGAGGCGCATAAAACTGCTTGAAATAATCTATCTCCCGTGATATCTGAGTAGACGGCTCAAAGGGGGAGCCCGATGCCATATATTTCTCTGCCTCACTGCAGGTCAATGAAATACGCCTTTTGTATACAACGGATTTGTATTTCTTCTTGATTTCCAGAAACACAGTGGAATCATCCGATGCCGTTCCGTAAGAACGAAGTCTGAGCTTTTCCTTATACACGGGCTTTTCTATCGACCGACGTATCAACGCAAAAGAGGGAGTATCATAATAAAGAGACGAAACCGTACTTCTGCCCCATTTGTCGGGAGAAAGACAATCAGCCATCCCCTCAAGAACTCTTTTTGCTTCGTCCTCGGTTACAAGATACTTATATTCGTATCTTCGGAATACAGTTTGTGCTTTCATATCTTTCTCCTTTATAGCCGAAGAGAGCTTTTCTCGGCGATAATAGTTCGGCTCCCTTCGGCTATAGTATCACACATTGCTTAAATTGAGTTAAAGGAGACCAAAGTCTCCTTTAAACTATCTTGCCAGATGCAATGTATGCAATTTTTTATATGTTCCGTCCTTTTTCAAAAGCTGCTCGTGGGTTCCCTTTTCGGTAATTACACCGTCCTCAATAACCGCTATCTCATCAGCACGGCGAACAGTGGACAGTCTGTGAGCAACCACTATTGTTGTCCTGCCGTGACTCAGCTTGTCAAGAGATTCCTGAATAAGTATTTCGGTTGTATTGTCCAGTGCACTTGTAGCTTCGTCAAGAATAAGAATCGGGGGATTTTTCAGAAAAACACGTGCAATTGACAATCTCTGCTTCTGACCGCCCGAAAGCTTTACACCTCTCTCACCTATTTCGGTATCGTAGCCCTTTTCAAGTCCCATTACCCACTCATGAATATTTGCAAGCTTTGCCGCAGCTGTCATTTCTTCATCTGTGGCATCAAGCTTTCCGTAAAGTATATTCTCGCGGATAGTTCCGTTAAAGAGAAACACATCCTGCTGTACAATACCCACATTACGGCGAATGGAGTCAAGTGTAAGATCCTTTAAGCTTTTGCCGTCAATAAGTATTTCTCCGCTTGTAATATTATAAAATCGAGGAATCAGATGGCAGACCGTTGTTTTGCCGCCTCCCGATGTGCCCACAAGCGCAAGTGTTTTTCCGGGAGTCACCTTAAGGCTGACCGAGTGAAGCACCTCCTTGGAATTGTCATAGGCAAATTCAACATTTCTGAACTCAATTTCGCCCTTCGATATTCCAAGGTCATCCTTTCCGCTGTCATCCTCCGCTTCAATATCCATTATCTCGATGTATCTTGAAAAGCCCGAAAGACCCTGCTGATACTGCTCCATAAAATTAATAAGGGTAGTAATGGGATTGATAAACAGGTTTACAGATACAATGAAGGTAGAATATTCCGCAAAGGAAATAGCTCCGTCATAAAGGAAAAGTCCGCCTGCAATGAGTATTATAACATTGAATATGTCTGTAATAAATGATGTGGATGAGAAAAACAGAGCCATTGCTCTGTATGCCTTATGACAAGCCTTTACAAAAGCGCTGTTTCCTTTTTCAAACTTTTCTTTCTCCTTTTCGGCATTCGTAAAAGCCTTGGTAACACGTATTCCCGAAATACTGCTTTCAAGAGAAGCGTTTATCACTGCTGTCGTGGCACGTCTTTCGTCAAAAGCCTCACGCATCTTCTTTCTCAAAAGCACGGAAACCACAACAAGAAAAGGAACGCAAGCGAAAATAATAAGCGTAAGATATACATTTATGGTGCAAAGATATATAAACGACCCAACAAGCATCGCAAGGCTTATAAGCAGATTTTCAGGTCCGTGGTGTGCAAGCTCGCTGACATCAAAAAGGTCTGAGGTCATTCTGGTCATTATTTTGCCCGTTTCATGCTCATCATAAAACGAAAACGGAAGCTTTTGCAGATGGTCAAAAAGGTCACGTCTCATCTGTGCCTGCATTTTTACTCCTATAAGATGTCCGTAATACTGGACAAAGTAGCGGAGCAGAAAGCGAGCCGCATAGAGAATAAGGACTATAACACCCGCAATAACTATTGCACGGTAACGCTTGTCGGGGATAAGTGTGCCAAGCATTTCATTTGTAACAATGGGATACACCATACCGATAATAGATATGAGAAGCGATGCCAGCATATCAAGTGCCAGCATGCCCCTGTAAGGCTTATAATAGGCAATAAATTTTTTCAGCATCATTTACCCTCCCTTACAAGTCTGTCCATGTCCTTGAATTCCCTTTTGATAAGGATGATACTGAGTATTACCGCCATAATATCGGCAATGGGACCTGACATCATAATACCGTAAAGTCCCAGATTCCACAGCCTTGGAAGAATAAGAATCAACGGGATAATAAACAAACACTGACGGCACATAGAAAGCATTATTCCCTTTACGGGCTTACCGATTGACGAAAAGAAATTAGCCGACAAAAACTGTATACCGTTAATAATAACCGTGCAGAGGAACACACGCATGAAAAGTATTCCGAATTCCGTATAAAGAGCATTTCCCTTTCCGAATATGTTCAATATCAAATGAGGGAAAAACTCGAAAAGAATAAACCCGAAAGCGGCAAAGACAACATCGACCAATATACCCAGCTTATAGGTCTCCTTTACTCTGTCATATTGCTTTGCTCCGTAATTAAAGCCCATTATCGGACGGGTACCCTGCTGAATGCCGATGAACACAGACATTACAATGGAGTTGACCTTCATTACGACACCTACCGCAGACAAGGGTATGTCTGTCCCGAATTTTGACAGTGCACCGTAGTAGGTAAGAGAATTGTTCATAACTATCTGCACAAGGCAAACCGCCGCTTGATTCAGACCGTTGCTAAGACCGAGAGACATAGTATGAAGAGTACGCTTGATACCAGGACGGAAGCACTCCCTTGTAACCTTAACCGACTTGAATTTCTTAAGATAATAAACAGTAACAAAGAATGACACCACCTGAGAAATAACCGTCGCCCATGCCGCACCTGCAATACCCATATCAAAAACAAAAATAAAAATCGGGTCAAGAATGGTATTCAGCACTGCGCCTACAGCCATACACAGCATAGAATACTTGGGACTTCCGTCAGCGTGTATCAGATTTGAAACCGTATTTGTCACCACAAGAACAGGCATACCCAGAGCTGTGACTCTAACGTAGTCCAATGCATAGGGCATAATAGTGGGCGTTGCACCGAATGCCGTGAGCATCTGCCTTGCAAAAACCTCAAAAAACACAAGGCAAAGCAGACCTGCAACGGCTCCCGCTACGGTGGACACACCTATACTGTAGCCTGCTTCTTTTTTGTTCCCTTTGCCCAGCTCAAGCGCAAAACGTGCCGCACTTCCCACACCTATCGTAAGAGACAGAGCAAGGCAGATAGTCGTAAAGGGAAAGGCTACATTTGTAGCGCCGTTACCCACGGTACCAACGCCATGACCGATAAATATCTGGTCGACTATGTTGTACAGTGAGCTGACCAACATGGAAACTATACTCGGTATTGCAAAGCGTTTAAGCAATACCGATATTTTTTCATATCCTAACGGATTTTCTTTTATTTTAACGTCGTTTGTCATAATATACTCCTTTTTCATAACTTATGTATTTTACCACAAATTTTTGAACAAATATAC
This sequence comes from uncultured Oscillospiraceae bacterium, assembly GCA_964650465.1. Classification (GTDB taxonomy): domain Bacteria; phylum Bacillota; class Clostridia; order Oscillospirales; family SIG627; genus RGIG6353. The sequence goes on along the minus strand of CAZYTA010000021.1, from coordinate 11,878 downwards.
ATTTAACTTGACTTTGTTAAAAATATCGTTTACAATTATGTCTGGTAAAAAAGCGGTCAGTGACCGCTGACAATGCTCGCCTATCGTAACCTATGTATAAGCCAAAACAAGTTAAACCGGCGAGGTTGTTTTTGAGGAATTTCCTAATACGTTTCGAAAGGTAAAAAATTATGAAACACAGCTTTATTGATGTAACAAAGCAGCCGGACAGTGTGCTTTTTCAGTATGAGGATTCTCCCATACGCTTCGAAGAGCCTCATGATAAAGAGGAACAGAAGGACAAAATAGGCTTTGACCGCGGCGTAATAACTCTTTACCCCTGTGACAGACCTGTAAAGAGAGTAAAACTTCGTTGGAGAGGAGATATGTCCGACGTTCAGGCAGTGTACGGTGATGATATTGCAAGGTACTTGGTTGATTCCCCGTGGCGCGCAATGACCCCTCATGCCCCTCTTTGGTGGTATTTCCATGCCTTTGACGGAGAAAAACTCAATTCTTTCGGCGTAAAAACAGGCTGTGCTTCTGTTGCCATGTGGCAGTGCGACCCCTTCGGTATCACCCTTTGGCTGGATGTGAGAAACGGCGGAGGCGGTGTAAGTATAAAAGAACCCTTTACAGCGGCTGAAACAGTTTGCATGGAAGGCAAAGGAGAACCCTTTGCCGATGCACAAGCTTTTTGTGCTATGATGTGCCAAAAGCCCGCACTTCCCGAAAAGCCCATTTTCGGTGTCAATAACTGGTATTGGGCATACGGCGATATCTCACATGACGTTGTTATGACAGAATGCGATTATTTGTTGGAAATGTGCCGTGATGCTGAGGGTAAGCCTCACATGATAATTGATGACGGCTGGCAGTACAATCACTATTTTTCCACCAACGGCACATACAACGGCGGTCCTTGGGACAAGCCCAATTCACGCTTTGCTTCAATGGCAGAAACTGCCGACAACATACATCAAAAGGGTGCTTTGGCGGGAATCTGGTTCAGACCTCTTCTTACCTGCACAGAAGCGCCAAAAGAAGCGCAGAGCCCCAATAAGCCCGCAGGTGCAGGCTTCTTCCTGGATGCCACACACCCATATACCCTTGAAAAGGTTGCCGAGGATACCTCACGTATAAGAAGCTGGGGCTATGACCTTATAAAGCACGATTTTACCACCTTTGACAATTTCGGATATCCTCCCCACACAGACGGTAACTGGCATTTCTATGACAAAACAAAGACAAATGCCCAAATGCTTCTTGACTTATACAAAACCATACAAACCTCGGCAAACGGAGCAAATGTCATCGGATGCAATACAGTAAACCATCTTGCCGCAGGCATTCACCAATGCCAGCGCTCCGGCGGTGATACCTCAGGCAGAAACTTTGAATCAACACGCAAAAACGGAGTCAAGTGCATGGTTCGTCTTCCTCAGCACAATACCTTCTTTGCCATTGACCCAGACTGTGCCGCTTTTACCGAAAGAGTAGACCACAATCTCAACCTGGATTTCCTCGAAATGGCGGCAGTAACAGGCGTTGTGACTCTTGCCTCCGTTATACCCGGCTCACTGTCCGAGGAAAGCATGAAGCGTATACAAAAAATCTACCGCACAGCCTCACTGGGAGGCGAAAACGCCATCCCGGAAAAATATGTGGGACAAAATATACTTTCCTTCTTTAAAACCACCGAGGGTAAGCGTTACGTTTATAACTGGTACAGAGAATATGACGGTGTACGCGCTCACTATGCCTGGGATAACTGATTTGAAAGCGGCATTAAATCAATCTTAAAACAAATTAACACTAATTTAAGAGCTAAGATATCTTTTCAGATATCTTAGCTCATTTCAATTTCATGCCATCGCTAAACGCCTTACCAACCACTTCACCCAGCTTACGGTAAGTATGATGAACAGGGTCATAGGTAATCGGGCTGAATTTATTCAAATCAATTTTCCCGTTTTCATCAAGTATTCTCTCGTCTGCACAGACATTTACAATTTCGCCCACAAGGCGGCAATTTTCTTCATCGTAGCTGATAAGCTTGCATTCAAGCGCCATTGGCAGTTCATCAAAAATCGGAGCATCTACACACTCGCTTTTTGCAGCGTGCCACCCTGCTTTTTCTATTTTATCAGCCTCTTTATTGCCGGAAACGATACCGACATAGTCACAGGCAACAACGTTTTCTTCATCAGCAATACTCACGGTAAACGCACCTGTTTTGACAACATTCTTCGCCGTCTTGTGCCCGTCATCTACACAGATAGAAATTTGCGTTTCTTCGCTTATGCCTCCCCATGCGGCATTCATTGCATTTGGCTTTCCGTTTTCGTCATAAGTACCGATAATCAATACCGGCATAGGGTACAGAACAGCCTTTGCTCCAAAATTCTTACGCATTATATTTTCCTCCGATTTTCTGTATATATTATCTATTGTTTTTTATAGTATTCGTCTCCGTGAGCGGAAAAATATTTCGCCGAAGCAACTATGTATATTTTTTTCAGGACACTAAATAAAACAGCCGCAAAAGGGATTATCAAAAAGATAACAAGCCATGTCTTTGAAGAAAATATTTCAGCAGAAACAAAAATGTCTAAAATGTACATTAAATAAATAACTCCGCACAATACAAAGAAGAAGGATACCGTTATTTGCAAAATTGCTGTTATAATATTTACCTCGTTTGGTTTCTCATACAAAAAAATACGTAACAACTTTGGAATTTTAATTCTTTTCAGCACATTGAATTTATGCCATTCTTTGTCTAATACAGTAGTATAAGGATAAATATTCCAAAGGGGTATAATGCTAAAAACAACCGCAAATGAAATAATGTGAATATCGTGTGAATCAAACACACCTTGATTTTTTAACAATACACCCAAAACCAGTAACACAATAACGATAAATGCTAATATGTGATTATTGACAATGGTTCCAAACATTGAAAAATTATTCCATGTTAATTTGTTTTTAGACTTTTTATTCATTCTGACCTCTCGCTCAGCAGTTTATACATCTCTTATTTGTAACTGAAATATGGCTTTGAATTTCATTCTACCTCATATTGCCAGTCAATAATTCCGCCAAATTCTTTTACAGTATATCCAAGCTTACCAAGGCTTTCGGCTGCAATTTTGCTTCTTCTTCCTGACCTGCAATATACAAGTATCTGTTTATCCTTATCGGGAAGGATTTCTTCTGCTTTGTTCTCAATTTCAGTATATGGAATTAAAACAGCACCGGGTATATGTCCCTCATCATATTCATCCTGCTCTCTGACATCAAGGATAACGACCTCCTCGCCGCTATCCATTATCTCTTTGGCTTCTTCTGCCGTAATTTGTTTATACAACGGTTTTTCTCCTTTGCCGGCAACTATTATCGATGTAGGACCGTCAGCTCCGCCAATAATCCCTATACTGCTATCATTCCCGCAAGCGGTGAGCAAGATGCAAAGAAAAACCGATATGATACATAATATTTTACTCATAAATTTCACCCGTTCACCTTTTTTCAAGCATATCTTTTTCTCCGTCAAATTCGCATTTATTGCTTTTTCGTATACTTTATTCGGACTACGCCGTCATCACATTGTTTTATTTCTATTAATTCAAAGTCAGAAATCACACTGTTCATAAACAAAGGCTTGTCATCTGCATGAGCAATTACAGGAGCAACAACAAGACTTAGTTCATCAATCACATCCTCACGCTGAAAATATCCGTTCACAATGCTTCCGCCTTCAAGCAGAAGCCTGTTTATCCCCATAAGAGCTTTGAGCTTTGAAAGAGCTGTTTTTACACATATTCATTTTCTCCCGCAAGAACGTAAGGAATTCTCATGTCCCGAAGATACCCCAAATAACGCCCGTCAACACACTCTGTCAAAACCTCAACTATCTGTGCATTGCCATAACCCGGATCCTCATCAATAATACGGTTGCTTTTCCAGCCAAGCTTCCCCTTTGGGTCAAAGCTGACCGCATAAAATCCGAAAAGTTCATCGGGAATAAAATCCTCCTTGCTTTCCACAGACTTGTACTTCGACAAATCAGGATACCAACCGCCCGTAAAGCTGCTCTCCATAGTCACCCGTCCGCAAACAAATCCGTCAGCCTTATAGCTTCGGTTGAGAGCATAATAAATCTCCGTAGCTTTTTCGCATTCCTGACGGAACAAAAAATCTCCCGTCACCTTTCCGTCTATTGATGTCACCATATGACAAATTATGTACGGTCTGTTATAGCTTAACTTCGACATACTGTTCTCCTTGCTTTTTAAAATACAGAGTTCACCTTTTTGATGAACTCTGTTTTCTTAATTTGTACAGCCGAATGGACAAACCTCTCTTCTGATATAATTGTGCCATGTTTTTTTATTTCAACTTCACATTTTTCACGATCTTATATCCATTGGATTCCAACAGCCAATGTGCATCATCCAGTAGCTGATAATCGTATTTAATTACGTCCTTTTCAGCTTCAGAGCACTTATCTCTCGCGGCAATGATCTTCCTGAATTCAACTAATCCGTCAAATGTAGTTAAGTTTCCGTGCCTGCGAACGGCATAATTTTTGCCATTAGTAAAGCGCTCTCTTCCATCCTTGTCAACGATTTTTTCCGAAGCAATTTGCTCACGGCTCGACGGAATCATTCCTTTGCTTATCATAAATGAATTCCACCTTTGATGCTCATGAATTGCCATATTTCTACGTCTGGAAGGCAGAAAATCCAGTGTATAATGTACTATCGGCTTACCATTTGCAGTTACACTATAATAAGTTGTATCGGGCATATCATCCCCTGCATAAATTGATAAGTACTCGTTATTACTCAAGCCCGGCTCATTCGAACTGTTTGCTTCACAATAATCCAGACCCATTAAATTCAATTTAGATCTCAAGCTGAGACAACAGTACAAGCTGGACTCCCTCTCCATTTGAGATTTAGTCATATACCAACTTCTATACGCTGCGTCGTGATTCTTCTTAACGAGTTCATCATCAACAACAATTCCCGAAGTGTTCGTTATATCATTTTCAAGGTCATAAACCTCGTTTCTCTCCTGAGCCATATGGAATATACGGTCGCCGAGAAGCTTATCAATGTTATATACTACATTCTTCTCATTCCCAATGAAATAGCAGCTTTCGTCCTCCAATACTGTTTGTTCCTTTTGCCAACCCCTGACTTTAACAAAAATCACAAGGTTATCAATACCCCATTCTTTTCGCTTTGCCGTAAGCTTTTGTGCCAAATCAATATTTTCCAAATCAGAACCAAAGGCAATAACTACAAAATTCACATCTCTGTCATTTTTTGCCGCAATATGTCTTATTTGATTGTAGAACTTACAATCATTAACATCCAAGTGATAATATGTTTCATCGGCGGGAAGCGAGGGCAACGGTAAATATTCTTGAGGCTTCAACTCAGAGCATTCATGCTTGTATCTGTAGTAGCTGTGGTTAAGATTCTTGTTGTTTTCCGTTTCATCCTTATCGAAAATAAAATACTTAACCTTTTTCAATTCAATCCCCGAACAACCGTTTGTTAAAAACTGGTTGTTTGCAACGGAAGTTAAAAACAATTGCTGATTTGTTTTTCCAAAACCGATAAAAAACACATTAATATCAACATCGTTCTTTATCAACGAAGTTTTATAATCGATTTGCTTTTCATCCATAAATTTTGAAAACGGATATTTGTCTATAAAGTCTATTGCAATTTCTCGATACTTGTTTACATAGTGAATGCAACCGAACCCTTCGGAAACAATATCTTCATAAATCGTTTCGTATCTTGGGTTTCCGAATACAAATACTTTTGTACCTATAAAAAGACGGTTCTGTATGTCAAGCGGTGCCTTCTTGATATTATTTATTACAGATTTGCATATTGAAATATTTTTTTCATCGTCTTCGGTATTGACAACAATAATATATTCTCTGTCGAATTTTCCCACCAAGCGGAATATCTTTTTAATCTGACTTTCATACGAAGGCGTAGAAATGAATGCTATACTGTTCATGTACAGCTTTTCGCACTCTTTATCGGATATATCATCAATTATAACCTTATTTCGTTTTTTGTCGCTATGATATATTGAAATGTTTTTCGGATTGTTTCCAAACAAAAACAGTTTATCCCGTTTGGTCATCATTGCCTTGAATGCCTCAATCTCACACCAAATGTGCTGACTGGTGAGAGAAACAGCGAAAATCAGAATATTAAGCCCTGCCATTGCAAAATAAATATAAATCGTATATTTGTATAATAAATCATCTTGCATCAAAGCTTGTATGCTGCCTGTATCATACTTTAAGGCGACAAGATTGATGGTTTTGTTAACAGAATTAAAAAATGCCAGCAAATAATCCTGACCCGCATATACATGACCTACAAAATACAAAGGGATTGCCGATATGTAAATAACAGCAAATTTTCCTTTTTTGAAGCTTCTCAAAAAAGCTATAAATTGCGGTCTTTTATTAAATATCCATTTTAATATCCCTTTGGTCATCAAAAGAATAAACTCTAAAACCAAAACCGCTAAACAAAAAACGGTCACTATTCGAATCATCATGCTGTTTCCGCACCAACCTTTCACAAGATTATATCAAATAAAATACGGTTTGTATCACAAAATACCTCTTAATACTGTACCATAAATGCAATTTTTTGTCAATCTTTTGAAATCCGACTATACATTTAATTAATCAAAACCGCGCCGATTTATTTTATAAAACGGTGTATCAGCTCAACCAAAAAGCCTAAAGCACAGCAAACTATAATATGCCACATTACAATTTTTGAAATAATTCTGAACGGTTTTTTTATTCCGCTGTCGGTGCTTATTAAATATAAGATTGTACACAACGGAATAAACAAAATAACAAGAACCAATTCTCTCATCAATAAAGATAATGCGTTCAAATCTATTCCCATACGAAACAGCATATTTATTATAATTACTTCTATTAAAAATACTAATGCTAAAAAAGAATATTTTTTCTTCATTTAAAACTCCAAACATTGTATTGAAGAATCAGCGGCTTCCTTTTGTCTCTAATACAAGCTCATCGTAAGTATAACATAGGCTTATTGATTTTGCAACAGTTTATCCAAACACAAAACTCGGCATAGGCGTGATACTCTGCTTGGAATATCACGCCTATGCCAACCGTCTTTTGTGAGTTTTACAGTGAAACTCTATAATAGTGTTTTATACTTGGACTTAAAAGAGCTTTTTGTCGCACCGGGACAGAAACTAAATTGTCATATAATTATACTTCTGTGCTTTTCTTTTATAGAATTATACCTTGTTTTTAAGCTCATGTATACTTTAATTATACGGATCACCAACATACCCCAAATGACTGTGCTTATTATTGGGAACAAATTATCTCTGTTATGCAGCATAATAATAAAAACAACTGCAAATTCAACGAATGTGAATAAAGCTAATATTACAGATAATATAATGTTTTTATGTTGATAGTTTTTTTCTAACTGTTTTTTTAATATCGATATGTTTTTTTGGCATTTGATATCACAATGTTCGTGACTCATTCTGAAGCCCGGATGCTGAACCGCTTTGATTTGCAAATAATCAATTTCAAAAGTTGCCGAGTCCTCTTGTACAAACACTTCAAATTCATCCTCGTATTCATAAGGACAGTTCAATACTTGAACACTCGGAGCAAAAATACTGCGTATCAATTGACCGAAACAATGAAAAATGTTTTTAATCTTATCTAATGTATTATAATCGTGCTTCCATATAAGCTTGATTCTGTTTGGCTGTGAATCAAATTGAATATTCTTTTCAATATATCTGTTATCACTATCCAGCGATATCAAATACTCTCCGTTCACATATACATCTGCATGTGAATTGTTTACTAAAGTTTCTTCAATATCAATACTTAATTTTAAATTTGACAATAAAAAATCACCCCTTTTTACTTTCATTAAAATGTCAAATAACTAAACAGCAAAAAGAGCAGCCCGACATTTATGTTGCAATGTTTCCATACAACATTCTTACAGGCAATTTGTCAAGAATATAGCGAGGTGATACTATAAGCTTGTTATTACAAATCTCTTTTGTTTGATAATTATACTCTTTTTTACTCCTTTTGTCAATGGTTTTGACTATATTACCCTCGCCGTCAATGCCGATTGAGCAGAATAGCTTACGTTGGAATTACCGATTACCTGATGCTTGAAACATTTGCATTATATATTGAATTTTTCTTGAAACAGGCAAAGTCATATGATATAATAAAATCAATGGGAGGATAATGTCATGAAAAGATTAATAATCATTTTGCTTATTCTTTTAGTTAGCTTTGCGTTGGTTTCTTGTTCGGATTCAAAAAACGATATAACGGATGTATGGGACGGAACAATTGCAACAGAGTTTTCAAAAGGCGACGGAACAAAGGACTCGCCGTTCGTTATAGAAACAGGAGCACAGCTTGCTTTAATGGCAAAGGAAGTCAACTCAGGTAATTATGCCGATGCCCATTTTGTAATGGGAAATAACATAAACCTTAACGGAATTGAATGGACTCCCATCGGAAACGGCGAACATCCGTTCAGCGGAAGCTTTGACGGAAACGAAAAAAGCATTACAAACTTAAATGTAACCAAAGCGATTAAATTTTTAGTCGAATATGAAGCAGGTGCTGTAGAATACGGTGTTGCCGGACTGTTTGGTGTCTGCGATGCGTTGAAAATACAAAATCTCACCGTACTGAATGCATCTGTTTGCGGTGAAATGATAGGCTCGGGAAACATTTTGGCAATGGGAATACTGAGCGGATATCTAAAAAATGAAGATAATCAAAACAATGGTTGCTCCTTTTATAATGTAAAAATCAACAATTCAAAAGTCTTTATTCCAAATAACAGCAACGAGGGCGGTATGGTAGCCATAGGAGGTATTGCCGGATATTCAAGTTCTTCTTGCAACCTTGAGCGTGTTGAAGTAAGCGTTACGTTGGATACATCTGACAGATTTATAAACAGCAACTATAACGGCGGTTTGATAGGAACTGTAACAGGCGGCGGAGTCAAATGTATTGATGCATCAGTATACACGGCAGTGATATGCCCATCCCTTGAATTGCTTTACGGAACAAATTATGCAGGAGCTTTTGGTCATCTCAATCCGTACGAAGGAAATATACATTTGAAAAATGTTTTTTCAAAAATTGAAACTAACGAGAAGAATTATATCAATTCTGTCGCAGAATCCCCCGCACGTATTATCAACTCCATAGCAGGGGCAATAAGAGCATCGGACATAACTGCTGTTGAATTTGAAAATCTGTTTGGCTGTGTAGTTCCCATAAACGGAGGTTCTGAATTAAAAGACAATAATTATGAGCTTTATACCCTGTTAAGAGATATAAATTGTAAAGAAACAAACTGTCTTGGTTCCGATGTTCTTCCCGACGATCACGGATTCGATACAAAAATATGGGATGTAAGTGATAAAAATAAACCCTTTATAAAATAACAGATAGGGGCTGTAAAATACTCAAACAGAGTTTTTTACAGCCCCTAATTTTTACGCCATACAACAAGCTCTGTGTTACAAAGCTCAATATTCTTCTTACTGTTGTCCGGGAATTCTGCTTTCTTATATTACAATTTATACAAATGTGAAGTGCTTATATACATAAGGTGAAATGGTAGAAGATTTGATAATAATATGGAAGCACGATTATACAAATCCTCTACCATGCGCTATGAGCTTTATATTTTCACCTCTAAATATAAAGCTTTTTAGGGTACCCGTAAAGCCTTAGTGCCTCAGGCTTTATTATGTATGAATTTTGTTTATATGTTTATCTCTTCCTGTGTATCATTTTCATGGAAAAGACAAACTTTCTAAACAGCATACCACCCCCTTTGCTTATGAGTACACCAAAAACAGCATAAACCGTTCAATAAAAGGCAATATTTTAATTCACGTGTTTTGTATTCGATTTATATCAGATACAAAATCATCTACAACATCATATAGATGAATTGGGTCTAATTGTAATGAATTACACAACTCAACCAAATTTGATATTGAAGCGTAATTCTCGGAAATACGATGGATCGATTGTATGTGATTAAATTCGTTTGAAAGTACAGATATGCCGTACGAAACAAACTTATGACCATCGCATAAATATGCATCCTCTGTAATTACATATAATTGTTTGGTTTTAAGATCAAGCATATGCAGGTTCCTCCTGAGGAACAAAATCCTTCAGTTCTCCTATCTCTATTTCGCATGCGTAACAAAGCAAAAGAGCAGTCCCCAGTAGCGGTTCTACTTTTCCTCGCTCAATGGCACGCACTTCGCGATCACTTCGATTGGCTTTTTCGGCAAGTTCTTCAATTGTCATCCCCAGCAATATTCTCTTTTCTCTTATTCTCCCTCCGAATTTTTTGAGTCCTTCATTTTTGATGTTGATGTTTTCCATTAAACATCCTCCTTAAATAATATTTGATGCTTTTTTAAGCAATAAATATTATTTAAGAGTTCGACAACAAAATACAGGTGACGGATTTCCATTTGGGAAATTTCCAAAAAAATTGTCAAATGTTTCAAACATTAATCTCCGTGAATTACAAAAATATCGTAAAATATATAGATAGACACGCTGTTTGCGTGAGTAAAACTATGTAATGTGGTTTAATGAATAATGCTTTTGCGAATGTCAGCAAACAAACACAAAAGCATTATTCACTTTTTTGATTTACCAAAATCTTCTGTTAAAATGTTTATCCTGCTCTTCTTCTGCAAGTTCATTCAAACCACAGGGCTCTTTCATCTGATGCATACCCAAATAAGAAGCTACACCCACAGACTGAATTGCTGCATTGTAAGCTGCCTCGGATATTACCTTTTCAAGTGTTTCAAGCATTGTTTTTTTCTCCTTTCTTAATTATTACACCTATAATCATTAGTATTACTATCAGCAGCAGGGTATTTGAAATAAACACTCCTTCTTGGTAACCGAATTTATGTAATACCAATGATAAAACAGATACTAAAATTGATGATATTATTGCCTTCTTCCTGTTGTTCTTTCTCTGCATTTCATTTAAAGGCTTATTATGATGTTCAACGGGGGCAAAAACTGATATTAAAACAATACAAAGTATATTTACCGTAAAGTTCCAAGCTATAGGACATTCAAACATCTGTTGCAAATACGACAAAGCTAATACGGATACAAAGGATACTATCATACACAAGCGGCAAAACACAAAAGTTTTTGCGTGAAAACCTCCTGTGTATCTTCTTACCAAAAGAAGCAAAAGTAAAAAAATAATTGCATTAATCGTAGAATTCAGAATTGTTCCCAACAGCAACACTATGGAAAAATTGATTATATCGGAAATAATTAGTTTAAACCCGTAGAGGTATATTTCTTTTTTATCCGGAGGAATATATTTGTTTGATATAAATCGATGTTCGAGTTTCTCTGATATCATGCTCTTGCATCTCCCCTTTCCGTTGTGCCAACACTATATCACACACTTGCTTTAAAAAATCATAAATTCCGTGAAATGCACAGTATTTGTCGCAAAGTACACAAAAAAAAGAAATGCCGCCCCTTTTTGGGCGGCAAATTATTTCAATTTATAAAAAGCAGAATATAACAGTTAAATTCTCCGTTCTCTTCAAAAAAGTCAATCGTTCCGTCATACTTTTTCACAATCCCGTGCACGCTTTTTAAACCGATGCCGTGATGTTCCTTATCCGACTTTGTAGATAAAAGCTCTTCGTTGCTTTCAAGGACAGAACTGTTTATAGAATTAGATATCAAAATTGATAGGTAGTTGCCTTTCGGCTGAATTTCTAT
>CAZYTA010000020.1:6665-43636 GCA_964650465.1 uncultured Oscillospiraceae bacterium | reverse complement strand
ATGACATACAATGACATTTACCTGACATCTACCTGACATCTTTTTCGGTTTTTTTTCGAAAATCGGCAAAATGCCCAATACTGTTAAGTTAAGAAACTAACGGTATTGGGCATAGTCACTTTTTGTTCACCCCATAAACACCGTATAGGGCTCTATGTGTATTCCGTCGGTCAGGGTAACGCCGTCGCCGACAATGGCAAAATCTCCGACCACTGCACCGCCCGATATACTTACATTTTCTCCCACCGTAACGCCGTCGCCAAGTATACATGAATCAAGACAGGTGCGTGAACCGATTCGAGTATTTCTTCCAACCACCGAATCCTTTATCACAGCCTTGCTGAGTATCCTGCTTCCCCTTCCCACTATGCTGTCAGTAATAACTCCCTTGGAAGAAACGGGGCTATGAGAGCTTTTTACAAAAAAGCCTCCGGTAAGAGTGAGCAAATTTGACCTTCTGTACTCCGAAAAAGAGCCTATATCGCACCAAAAATCCTTCGTTTTATATGCAAACAAGGGCTGCTTTTGAGAAAGCATTTTGGGGAATATATCCTTTGCAAAATCGCAAAAGGAATTTTCGGGTATCATATCAAGTACCTCTTTTTTTATCACATAGATACCGCAGTTAACCGTTGCCGCCGTGTCCTCTGGAAGCTGAGGCTTTTCTTTAAAGTCAACTATTCTTCCGTCCCCCCTTGTCTCAATTACCCCGTAAAGACGGGGGTTTTTTCTTTCTGTGACAGCAAGAGTCACTGTGGCATCCGTATCCCTGTGAGCCTTTATCAAAGCTGTGAAATCAATATCAGTCAGGGCATCGGCAGACAATATGAGGGTATCGGCTTCAACAAAATCACTGCAGTTTTTTACACAGCCTGCCGTACCCAATGGGCTTTTTTCACGGTAATAGCTGATATTGACTCCGTGAAGGCTGTCTCCTATTTCGTTTATTATATCGTCGCCTCGGTAACCCAATGTTACGGCGGCATCGGTGATGCCGTGAGCGCCGAGTCTTTCCAACATTATATCAAGAAGCGTGCGGTCTCCCACTCGCATAAGGGGCTTTGGGCGGGTAGCGGTAAGAGGACGCAGTCTCTTGCCTTCTCCGCCTGCAAGTATTATTGCTTTCAAAAAATCACCTCGCAAAATCTTTATGGAATTAGTCTACTCTTTTAGAAGATTTTTATTACAAATGCTTGACTTTTTGTCCGAGGAGTTTTATACTAAAACATACATTAATTAATTTGGGAGGACAATATGAAGAATAAGCTTTACAGAATTTTGTCATTGCTTCTTGCCGCCGTGATGGCTCTTGCACCTTGCGTGTCGGCAGCGGAAATAAGCTATGACGATACCGACGGACACTGGGCAGAAGATGCTATCAGCCGTTGGACAGAACATGGAATAATAAACGGCACCGGAGCATCCTTTGAACCCGATGCATCACTGACAAGAGCGATGATGGCGGCTATAATAGCAAGGACTCTCGGACTTACCGACACAGCCGAAAACCCCTTTGCGGATGTAGCTGAGGATGCATGGTATGCAAACGATATACTCAAATGCTACAAGGCGGGAATTATGCTGGGTGACGGTAAAAATGCAAATCCCGACCAACTTATAACCCGTGAGCAGGCAATGGTTATGCTTTGCAGAGCACTTGGTATTGCACCCGACGATAATTATGACCTGTCAGCCTTCGAGGACAGTGACAGTGTTTCCGACTGGTCGGCTCCCTATGTTTCGGCGTTGACAAATGCAGGTATCGTGGGCGGCGTTGCAGAGGGCGTACTCTCACCCGAGGGCAGTATGAGCCGTGCAGCAATGGTAACTGTGCTTGACCGTGCCATTGTTCAATACATTAACGAGCCGGGCGAATATACTCTTTCCGAAAAAGAGGGTATCGTACTTGTAGCCGCAGAGGATGTTACTCTCACAGGTACAACCTCCTCTGACATTCTTGTGACTGCAGGAGCAAGCAACGGAAGCGTTAATTTCAACAAGGCGAACGTTACGGGTAACGTTACGGTTCAGGCAGACAACGCAACCGTAAGCTCCAAGGACTCTGAGCTTGGTAACATAACAGTTTCGGGAGAGAATACTGTAACAAAGGAAGAAGCAACCCAAACCGAAGATAAGACAGAGGCCGAGGATAAGACAGAGACCGAAGATAAGACAGAGACAGACAATACCACTACCGTGCACATCCACACGTGGGGAGAGTGGGAATATCTTGATGAAGAAAGACACATCAAGACCTGTAAAAAGAAAGCTTCCCATACATACACGGAATTTCACACTTGGGATGACGGAGAGGAAACACTTGCTCCTACCGTTGATGCCGAGGGCGTAATGACATATACATGTACCGCATGTAAGACAACACGCACAGAGCCTATTGATAAGCTTGTGCCTGTTGACAAGAAGGGATATGATGTTGTTTTCACGCTTAATAACAACATTCTCAGCTTCTCACTGACAATACCCGAGACCGATGAAGCGCCCAGACATGCAGTAACCTTTACAAACTCAAATAACGAAAATGTATTCTGGAGCTACAATTCCCAATTCTTAACACCCATGGAAGGGATGCTTCCAATCAATACCTTTGATACAGTAACCGTATCAACAAGTGACGAGGAATTCAACGAAACAGCAGTGGCTTCATGGAAGCTTGAAAAGAAAATCATCTCCACAGCAGACGATTTTGAGATATTCTCCGACGGTATCACGCTCACCAAGGCACCCTCCGATATGTTAAATCACAGCGTATACACCTTCAGCGGACTTGATACCGAAAACTACTCATATTCTATGAACAACAGAAATGCTCGCAGATATGTTACAAACGAGCCGTTTATAGATTCAAGCTCTGCTTTGGATTATGAAAGCGGTATTGCTCAGCTTTATGCTCACACCGTTGAAGAAACCGAATCTGCTTTTGTGGCAAAGCGCTCGAAGCTTTTGACAGTTACCGCAATTGATGTTGAAGGCGGAAACGAAGATGACGGCAATGAGGATGAGCCGCTCAATCAGGACCCTGTAGGTTATGAGCTGACAAGCCAGCACCACATTCTCTACGTATCGGTAAAGACTCCTGAAAACACAGCAGGTATCAATGTATATAAGGTAAAAATATACAACAGCGAAAACCAACTCCTTGTCGAAGCCGATGCCGATATCAGCGAGCCTAAGGCAGTAATCGACCCCAGACTTCTTGAAAACGGCGACCTTACCGTAAAGATAGTTGCAATGGGCGCCGACTCTGAGCTCGGCACATACACAGGTACACTGGGCGTTGAAAAGAGCACCAAAGACATTGAGCTTAGCGCAAAATACGATAACGGCACCTTTAATTTGGAGCTTTCCGAGGATTATCTGGGCACGGCGTATCCCTTCTTTGCCTCAAACACAAACGATACAACAGGCGTAAGACTTGCTTCGCAGTATTTTATTGAACCCGGAAGAAATATAGGAATATACTCAGATGCACTTGAAGAAATAAAGCCTGTTCTTGAAAGCAGCGGCGGCTATGTTAAGTTCAGCGGTTGGACTATCGGAGAGCTTACAAACACGCCCGAGAAGAGCACACTTGAGTTAACAGTAAACGAAAGCGCATATACACCCGTAACAGTTATTGTCGATCCCGAAAACGCCGATTATTCGGCTCTCGGATTAGAGGTAAATCCTCAAGGTATTTACTATGTATTTACAGTAAAGAATCCCGAATACGTATCGAAGATTTTCTCTTATCACGTAAATGTTTACAACAAATCGGTAAATAACCCCAATCTCACAGTATCGGGCGAATGCACTCCCGCAAGTCCTAAAGCATATTTTGATGCAGCAAACCTTTCCAATTTCCAAAATCTTCCCGATACCGTTGATGTCATCAGCTACGACAAGAACAACAATGTAATCGGCAGCTATACCTGCTCGCTGAACCTTGCAGTTGAGAAAAAAGACTTGACCTACACAGCCGTTTACACCAAGGCTGACGGCATTCTTACCGTTACCTTCCCTGAAGCAATCTCCGCATTTCTTCACGGAAATTACAAGGCGGCGTTGGGTGAAAACGATATCGACCTCCAGTACAACACTGTTGAAAACGCAAGCTCTGTTACCTTCTCCAAGGAATCCGAGCCTTTAATCAACATTGCAGACAGCATTGAAACAAACGGCGGATATATTCAGTTTGACGGCTGGAATTCCAATTCGGTAACCTTCGATGCCGATACTCTCACTCTCAATTACACTGTATATCGCGGTAACTACCAAGCAATAACCGTAACGGAAGGCTCCGGCGGAAGCAGTTCAGGCGGTAATCCCGGTGATGACGAGAATGAGCTTCCCGTAAATCCCGACGAGGTTGATAACCTTGCGGTAAATAATATCCGTTTTGCAAATCAGAATTCAATGTACCTTCTGACATGGGATACTGCAGTTGCGGAAAATGACAGAGTACGCTACTGCATCTATATAAAGAAGAGTACAGATACCGATTGGACTCACATTGCAAACACTTCTCAAAACTTGGTTAGCATCAATCATTACGCTCTTGACGGAAGCTATGACGAAATAAAGATTGTAACTCAGCTTGACAGAGTTGACACTGCCGAAGCTTTTGCGGAGGGATTGACTGTTGTGAGCAGCAAGACCTCGACGGCACAGGCTGCTCAGGTTATCTTTGAGGCGGTTCCCGAAATAAATGAAAACACCTATAAAATCAGCGTAACGGGGCTCACCCCCAATGGCAGCTATACCATTTTCCTCAAGGACTCACTTACCTCAAGCGGCATGGGCAGCTTCGGAGGAAGCCTTGACGAAAACGGCAATGACATTGCAGGAGAAGAAGAATACAGCAGTTCAAGCTCTCTCAAAAACAGGGTAGACAACGGCTACTATCTGGTATATGACTTCTCAAGCTTCTCCTTGTCTCAGGACCAAAAGACTCTTACCTACACCTGTACACAGTACGGTGACTGGACACTATGTACACCCAACTAAGTAATAACTAATCAATAGTAACAAAAAGCACGCTGTTTTTTCGGCGTGCTTTTCTATTGACTAAAGTAAAAAAATGTTATATAATATTATCCCACATTTTCAGGAAAGCGGCTAGGGTTATTAAATGCAGTTTTCCGATATACAAGAAAGGAGATATGACGGTGAGCGAAGTCAGTTACAAAATTAAAAAGAAGCTGATGAGTGACAGCTTTTCCGTACCGAGAAAGCTTATTTCAAGGCTGTCCGAGGCAGGCTCTTGTGAGCTTAAGACCTTTTTGATAATTGCAAGCATGGAATCCGATGACGTTATTACCGAAGAAGAGATTATCTCCGAGCTTGAAAAGGCAGGTGTGTCAACCTGTGACCTTTCGGAAAGTCTTGCATTTTTAAGAGGCGCGGGACTCATTGAAAGAGGAGCCGCACGAAAGCAAGAAAAGGCAACTGAGCCCGTTGCGGCAAAGGAAGAGCCTGTAAATACGGTACACCGTCCCTCTTCAAAACCATCATATACATCAAAACAGCTTGCTCAGGCGGCAAACGAGGGTGAATTCAGGGCGCTTGTAGAATGGGCAAGCAACAGACTGGGCAAAACCTTCAACACCTCGGATTTGTCAACCTTATATTCCTTTTGTGACTATCTGTGTCTGCCGGGCGATGTTGTAATGCTGGGCATAGAGCATTGTGTTTCGGAGGGAAAGCCTTCTCTCAGATATGCGGAAAAGCTCCTTATAGATTTTGCTGACAGAGATATTAATACATATCAGAAGGCTGAGGATTACATTCTGAAAAGAAAAAGCTTCCTCTCCTTCGAAGGGAAAATCCGCACCTTGATGGGGCTGGGTCAAAGGACTCTCACCTCCAAGGAAAAGGCAATGCTGGCTCAATGGCAAGAATGGATGATAAGCGACGAGCTGATAAAACTGGCTTATGAAAAGACTGTTGAAAAGACAGGCAAGGCTTCCATGAGCTACATGCACAAGATACTTGAAAGCTGGCACGGTGCAGGCTTTAAGACTGCCGCCGAGGTTGAAAGCGGAGATAAAAAGCCCGCAGGCTCAAATTCTTCCTTTGACCCCGAAGAATTTTTCAGGGCGGCTGTTGAAAGCAGTATGAAAAAATAACCGAAAGGAACACTTCAAATGGCAGAAAGTGTTTATGAAATCTTCAAGGACAAGGCAAGCCTTGCAAGAGACGCCGCAGACAGGCGCTCTGCCGAGGTATGGTCCAAGGACAAAAGAATAGCTGAAATTGACAGAGAGCTGTCCGAAACCGGTATGAAAATCTTTGCGGCGGCGCTGTCGGGTGAAGAAAACAGGGATGCCGCATATAAGGCACTGGAGCTGAGACTGATTTCACTGAAAGCAGAAAAGAAGGACCGTCTTACCGCTCTGGGGTTACCCGAGGACTACACAGATGTAAAGTACGAGTGTGAAAAATGCTCGGACACAGGTTATGTTGGCATAAAGATGTGCGACTGTCTGAGAAGAGCAATTACACAGCAAAACTTCAAGAATTCAGGTCTTGGAAAATATCTGGAAAATCAGACCTTTGAAAGCTTTGACCTATCCTATTATGCATTCGGTGAAATCAGAGAAAAAATGTCGGGCATACTTGAATATACTAAGAGCTATGCAAAGAATTTCTCCCCCGCCGATTCGGAATCATTGCTTCTCGTAGGCGCTACAGGGCTTGGGAAAACACACCTATCCTCGGCTATTGCAAAATGTGTTATAGAAAAGGGCTATACCGTAGCCTATGACAGCGCTCAAAACATTATTTCGGCATTTGAAAGAGACCGCTTTGCAAAAGACGGAGAAAGGCGTGACAGTGAAAAATACCTTAACTCCGACCTTCTTATAATCGATGACCTCGGTGCAGAGGTGCAAAGTAAGGCGGCAACAGCATATTTTTACACAATAATCAACACGAGAATTTTAGCGTCCAAGCCTACCATCGTTTCCACAAATCTGACTCCCACTCAGCTGAATACACAATACGAAAGAAGAATCGTGTCAAGACTGTTCGGCGAATACAGAGTTTATGAGTTTGCAGGAGACGATATAAGAGGAATAAAAAAGCTGCGAAGTTGATTTTGAAGAATTTCTCAGGAGATAAAAACCATTGAAAAATATTATATACACCCGCGACAATACCGAAAAGAAAAGCTTCACGCGGGCACTCCGTGCATTAACGAAGCGTGCTGTAAACGAGACACTCAAATACGAGGAGGCAGAGCACTCCTGCGAGGTGTCCGTTACCTTTGTTGACTGTGATGAAATAAAACATCTTAACCGTGACTTCCGAGGCAAGGACAGCGTTACGGATGTGCTCTCCTTCCCTGCCTTCGATGAGGACAGCGAAATTATCCCCTTTGACGGCGAAACCGTCGCACTCGGAGATGTCATAATCTGCTATGACCGCTGTCTTGAACAGTCTGCGGAATTCGGTCATTCGGTTGAAAGAGAAGTGGCGTATCTGACTGTCCATTCGGTACTTCACCTTTTAGGCTATGACCATATGTCCCGTGACGAAGAAAAGGAAATGACTGCAAAGCAAGACGAAATAATACAAAAAGTAAGACTGTTCCCGATGAAATAATCGGGAACTTTTTTATTGTATATGACAAAGGGATATTTAGACCGAAAAAAGCTTTTCTCGGCGATAATAGTTCATCTCTCTTCGGCTATGCTGCTTTTTACGTTATGCATCAAAATACCCTTAAATATTGTCATAAATGAAAAAATATCCATTGTTTTTAACAAAAATACAAAAAACCGACAAGAATTATTAAATTACCTATTGAAAAAACACCAGTTTTTGTTATAATATAGGTAAGTAAAACAAGAAAAATATGCCCTTTGGCAAAGAAACGGAGATTACATATGATTTCACACGGCAGAAACATTCAGTTATTCTGTGCAAACTCAAGTGTAGACCTTGCTCAGAGAATTGCGGCACAGCTTGGACTTCCTCTTTCACAGAACGAAGTAAAGACCTTCTCGGACGGAGAGATCAGCGTATCACTTTTTGACAGCGTAAGAGGACGCGATGTTTTCGTTATTCAGTCTACAAACTATCCTGTTAATGACAATCTTATGGAGCTTCTTATTATGATAGATGCTCTCAAGCGTGCGAGTGCAGGCAGAATTACTGCTGTTATGCCCTACTTCGGATATGCCCGCCAGGACAGAAAAGCAAAGGCAAGAGATCCCATCAGTGCAAAGCTTGTTGCTAACCTTATTACAACTGCCGGCGCTGACAGAGTTCTTACAATGGACCTTCACGCTCCTCAGATTCAGGGATTCTTCGACATCCCCGTTGACAACCTTCAGGGCGCTCCCCTTCTTGCAAATTATTTTATTGAGAATTTCGGAGATATGTCCAAGGACACAGTTGTTGTTTCTCCCGACCTTGGCTCCGTAACACGTTCAAGAGCCTTCGCACAGAGATGCAATGCACCTCTTGCAATCGTTGACAAGAGACGTGCAAGGGCAAATGTTTCGGAGGTTTGCAACATTATCGGCGATGTAAAGGGCAAGAGATGTATTCTTATTGACGATATGATTGACACTGCGGGAACTATTTGCAATGCAGGTAAGGCACTTATTGAAATAGGCGGTGCTACAGAGGTTTACTGCGGTGCTACTCACGCCGTTCTTTCCGGTGCGGCTATTGAGCGCTTCAAGGAAAGTGCATTCAAGAAGGTTATTCTTCTTGACACCATTGCTGTTCCTGAAGAAAAGATGCTTGACAAGTTCGTTATACTCCGTACAGACAGTATCTTTGCAAAGGCTATCAAGTGCATCTACGACGATCAGCCCATAAGCCTCATATTTGACTGATATGAGAGTTTGCGCAGAGATCATCTGCGTCGGAACAGAGCTTCTTCTCGGCGATATAATTGACACTAATTCAGCTCACCTTTCCCAAGGTCTTGCTGAAATCGGAATAAATCTGTTTCATCGTGAGACGGTCGGAGATAATCACGACCGTCTCGTTCACGTATTAAGGGAGGCTATAGCGTCAAATGACATCGTTATAACCTCGGGAGGACTTGGCGCCACCTGTGATGATATCACCAAGGAAGGTGTAGCCGAGGCGATGGGACTTAAGTTGGTTTTACACGAAGAATCGCTCAGACGGATTGAAGAACACTACCGACGCCGTGATGCAGTAATGACAGAAAACAACATTAAACAAGCCTATCTGCCCGAGGGCGCCATTGTTTTTGACAATGACTACGGCACAGCACCCGTCACCGCCGTACAAAAGGACGGCAAGACGGTCATTATGCTGCCCGGTGTCCCCCGTGAGCTTGTTCCGATGTTCGATGAAAAAATAAAGCCCTGGCTCAAGGAACAGTTTTCCGATTCGGTCATAGTATCCAGAAATCTTCGACTCTACGGTATCGGCGAGGCGGCGGCTGAAGAGCTGCTGCGTGACCTTATGGATTCATACACAAATCCCACCATAGCACCCTATGCCAAGACAGGTGAGGTGCTTATCAGACTGACTGCAAAAGGTAAGGACGAAGATGAGTGCAACGCTCTCATTGACTCGCTTCAGAGTGAAGTATACAGCAGAGTCGGTCAGTACATCTACGGAATCAATGTGGGCAGTCTTGAGGAGGCAATGAGTACTGTTTGCCGAGAAAAAGGCTTGACAGTAGCCTTTGCGGAAAGCTGTACCGGCGGTATGTGTGCAAAGCGAGTTATCGATATTCCCGGCGCATCGAAGGTAATCGGAATGAGCGTTGTCACATACTCCCACGAGGCAAAAATGAAGCTTACGGGAGTAAAGCCCGAAACAATTGAACGCTATGGCACGGTAAGTGCCGAATGTGCCGCCGAAATGGCAGAGGGACTTCTCGGTCTGGCGGGTGCGGACATAGCAGTATCGGTCACGGGAGTGGCAGGACCTGACACAGACGAGGGCAAGGCTGTGGGTACCGTATATGTGGGTGTTGCCTCAAAAAGAGGTGTCAGGACATCATATCTCAATCTTGCAAGAGGACGGCGTGAGCGTGAATACATCAGAACGCTTGCCGCAAATGCCGCTATAAACGAAGCAAGACTTGAAGCTGTTTTGTTATAGCCGAAGAGAGCCGAACTATTATCGCCGAGAAAAGCCCTTTTTGGTCTAAATATCCCTTTGTCGCTTGGAATACATAGAGTATTCCTGCACTTCGCAGAAATATTTATCCTTTAAACCGACAAGAGTACGACTCTCTTCGGTTATAACTTTTCCCTTCCCGAATATTATTAAGTAAGTAATATTCGGGAGGAAAAAATGATAAAAAATTACCAGAAATTCAAATCCTACAAGACGGTATTCGCTATATTTCTCGTTACCGTTCTGATATCCTCGGTCATGGGATTTATTATTTGCAGAAGAGATGCTCAAATTGCCGATGCGGTAATATTGCTGGGCGAGGTACTTTGTGATTTGCGTTTTGCCGTTATTTTTGAAGTTATATTTTTACTTTGGCTTTTTACGGCAGGCCCCACAATCTACGCCCCTGTAGGCTCTTTTGCGGCGATTGCCGTTTACGGTGCTCTTTTCGGGGCAAGGACGGCAAATCTGACCGAGTCTTCGATGTATCTCATTACCGTCGAAGTGTTTTTCTCCACACTGACAGCATACCTGCTGGTCATATATTCGTCCTTTGTTACGCTGACAGGATTGAGAATTTTTACCGATACAAAAACAGATAATAAAAGAGAGCTGTTTGACGGAGTTTTATTTCGCGCCGAAGGCTTCAAAGAGATGTTCAATATGCGCTTTGTTGCAAGCTATATTGCGCTGTTTTTGATTTTTTCCGCACTGCTTGGTCTGTCCTCGGCGGTAAAGGTATTTCTGCTCTCGTTATAGCGGTCAGCGACCGCCGGCAATTCTCGCCTTTCGCAACCTATAACAAAGTAAAACAATGAGGTTGATTTAATGCAATTCCCTAGGAGACAAAAAATGAAAAAAGGTTTTAAATTATTTGATTATTCCAAGCCCGGAAAGGGTGTAAAAAAAGGTGAAACGGATTATTCCTTGGTTGGCTTTTTCAAGCTTCTGAAGAGAAAGTTTTTTGACCTGTCCAAGGTGAATTTCCTGTGGATAATTATGAATTTTCCTCTGTTCTTCGGATTGGTGGGACTGTCGGGAAATTTCAGTGTTCCTTTTTCCACACCTGCCGACCCTCTTTATCCCATAATCGCAGGAGTGAGCAAGCTTTCAAGCGAGCCTGCCGTTTCGGCTCTTTGGGGAGTGCTTGGCAAAAATGTAACAATGGAATACTACGGTCCCGTGGCAAAGGTGCTTTTCTGGCTCACTGCCATTGCGGTGCTTACCTTCGGCTTTGCAAACACGGGTATGGCATATGTTCTCCGTAACCACACAAGAGAAGAATATGTGGATATGCCCTCTGATTTCTTCAGAACCATAAAAAAGAACTTCCGTCAGGCTCTGACACTTGGAATTGTTGACCTTCTTTTCACGGGGGCAGTAATCTTTTCTTTGGTATTCTACTACACAAACGCCTCAATAAATTTCATGTTCAGCATGTTCTATTTCTTCAGCATATTCGTTGCTCTGATATGGGTGGTTATGCACTTTTATATGTACCAGCTTCTTGTTACCTTTAAGCTGTCGGTATTTAAGATACTTAAAAACTCCTTTATTTTCTCTCTTGTCGGCTTAAAGAGAAATATTGTGGGACTTATCGGCATAGTGCTGACAGTAGCTTTGAAT
This sequence comes from uncultured Oscillospiraceae bacterium, assembly GCA_964650465.1. GTDB lineage: Bacteria > Bacillota > Clostridia > Oscillospirales > SIG627 > RGIG6353. The sequence goes on along the minus strand of CAZYTA010000020.1, from coordinate 31,894 downwards.
ATCGTGATATATATGTACTTTCTTCCCCTGGGAGGACTTCTTCCCTTCTTCCTTACGGTTGCCTTGGTTTCCTTTATCGGAACCTTTGCCGCCTATCCTAATATCAAAAGAATAATGATAGACCCCTATTACAAATCAAGCGACTACATCAGGGAAACTCCCGACGAGCCATCTTTATTTAAAGACAGAGGTTAATTATGGATAAATTTACACCCAGAACGGCGTTTATCGCCATTATCGGATGCCCGAATGTGGGCAAATCCACACTTCTCAACCGCTTTTTGGGTGAGAAAATAGCGGCTGTCTCCAAGAAGCCGCAGACAACAAGAACAAGAATAACAGGCATTCTCACCAAGGAGAACACACAGTATGTTTTTCTTGACACTCCCGGTATGCACAAGCCTAAAACAAGGCTGGGCGACAGCATGGTAAAGGCTATCAGCACTGCTGTGGGCGACGTTGATGCCGTACTCTTTGTCACAGAGGCAAAGGGTGAGGTGAACTCCATTGAGGAGCAAATGCTGGAAAAGCTGAAAAAGCAGGGATACCCCACTATTCTCCTCATTAATAAATCGGATATTTCCAAAAAGGGCGACATTCTTACCACTATAGATGCATTTACAAAGAAATTTGAATTTGCCTCTGTAATTCCCATCAGCGCAGAGACAGGTGACAGTGTGGAAACTATATTCACAGAGCTTGACCCGTTTATATCTGAGGGAGACTGGATGTTCCCCTCGGACATGATAACCGACCAGCCCGAGCGTGTTATAGCGGCTGAGGTCATCCGTGAAAAGATGCTCCGTCTCCTTGATGACGAGGTTCCCCACGGTACAGCTGTGGTAATTGAGGATTTCAAGGATATCCGAGGTCACCTTATTGATATAAGAGCTGAAATATACTGTGAGAAGGATGGACACAAGGGTATAATTATCGGCAAAAACGGCGCTATGATGAAGAAAATCGGCACATATGCCCGTGAAGACCTTGAAGCATTTTTCGGCACTAAAGTAAACCTCAATCTCTGGGTGAAGGTAAAAGCCAACTGGCGTGACAGTATTGCAAGCATTACTAATTTCGGACTTAACTCCGAGGAATAATATATGTTTAAAACAGTAAAAGGCTTAGTGTTGAAAAGGCGGCGTTTCGGAGAGGCGCATGCATATATAACTGCGCTGACCGAGGAAGGACTTGTAACCTTTTCGGCTTACGGAGTCATGTCTCCGAAAAGCCGCAACTTTGCTTCCTGTCAGCCCTATACCTTGTCGGAGCTTGTACTAAGCTCAAAGGGAGACGGCTATACGCTGTCACAAGCATCCACTGTTTCCCATCTCATACGCCAGGGTATTGATTTTGAAAGGCTGTCTCTTGCAAACTACATTGCAGCTATGGCAAGTGAGACCTCGTTTACCGACGAGGATGCGCCTGCCATTTATTCGCTTACCTGTACGGCGCTTTCGCTGACGGACTCATCTCAAATACCTTCCGAGATAATAAAGGCTGTATTCGAGCTGAGGCTGACCTCGGCGCTGGGGTTTTATCCCGACCTTACAGAGTGTATGGTCTGCGGCCGTGAACCCGACGGAGGTGTATTTCTGCACACGGACGGAGGAATAATATGCACAAGGTGCATTGTACCCGAGGGAGTGCAGGGAGTTACCGTTACAAAGGGGCTTATAGGTGCATTGGAGCACATGCTGTCACTCAATGACAGACAGGCTTTCGGGATTCGCTTTTTGGACCCTGTTGCCATGAATGCCTTTTGCACACTTTCCGAGCGCTTTTCGTCCGAGCATCTTGACTGTGCCGTGTCGGCTCTCAGCTATTATAAGAATAATATTAAGAATTTTTAGTTATTATAATTGATTTTTCGAGAGGAGGCTTTTTTGAAAAAAGCCCCGCTCTCGAGCTCTCCCGAAAACAAAACATATTATTAAAATTTTTGGCAGGTACAGGACATAATAAAAAAGCGGCGAGTCGCCGCTGACAATTCTCGCCTATCGTAACCTATATGCTCATTTAAATAAAGTAAAGCGGCGAGGTTGATTTAATACAATTTCCCGGTAAATAAAAAAGGAACTAAAATGACAGTAACACAAAAACAGTTGTCGGCTTTTTCACACGCCACCAAAGCACTTGAATACAACAAAATATTGGAACTGTGGGCAAGCAAGGCAAATCTTGAGGGCGCACGTGACAAGATACTCACAACACTGCCCGAAACAGACCTGCGCCGTGTAAAGAGACTGCTGTCCGAAACAGAAGAGGCAAAAAAACTGATAAACGTTAAGGGCACGCCTTCCTTTTTCGGTGTCAAAAATATTGCGGACACCTGTGACAGAGCCGAAAAGGGCGCAATGCTGACAATTCCCGAGCTTATAAACGTTGGACAGCTTTTGTCGGCTGTCAAGGCACTCCGTGCTTACGGGTCGGCTCTTGAAAGCGGCGGCGTACTTTCCGAGCGTTTTTCAATGCTCCAAAACGACCGTGAGCTTGACGAATCCATAAGAAACACCTTTATTTCCGACGATGCCATAGCGGACAATGCTTCGGATAAGCTGTCAGAGATAAGACGTAAAATAAGAGTTGCAGGCAGCCGTGTAAGAGAAGCGTTGCAAAAATATGTAACCTCTCCCTCTTATACAAAATACCTGCAGGAAAATATAGTTACAATGCGTAACTCACGCTATGTTCTGGCAGTCAAGGCTGAATGCAAAAACAGCATACCGGGTCTGGTACATGACACCTCGGCATCGGGCTCAACAGTATTTGTAGAGCCTACGTCGGTAGTAGAGCTGAATAATGAAATCAGAGTACTCGAAAGCGATGAAAAGCGTGAAATTGAGCGTATATTATATACACTTTCCGCACTTGTATCGGCAAAGCGAGAGCTTCTGCTTTTGGACTATGATATTCTCATTTCCCTTTGTATTATATTCTCACGTGCCGACCTTGCGGTGTCAATGGATGCGATATGTCCGAAAATCACAGAAAACGGCGCAGTAAACCTCATAAAAGCAAGACACCCGCTCATTGACAAAAGTAAGGTTGTACCCATTAATATCAATGTGGGTGACAGCTTTGATACACTTGTAATAACAGGTCCGAACACAGGCGGTAAAACAGTTTCGCTGAAAACAATAGGTCTTTTTGCCATGATGGCGCAAACGGGTCTTGAGCTTCCCTGTGATGACCAATCGGAGCTGAGAGTCTTTGAAAATGTGCTTGCAGACATAGGAGATGAGCAGAGCATAGAGCAGTCGCTGTCAACCTTCTCGTCGCACATGGTAAATACTGTAAGTATGATGAAAGAGCTGACTCCTAAAAGTCTTGTTCTTTTTGACGAGCTTGGAGCAGGTACCGACCCTGTAGAGGGTGCGGCACTTGCAATGGCGATACTTGAGCATGTACGTGAAAGCGGTGCTTTGTCGGTTGCCACTACCCATTATGCGGAGCTTAAGGCATATGCACTTGAAACTCCTCGGGTGCGCAACGGTGCCTGTGAATTTGATGTGGAAACACTGCGTCCCACATACCGCCTTATCATCGGTGCACCGGGACGTTCAAACGCCTTTCTGATTTCCGAAAAATTAGGTCTCGATACAGCTATAATAGAGCGTGCAAAGGCAAATGTTGACAGCGAAAACAAGCAGTTTGAAAATGTGGTCGAAAAGCTTGAAGAGGCACGTGTTGAGGCAGAAAAATCCAGAAACGAAGCCGAAAGACTGCGCCGTGAGCTAAAGGAAAAGCTTGAAACTGCCACCACCGAGCGTGAAAAGCTGCTGGAGTCCGCCCGTAACGAGCTTGACCGAGCACGAACAGAGGCAACAAGAATACTGCAGAGTGCCAAGGTCTCAAGCGACTATGTATTTCAGGAGCTTGACCGCTTAAAGAAGGAAAAGGACAAGGCGGCATTCCGTGAGGAATATCAGAAGTCCCGTGCAGAGCTCCGCCAAAGGCTCAAGCAGGGCGAGAAGGATGCCGATATACAGATTGAAATAGAAGAGGAGGAAGCAGAGCTTCCCCGTGACCTTGTAGTGGGTGATATTGTGCTTATTACCACCATGAACAAGGAGGGCGTAGTAGAGCGCATACAGGGCGATACCATAACCGTCAAGACAGACAAGCTCTCTATGAAGGTCAACAAGAACACTCTCCGTCTCTTGACCGAGCTGAAAAAGCTGGAAGGCAAGAAGAAGGCTCAAAAGAGTGCCACCTACTCCCCCAGACCAGATGTGAAGGCTGAAATAGACCTGAGAGGTATGACAGGTGATGATGCCTGGTTCATGGTTGACAAGTACCTTGACGATGCAAAGCGCGGTGCTCTCAATTCCGTTACATTGATTCACGGTAAGGGTACAGGTGCACTCCGTGCCGCACTGTGGCGCTATCTCAAATCCGACAAGAGAGTCGCAAACTTCCACGTAGGTGCCTACGGCGAGGGTGACTTCGGTGTAACGGTAGTGGAATTGAAATAATTGTTTATGTATTTATTTTTCCGAGAGGCAGCTTTTTTTAAAAAGGTTCTTAGGCAGGTACAGTACAGAGTCCTGTTATAAAAAATTAAAAACTAAGGAACAAAAGCATAAATTGTTCGTCTAAATGACAAAAGGAGGTAACACAATGAAAGGTAAAGAAAAATGCAGAATACTCAAGGAAATACGTCAGAAGATTGCTGACGAGAACGGTATTGAATTTATCACCTCCGAATGTAAGCACAAGGGAGAATGCCGCGGCACCTGCCCAAAGTGTGAGTCAGAGGTAAAATACCTTGAACGTGAGCTTGAGAGAAAGCAAAGACTGGGCAAAAGCATCGCTGTTGCAGGCATTGCGGCAAGTCTTGTTTTGACAGGTGTCGGCTGTACGGACGAGCATATCGGCAACGAGCTTGGCGGCGATATAGCCGTTGAAGATGTTACAGAAGGAATAATGCCTGCGCCCGAAAAACCCAATGAACCATTTACGGGTGAGGTTGAGGTTGAATTGGACGGCGACATCCCATATATTGACGAAAACGGCAACGAGGCATTGAACCCCGATGTTGTGTTACCCGTTCCCGGTGAGCTTCCCGACTACTTCTTCCCCGAGGATGTAAACGAATATGACGATTATTCCAAGGAGTTTATTGACAGCTCTATGCAAGGAATGTCTATCAACCAGGTCAGAGAGGCTTGGGGAGAAGAGGACATGAGTCAAGTAAGCGGTGACAGAGGCATCATTGCATATTTTACCGATGCCCATGATATCATTATCCAATATAATGTGGAAAATAATATGATAATCAATGTCACTACTATGGAAAACGATGAATAGTGCCCGAATACTCGGTATTTCACGGCACAGATTGGGGACAGACGGTAAAGGGGTCACCACCTTGGTGGGCTTCTACGGCTGTCCCCTTCGCTGTAAATACTGTCTCAATCCGAGGTGCTTTTCTCCCGATGCTCACACAGAAACACATACCCCCGACAGCCTTTACCGACAGCTCAAATGCGATGACCTTTATTTCGTTTCGACGGGCGGCGGTGTGACCTTCGGCGGAGGCGAACCGCTGTTAAATGTTGATTTTTTAGAGGAATTCAAGGGTATTGTTGGTGACAGGTGGCGTTTTACTGCCGAAACCTGTCTGTCGGTGGCGCAAAGCGATGTAAAACGGGCTGTGAAGGTGTTTGATGAATTTGTAGTGGACATAAAGGACACAGACCCCGAAATATATCTTTCCTATACGGGAAAAAGCAACACGCTCGCCCTTGATAATCTGAGAATACTTATAGCTGAAGCCGGCTCGGAAAAAATTATTGTCCGTCTGCCGCTAATTGACGGCTACAACACCGAAGAAAACAGAAAAAAGAGCGAAGCAATGCTCCGCTCAATGGATGTCACAAGATTTGATAAATTCACTTATAGGGTACAATAAGCTGTAGCAAGAGGTCATTCTCCTCTTGCTACAGCTTATTTTATACTCTGTTTGCGTATCTTTCTGCAGTTATAATGCCGTCGCCTGCGTTAAGCTTACATATACGGGCGGTGCGGTAATCGTTGGTGGTGATATCACCCTTGGAATAGTCTCTGCCGTGGTAAACTGCATAATACTGACCTTCAAAAAGGATAACACTGTGATGTCCCACGCCTTCTTCAAAGTCATTTTTTATCATAACAGGGTCAAATTTTCCGTTATCTGTATGCTTAATAAAATCTATCTTTGTCAAATCCTGTTCATCGGTTTTGGCTGTACAATAGCCTATATGATAGGTGTCGTTTTCATAACAGCCGCCGCTGTACATAAGATAATGCCAGCCGTCCTTGAAAAACCAGAACGGACCCTCAATTGTGTGCCATATTTTACCGTCAATAATTCTGTTATTGAAATTTTCCTCGTCAAAGGTGGGAACAATTATCTCCTTTGGCTGATATGCAGGGGTATATGGGTCAAGCAATTTGTCAACAAAGACTCTTGTACCTATTCTTTCGCCTTTTTTACTGTCCTCTGCATAAAAAAGGAAGAGCCCTTTTTCTGTCTCAACAACATGAGAGTCAATAGAAAAACGGTTGTAAAGCATTTTGGGGTCAATAAACGGACCCTGCGGTGAAGCCGACTTTCCCACATGAAGGTGCTGAAAAAATCCGTCACACTGACAGGAAACGTAAATATAATATGTGTTATCAAGCTTTATAACGGAGGGCGCCCAATACTGAACACAGTCCTCAACCTTAAAAACATAGCCTTCAAAGCTCCAGTTGCCGAAGAGAGAATCGGCAGTATAAAGTGCAACGCCTTCGTGTGCTGTGGCGTATATGTAATACTTTCCTGAGTCCTCAAATATAAAAGGGTCGGGAGTAGCAACCTTTTTATCAAAAACAAGTTTCATTATCAAATCACCTCTTTTTGAATTGTAACACAGATTGCCAAAAAAGTAAAGTGATTATTACTCCTTCAATGCCTCAAGAATAAAAGTAACAGCAAAAGACGCCCCTTGTAAAAAAGACTCCTTTTCATAGGCACAATTGAGCATTGAGCGAATCTCCTCATACCTTTCAAGCAATTCTATCTGGGATTCATTCAATTCGGAATAAAGCTCATTTTGTTTTTCTGTAAGCTCAGATAACAACCTTTGACTTTCGTCACTTATATCCCTGTTTTTATCTAATTGATAGTTCAACCACAAATCTTCAAGTAATGCTTTCATAAAAAATCTCCTTTTTTCTTAATTATAGCATAAAAATTTCATTTGTCAACCCAATTGAGTCAACATTTTGAACTCAAATGGGTTAAAATAGTATTAACAATAATTTAGGAGGAAAACATGAACATAAAAGAAGCTACAGTGTTAAGAATAAAAGAAATTTGCAACAAAAAACATATTACTTTGAACAAGCTTGCTACAACCTGCGGAATGACACGCTCGACATTGAGTAATATAGTAAGCGGTAGAAATCAAAGCACCACGTTAGCAACATTAAAAAGGATATGCGACGGAATGGATATTACGATTCAAGATTTTTTCAATTCAGACTTTTTTGTCGATTTAGACCAAGAAATAGAATAGCAAGGTATAATGATGTTTGATACTAATGATAACAAATATCCCAAAAGAAAGCCGACTCGGCTACAAGGATTCGATTATGATACTACAGGTGCATATTTTATAACAATATGTACTGAAAATCGGCAAAAAATACTTTCTTCCATCGTAGGGGAGGGGTCTCCCCTCCCGCAGCTATCACATTGCGGTAAAATTGCAGATAAATGGATTCGGGCACTACCAGAAAAATATAAGGAGATATCCGTAGATTCTTATGTGATTATGCCAAATCATATACATTTGATGTTAATTGCTATAATGGACGATAATAGAAATAATTCCTCCACTGCAATAACAGCGGTAATAGGATGGCTAAAATATCAAATCACCAAGGAAATCAATGAAAAACAAAACACTATAGGTCAAAAAATTTTTCAACGCTCCTTTCACGACCACATCATAAGAAATCTTGAGGATTATAAAGAAATTAGCAAATACATATACGAAAACCCTTTCCATTGGCTAGATGATTGCTTTTACACCCTGTAAAATGTTATGTATAGCTTTAATGAATAACGGGAGGGAAAACCCCTCCCCTACGGTAAAACCGTTTAGGCTTCCATTATATACTAATTTCGACGAAATTTTTGTCAAGACGAGGCAACAAGCAGCAGCCCGTTGATGATGTACTTATTGTACATCGAAATGGGATGCTGTGCAGTTAACGAAGTATTGGCGGAAATTTCTAAGAAATTTTCGGTTTTAACCCAAATATGAATCCGATACACAAAAACAAAAGCTCACCTTGCGGTGAGCTTTGTTTGTTGACTTTAAAACCTTAATTACTTGATTTCAACAGTTGCGCCTGCAGCGGTAAGAGCGTTCTTGATCTCTTCTGCTTCAGCCTTAGCAACGCCTGTCTTGATTTCCTTGGGAGCTGACTCAACGAGTTCCTTAGCTTCCTTAAGACCGAGACCTGTGATCTCACGAACTGCCTTGATAACTGCAAGCTTGCCGTCACCAGCTGCTGTAAGAACTACGTCGAACTCAGACTTTTCTTCTGCTGCGGGAGCATCACCTGCTGCAGGAGCTGCTGCTACTGCTACGGGAGCTGCTGATACGCCGAATTCCTCTTCAAGAGCCTTAACAAGATCTGCAAGCTCGAGGATGGTGAGAGCCTTGATCTCTTCTAAAAAGTTCATTGTCTTTTCTGTTGCCATTTTAATGTACCTCCGAAATTAATTAGTGTTATGCGGTCATGCCGCATTTAAAATATTTTGATTGATTATTCCGCAGCGGGAGCTTCCTCTGCTGCGCCGCCTTCCTTGTCGATCTTGCCCTGCAATACATAAGCAAGTCCGTAAAGGGGGCTCTGGATACTTCCGAGAAGCTTTGCAATAAGACCTTCCTTTGAAGGAATGCTTGCAAGGTTCTCAACGCCTGCTGCATCGATGACACCGCCGTCTACATAGCCTGCCTTGATAGTATAATCCTCATGTTCCTTAGCGAACTTGGAAAGTATCTTGGCGGGAGCAACGGGGTCTGTCTCTGAGTAAGCAATAGCTGTCATACCTTCGAGATGAGCATTAAGGTCTGTGTAACCGAGGTTTTCAAAAACAAACTTAAGCTGTGTGTTCTTTACTACCTTGTATGTTACGCCTGCCTTTGTAAGCTCTTTTCTGAGGTTGGTGTCGTCTTCAACTGAAGTCTTGTAGTAGTTTACAAGTACTCCTGCCTGTGAAGCCTTCAACTGCTCGGTAAGCTCTGCTACTGCCGACTGCTTTGCAGCCAGAATCTTTGCACTTGACATTCGTGTTTCACCTCCGGGTAAATTTGAAATAAAAAAGGTTCCTTCACCAACCGATGAAAGAACCGAAAATTCGCAAAAATATACATAAGTACAGTTTTAAAAATTCAAGGTTTTCCTCGGTAGGCGAATATTACGGCACTTCCGTGCCACCTACTGTCTTAGGTCAACAGGTGAATTATATACTATAAAAACCGATTTGTCAATAGTTTTTGAAAAGTTTTTTAAATATTTAAGGCGAGATGCCGCTGACAATTCCCGACTATCATAATCTATGTACACCCACAAACAAAGCAAAACGGCAATGTTGATTTTATGCGGTTTCTCAAGAGACAAAAAAGTTTTAAAAAAACAGGTAAAAAATACACTTATACCGATTGACACCAAAAGACAAAAAGTATATAATATATGTGACTATATATTTATTATGGGGTTTTGTATATTTTTTGCAGAAAGGAGTGCTTTTTATGCCCATTACGGTAAAGCATGGCTCGAAAAAAAGAATTCCGCCGATGAAAGAGCTGTGGCGTGAAGTGTTCGGTGACAGCGATGAATTCATCGACACCTTTTTTGCAAACTTTTACAGACCCAGCCGTGCGTTTCTTGCTTTTGGCGGCAAGGAGCTTGTAAGCATGCTGTACTATATGGATGTTAATTTAAAGTACTTCGGGAAAAAGCTCAAGTGTGCCTACCTGTACGGTGTTGCCACAAAGCTCTCCGAGCGCAGGCAGGGACATTTCAGGCTGCTGCACGACAGGCTTATTGAGGAGCTGAAAGCAAAAAAATACGAGGCGGTTCTGGTTATCCCCGCCAATGAGGGGCTGTTCGGGCTGTACAGAGACATGGGATATACTGTTTCTTTCAAGCGTTTTGAATACAAGTTGCTGACACAGGACATAACAGAAGTAACAGATACCGATGCCGTATGGCTTGCGAAAAAGGAATTGCACAAGCGCAATTATACCGGAATTTCACTTCTTGAAACACAATCTCAATTTGCGGAAAGCAGAAAAGAGCATAAGTTTTTCTGCAGCGGAGGTTCATATTTGGCATTTGCTCCCTCACCCAAGGGATATGTGCTGTATGAAACGATAAGCCCCAACGGAGAGTCCCCTCCCGTTGAGCAGGTACACTATGAAAGAAGCGCTTTGCTTTTTGACTTTAACGAAAAAATTGACCCTGAGCTCGCGGAAAAGCAAAAACCGCAATTGAGCTGTTTGTTAAACTAAAAGGATAAAAAAATGAATTTTTATAAAGACATTATCAAAGAATACCCTCACAAAATAGAATTGCACTGTCACACTGCCAATGTAAGCAAGTGCTCGCAGATATCCGCCTCGGAAATGATAACCACATACAAATTTGAAGGTTATTCGGGACTGGTTATCACAAATCACTTCTATCCCTGGCAGCCTTCAAAGCTCTCATACAAAAAGTATGTGGACAACTACATCAACGAATACTATACACTTTGCGAAAAGGGTGATGCACACGGAATCAAGGTGTATCTTGGAATGGAAATACGTTTTGAGGAAAATGAAAACGATTATCTTGTGTACGGAATAGATGAGGATTTTGTCAGAAATGCCGTATCACAAAAAATGAAAACTCTCAGTGACTTTGTTTCGGTTGCAAAGAATGACAGAAATCTGATTTTACAAGCTCATCCCTTCAGAACGGGAATGAAGCTGATGCCCCCCGAGCTTCTTGACGGAATAGAGGTATACAATCTTCATCCAAACCACAATTCAAGAATCGGCTTTGCGGCAAAATACGCCGAAGAGGTAAAAGGAACCTTTATCTGCGGAACAGACTTTCACCATACAGGTCAAGGTGCTTTGTCGGCATTGCTGACAAGGGAGATACCGAAGGATTCGTTTGACCTTGTAAACTACATCAAGAACGAGCCTATTTACAAAATCGGCAACAGTATAGTTACCTTCTGAAAGGAGCAGAATAATGGTATATCTTTTTTTGGCAAAAGGATTTGAGGAAATTGAAGCTCTCACACCCGTTGACGTGCTCAGACGTGCGGGAATAGAAATAAAAACAGTAAGCATCGACGCCTCGCCGTATGTTATTGGAGCGCACGGAATAGAGGTAAAAGCAGACCTTATGCTTTCCGACTATGATGAGGAATGTGCGGAAATGATAATACTTCCCGGAGGCAGTGAGGGAACAAAAAATCTGGAGGAAAACCAACAGGTAAGACAAATAATACTGTCGGCAACAAAGCGCGGTCTTTATGTGGCTGCTATATGTGCCGCCCCAACTATACTTGCCAAGCTGGGACTTCTCACAGGGCTTAAAGCCACATGTTATCCCAGCCTTGCATCGGTTCTTGTTGACAGCAAGGTCAAGTACAGAAACGATAAGGTGGTATGCGACAAGCGCTTTATCACCTCTATGGGAGCAGGAACCAGCGGAGAATTCGCTTTCACTCTCGTAGATAAGCTTTTAACAAAAAACGATTCCGATAACCTGAGAATTGCCATGGTATATTAGTTTTTAGGAGAAAAAATGTACAGGAAATTAACAGTAAGGGACGAAAAAAGAGCGCTTCGGCACAAGTATGCCGCCATAAGGCAGTCCATCCCCGACAGACTTGAAAAATCCAAAGCCATATGCGACAATTTTCTGGGCACTATGTCATATGCCCACGCAGACACAGTGCTTCTTTATCATTCAATAAATCAGGAAGTTGATACTATAGGGCTGATTGCCACACTCATCGCCTCCGATAAAAGGGTTGCCCTTCCGGTTTGCCGTGAAAACGGAGAAATGATATTCAGATACCTTACCGATATGGCTCAGCTGACAAAGGGATTTTTCTCGGCACCCGAGCCTAACAGCAGCTGCGAAGAATTCATTTCTTCACGCCATGCAATTTGTGTTATACCTGCAATTGCATTCGACAAAAAGGGCTACCGCTTAGGCTACGGAAAAGGATATTATGACAGATTTCTTACCGACCCGTCCATTGTAAAGGTAGGTTTTGCGTACGACGAGCTGTTTGTTGACACACTTCCGAAAGGACGCTTTGACATCGCCTGCGACCTTGTAATTACCCCGAAAGGAGTGTTCAACACAGGTGAAAAATAAGAAAAATATTATAACAGCGCCGCTTTTTGTATCGGTCATTCTGTTTTTGATGCCGCTTTCCGAGAAGCTGTTGAGACTGACGGTGAACAATGACAGCAATCTGCTTCTGTCAGCAAGTGCAGTACAGCTGTTTATATTTGCACTCCCTGCCGCTTTTTACTGTAAAATAAGAGGCATTGACTTTCTTAAACACGCAAAAGTAAAGCGTCCGCCTGTTTCAAGCATACCTTTTGTTGCGGCTTCCGCTTTCACTTACTTTCTTTCGGCAATAATACTTTTATATATTGAATACAATCTTCTGTCCTTTTCGGGAGAGGATACTCTTGCTGCAGCTGCAGGTGCCGCAGAGCCATTTGGAATTGCACTTGCATATGTAATTGTACCTGCTGTATCCGAGGAGCTGTTTTTCAGAAGTATTCTGCTGAGTGACTACAGCGAATTCAAGGGTCCCCTTGCAATCGCAATATCGGCTCTGTTTTTCGCAATGCTTCATTTCTCTTTTGTTCAGTTCCCGATGTATTTCATACTCGGAATAATACTTGCGACAATGACATATGTCACACAGTCCTCCTTCCCCGCAATAACGGTTCATCTCATAAACAACACTTTGGTGGTATTTTTCGGAAAAGAAACAGGAGAGTTTCTGAAGGAATCTTCATCCTCTGTAATTCTTGTGTTTGTTTTGGTAATAGCCTTTATGGCTTCCTTTGCAATGATGCTTTCTTCTATGGAAAATATATATGAAAAAAGAAGTATGCTCTATGAATCGGGAGAGCTGCCGGGCTCTCGCCGTGAGGCGTTGAACGGATTGGCAAAGGCAGGAAAGCTGGACGTTGAGGAAAAACAGCTTGTAAAAAATGCAGGCATATTCCTTTCACCTACATTCTTTTTGAGTGTTCTTATGTTTATACTTATAACCTTAGATATAATATAAAGCGGCAAGCCGCCGCAGGCAATTCTCGCCTATCGTAACCTATGTATACATCTGAACAAGATAAAACGGCGAAGTTGTTTTTGAGGAATTTCCTATAATATAAAAAGGAGAAGCAGATGGAAAATAACACCAATCTCCCTGAGAAAAAAAACGATGGGGAAATCCCCGTAAAAAAGAGAGATGTCTCAGGCAATGTACAAAAATACACCCACGCCAAAAGAGACATAAAAGAGGATAACAACAAAACCCGTACCGACATTCCCACAGGTCAGGTGGACATAAAGCCTCAGAAGCCTCCGCGTCAGGTTGAGCCTCTGTACGATGACCCGCCTGCTCTCGAGGAGGAAGAACCTATGGCAAAAAGCATATTTGAAATGCTGGGAAAAGGTGCGCTTTACTTTATTTTCGTTATTGCCGCCTCAATCATCCTGGCGTACTACATCATAACTATGGGCAACGATATTTTTGCCTTTGTAAAGGATAATGACACTGTTGAAATAGTTGTAACCGAGGATGACGGAATCAAGGAAATAGCCTCCATGCTTCACGACAAGGGGGTAATACAGTATCCGTCGCTGTTCAAGATTTACAACTCCTTTAAAAACAGAGATTCAAAAACTGAGCAGGAATTCGTTCCCGACACATATGTGTTTGAAGCTAATCTCAACTATGACGAGCTCATAGCAAAATTTGAAAAGTCCGCACCTGTCAGAGGTGTTGTAGACATCACCTTCCCCGAAGGACTTACCGCCGATGAAATGATTGAGCTCTTTGTTGAAAACGGCGTAGGAACTCGCGAGGGCTTTGTAGAGGCTATAAAGAGCTCTCTTATATACGATATGAAATATCAGTTCCTGACCGAGCTTCAGGAGCTTGAAAAGGCAGGCTTCAGGGACGGCAGAAAATATGCGCTTGAGGGCTATCTCTATCCCGACACCTATCAGTTCTACACGGATTCTTCCGAGATAGATGCAATTGCAAAGCTCTTGAAAACCTTTAATGTAAGATTTGAAAAGGAATATTACGCACGCTGTCAGGAGCTGGATATGTCGGTTGACGAGATTATAAACATCGCCGCCATTGTCCAGAAGGAGACAAAATACAGCAGTGAATACCCTGTGGTTTCTTCTCTGTATCACAACAGACTGAATAATCCTTCGGCTTTCCCGAGACTGCAATGCGATTCCACCTATCTTTATATCTACCCCGAACGACGGGATTCGCTGACATTGGATGAAATGAAAAAGAGTGACAATCCTTACAGCACCTATTCTCATGACGGATTGCCTCCGTCGGCTATCTGCAATCCCGGTCTTGATGCTATCATTGCCGCACTTTACCCCAACGGAGCAGATTCAAGCGGTGTAGAACACACATACTACTATATGGTAGCCAAGCCCAACGGATATCACTACTTTGCAAGGACCGAGGCAGAGCATACTAACAATATTGCCCGTGCCGAAGCGGAAAAGAGTGAATAATGGAAACAGTAATTTTAATAATAGCAATACTCAACCTGATATTACTTGCCTTCATATTGATAAAATCTTTCAAAAAAGAAGAAAAGCAGGATATTTCGGAAGAGCTGAGAAACAACCGTATGGAGCTGATGTCGGGAATGTCCTCAACAGTCGGAACATTGTCTGACAGTTTGAAAACCTCGGCTGAGCTTCAGTCAACAGTTATAAAAACCGAGCTGAAGGCATCCTCGGACAGAGAAACTCAATTCAGAAATGAGCTTATCGAGCTGTTGAAAACCAATGAAAGACACATAAACTCCACATTGGAGCTTTACTCAGAGAGACTGGGTGAAATAAAGACTACTCTGGAAACCAGGGTCAAGGCAATGGAGGACTCCAACGCCAAAAAGCTTGACGAAATGCGGAGTGTTGTGGATGAAAAGCTGCAGACCACACTCAATGAGCGTATAAGCCAAAGCTTCAAGGAGGTCAATGACCGATTGGAGCAGGTATATAAGGGACTTGGCGAGATGCAGACAATAGCCACCAGTGTAGGCGACCTGAAAAAAACGCTTTCAAATGTAAAGACACGCGGAATTCTGGGAGAAATACAGCTGGGTGCAATACTTGAGGATATGCTCTCTCCCGAACAGTATGCAACAAATGTTGTTACTGTTGAGGGCTCAAGAGACCCTGTTGAATTCGCCATAAAGCTTCCCGGAAGCACGGATGACTCTCACGTATATCTCCCGATAGACTCAAAATTCCCTTTGGATGCTTACAATGCGCTCAACGAGGCATATGAGTCCGGAGACACCGAAGCCGTCGCATCAGCCAAGAGTGTTCTGATTACACGAGTCAAAAAATTTGCGGATGATATCCACAAAAAATACGTTTCACCTCCCACAACCACCGAGTTTGCCATAATGTTCCTTCCTACAGAAGGACTTTATGCCGAGGTTGTAAAGCTGGGAATGGTGGAAATACTCAACGAAAAATACAAGGTTACGGTAGCCGGTCCCACTACAATGGCGGCTCTGCTCAACAGCCTTCAGATGGGCTTCAGAACCCTTGCAATGCAGAAAAGGTCAAGTGAGGTATGGGATATTCTTTCTGCAGTCAAGACAGAATTCGGTACCTTTGAAAGCGTATTAAATGCTACGCAAAAGAAGCTTACTCAAACCTCTGACGAGCTTGAAAAGCTTATCGGTACAAGAACGAGACAAATCAACAGAAAGCTAAAAAACATAACCGAAATGCCTCGTGAAAGTGCCGATACATACTTTGCGCTGTCCGACGGTGCCCCCGACGAAACAGACAAATCAACATAAGCGGCGAGCCGCCGCAAGCAATGCTCGCCTATCGAAGCCAAATATATACACCAAACAAAGCAAAACGGCGAGGCTGGTTTAATGCAATTTCCCGAGAGAAAAAAGCGGAGAGTCTCCGCAGGCAATCCCGCCTATCGAAGCCAAATATATACACCAAACAAAGCAAAACGGCGAGGTTGGTCTCGAAAAATTTTCTATAAACAAAAAATACTATATACAAACAAAATCAAAGGAGAAATAAACATGGCATACTACTTCAAAGAATGTTCTCACACCTTCAACGAATATCTTCTCGTACCCGGATACTCCAGCGCAGAATGCGTTGCATCTAAGGTATCCTTAAAAACTCCCCTTGTAAAGTTTAAGAAGGGCGAAGAGCCTGCTATCAGCCTTAATGTGCCCATGACCTCTGCTATCATGCAGGCGGTATCCGATGACAAGCTCGCTATTGCGCTTGCCAAGGAGGGCGGAATTTCCTTCATATACGGCTCACAGACCATTGAGGACCAGGCGGCAATGGTAGCAAGAGTAAAGAACTATAAGGCAGGCTTCGTTGTAAGCGATTCAAATATCAAGCCCGATGATACACTTGCACAGGTTGTTGAGCTTACCGCAAAGACAGGTCACTCCACAATCGCCGTAACCGATGACGGCACCGCAAACGGCAAGCTTCTCGGCATTGTTACGGGAAGAGATTACAGGGTTTCAAGAATGGACTTTTCCACAAAGGTGTCAGAGTTTATGACTCCCTTCGAAAAGCTTATTACAGCAGGCAAGGACACAACCCTCAAAACAGCAAATGACATCATCTGGGACAACAAGCTCAACTCACTTCCCATTATAGACGATGACGGCAAGCTTCTTTACATGGTATTCCGCAAGGACTATTCAACACATAAGGAAAACACTCTTGAGCTTATAGACTCAAACAAGCGTTACATGGTAGGCGCAGGTATCAATACCCGTGACTATGCAGAGCGTGTTCCCGCTCTTGTCGAGGCAGGTGCCGATGTTCTTTGTATCGACTCCTCAGAGGGCTTTACCGAATGGCAGTCAAGAACAATTGCATACATCCGTGAAAAGTACGGCGATACAGTAAAGGTTGGTGCAGGAAACGTAGTTGACCGTGACGGCTTTATGTTCCTTGCGGAGGCAGGTGCCGACTTTATCAAGATAGGTATCGGCGGCGGCTCTATCTGTATCACCAGAGAACAAAAGGGTATCGGACGCGGACAGGCAACAGCGGTAATCGAGGTTGCGGCGGCAAGAGATGAATACTACGAAAAAACAGGTATTTATATCCCCATCTGCTCGGACGGCGGTATAGTTTATGACCACCATATCACACTTGCTCTTGCTATGGGTTCTGACTTTGTAATGCTTGGCAGATACTTTGCAAGATTCGATGAAAGCCCCACAAACAAGCTCAACATCAACGGCAGCTATGTTAAAGAGTACTGGGGTGAAGGCTCTAACCGTGCAAGAAACTGGCAGAGATACGATATGGGCGGAGACAAGAAGCTGTCCTTCGAGGAGGGCGTTGACTCTTATGTTCCCTATGCAGGTTCTCTTAAAGACAACGTTACAATGACTCTCAACAAGGTTAAATCAACCATGTGTAACTGCGGAAGCCTTTCCATTCCCGAATTCCAAAAGAATGCCAAGCTGACTCTCGTTTCCTCTACAAGTATTATAGAGGGCGGTGCTCACGACGTTATTCTCAAGGAAAGCTCAAGCAAGGTTATTAAGTAAGTTTAGTATGAAATAATTGGGAAAGGGTGCTTTTCAGAAAAAAGCACCCTTCACCAAACCCCGACCCGAAAAGCATATTGATTTTTTTAAGAATAATAATTTTGATTTTTTATGGGAGGTTGTGTAAAGCTTTTTGCTGAAAAGTACACTTCCCCCAAAAGAAAGAATAAAACAAATGAAACAAAACATCAAGGCGTTTTTTGACCCCATAGCAGAGGTTATAAAACGCATTTTTACTCCTCAGCCCAAAAACAGGCTGTTCAAAGGATGGCTGTTGCATTTCGTAAGATTCATAGGCTTTGTGTCAATGGCTGTCTTTCCGCTTTGCTGTTACATTACCGTTGAATTTATCCATTATTCCGGCAAAACAAAATTCATATCATTCATCCAAAACAGACAGGCAGCTGTATTATTCGGCATAGCTTTGATATATCTGATATATGCCCTGCTGTTGCTTATATTCAAAAAAGGATTTATAGCAAGCGGCATAATGGGTGCGGCGACAGTAATAATTTCCATGTCAAATTATTATAAATTCGCACAGGTGGGCGACTATCTGTACCCATGGGATATTGCACAGCAAATTGGAAATCTCGGAGAGCTGTCAAGCTTCCTGACAATTCCTTTTCCATGGTGGGGGATTGTTCTTTATGTAGGAGTGACACTTTTGGTACTCGTTATGCTTGTATCAAAGGTTGAGCTGCCTTTGAGCTTTCTTGTGCGTCTGCCATTTATAGTAATTATCCTTTTCGGTTGCTCTCATGCAGTAGACACTCCCGAAAAAGTAACTCAGGTACTGAACAAAAACTCCCTTTATTTAGAGGATATGGCATTGCAGACCTCAAACTATTCAGCCAATGGATTTGTGGGGGCTTTTACAGTAAACGTACTTTCGTCAGAAGTTGCTGTTCCCGAGCATTATTCCGAAAAGAGTGTCAACGATATCCTTTCGCTGTACACAGCAACACCTGCAGGAGATGATTTTAAAAGTCCCGACATCATTCTCATTTTGTCCGAAAGCTTCTGGGACCCTACTCTGTTGCCCGGCGTTGAGTTTTCACTTGACCCAATGGCAAACTTCCGAGAAATCGCTTCCCGGGAGGGTGCAATAAGCGGAAAATTCTACACTACAGGCTTTGGCGGCGGCACGGTTCGTCCCGAGTTCGAGGTGCTCACAGGTCTTACCACAGACTGCCTGCCGGGAGGAAGCGTGCCCTGGCAATACATTACAGAGGACACCGAAAGCTATGTATCGCTGTACAAGGAGCTGGGATACCGTACAATGGCTATTCATCCGTATACCTCAAGCTTCTATCTGAGAAAGCAGGGCTATCCGTTTATCGGAATAGATGAGCTGTATTTTGAAGATTCAATGTATCCGCTGAAGGAAGTTCCTATGACAATCTCCGGAAAGCAGATATCTGATTCAAGCTTTGTGGACTATATAAAATATTATATGAGCCAAAGCACAAAGGACACTTTCATCTTTGGTATAAGCATGGAAAATCACCAGCCCTACACTAATAAATTCAGCAGCTTTGATGTTGATGTTTCATCAGAAACCATTGACGCTTCAATACTCGCCGATGTGAGAAATTTCACTCAAGGCATTTACGAGGCTGACCTGGCTTTAAAAAAGTTAGTAGACTATATTGATTCGCGGGAAAAGGAAACGGTGCTTGTTTATTTCGGAGACCATCTTCCTACTCTTGGTGCAAATTATGCCGCATACACTCAAAGCGGCGCTGTATCGCTGGAGGGTATGACTCCCGAGATGAACAAATATCTCTACTCCACACCCTTCCTCATATATGCTAATTTCGAGCTTAAGGACAGTAATATGTTAAAGGCAGGACGTGACAACGAGATAGCCTCCTACAATCTTATGAATGCACTGTCAACCCTTATAGATGCCCCAAGAACACAGTATATGCACTTTCTTGAGGATTACTTTAATGCACATCCTGCCTACAATGTAAGGCTATGGAGTATCAATAAGGCGCCCTTTATGGAATTTATCGAAGCACACAAGATAATCACCTATGACAGAACTGTGGGTGACAAATACAGTTAAAGCGGTCAGTAACCGCTGACAATGCTCGCCTATCGTTGCATTGCAAATACCTCAACAAAGTAAAACGGCGAGGTTGGTTTGAATTCAATTTCACAAAAAATAAAAACGGTCAGTGACCGCTGACAATGCTCGCCTATCGTTGCATTGCAAATACCCCAACAAAGTAAAACGGCGAAGTTGGTTTTTTAACAAAAGATTCTTCAAATTGCTTTTCGAGGGAGCGCGAGGGAGTGCTTTTTGCTAAAAAGCATTCCCTCGTAAAAAACGGCGAGGTTGGTTTGAATGTAATGTATATGAAAAAGAAACTTAAAAAATATTTATTGTTTTTTACATGGCTCTGTTGTATTATCGCTATGTGGTCGTTTGGCATAAACGCATACGTTAAAAGCAGTGTTCGAAACCAAATCATAACATTGGATGATGCAACATATCCGGAGGATGTGGATTGCATAGTTGTCCTCGGCTGTCTTGTGAAAGCAGACGGCAGCCCAAGCGGAATGCTGAGAGACAGACTTGACACGGCTTTGATGCTGTGGAACCGCGGTGTCAGTGACACGTTGCTTATGAGCGGAGACCACGGCACAAAGGAGTATGACGAGGTAAATGCCATGCGGAATTTTGCCGTAGCACAGGGAGTTCCCATAGAGCGTATCTTTATGGACCATGCCGGCTTCTGTACCTACGACAGCATTTACAGACTTAAGGAAATCTTCGGAGCAAAAAAGGTTGTAATTGTAACTCAGGAGTACCATTTGTACAGAGCGCTGTATATAGCAAAATCCATGGGACTGGATGCACACGGTGTTATCTCTGACCTTAACAGCTATTACGGGCAGACAAGCCGTGATATAAGGGAATATATAGCAAGGAACAAGGATTTTTTATGGTGCGTTTTTAAACCGGAGCCAAAGTATTTAGGAAATGCCATTGATTTGAACGGCGACGGACGGATTACAGAGGGATAGAAGGAAGCCAAACTATTTTTAGGAGGTTCTTTGTGGAATCGTTAATATTTGCAATAAATGCAGTTATGCCCATAGTGATTATGGTGGCATTGGGATATATTCTGAAAAAAATCGGCTTGATGACTCCCGAGTTTGCAAAAAAAGCAAACACTTTGGTTTTCAGAGTATGTCTGCCTGCCATGCTTTTTCTCAATGTGTATGAAATCGACAGTCTCGGAAGCATGAAAATGAACTATGCTTTTTATGTCGTAGGCTTAGTGCTTGTAATATTTTTTGTCAGTATACCGATTGTAAGAATTGTGACAAAAAACGGCGGAAGCCGCGGAGCTTTGCTTCAGGCATCCTTCCGTTCAAATTTTGCGCTTGTAGGTATGCCCCTTGCTCAGTCGCTGTGCGGTCAGGAGGGTGTTGCTGTAGCGGCTATTCTCTCTGCCGTCACCATACCTATTTTCAATGTATTGGCGGTTATCAGCCTTTCTGTTTTCACAAAGGACGGAAAGAGACCCGACGCAAAAAATATACTTCACGGAATTATAACAAATCCCCTTATCATAAGCGTGCTTGCAGGCTGTGCCGTGCTTGGGGTTCGTATGCTTTTTGTAAGAGCAGGTATAAGCTTCAGGCTGAACGACATAACGCCTGTCTATAAGGCAATCGGATATCTTTCCTCCATGGCAACTCCTTTGGCGTTGCTGGTGCTTGGAGCGCAATTTGAATTTTCCGCTGTAGCAAGCCTTAAACGTGAAATAATATACGGTACGCTGGTGCGTATTGCCATAGTCCCTTTAATCGGTATAGGAATTGCGTATCTTTTCTTCCGTGACAGCTTTACGGGTGCTCACTTTGCTTCTTTTGTGGCGATATTTGCCACACCCGTAGCGGTGTCCAGTGTACCCATGGCACAGGAAATGAAAAGTGATACCGTACTGGCAGGACAGCTTGTTGTATTTTCTACTGTTTTTTCGGCACTGTCGGTAGGTCTTGCATCCTTTTTACTTAAATTTGCGGGAGTATTCGGATAATGACATATATAGAATTCTTTGATAAAACGGCAACGGAAAATATATGCGCCTGTCTCACAAGGCTTCCCGAAAGGGTAGTCTTTGTAGGTCGTGACAAAAAGCAAATGGAAAGGTTTGCCGAAATCTGTAAAGCCATTTTGTCGGGCAGAGGTCAGAAAACAGAGTTTGTAATACGAGCGATAAGCCGAAACAACCTTGATGGAATAGTTGAGCTTTTCAGCAATATTGTAAACAGCTATAAAGACTGTGTTTTCGACCTTACCGGAGGGGATGAGCTCTATCTTGTCGGAGCAGGAATGACCTTTGAAAGGTTCCCCGAAAAAAGAATAGAGCTTGTAAGATTTAATATAAATTCAAAAAAAGTCTATGATTGCGACAACAACGGCAGACCGGATTTTTCTCCGTTTCCCTATCTTAGCATTGAAGAAAACATAGCTGTATACGGCGGCGAGATAATATGGGATAAAGGCGCTACTTACAGATGGGATAACAATCGGGAGCTTTTTGAAGACATTGACAAAATATGGAACATCTGTAAGAGAGATGTTAAACGCTGGAACACTCTTGTTACGGTATTTGAAGCAGCCGATAAAGTAACCCGTGATAACAGCCTTGATTCAGGTGCAAACATTCACCTGCTGACAACCTACACAGAAAAGCTGATTACCAAGCAGAGCTTTGATGCCGAGACTATGGATATGCTCTTGAAGGAAGGTCTTATCAATAGCTGGGAGTTCAACGGGACAAAGTTCAGACTGAGATATAAGAATCAAAATATAAAAAGATGCCTTACCAAGGCAGGTCAGGCGCTTGAAATGAAGATATACGCCACGGCTCTGAAAGCCGCAGAAAAAGACGGGACACCTGTTTTTAACGATGTGCTTACGGGAGTGTGCATAGATTGGGACGGCAAAAAAACAGGTGTCGATACCGAAAACGAAATAGATGTTATGATGATGAGCGGTCTCATTCCTGTGTTTGTATCATGCAAAAACGGCTATGTTGAAATTGATGAGCTCTACAAGCTCAACACCGTAGCACAGCGCTTCGGCGGTAAGTATGCCAAAAAGCTGCTTGTGGCATCTGCCCTCGACCTGGATTCGGGCTTTGGAAAAATCCTCAAAGCACGTGCCGATGACATGGGAATCGGGATAATTGCTGACGAAATAACAACCATATCAGATGTTGAACTTGACAAAAGAATCAAAAGCTTTTGGAGGTAAAGAAAGGAGCAAATCATGCTCAGTTACAAAACAAAAGGAGATTCATCACCGCAAAACAAACCAAAGGTGTACTTTTGCTGCCATCCTGATGATTTTGAATTTGCTTTCAAGAAAATATGCAATGATATTTTCAAGACTCACGATTGTGCAATCTATTATACCGAGGATATGACGGAAGAAATTCCCGATAAAAACCTTGAAACCGACCTTGGTGCAAACAACCTGTTTGTAGTACCTGTGACATATAAGTTGTTGGCAAAACCCAACCGTGCCATGGGCAAAGATATCCCCTATGCTTTTGCACATCACATTCCTGTTTTGCCCATTATGATGGAGTCGGGCTTGGATGAAATATATTCACGCGAGGACCGTTTCGGCGAATTGCAGTATCTCAAACCTTTCAGCGAGGATTTAACTGAGATAAGTTACGAAGAAAAGTTGAAAAAGCATCTTGAAGCAGTGCTCATCAGTGACGAGATGGTAAAACGTGTTAAAGCAGCATTTGATGCGCATATCTTCCTCAGTTACCGAAAAAAAGACCGTGCCTATGCAAATGAGCTCATGAAGCTCATACATAAGAATCCTGAATGCCGTGATATCGCTATCTGGTATGATGAATTTCTTACTCCGGGAGAAAGCTTCAAGGAAAATATAAACAAGATACTGTCTGACAGTAAGCTCTTTGCATTGCTGGTTACCCCTAACCTTTTGGAGGAGGGTAACTTTGTAATGACAGAGGAATATCCTGCGGCAAGGGATTCGGGCATGGATATTTTACCTGCCGAGATGGTGGAAACCGATAAAGAGGTATTGGGCAGAGATTTCAGAGATATTCCCGAATGCATTTCCCCATACAGCGACCTTTTCAGGAAAAAAATTCTTGAAACTGTGTCAAAAATCGCCATTTCCGAAAATGACGATGACCCTGCGCATAACTTCCTCATAGGCCTTGCCTACCTTGAAGGTATTGATGTGGAAGTAGACCGTCACAAAGCAGCTGAGCTGATAACCTCAGCCGCAGAAGCAGGCTTGACCGAAGCCATGAGTAAGTTGGTAGATATGTACCGAGAAGGTATCGCAGTAGAACGTGATTATTACAAGGCAATTCAGTGGCAGGAAAGACTGATTGCCGAGCTAGAGGAGGAATATAAGGCAGAGCAGACGGATGAAAAACTTGATGAGTTGTACTTTGGGATAATGGATTGCGGTGATTACTACACGGAACTTTGTAAATATTCTGAGGCGAAATTGAAATATAGTCAGAGTTTGGAATGTTTAAAAAATGCATCAGATAATTTTTGTTTAAGAATAACGGCAGTGATTTATGATAGGTTTGGAGACACATGTTATAAAGAAGGAAACATGGCCGAAGCCAAAAAATATTATCAAAAAAGTTTAGAAATAGAAGAACAAATATCAAAAGAGATACAAGCAATAGGATTACGTCTTGATATATTAGTTGGTTATTTCAAAATTGGACAGGTAAGTATTGACAGCATACTTGAGGCAAAAAAATATTATCAAAAGAGTTTGGAAATAGGAGAACAAATATTAAAAGAAACAGAAACAACAGAAATTCGTCAGATTCTTTCTAATATTTATTATTGCCTTGCTAATATAAGTTATTTTGAGGGTGATATATCTAAAAAAAAGAAATATCATCTAAAAAGTTTTGAGATAAGGGAAGCAATAGCAAAAGAGACCGATACAGTGGAAAGCCGTTTATATTTGGCGAACAGTTACAGTAAACTTGGTGATATAAGTCGAGACGATAATAATCTTAATGAAGCAAAGGAATATTACCTAAAAAGCTTTGAGATAAGGGAAGCAATAGCAAAAAAGACCGATACAGTGGAAAGCCGTTTATATTTGGCGGACAGTTACAGTAAACTTGGTGATATAAGTCGAGACGATGATAATCTTAATGAAGCAAAGGAATATTACCTAAAAAGTTTTGAGATAAGGAAAGCAATAGCAAAAGAGACCGATACAGTGGAAAGCCGTTTATATTTGGCGGACAGTTACAGTAAACTTGG
>CAZYTA010000020.1:0-6565 GCA_964650465.1 uncultured Oscillospiraceae bacterium | reverse complement strand
TGATATATACAAAGAAAAAGGGAACATATTCAAAGCATACGTGTACTCTCGAAAGTGTATAAAACTTGCTGAAGCGCTTGTACAAGAGACAGATAATATAGTGGCAAAGGTAGCACTGATGTGCTCATACACCAATATGGCTTTAATAGCTATATTTAACAAGAAAAAGTATTTAATAAAAGCAATGAGTTTAGGTGAAACATTTCATGATCCGGGAAATGCAATACAAAAACAATTATTGGAAGAGATGGGTTCATTTTTTAAAAACTGCTAATAATCCTTGAATTTTTGCGCAAACTATTGACAGGCAAGTGAAATTGTGTTATAATTCAAGTTGTCAAAATGGTTGTGATGAAGAGAGTACCGTGAGTTACTGTTCAAAGAGAGCCGTTGCAGGTGAGAGAACGGCAGCAAGTCTTATGGGAAAAACACTTCGGAATCGGCGGAAGAAAGCCCTATGGGTGATTAGAACCGCACGTTACACTGCGTGAATGTGACAAGAGAGGACTCTGTTATCGGAGTCAATTTGGGTGGTATCGCGGAAGTTGCCTTTCGTCCCATGTCAGGGGCGAAGGGCATTTTATTTTGCTGTCACTCCCACAAAACACATAAATAACTTAATTGGAGGTAAAACCAATGTTAAGAACACATAATTGTAACGAGCTTAATCATGAACATATCGGTCAGAAGGTGACTCTCACCGGCTGGATCGAAACAGTAAGAGACCATGGAGGAGTACTTTTTGTAGACCTTCGTGACCATTACGGAATTACACAGATAGTATTTTCCGATGACAAGATGCTTGCAGGTATTTCTAAGGAAACTGTAGTTCTTGTAGAAGGAAATGTTACCGAGCGTGACCCCGAAACCGTCAACCCCAAGCTTGCCACAGGTACAGTTGAGGTAAAGGCAGACAAAATTGAGGTGCTTGGTCCTTGTCAGCTGGGTCTCCCCTTTGAAATTGATTCATCTGTACAGACAAGAGAGGAAGTAAGACTCAAATACCGTTACCTTGACCTGAGAAACAGAAAAATTCACGATAACATCGTGCTTCGTTCAAAGATACTCAGCTATCTCCGCTCACAGATGGAGGCTCTGGGCTTCCTTGAAATTCAGACACCCATTCTTACAGCTTCATCTCCCGAGGGTGCACGTGACTATCTTGTTCCCAGCCGTAAGCACAAGGGTAAATTCTATGCTCTTCCTCAGGCTCCTCAGCAGTTCAAGCAGCTTCTTATGGCATCGGGCTTTGACCGTTATTTCCAGATAGCTCCCTGCTTCAGAGACGAGGATGCACGTCAGGACCGTTCTCCCGGAGAATTCTATCAGCTTGACTTTGAAATGTCCTTTGCTACACAGGAGGATGTTTTCGAAGTTGCTGAAACTGTAGTTTATAACACCTTTAAAGAATTCAGCAACAAGGAAGTCTCCAAGCCCCCCTTCCGCAGAATTACCTTTGCAGAATCAATGCTCAAGTACGGCAGTGATAAGCCCGACCTTAGAAACCCTCTCATTATTGAGGATTTGACTGACTTCTTTGCTAATGTTGACTTCCCTCTCTTCAAGGGCAAGCCCGTAAGAGGTATTGTTGCCGACTGTGCAGGCAAATCAAAGAAATTCTTTGAGGAATCACTGAAATTCGCTATGAGCATAGGCATGAAGGGTCTGGGATATCTCACCCTCAACGATGGCGAGTACAAGGGTCCCATCGCAAAGTTCCTCTCGGAAGAGCAGAGAGCGGACCTTACCGCAAGAGTTGGTATCAAGGAAGGCGAGACTGTATTCTTTATCTGCGACGCAATAAATGTCGTAAATAAGGAAGCGGGTGAAATAAGAACATGGCTTGGTCAGGAGCTTGATGTTATAAACAAGGATAAATTCGAGTTCTGCTTCATCGTTGACTTCCCCATGTATGAGCTTAACCCCGAAACAAATAAGATAGACTTTACACACAATCCCTTCTCTATGCCTCAGGGCGGTATGGAGGCACTTCTTACAAAGAATCCTCTTGAAATATTTGCTTATCAGTACGATATAGTATGTAACGGCGTTGAGCTTTCCTCGGGTGCTGTAAGAAACCACAACCCCGAAATAATGAGAAAGGCATTTGAGATAGCAGGCTACGGAGAAGAGGACCTCAAGGCAAAATTCGGCGCTCTTTACACAGCCTTCTCCTACGGTGCTCCTCCTCATGCAGGTATGGCACCAGGCGTTGACAGAATGATAATGCTCATTGCCGAGGAAGAGACTATTCGTGACGTTATTGCATTCCCTCTGAACGGAAATGCGCAGGACCTTATGATGGGCGCTCCCGGTGAGGTTACCGAGCAGCAGCTCAGAGAAGTACACATCAAGGTAAGAGACTGATATATTCTTTTTTGGAAAGGAAGATACAGTATGGATATAAAGATACTCAAAAGACTTGAAAAGCTTAACCAGCTTTGTCTTACCGAGGAACAGGAAGCAGCTTTCCTTGAGTTCTTCGCTAAGCAGGAAAATGAAATAGAAGCCCTCTCGGAAATAAACACCGAGGATGTGGAGAGAATGGTCCACGTAATGCCTATCATGACGGTAGTGCGTGAGGACAAGGAAATAAAGAATTTCACAAGAGACGAGCTTCAGCAGTCAGCGCCCGAGACAAGTGACGGCTACTGGCAGGTTCCCCGTCTTGTAGAATAAGGAGGTGCGGCAATGTATATAACAAAAAACAGTGTCAAGACCGATAAAGCGATAGTTCTTGACGACATGATACTCACAAAAGAAATGCCCACCACCGCCGGTTCAAAAATGCTGGAGGGCTACAAAAGCCTTTTTGAAGCTACGGTAGTTGAAAAGCTCACAGCCGCAGGCTATGAAATAGCAGGCAAGGCAAATGTAGGTGAATTTGCCATAGATGTAATGGGAGAAACTTCTCATTTCGGCGCTGTTAAAGACGAAAATGGCAACCTTTCCCTTGCCTCAGCCCAGATACTCAAAAAAGAGAATGTTAAGGCTGCAATTCAGCTTGATGTAAACGGCGCTCCCAGACGTGCCGCCGCTGTAAACGGTCTTGTGTTTGTAAAGCCCACCTACGGCACTGTATCAAGATACGGCACAGTTCCTGTTGCCTGCTCAGGCGAGTGCGTGGGAGTTATGGCAAAGAATGCCGATGACTGCCTTGAAGTGCTTGATGTCATTGCCGGCTATGATGCAAAGGACGGAACAAGCCTTCCCGAGGACATGATAGGTGAGGCAGGCGAAATAAAGAAGGTTGCCGTTGTAACCGCCTTCAATGAAAGCATTGATGACAGTGTAAAGGCAAATATAAAGGCTTTTGCAGCGGCTCTTGAAGCAAAGGGCATTGAGGTAAAGGAAATTGACGGTGCGGGACTGCTTGCGGCAAAAACTGCATGGAATATTCTCATGTCAGCAGAGCTGTGCAATAATGTTTCAAAATATGACGGTGTAAAATACGGCTACAGAACGGCAGCTTATACCACTATAGACGAGCTTTACACCAACAGCCGTACCGAGGCATTCGGTGACCTTTTGAAAACAGCAATACTCTTTGGCTCGGAAACTCTTTCCGACGAAAACTATATGAAGGTGTATGACAAGGCTCTCCGTATACGCCGTGTTACAGTTGATTATTTTGATTCACTCTTTGAAGATGTTGATGCTGTTCTTATGCCTGCAGCTTCAAAGACAGCCTATACCGAAGAAGACGTAAAGGATATGGCTTACGACGAAAACCTTTACACTGCTCCTGCAAGCATTACAGGTCTTCCTGCAGTGGTTACAGGCGGTGTTCAGTTAATCGGCGGTGTATTCTCCGAAAAGGCTCTCTTAGAGCTTGCTAAAATATGACAGGGGGGTAAATGAGATGAAATTTGAAACAGTTATCGGTCTTGAGGTTCATGTTGAGCTTGCTACCGAATCAAAAATATTCTGTTCCTGCTCCGCAAAGTTCGGAGGAGAGCAGAATGACCATGTTTGCCCCGCATGCTGCGGTATGCCCGGTATGCTTCCTATCGTCAACAAGAAGGTCGTTGACCTTGGTATGACAGCCGGTATGATGCTGGGCTGTGACATCAACCGCACAACTACCTTCGACAAGAAGAGCTACTACTATCCCGACCTCCCCAACGCTTACCAGACTACTCAGTGGTTTGCTCCCGTTGCCGTTAACGGTACTGTGGAGATTGAGACCTCCAAGGGCAAAAAGAATGTACGTATCAAGCAGATACACATGGAGGAGGATGCAGGTAAGCTCGTACACGACGACTGGACAAATACCACACTTGTTGACTTTAACAGAACAAGCGTTCCCCTTATCGAAATAGTAAGCCAGCCCGACCTGTCAAGTGCAGAAGAGGTTATTGCTTACCTTGAAAGACTTCGTTCGCTTCTCCGCTTTGCAAAGGTTTCGGACTGCCGTATGGAGCAGGGCTCAATGCGTTGCGACGTTAACCTTTCGGTTCGTCCTGAGGGCAGTGACAAGCTTGGCGTCAGAACAGAAATGAAGAACATGAACTCCCTTACCGCAATCACCCGTGCCATTGAGTACGAGGTAGCACGTCACATAGATGCAATAGAGAACGGCACAGAGGAGCTTGTGCAAGAGACTCGCCGCTGGGACGATGTAAAGGGCAAGAGCTATGCAATGAGAAACAAGGAAACTGCAGGCGACTACCGCTATTTCCCCGACCCCAACGTAATGCCCGTTGTAATAGACGATGAATGGTATGACGGCATAAAGGCATCTCTTCCCGAATTTCCCGAAATCAAGCGTGCAAGATATATTGACGAGCTCGGTCTTAGCGAATACGATGCCGACCAGCTTACCGAAAGCCGTGCCTTCTGCGATTGCTTTGAGGCAGCTTATAATGTTTGCGGCAACGCAAAGGAAGCGGCAAACTACCTTATTTCCGACTGTATGAACCTACTCAACAAGAAGCAGATGACAGTGGATATGCTCACGCTTGACGGAAAAGCGCTCGGTGAGCTTATCAACCTTGTAACAGAGGGTAAGGTCAGCCGTCCCAATGCAAAGAAAATACTTGCGGCAATGTTTGACGAGGGTGTTAACCCCGGTGAATATGCCGAAAAGGAAGGCTTTATCGTTTCAAACGATACAGGCAAGATAGAAGAGGTTATAGCTACCGCTATTGCCGCCGACCCCAAGGCTGTTGCAGACTTTAAGGGAGGAAAAGAAAAGGCTCTTATGGCACTCTTCGGCAAATGTATGAAGGAGCTTAAGGGCAACTGTGACCCTCAGACTCTTCGTGAAATGCTTATTGATGCGGTAAACAAGCAATGAAAAAAATTCTGATAATATCAACAGGCGGCACTATCTGCTCACGCCTTATTGACGGCTGCAGAAGGCTCGCCCCCGATGTATCGGAAGCCACCGTTGTAAAAAACTTTTATAATAATCCAAAATATGCCTCTCTTTCGGGAGGCATATTTGAAAATTCGGGCTTTTCGCAAAAAACGCTCAGCGAGAATATGACATTCGGAAAGCTCGAAGGACTTATTTTGCATATCAGAAGCATTGAGCTGTGTAATTATTCGGGGATTGTAATTCTTCACGGCACCGATACTTTAGCTTATACAGCCTCGCTTCTTGCAATGGTGTGTTCGGATACCCCCATCCCCATAATGCTGGTATCGGGTGATGCACCTCCCGATATGGCGAAAAGCAACGCCAATGACAATTTCGGCAGAGCCGTTGAGCTGATACTTGACGGTATTTCTCCCAATGTATATGTTCCGTACCGTAATTCCGACGGTAAAATGACCCTGCATCTTGCATCCCTTCTGATGCAGTCCCCTGGCTTTTCTTCGGATTTTTACAGTGCAAAATATTATGACTCGGCAGAGCTTGACAGCGTTTCAAAACAGCGAAAAGCCCTGCCTTGCTCAGTGGAGCATCTTGACACCTCGGTGTTGATGATACAGCCATATGTCAACCTTGATTATTCGCAAATTGACCTTGACGGCATTACAGCAGTTGCTCACGGAAGCTATCATTCGGGTACCTTCTGCACAGAGGGAGGAAAACACTCCTTGGTCAGCCTTGCGCACCGTTGCAAAGAGCATGACATACCGCTATTCGTTGCACCGTGTACATTGGGAGAGGGACAGTACGAATCTGTATATGAAGCATTGAAGGAATGTGAACTGATACCCGTATCAATGACCTTGGAAATGCTCTATATAAAGCTTTGTGTTGCTCTATCCGAGGGACTTCACGGAGAGGAAATAAAGAGTTTTATTCTCACACCCTTCAACTCGGAAATAATATGATTTTCAGTAATTCCCCACAATAAAAGCAGCGAGGTTGATTTTAATAAAAATTCTTTAATTTGCTTTTTGCTAAAAAGCACTCCCTCGTAAAAAACTAATGCAATTTCTTATATAACAAAAAAGCGGTCAGTGACCGCTGACAATGCTCGCCGCAGTTACCGCATCTCATCCCAAGTAAATTCTATGCGGCTCGAGCGGTGTTGCTGAGAAATTTCCTATAAAGTAAAAAAGCGCGATAAATCGCACTTCAACACCCCTGCCCCTCAATCATGAGGGG
>CAZYTA010000019.1:3494-44811 GCA_964650465.1 uncultured Oscillospiraceae bacterium | reverse complement strand
TTATATCACGTATTTTTTATCTTTGCAACTTTTTATGCAATTTCCTAGTAAACAAGAAAGCAGAAAAATCTCATTTTGGGATTTTTCTGCTTTTGATTTTATATCATTGCAAATACTTAATTTTTATTTTCTGCGTGCCAGTGTTTCAATTATTCCCATAGCACCGCCAAAACCTATCCAACCAATTGCTAATATAACTCCCCATGGCATCTCTGCAAGCATTTGCGGAATATGGGAGAATAAACCAAAGGCGGCGTTTTTATATTTCGGTCTGTCTTACCGCTGTAAAAATGCCGAGTCTTACGGTTGGCAGATTTTCTTCATGGTATATTTCTCTTATTTCCTCGTCGCTCTTTTCGGGGAAAGCTTTCATGAGCTCCTTTATGCGATAAAGCGGTTCAAGACAAAAACCAAACGCCTTTTGAACATTGTCCCGTCCCACGTAGGCATATCCCATGGGATGATAATTGTGGGCGGTGTAGATACCTTCTATTTCCATTCCCGCAAGCTTATTTACCGCTTTGATATGTTCCGACACAAGTCCCACATTTGCACCCCATTCACCCGAGCCGTAAATTCCGTAAAGCTGCAGAGAATCTCCGCTTATAAGTGTGCGGTTTGCTTTGTCGAAAAGTGCCATGCTGTCATAAGTGTGCCCTTCTATTGAAATTGCCTGAATACCATTGAGAATTTCCTCTCCGTCATCGGGACAATATACGTCAAAGGAAGCAAATTTTTCCTTCAGTTCACGGCTTCGGGAAAGGATACGGGTTTTTGGATAATGCTTTAAAAGTGCTTCAAGTCCGCCTGAGTGGTCACCGTGATTGTGGGAAATAAAAACGTATTTGATTTCGGCACCAAGACTCTTTACAAAGGGCAAAATGTAGTTTTCCACATCCTCGGGATAGGTTGCCGTATCAAAAAGAATATCTCCATCCTCGTGCTTTATCAGATATACAGTTGTAAAAATGTCCTTAAATGGAATTGTCAAGCGGAAAATGTTTTCAGATATTGTCTCTTTCATAGATACCTCCCAAAATATACCGTTTATTCGATTATATCCGTTTTGGGGTTATTTGTCAACAATATCATCACCAAGCTCAATATAACTTTCGAGTATGGAATTAAGCGCCGCCCTCTCCTCTTCACCCAAAACAAAGCTGTAGGGTGCTGACCGGGAATGGGAGTAATATACGGGAGTAATATGGTTAAGGGAGCCGCAAGAGGAGTGGTATTTCAAGAGAAAGCCGTTTATATCAATCTGAGCGTCAAACACACAGTCCGTCCCACCCTCTTTCCATTCTATACCGAAAACAATATTACTCACCGCATCTGCGTCCTCCTCGGACATTTTCATTTTTTCGTCACTGTCAAATCTCTTAACATACCCGCCGTATTCCGTCACGCCGTATTCTTTCGAAGCGGTATTATTAGTATGAAGCTTAAAGAGAGCCCCGTTTGGCACAGGGGAATATCTTTCCTCCGAGTCACCGGACACTTTGTAGGTGGGAATTGCAGGTGAGCTTGCAGCGTCAAAGGCAAAACCCGCATCGGTCACATTAAAAGCATAAGCTTCACTCTTTTTTTCATCCGTCCAAAGGAACAGCTTATCTTTTGTCATCTCGAAGCTTCCCATGGGAATATAGCTTGAGAATCCCGAATACACAAAAGAATATCTCATGCTTGTAAAATCAAGATTTATACTTGGCTTTATGGGGTCACGGGAATCCTCATAAGTATATGATACGTCAAAGGTTATAACCTCTCCGATTTCGGGATAACCGACAGTTTCGCTTTCGTTCTCCGAAAAGACTTCAACTTTTTCGGCAGTGTCATCTGGCTTTTGCTCGGGCTTCTTTGTACATGACACAAGCACAAGACTTAACAACACAAGCGCGAATATTCTTTTCATAAAATAAATCTCCTTTTCGCTTTTTGTCATTTAGACGGGAGAAAAGGAGATTTGTTCCGTATTATTCTTTCTCGGTCAAGTCTTTATAATCAAGGGGATAAAACGTCACTTGATTCGAGGCAAATTTTGATTCATACTCATAGTATTCGTCCTTCGTTACCTCTTTTTCTTCGATAAAATACTTTGTAACATCATTGTCGTCATCCTGATGTATGGAGAAAAGATTTGTTACCGTCCAATCGGTGTTATACACAGATGTGCCGTAGTGCAGTCCGTCAAAGCCTGTATAATTCCAACCGAAGGTGCCGTCTTCACATACGTCCGCAAGCGCTCTGAAATTCACCGCAAACCCGAAAACGCTGTCACCCATATCGCTTAAAACAACAGTATCTATTCCTTGTACAAGCAATTCCTCCTTACCGTCGGAATTCATATCAACAAAGGCATACGAGCAATCCTTATCAATGAACTTGCCGAGAGTATAATCATAAAGCTCCGAGAAATACTCTACTTCTCCGCTACTACTGTAAAATGGCACCTCACTCCTCAATACAGACAAAAAGGGCTCAGTTATTTCGGGTGGTGATTTTTCAAAGCTAATATTTTCGTTTGACCCAACAGCTTCACTGCTGCCGTTTTCATCGGACACGATATCCTCAGTAACAGTGATTTCGTCATTTGAAATCGGTACTTCTGTAATATACTCACATGAGCAAAAGCAAAGAAAACTAAGCATTAAAGCAAGCATCAACAGCCTTTTCACAAAAAATCACTCCTTTGGTTTTATTGTATCACACAAAAGCTCCATAGTCAACAGAGATTACATATCTGCAATTAAAAAGGCAGCAAACACCACTCGTAACGCTCGCCTACCGTTATTGTAGTATTTCGGCAAAAGCTATACGGCTCGAATTCATGCAATTTACTTGTAGATAAAAATAGCATAGCAGTCATAAAACTACTATGCTATAACAAATCCATCTTTTTGTGGGACACATCAAACAAATCGATACTTTTTTCGCAGTCATATTCTTTTCAGCTCAACTGACGATGCGGTATATCTTGTTCCAACGGGAACGGTAATGCCGTCGGTATCAATTTCAGTTGATGTGAGTATTTTACCGTCACAGGAATATTTTCCGTCGGCAAGAATGGGATAGAGTGTTATTTCGCTTTGGTGGGGCACTTTAGTGAAAACCGATATCTTAACTGTTTTGAATTCTCTGTCATTGTACTGAATGACAAGCACACTTTCGGTATCGGTGAGGATATGCGCCTCCGAATTCATCCAAAAGTCACGGTCAGCCTTAAATTCCTCAATACTCCTTTGAAGCACTGCTATTGTCTCACGGTTTATCTCCGTAAGGTCACAGCTGATGCCAAAGGGAGCGCCCTTTACGACCTCCTTTAAGAAGCTGTGGTTTACCGCCTCTACATGATTCCAGGTTGCATCCCCGCTGACAAGAGTTTTCTCGCCTTTTCCGTAAATATCGGGGAGACCTTCGCGAAAGCCCTTTGTATTTGCAATTGTGACCCATTTTTCAAGAGCACGTGAGGGCATGCGCTTAAGGGTATTTTTGACAATTTCAAGCTGAGCGTAAAGACTGTGGTTATCACTTGTCCAATAGGAGTCAAATTCACGGAGGGTATAAAGTCCGAGTCTGCAGCCTCCTCCCGCACAACACTCAAGATAGAGCTTGGGGTAACTTTCACGAAGCTTTTTCAAAAAGGCTGAATAGCCCCTGAAATATTCAATGAATGAATGTCTTGCAGTATCAAAATGAGGTGCAACATTATAATCGGATTTTATAAATTCAATTCCGTATTTTTCGATAACGGGAGAAATTTTTGAGAAAAGGTAGTCCACGGCTTCGGGGTTTGCAAAATCTACAAAAGCCATGCCATGGTCCTCGAAATAGTATTCGGGACACTCCGCATAAGTCTTTGAATTGAGGGCGGCACGTTCAAATTCGAACCACAGACCGAATTTCAAACCTTTTCCACGCACTCTGTCTGAAAACTCCTTCATTCTGCCACGAAGCTCAGACTCAGGATGCTCCTGCCAATCCCCAACCGAGACTGACCATTCCTTGACAGGTCCAAACCAGCCCGCATCCACAACAAAATACTCAACACCCAGCTCTGCGGCAACGTCAAGCTGTTTTGAAAGGTAGTCAAAGGTTATGCCGTCAAAATTTGCCATCCATGTATTATAGACTACAGGAAGCTTTTTTGCGGGATATGTGTCATTCCAATATCTGTGAAGTCTCCATGCATCAAGGTCAAGCTTATTTTTGAATTCATAGTAAAGGATTTCGGGCAAGTCAAGAGATTCGCCGGGACAAAGGGTATAAGAGAAATTCCTCGAATTTATACCAATTTCAACAAAAACTGTCTTTTGTGTGCCGTACAAAGCAAAATTTCTTCTTACTCTGTACTGATAGCAGGAATTTGCGAGAATGTGAAAGACATTTCCCCTGCCGCTTTGCTTACTTCTCAGTGCAACAAAAGGAGCGCTTGACACATTAAGTCTTGTTTCATCAACAGATGCCGAAACCTCACAAACAAGGTCTGTCCATTTACCGTCACTCTCTCCGCACCATTCACTGTACTGGGAAAGCACCTCGTATTCTCCCCCGCTGTACACAAATTTTGACAGCGCTGTGCTTATCGTCAAGGATTTGTCCGAAATATTTGTAATCCTGTCACGTCTTACCTCAACGCCTGTAGAATGACGGACTGTTTTTGAGGTTATTTTAAAATTATCGTCTGTATATTCAAAGCCGTTCTCCGACGGTGTTACCTCTCCCTCGGGAGCAGTAAAGTCTCCGAGAAGCGTGATAAAGCTGCTTATATTATCAAATATTGCTTTCATAAGTGTCTCCTTTTTATGATATAAAAACACAACCTCGCCGTTTTGCCTTGTTCGGGTGTATATATAGATTTCGATAGGTGAGAAATGCCGGCGGCTCGCCGCTTTTTATGGTATCATATCTGCAAAACAAAGTCAATATTTTTCGGAAAAGTGTTGACTTTTCAAGAGTTG
This sequence comes from uncultured Oscillospiraceae bacterium, assembly GCA_964650465.1. GTDB lineage: Bacteria > Bacillota > Clostridia > Oscillospirales > SIG627 > RGIG6353. The sequence continues at coordinate 39,853 of CAZYTA010000019.1, read as the reverse complement.
TGTGCTAAAACTGTGACAGTAAATATTACTTTTAAGGAGAAGTAAACATGGAAAAATTAAGACTCGGTATTGTAGGAGTTGGAGGCAGAGGCTTCGGACTTACACAAATGTTTTTGAAAATGTCACAGGTAGAAGTAGTTGCGGTTTGTGACCTTTATGAGGACAGAGTAAAAAGAGCCGTTGACAAAGCTGTGGAAATGGGCAAAAATGAGCCCTTCGGCACATGTGATTATAAAGAAGTAATAACGAAGGACAGAGTGGATTGTGTTGTAATATCTACCTCATGGAGACCCCGTTTCGAGATAATCAAATATGCTCTGCGTCAAGGAGTTGCGGTAGGCAGCGAGGTCGGCGGTGCAAACTGCATTGAAGATTGCTTTGACCTTGTGCGTATATGGGAAGAAACAAAGACACCGTATATGTTCTGTGAAAACTGCAGCTATGGTGAAAAGGAAATGATGGTGCTCAACATGGTGAAGAAGGGGCTCTTCGGTGAGATAGTTCACTGTGAAGGAGGCTACTGTCACGACCTGAGACAAGAGGTTGCCTGCGGAAGAGAGAACCGTCACTACAGATTGGGAGAATACCTTGCATATAACCGTGAAAACTATCCTTCACACGAGCTTGGTCCCATTATGAACGTACTTGACATAAACCGTTCAAACAGACTTGTGTCTCTTTCCTCCTTCTCATCGAAGGCGGCAGGTATCAACGAGTGGGCAAAAACGCACAAGCCCGAAATGGTTGACACAAAATTTGCTCAGGGTGATGTAGTAACAACCGTAATAACCTGCGCAAACGGACAGACGATTACACTGTCTCTTGATACAACTCTCCCCCGTTCTTACAGCAGAAGATTTACCGTAAGAGGAACCAAGGGTATGTACATGGAGGACAATGACTCTGTATTTTTCGACACAGAAGATGCTACTCTTCATTCTGCGGCAGGCTGGAAAGCTCACTGGGGTAACGCAAACGATTATCTCAAAGAATACGCTCATCCGATATGGGCAGCCATAACAGAAGAAGAAAGAGCGGCAGGCCACGGCGGTATGGACTATGTATGCTACTCGGATTTCTTCAACCACGTAATATCCGGAGAGCCTATGCCCATCGACATTTATGACGGTGCAACCATTATGGCTGTATCTCCCCTTTCGGAAATGTCAATAAAGCTCGGCGGTATGCCTGTTAAATTCCCCGATTTTAAAAGCAACAAATAGTATTAGCGGCTGTAAAAAGTATTTTTTACAGCCGCCATTTTACTGATAGGTGCAAAATCACCCGCTTTTTAAAACTGTACTGTCATTCCGTCAAATGCAGTTATCATATCAAGCTTCTTCAATATATCTACGGTTTCCTCGTGTGAAGCATGAAGAGTTCTTGCAAGATGTGAAGCTATAAGCTTACCGCCATCTGCCACCAAATTTTTGTTTTTTACCTCCTCGATTATTGTGCGAAGCATAGGGATGGTGTTGTGTTCAAACAGTCTCCAATCGTTGCTGTCCCCCACCGTACAGTCAAATATCATAACATCAAAGCTGTGCTTCAGCATTTCCTGCCATGTAGGACGCAAAAACCACGCACCGTCAAGTCCGTAAAAAAGTTTTTTACCGTCAGGCGTGCCTATTATGTAATGAAACGCACATGCATCACCGTCAATAACTATATCATGATTTGCAAGAACAGGAACAACACTGTAATTGCCTATTTATGTTTCGTTATATGGCTTGAATATGTTAAACTCAATATTTTTATGAGTACCGATAAGTGATGCTATTTTTCCGTCGCACCCAATTCTCACCTTTTGTTTTTCAGCAATTCCCTTCACTGCATCAACAGAAAAATGGTCACTATGATTATGTGTTATTATGATATCCGTAACCTTGTCAAAAAGAGCTTCGTTTTTAATGCTGTCTCTGAAATGAAATATATGCGGATTGCAATCAATGAGCATCTCTCCGTTAAGCAGTGCCGCTGAAAATCTTCTTACAAAACAGTCTTTGGCATTTATATCCCAATCGGCTGCACCTGTTCCTAAAAATAAAAGTTCCGACATATTTTACCTCTCAATTTTTTCTTATTTTAACACAAATATCCCGAAATTGCAACAGTAATTTCGGGATATTTGTGGGAATCGAAACCTCGTCGGTTTAAAGTGACTTTATTATTTTTTCTAATTTGGTATCCAACTGCTTTGCAGTTTCGTCGGGATTAACTCCAATGTACACAGTTCTTGAAAGACAGTCAAGTGTTTCGGGACACATATCAAGGCTGTAATCGGGAATTATGCCTTGATTTGCCTCCATTTTGAAGGGGTCCATCAAAGGATTGAACGCTCCACGCTTATTAAGTATGGGTGTCCAATTGGTATATATGTGCTTACCCGTATCAATAGGCATAACACCGCCTGTGGCTACGCTGACCTCTCTTGCCTTTTGTACACTGTCAAATCTCAGTGCAAGAGTAGTACCGCAATCACCTTCAATATCATTGGACGGTGCAAACTTCACTTCATCTGCAAGCTTTTCCATCATAAAAGCCTTGTTTTTTCTCAAATCCGCAAGTATTGTGTCAAGGCGGTCAAGCTGTATATTCATAACTGCGGCGCAAAGCTCGTTGGCTCTGTATTCGTTTCCGCAGAATGGCTCAGTTGTAAAATCTTCCATTTGATTGCCGAAAAAGGCAACTGCACTGCTGTCCTGATAAATGAGAGCAGGCTCGAAAACATCACGGCGGTTTGTGAGAAGAGCGCCGCCCTCACCCGAAGAAATAATTTTGTAGAAATTAAAGCTCAACGCCCCTGCATCACCGATTGAGCCAAGCCTTCTGCCCTTGTAGCTTCCGCCGTCTGCCTGACAAGCATCCTCTACTACAGCAATACCATGTCTTGCGGCAATTTCGCATATTGCATCCATATTACACGGAAAGCCCTGAATGTGAACGGGCATCACCGCCTTAGTGTAAGGGGTAATCTTCCGTTCAAAATCCTTCGGACAAAGAGTGAGAGTTTCGTCAACCTCGGCAATAACGGGAATTGCTCCTGCATCAATTACCGCCATTGCTGTGGATATGTAGGTATAGGCGGGAACGATTACCTGGTCGCCCGGTCCTATTCCAAGGGCAACAAGAGCGGTGGAGAGTGCCGCCTGTCCGCTTGTAAGGAATATGGGGTACTTTACTCCGAATATGTCACGAAGCTTCTGCTCGACCTTAAAGGTCTCCTGCAAGCCGTTGTTTATCTTGAACATACTGCGAGTTTCAATAACACGTTCAAGCTCGGCTATTTCCTCTTTACCTATCCTGTACATATTATCCCTCCTGATAGAGTTTTTTCAGGTCCTTCAGGGTTTCGTTGATAAGATATCTGTCGGCATTTCTTACAAAGGGCTGTATATCCTTGTACAAGAAGGATTTTATTTCATATCCCCCTCGGCATATCTCTGTCTCTGTAACGAAATAGCTTTCACTTCCGTTGGTACAAGCCAATGACAGAGTATATGGGAAGGGTGAAAACTTCGCTATGCGCAAACCTATTTCAGAAAATAGCTCATAGGGGAAGGTGGCAACGGCAAGGTCGCCGAGTACAAGAAAGTTGTGAGGCACAGTGCGGGTCTCCTCATCCTTGAAGTCGCTGTTATAGGATTCTATAACCCTCTCAAAATACTGTCTCATTCTTCCGTCGATATTTACTGTCTTGCCCTCGTACTCCTTCAGCATTCCCTCGGCAAACTCTCTGTCAAAGCGCTTGTCAAGGGGAATTGACATATCGGACTGCATTACTGCAAGGCGGGGAGACTTATTGTACACCTTAATGCTCTTATAAATTCTAACCGCATCAAGCGCCGCCTTGTTACCTATTTGATAAACATACGAAATATCACCCGAACCCGTTGTGTATCCGTTGGAGAGTCTGGGACCTACATCTCCCTCGGGACCTGTGAAAAAGGCGGTCAAAGCCTTGCTGTTTTTCTCAAGCATGTCACACATTACACCCGACCAATCTCTTGATATCTCGTGGTTTCGGCCTGCACAGGTGCCGTGCATTCCGTAGTGTACTATGTTTGCCACAGGCTTATGCTCCTTGTCTCTGAAGGCAATTACGGTCATCTGAGGGTTATAACAGCCCCAGGGGTTCTGTCCGAGGTAGGTTTCGCCGTCCTCATGAAATTCGCGGCGGTTTACACCTATATCGCTGTCGCCCGTACCGATGCCCATTTCAACCTCAACGGGAGCGCTCATAGCCTCAAGCGACGCCTCAATAAGTGAGGGTATATATATTTCGTTACAGTATTCTGCATCAACATCTCCCCAACCGTACTCGCCCGATGTATTGGGACCCGAATGGGTGTGTGTTGCAGAAATGATTATATGCTCAAAGGGGATTCCTGTTTTTTCGGATATGGTCTTACGGATACTGTTGTGAAGCTCTGTGTTGAGCAGACAAACGGCAACACTTATCCAAAGCGCCTGTGTATTCTCGCTTTTGAAGTAGAAAGCAATAGCCGTAAGGTCGTCTGCAACAGCCGTAGATTCCCAATTCGGCTTATAACCGTAGAGGCAGGCTCCTATTTTTGGTGTTATAATTTTTCTCGATGTACCAAGTAATAAGCTCATAGTATACCTCCGAATATCTTATTCTAATTTTATTATACACAAATAATTCAATCTTTCAAGGGAAAATAATACTGTAAAATTCGCAAAAATTCACATAAAGCATAGCATAAAAGGTTGTCTCAAAAAACGAGACAACCTTTTAATCTTATATCAGCTCACCATCATGCATCTGCAAGGCATCCTGAACGGTAATAAATGCACCGCCTATGCCGAAGCTGTTTGTAATGCGGTACTCCATTGCAGTTTTTGCGGGAAATTGGAGCCATGTTTTTTGATGGGTATAGTTTACCCAGGAGTCGAGAATATAGCCGTCTATAGTCTCAGCTGTGGTATATGACAGATACCCTCGGTGGTTTTCACCTTTTTTGTTCATAGAGTATTCAGCAAAAATATCGGTAGATGTCTGACTTCCGAAAATAATATTGTTGGAAGTGTAGATTTTACTTCCGAGGTAATAATAGTCCGAAGAATATGCTGTTCCCTCTATATCGCACAGCACCCTTCCGCTGACATCACCTGCACGCACCCAGCCCGCGCCCTGACGGTATGCAGGCCAAAGCTGTATACACTCTGTTCCTGTTTTATTGTGTGGCAGTGTCCATTTGAAATGGTGGAATACTTTCCATTGCTCCCTTTCGCCCGATAACCTTACGGCGATGCCCGTTATTCTCAATTCCTTTTCGTCATATACAGTTGTGGTATAAAATCCGTTGTCCCTGTATTCCGTCACCTCTCTGCCGTCATTTGCAGGAAAATCGGTTATGTCAACAACTACGCTCAATGCTCCTTTACAGGCAAGGATATCCTCATCCGACAGGTCGGCAAGAATGTCCTTGGGAAACCCGAGACTTTCAAGCTGTGTCTTTATTTCGGATACTTCTTCACTGTCCGAGAATTTATGCGGCTCCCAATTCATGCGGTAATTACTTCCGAAGGTGTATCCGATAAAAGCGCCCACAATTATCAACAATGCTATTGACAGTGTTAAAAATTTATCCGACAGCTTAAGAGGAAACACTTCAACAGCATATCCCGCCTCGTCAAGAGCTCTTGATATACTCCAAAGATTTTTTATGATGAAGCCGTAGCACACAAGCATTCCTGTAGCTATTATAAACCCCCGGTATTGCACCAAAGCAAGTAAAATAACAATAAGATACCATATTATAAGGGCGGTGGCTCCGCCTGTCCCTGTATCAATACCTGCTTTTTTCTGCAGCTGTGTCAATCCGTTTTTGAAGCACACAAGCAGAATCAACAGAGATATGATACTCACTGCCACAAAAGCTGAATCCGAATTGCGAAAGAAAACGGTAGTATCAAAAATCAATGACACCGAAAACAGTACAGTCCTGATGCAAGACAGAACAAAACAGCCCTTAAACCATGCATTCTCTTTTCTCAGGGCTCTTGTTCCGAGTAGAATGAGCAGTATTCCTATAGCAGGTAAAATGTAGTTAAGATAAAAGAAATTCAAAGTTACTGCACATAGAGCAAATCCCGTAAGTATTCTGTTCAATGCCTTTCTGCAGGGAGAAACACCCTCCACTATATCCTCGGGCGGAAGCTCGGGCATATTTTCTAAAATTCTTTCCATATCATTCAAAATACTCACCTCCCAAAGCTTTGCGAAGCTGTTTCTTCAATCGGTACAGCCTTCCCTCTATTGCCCTTTCGGTAGTACCCAGCTCGGAGGCAATTTGCGACAGAGACTGCATATAATAATACCTTCTGTATATAAGTATGCGGTCATACTGTGACAGCTGTTCCAGAGCTCTTTCCAAAGCACTCTGCATTTCCTTTTTCAGCAATTCCTCCTCGGGTGTTGTGTCCTGTGAGGGAATGTCGTCGGATATCTCTCCTTCGGATTTGCTGTTCTTCAGATAATTCAACGCAGTATTTCGGGTAATGGAGGTAAGCCATCCCTTGAAGCTTCCCTTACCGCTGTCATAAAGATATATTTTGTTCCATACACGCATAGCCGCTTCGGAAAGGCAGTCCTCTGTATCATGGGAATTATTAAGAATGGGCGAAATTATGTAACGCATCAACGGACCGTATTTTTTTATCAACCCATCCATTCCCCGCTCGTCGCCGCTTTTCAGCATTTCAACTATTTCTTTCTCTGTCACTGCTTCACCGCCCTTCTGTTATATTATACAGTAAAAAAGCCAAAATCCCACAAAAAACCTGCAAGATTTTTGTCTTGCAGGTTTTTAATTTCAATCATACTACTAAAAACTTTCCGCTTTTTACTTCGAGGTGGTCGGCGTAGCCGTTCATTTCAATTTCGTATTTGCCGTTATCGTAGTTTATTACGGTAACCGATGCGTTGGGCAAAAACGGTATTTGTGCTATTTCGTCAAGAGTCAGTCCGTTTATGTGGGCAAGGAGGGTGCGAATGCAACCGCCGTGTGTGCCTACAACTACCGTTTTTCCGTCATTTTCTTTTGCTATATCCTCAAAGGCTTCTACTACTCTTACCAGCATATCAGCATAGCCCTCGCCGCCCTTGAAGTAAAACCTTCCGGGATTGCTTCTGTAAAAGGCTATTTCCTCGGGGAAGTCTCTTTCTATATCGGCAACGGGAACACTCTGCCATTCACCTACATCGACCTCACGCAGTCTTTTATCTGTATTTATTTCAAGTCCGAGTCCCTCGGCAATGGGTCTGACTGTTTCTGTAACACGAACCAGGTCGCTTGAATATACGGCATCAACCTTGAAGCTTTTTATAACATATTCGCCTGTCTGCTTCGCCTGCTCAAAGCCTGTTTCGTTGAGAGGTGTGTCAAGCTGTCCGCAGAATATTTTGTCCTTATTGCCCGTACTGTGTCCGTGACGGATTACTATGAATTTTACCATTGTTAATTGTTATCTCCTTCTGATTGAATATTCGCTTCCAAAAAAGGTGTATACATCATAATAGCCGAATTTTTCACTATCATATTTTCATCTATAAGCTGTCCGTCAAGGGGTCATAACGCTGTTGATATATTTCATTGTGACGGCTGTAACCGCCCCAGAATTCGGATTGCATACGGTGGTTACGCTCTAACACTTCATAGCGGTACTGAGGCTGTGACGATACACGCCATTCGCCCTCAAGGTACTTGTCCCCCACATTGACAATAAGCTGATATGTATCCTGTGTATTGTTCTGTATCATCAGGTCAATATGAGGATAGAAACATGTAGCACCGCTTCCAAAGGGCTGTGTTCTGTTAGAATCGGGAAAGACATCATAGCCGTGTCGGTGACGCTCGATAACAGTCAGCGGAGTATGTGCGGTCATCCAGAATATCAGATTTGACATCTGGCACAAGCCGCCTCCCACTCCCGGAGCAAATGTTCCGTTTTTCAGCACCATACCCTCAACGTAGCCTTTTTTACGGGTGGTATTACCGATAAGCCTCCAATAACTGAACACCTCACCCGGACGGAGAATAACGCCGTTGAGCCTTTTTGATGCTATTTTAAGGTTAATTATTTTATTTTCCTGCAACCACATATCAACATCCTTCAGCTTACGGAGAAGAATGGTCTTGTGAGAAAAATAGCTGTATGGAAGCTTTTCATCCTGTTTTGTCCTTGCAAACACACGGTTCATTTTTATCCACTTCAGCTTGCGTTTTGTTCCGTAAAAAAGCTTGCCCAGCCTCAGCCTCATATCTGAGCGCTTCTTGGGCATTTCAACAGTTGTCATAAAGAGTAACATCACCTCTGTAATCATTGTAGCACTACAGAGGTGAAAAATCAATATAATTTTATTCAATCATCAATCTCATTTATTCTTCATCTGCGTGGGAGTAATTCCGAATTTATTTTTGAAAACTCTGCAAAAGTAGGCAGGGTCATCAAAGCCAAGCTCGGCAGCCACCTGTCCTACAGTGAGGTCTCCCGACGTAAGCAAAAGCTTTGCCCTTTCCATTTTTTTATTTATTCTGTATTCATTGGGGGTACAGCCTGCGTACTGTCTGAAAAGCCGTTCAAAATAGTTTACGCTCACATTGCACATCTGTGCTATCTCACAAACCGTCTTACTCTGTCTCGGGTCATCCTCCAGATACCTTATACCCTTATATATACAGCTGAGGTTTGGACTCACTGTATTCTTTATTCCGCTTTCAAGTGCAAAAGTCAGAAGCTCATATGCCGCACTCCTTATTCTCACAGGCACAGCGCGAGGTCTTGAAAACTCGCACACAAGTTTATTGAACAGCACTCCTGCCGTTTCGCTGTTTGCCGCAAATGCCTCGGAATCAAAACCGCAAAGCCTTACACCGCTTTTATCGGTAAGGGCAAATTCAAAAAGCACAGTGGAAATACTGTCCTTTTTCGTGTCATAAAAAGTCCAATCGTAGCAAGAGCCCTCAGGTACAAAGAACAGGCTTCCCCGAGGAATTTCAAAGGAGGTAAATGTACCCCGTCCGCTGAATACTCCACTGCAGTCAGAAAAGAAAATAAGGGCATTATTGGGTCTCGGTTTTTTCATGGAAAAGCCGTTTGTTCCGTACCAATACTGATTAAGCGCAACAATTTCCGACAGCTCAAAATCCTCGCTGTACAAATCAAAGAAGGATTTCAACTAAACTCACCTCGTTTGCTTCATTATAAGGCAAATACCGCGCAAAAGTCAACATACTGTGTGAAAAAGTACAATATCCGGCAGAGAAATTCTAATGCTTTTTTTAATATTCTGTGTTACACTTCAACCGAAGGAGGCGGTTGAGATGATTAATATTACCGTTTGGAACGAATATGTACACGAAAGAATGGATGAAAAGATTGGGGAAATCTACCCCAAGGGCATCCATGGAGCGATAGCTGAAATGCTTGGCAGAGACGAGGAATTCAACATACGGACAGCCACGCTTGATATGGCAGAGCATGGACTCACCGATGAGGTACTGAACAGCACAGATGTGCTTATCTGGTGGGGACACATAAGGCATCACGAGGTATCCGACGAGGTCGCGGAAAAAGTACGGCTCAGAGTCCTTGACGGAATGGGGCTTATTGTTCTCCACTCGGGACATTTGTGCAAGCCCTTTGTTAAACTGATGGGAACAGTATGCCGCTCAAAATGGCGTGAAAACGATGAACTTGAGCGAATATGGGTGATCGAGCCCTCACACCCTATTGCCGACGGTCTGCCCGAATATATAGAAATCGAGGAAGAGGAGACCTACGGCGAGAGGTTTGAAATACCCGCACCCGATGAGCTTGTATTTATAAGCTGGTTTTCGGGAGGTGAGGTATTCAGAAGCGGATGCTGCTACAAGAGAGGTCTGGGCAAGATATTCTATTTCCGTCCCGGTCACGAGGGATACCCTATCTATTACAGAGAGGACATTACAAAAATTCTGTCCAATGCGGTAAGATGGGCAAAGCCTGTCAATTTCACCCGTCCCACACTCGGTCACTACAACGCAATAGAGAATGTAAAGGATAAATTTGAGGGAAAGAGCGAGGCTGAACGCACCCATGCAAATTTAAAGGAGCTTTGATATGAAAAGGATAGGTATAATAGGAGTTGGCGGCATAGCCAACAATGTACACATAAGAGAGCTTTTAAATGTGCCCGAGTGTAAAATTACGGCAATATGCGACATTGACACAAAGGCAATCGAAAAAACGAAGGAAAAGCTCGGAAATGTGCTTCGCTTCACCGATTACAGAGAGCTTATCGACTGCGGAGAGGTAGATGCAGTGGAGGTATGTACCCCTAACCACCTTCATGTTGAAATTGCCGAATACGCGGTAAAAAAAGGCATTCCCGTAAATGTAGAAAAGCCCTTGGGTCTCAATTCATCGGAATGTGAAAGACTTGCAAAGGCAATCAACGAGGGCAATATCACCAATATGATGTGCTTCTCCTACCGCTTCAAGCCTGCTGTAAGATGGGCAAAGGACATGATCGACAGAGGGCTTATCGGTGATATTGTCACAGTTAATGTGGAATACTCCAAGTCCAGCGCCTTCTGGCAGGGCAGGCGGCTCGATTGGAGATTTGTGAAGAAATATGCGGGAACGGGAGTTCTCGGCGACCTCGGTGTACACCTCATCGATATGGCACAGCTTTTGGTGGGTGAATTCAAATCCGTGGGGGCGAATACGGGCATTGTTGTAAAGAAGAGACAGCTGCTTGACTCTGAGGAATGGGGAGATGTTGAAACCGATGACTACTGCAATTTCATTGCCGAGCTTTCCGACAGAAGAAACGGCAAGCCCGTATCGGCGACCTTTGCCATTACCCGTTGCGCCCTCGGTCACGCAAACACCATAAGATTCGACATCTACGGTACGGAGGGCTGTATTTCCTTCAACCTCAACAAATCGGACGAGCTGACCTTCTGCACAGACAAAAAGGACGGGTTCTCGGCAAAGCTTGAAACGGCACCCGTACCCGAAAAATTCAGTATAACACAAGAACAGGCTTTCATAGATGCCCTCAACGGAAAAATCTGCGAATACTTCCCTACCGTCGAGGACGGAATCAAATGCCAGAGAATACTCGATGCTGTTGAGATGTCAGCCACGAAACACACTTCTGTTTACATAAACTGAACAAAAACATTGACATAGTCCTTTCGGTGTGGTAAAATGTACCCAAAACAACCGAAAGGACTGATTTTTATGGCATTCAAGCGTGCTGATATACTTTTACCAAAATTTGCAAATGACAGTGAAAAAATGAAGAAATGGAGTGTGGTTGCCTGTGACCAATACACCTCCGAGCCTGAATATTGGGCTGAGGTAAACGGTGTTGTCGGCGAGTCACCCTCGACCCTTCGTATCACCGTACCCGAAATTTATCTCAATGACAGTGACATTGACGAAAGAATAAAGAACACAAATACCGAAATGGCAAAATACATGGACAGCGGTATTTTTGAGGAATACAAAAATTCTTATATTTTCATTGAAAGAACCTTGCGCAGCGGTGTAAAGAGACTTGGTATCATAGGTATGGTAGACCTTGAGGAATACGATTTCTCAAAGGACTCAAAGAGCAAGGTCAGAGCCACAGAGGGCACTGTTGTATCAAGAATACCTCCCAGACTCAAGGTGAGAGAGAATGCACCTGTTGAGCTTCCTCACATAATGCTTCTCATCGATGACAGAGACTGTGAAATAATCGAGTCAAATGCAGGACTGACAGACAGCTTTGAGAAGGTGTACGATTTCGACCTTATGCAGAATTCGGGACACATTACGGGCTACAGAATATCGGATGAGGCGGCAGAAAGGCTTGACAAAAGATTGGCAGAGCTTTCCGACCTCGATGCCTTCAACGGCAAGTACGGAGTAAAGGAGACCTCTCCGCTGGTATACGCAATGGGCGACGGAAACCATTCGCTTGCCACTGCAAAGACCTGTTATGAAAATCTCAAGGAAGAGATAGGCGAGGCGGCGAAGAACAGCCCTGCAAGATATGCCCTTTGCGAGCTTGTAAACCTTCATGACAGCTCGCTTGTATTCGAGGCTATACACAGAGTAATTTTTGAGGCTGACGTAGATAAATTCCTGAAGGCGCTTGAAAAGGAATACAATATCGTGTACGGTGAGGCTGAGGGACAGACCTTTACATATGTGAAAAACGGCGAGCAGAAGAAGGTAACAGTTACAAATCCCACAGAGTATCTGACTGTTGCAACCGTACAGAAGGCGCTTGACAGCTTTATTGCCGAAAACGGCGGTGAGGTCGATTACATTCACGGCGAGGATGTAGTAATAAATCTCAGCCGAGACAACAATTTCGGTATCATTCTCGAGGCAATGGACAAGTGCGACCTATACAAATCCGTAATTCTCGACGGCGCACTTCCGCGAAAGACCTTCTCCATGGGCGAAGCGTGCGACAAAAGATTCTATACAGAAGCAAGAAAAATAAAATAGCACACTTTTTGAAATATAAAAAAGCATTTTTTTATATTTACAAATATTAATTTGTGATATATAATACAGCCGAAGTGATGATTTGCTTCGGCTATATTTTTTGGAGGTATAGAAAGTGACAAGATTTGATCCGAATTATTACACAAGTGCCAAGGACGATGCCCAAATGATTCAGTCGGCAGTTGATGCGGCGGCAGAGTGCGGCGAAAAGGTTATTATCCCCCGACACAACGAGAGAACGGACGAGGATATATGGATACTTCCCCGCGCAATCAAGCTGTACACAGGCTCAACAGTTTGTCTTGACAACTGTCATCTGCGGCAGGCAGACGGTAGCTTTGATAATATTTTCAAAAACTCCTATGCCCGTACCGAAGAAGGCAGAGTGCTGAAAAACCGTCAGTATGACATACACATTTACGGACTCGGCAATGCACTCCTTGACGGAGGAAATCACAACGGACTTGTTGAGCGCAACGCAAACCGAGACGGCAGACCTACTACAATAGTGAACTGTCCTCTCCATTTTGTCAACTGTGAAAGAATACGGGTTGAAGATCTGCGCTTTATTCACTCTCGTTATTGGGGTATGTGCTTTCATTACTGTTCAAGCGGAAGAATATCAAATATCTATTTTATGAATCTTTCAAACTGTCCCAATCAGGACGGTATAGACCTGAGAACAGGCTGTCACAGCTTCGTGATAGAAAATATATCGGGCTTCACCCAGGACGACTCCATTGCCCTCACCTGCCTGAGAGACGGAGGAAGGTATGATGTTGATGGAATGGACAATTCCATTCACAACGTAATTATCCGAAACATCACCACAGGAACAAGATGTGCCCAGGTTCGTCTTCTAAACAACTACAGAAGGAAGCTTTACAACATCATCATTGAGAATGTAATGAGCTATGCGGAATATGACCCATGCGACGAAAAAAGCAGCTCCCTACCCCTCCGCGTTCCTATGGGCGAGGATTATTACATAGACTCCCTCACCACCTCGGCAATGTCGGGTGAGGAATATTGGGAACGGTTTTCCGACGGCACAAGACCCAATTCTGCCGTAAGGATAGGCGAAAACCACTACTATGACCCAAATGACCCCAACACCATGGCACTTTTAGGCGACACCTACAATATTACAGTCAGAAACATACAGTCAAGGGCGAGAACACCCGTATTTATCGGAAGAACTCTTGCTGACTCGGTAATTGAGAACGTTCAGGCGTTCGGAGATGCGGCAGTAGCAGTATACCTTGACGGCGGTGAATACGATAACATAAAATTCCGTAACATCGGCTTTACAAGGTCAGCAAGACATTCCGAGAAGGAGCCCTGCTCAGCCAATCCCAAGAGAACGCAATTCAAAAATTGCTCTGTAGTATATTTCAACAATGCAAAGGCAACACATCTGACCTTTGACGGAATTACGACAGCGGAAAATTCACCTGCAGTATTCTCGGGTGACGGCGAGGTTGAGCTGACGGTACGCGATATTTACATAAGGAATGAAGAAACACCCCTTATTCTCGGCAATGTGAACATTGAAGGGATATAAAAACAAGATTATTAAAACCCGCAAAAAACAGACATTAGTAAAAGCACGGAGTTCAGGTTCTGTGCTTTTGCTATATGGTGAAATAATTTCACCTTTTGCAACAAAAATGTTGATTCATTTCAAGAATTATGATATACTAAAGTTAACGTTTTGGAAATGAGGAGGTGCGGTTGCTATGAATTTTTATATAATGTCAAAAGATGTAGCGGTAGCGAAATGGCTTGATAATAATCTTGAAATTATAAACGCAGATTTATTGCCCTTATACTTAAAAACCACAGGTAATGTAGAAAAATGGTTAGAAGCCAGAGCGATAGATTGCCACAGAGCAAATTCCAGATTATTAAAAAAAGCGCTCCGTTTATCTGCAAAGGATGATACTTCAACGGTTTTATCGGTTAATGCCGCTACAATTACCGATAACTATTGGATAAAACCCTTAGATTCGGATTTGACCTATGCAGATGTCAGATTTGATAATGATTATTTTGCAAATCTCGCACTTACAGGAAATTATGACAGCTTCAACAGAGCCGCAGCTAATGCATCTAAAACCCCTGAACTTACTAATATCGGTAGTTTTGAAAAATGTTGGAAGCTCAAAAAAAATCAATGGTGGATGCATAAAAAGGCAAATCACGATGAAATGTTTTCCGAATTGTTTATATATAAGCTTGGAAGCAAGCTTGGTTTCAAAATGGCAGAATATGAGCGAGGCAACGGTATTATTAAAACAAAAGATTTTACAGATAATGCACTTGTTAATTTTGAACCTGCTTTCAATATTCTTGGAGACGATGAAGATTACATCAAATCTGTGGAGATGCTTAAATCTATATGACCGAATGCGGTTTGCGATTATGTCCAAATGTTATTCCTGGATACAATCTGCGCAAATCCGGACAGACATAATTTTAACTTTGGAATTTTAAGAGATGCAGATAACGGTAAGATTTTAGGACTGGCACCGAACTTTGATAATAACATGGCGCTTATATCACGAGGTTATCCTAAAAATATCACACGCAAAAATGACCTGCTTATCAAGCTTTTCAACGAATTGATGCAACATGATGAAAAACTGAAAAAGTACATTCCCGCTATTACAGAGGATTTGATTAAGAATGTAATTAAATCTGTTGGAATGCGTGTGAAATCCAATGAGATTACAAAATTTATTATGAATGGTTATAACCTCATAGAAAAATAATTCAAAACCAAAACAGCCCTGCAACAACTTGTTGTGCAGGGCTGTTTGGTATAGCCGAAGGGAATCAAAGATTAATAAGCAATATAGAAATAATACCCAAGGCAACGATAACTACCATTTTCTTTGTTACCTTCTCTTTAAAGAAGATTATTCCCCATATAGTTGACAGAAGTATCATTCCGATATTCAGCATTGGGAAGAACACTGCGGTGGGCAGTGCGCCGGACAAGAAGGTGTTGAGCAGGTTACAAAGCGACCAGCAGATACCTACGGTGCAGGCAACTCCAATATTACCCTTAGTGAGCCTCACACGGTCCCTTCTTGCGAACAAGGAGAATATCAGCGAGACAAATGCACCTACTATGAAGGATATGAGAACGAAGGTACCGAACTGCTCGGGATAGGGTGACTTCTGCTGTATCTTCTGCATTACACCAAGACCGCCGGAGGTAATCATAGCAGTAACGGCAGGGACGAAATATCCTCTTCCCTTCCCATTGGTATTACTGCCTTTTTTGATACCAGAAAGAATAACAGTGGGAATAACGCACATGATACCGATGCTTTTGAGCAGGGACACCTCCTCACCCCAGAACATCATTCCTGACAGTGTCGGGATAATAAAGCCCATAGAGTAAATAGTCACGCAAATGGAGATATTACCGTTTACCAATGCCACGGTATAGCACCAGTTGGCACAAAGAAGAAATACGGCGTATATTACTGCGTACAGCACCGTTTCGGGAGCTGCCGAAAAGAGCCCCGCCCCTCCCTTGAAAGCCACAATGACGATACCCGTCAGAAAAATCACGAATTGCATCAGAAAGAAATTTCTCTGTCCAAAGGTTGTGAAGGATATTTTTTTGGACATGAGATTTCTGCCCGTAGACAGAAAAATACTGAGTATTAAAAGCAAGTATTCCATTTAAAAATCACCCTTTATTATTGAAGCTATACGAGAGCTTAATATAAATCTATTATCATCGTCAACAAGGCTGAAGCGGTTTCCGTCATTCGGGGTACTCAAATAATTCCATACACAGTAAGGAATATCATACTCCTTCAGCATTGATATCATATCCCGCATCCAATTCTCGCGGCTGTGAATATCGGCATGACGGATAGTGCCGAATTCACCGCACCACAAAACTTTATCGGGATGCAACTTAACGAAATCAAATGCAGGTTCAAGGTAGTCACGAAGATACCTTATATCCATTTTGTCGTATTTTGTATATCTGAAATCGTAGCCCCACGCCTCAAAGTATCCGTTGTAACGGTCGAGGTCATCACAGGGATATGTAAGCTTTCTGTTATAAAACAGCGGACCTGCCTGCAACACACCCTGCTGATGCGTAAACTCATGGGGAAAATAACAGTGGAAGGTATATATGATATTTTCATCATCATACACCTTGACATGAGGAAGCCCGACAGGGTTATTCCACTCTATTCCGCCCACAATTATAAGGCGGTCGTGGTTTTTCGCTCTTATGGCGGAAACAGTCCTTTCGGCAAGGATATTCCATTCCTCCGAGGTTGCGTTTACCACCTCGTTGAGTATCTCAAAGACAACCGAATTATTTCCCGAAAACTCGTCCTCAAGCATCTCCCAAAGAGCAACAAATCTGTCCTGCAAGCCCTTGTTCTGCATAAGTCCATTTTCCTCAAGAATATCACAGTAATTGCCCACAGCCTTATGAAGGTTAAGAACCGGACGGAGACTATATTTTTTACACCAATTCACAAAACTGTGAAGAATATCCACAATTCTCTTGCGATAAACGAAAGGCGCTTCCTCCAGTACTATCTGGTCGAAGCCAAGTCTTACGTGGTCGAGTCCGAGAGAGGCAATATACTCTATATCACGCTCGGTAATATAGGTCTCAAAGTGCTCCATATCACCTACTGTAATAATCATTCTTCTGTCAGAGGGAAGGACGTTAAAGCGTTTGTAGTTGGTCAGCCAACCGCCAATACCCATTCCTTTTTGCAAGCCTTGTATCTTCTTCATAATTCCAATCTCCTTTTTTCTTAAGTATATCACATTACCTTATAAAATCACAAGAATAATTCATACGAATACTTGTACAAAAGATAGATTTATGATATACTTTTCATGAGGTGATCGCATGACTCCGATAGTTTCAAAAACTCCCGCTGATACAAAGGTATATCCACTGCATTCTCACAATAATTACGAAATAATGCTCTATATCGAGGGATGCGGAAATCTTTGTACTGAAAATAGAACTTTTCCTTTCAAGGAAGGTACTGTACTGATAGTTCCCCCAAGAATAAAGCATGGCTCATCATCAAACGATGGTTTTGTGAATATATCTGTTGAAGGAGAATTTGACCGCTTGTTAAATTTTGATACAGTAATATCCCTTTGTGACAACAGTGACGGTGACGGTAAAGCCTTGGCTGAATTGCTCCTCAAAAACCGCAACGGTAATAACGAGTACCTTAACTCTATTTGCAATACATACCTTCATTTTCTTCTTCAAAGGTATCGTCAGGATACCTCTACAGGCAACTGTATCGACCGCATAATAAAAGAAATAAACGAACATGCACTGTCGCCCGACATCAATACTACAAATATCATATCCAAATACGGATATTCGGAGGATTACATCAGGGCAAAGTTCAAAAGATACACAGGTAAAACACCAATTGATTTTTTGAACTGTATAAGAATAGACCATGCAATTTTTCTGATAAGAGTTTATAACGGCACACTGCCGCTATCGGGAATATCCGAAATGTGCGGCTTTAATGATTACGCATATTTTTCCCGTGTGTTCAAAAAACATGTCGGTATTTCACCGGCTGTTTTCCAAAAAACACATAACTGACTACAAGAAATCTGCACCCCAAGGGGTGCAGACACTATTTTATACTCTCCAACAAATTCCACAGTCCGTCCTGACTGAGTACGCCTCTCTTAAGGTCGGCGGGAAGCTCTCCCCTTTCGTCTGCCTCATAGTCCTTCTGCCACTGACCGCCCTTATAATACTCCTTGAGGATATTCAGCATACTTTTTACATGAGTATCTGTTTCTGCATATGATAAATCAATGCTTATCGCCTGACGCACCATATCATAATACAGCTCCATTTGACGAATTCTTCTTACTGTTTCCTTCAATTCAATGTCCTTTTGACAGAGTGCATCAATCCGTCATCGCCCTTTATGACCTCTGTGACAAAATCAAATTTATTTGCCTCCACGGAAAGCCAAAAATCCTCCTCGGGAAAAACCTCCTGCTTTTCGGGGTCAAAAAATTTTGCTCCGTCATCACTCATGCATTCCTCAACCCCTTTTTTGAGGTCGATGGTGGTTCCCTCCACAAGACTCTTTATGTACTCCGCACAAAGTCTGTCCTCTCTTGTAGGTCTCACGCCCGCAAGTCCCATACACACAAGAGAGACCTCTTCGGCACCGCTGTTTTTGATATACTCGGCAATGGCTTTTCCGCACACCAAGCTGCCTGTCAATATCTTGGTTGCATGAACAGCGTTGGCTATCCCCTGAGTACCTGCACTTGTAGTATGCACTACAGTCTTTCCTGTAAAATCCACGTTTTTTATGGCATAAGGTGAGTTGCCGTAGTCAAAGCCGGGACATTTAGCACCGCCTCTCTCGCCTATGAGTATTGTATCCGGATGTGCCTCACGGTAGGCATAAGCCTTGTCAATATCACCCATAGGGATAAGGTCTGCGGCACCGTTGCTCAATATATAAGCCTCCACCGTCATAGCGCGGAAAACATCAATAATAACCGTAAGTCCACGTGCCGCCTTTGCACCATCTATCAAATCAAGAATTCTTATATTCATGTGTAATACCTCAATTTTTATGATGCTTCATTATAACGCAATAAACGTTATTTGTCAATCCTTGTCTGCAAGTGCACAGTATTCCTTTATCAAATCGATCTCCCTCGGGTCATATGGGCGGAGATTGGGTCGGTAGAGGTCGTGAAACCATTTGGTGAAATCAATATCGTTCATCGTTCCGTTTTCATAGGCTACCCACATCCATTCCCAAGGCTCATAGGTCTGATATTTTCCTGCCACAAAGCCCCAGGCATAACAACCTATTTTTTCGAGGCAGAAAAGCGGAAAGAGTGTAAAAACGTCATTTCCGAGGCACCTGCCCAGCCACTCTGTGCAAACTAATGGGCGTTCTTGCTTTTTAAGACGCATAATCAGTTTTGTCATCTCACCGTAATTCTTGTAGGAATGGAAGGATATAATATCCGAATTGTCAAGTACATATTGCTCAACCTCACTGACAGCTATGCTGTCATCACCGGTCAGACGCCATACCGCCGCTGTTAAAGGCTGGATAGGGTCTATTTCTCTTATTATCTCAAAAAGTGCCTTGAGATTTGGCAAGGTCAAGGGGTCACGCAGGCTGTTTCCCGGCTCGTTGTACACATCCCAAATACAAATGCGGCTATCGTTTTTATATTTTGCCACTATCTCACGCACCATATTGAAATAATCCTCTCGTGTTTGGGGCTCATCAAGGTAAAAATGCGGTGCGGGACCATTGTGCACTCCGTGCTGTGAATGCTTTTTACCCCCGTGATATCCCCAATCATAGTGCTGTTCACCAACATAGGGCAGCTTGCGGAATTCGGACATCGGCGGCATACAATCGTTTGCAAGGACTATCATACATGATATTCCGTATTTATTGCAAAGAGAAATATAACGCTCAAAACGTTCCATAAATCCATCGTGTTCCTCCTTCCACACTACATATTCAATGATGAGTCTCACGGTATTAAAGCCTGTTTTCTGCATCAGCTTCAATTCTTTCTCGGTAGTTGCAAATCTCTCCTCAAAACCCGCCTCTTGCCACTGGTCAACACGGTTGGCACAATCTGCACTCATATAATTGCATCCTCTGAGCCAAGAACGTGAGTTATACCATTCCCAAATTTTTTCTTTACTCCATCTCATATTCTGATCCTCCTGATATTTATCTAATTATACATTGTCTTTCCCTTGACATACAAGCCAACAAGAGTTAAAATATATCCAAAAGGTTAGGTGAAGCAATGAAATATCAGACTGAGAATTTTAACGGAAGCTATGATTTCCGTTGCCGCTTTCACGATGAATTCACAGTGGAGCGGCACATACATGAATACAGTGAATTCCTCTATTGTATGGAAGGTCAGGGCACAGTAACTGTCAACGGCAATTCGATGGAGCTTCACGGCGGTCAGCTCATATGGTTACCGCCAAACTACATACATCAGTACAGTTTTAAAGCGGCAAAGGTCATATGTGCCGTCTTTTCAAATGACTTTATCCCTCTCTACTTCCATACAGCAAAGGGAAGATATGCCTCGACAGTACCTGTAGATGTAAGAGAGCTTGCGTATTTCCTCAACAAATTTCACCTGCTGACAAGAGAGGATAAGCTACTCATCAGCGGTTTTCTCAATCTTATTTGCCACAAGGTGACAAAGAATATAACCTTCGGTACTCAAAAACACACAGACGGTGTTTTATATCAAAAGGTAATTTCCTATGTATCCGAGCATTACACCGAGGACATATCGCTGAAATCCGTTTCAGCAAGGTTTGGTTACAACGAAAAATACCTGTCTCACTCTCTCCACGACCTGACGGGAATCCACTTTACCAAGCTTCTGTCACTCTACCGCATAGAAGCGGCAAAAAAACTCCTTGCCGACAAAACTCAAAGCATCGCAACTATAGCAATGAAATGCGGCTTTTCTGCTGTCAACACCTTCAACCGCACCTTCAAGCAAATGACAGGGATAACACCATCTGAGTACAGAAAAATGGGATGTTAAAAAACTCTATTCGAGTTTTAACATCCCCTTTGATTATTTTGTCATATCTGCCGTAATGCGTAAAAATTCGTCAATATCCTCTGTACCGTGGCAGTGGAGCGGCGATACTCTTATTGCCCCCTCGATACCCAATGCTTCAAGTATTCGCTTTGAATAGATGCTGGTGCTCAATCTCTCATAAACAGTAACACCTCTTCTTTGATATTCGGCAACACATCGGATATTGGTAGGCTGTGAAGCAGGAAAAAGCGACAGTGCAATCTTCCCTCTGGACTCACCGTAATGTCCTTGAAATCCGGGCATATATGCGCAGAACATAATGCCGTATTTCTTATCAAAGGCAAGGCTTGCGCCGTCACCGCTGGTTTCGGTAAAGCCGTTGTTTATCTGTACCGAATGTTCAAGAATTCTGCTGTCAATCATAATTTTCTCCTTTTATTTATCATGTATAAAATAATGTATCAAATATGATAAAAATATCACTTTTGACATTTACCGTATGACAGGTTTATGCTAATATACCTTCGGAGGTGGATTATATGGCAAAAATATTGATTAAAAACGGGCGTGTGTGGAACGGAGAGCGCTTTATATTCGCTGATGTTTTAACAGACGGGGATATCATCTCAAAAATTGAAGCAAGCATTTCCGATAGTGCCGATTTTACTTATAATGCATCAGGAAAAACTGTGTCGGCGGGACTTGTTGATACTCATGTACATATGAGAGGCATTTCCGTTAAAGAATTCGGAACACAAGCTGAAACAAGCTGTTTTCCCTTTGGTGTAACTGCCGCCGCAGATGCAGGCGGGGGACTCGGCGACAAAGCTTTACTCGGTTCATTTATGGTAAAAAATGTGATTTTTGTGGGTGTGGGATTTAAGAATAACCATGCTGATTTTACAAGAACCAACGAAGAGCTTATAAGATACGGTGACAAGGTTGTGGGTATCAAGGTCTATTTTGATACCACGGCTCTTAATGTGTCGGGTACGTCATTTCTTCGCGAGGTATGTGAATTTGCCCGTCAGAAAGGGCTTCGGGTAATGGTTCACTCTTCTCATTCTCCTGTCAGTATGGCTGAAACGCTGAGTATTCTCGGAGACGGTGATATTCTCACTCATGCCTACCACGGCGGAGAAAACAATGCCGCCGAGGACGGTTTTGAGAGTATGAAAATGGCACAGGAGCGCGGCGTAATCATAGATACGGGAATGGCAGGCTATGTTCACACCGATTTCGGCGTACTTGGTAAAGCCATTGAACACAGCGCCTTGCCCGATACGATAAGCACCGATATTACCAGATGCAGTGCGTATATCCGAGGAGGCAGATACGGCATGACGATGTGTATGAATATAGTCAGAACACTCGGTATGCAGGAAGAGGATATTTTTCGTGCCGTCACCTCAAATCCCGCAAAGGCGCTTGGCAAAGAAGGGGAATGGGGATATCTTAAGGTCGGACGCTCGGCTGATATTGCCGTTTTCGATTATACCGACGAGGGCTTTGATATGACCGACAGGGCAGGAAATCATATCTGCAATACAAAGGGCTATCGTTGTGTCCTTACGGTTTCCGACGGACAGGTAGTTTACAGAAATTAAAAAACGAAGAAAAGAGAAATGATAAAATGATTGATATAAAGACTGTAGAACAAATCGCCCGAGGCGTCGCTTATGTCAGCGAAAATAACGGCTGTGTTCAATTCCACCGTTTCACTCCAAAGGAGGAGGCATATTATAACAAGCGTGTCGGAAAGGGCATACCCCGCCATTACGCAACCTCGGGAGTGAAGCTCTCCTTTGTGACAAACAGCACTACACTTTCGTTAAAGGTAAATGTAGTACCCGCTACACCGACGAATTATTTTTCACACGATATTCTTGTAAACGGAAGGCTTGTTGGAAGTATTAAAAATTACACCGTTGAAAGACCTATTGCACGAGACCCCCATCCATTTGGAAGCTTTGAAGGAAGCTTTGAGCTTGGTGAAGGCGAGAAGGAGGTTACCGTTGTCTTTCCGTGGTCGGTAAACAGTATGCTTGAAGAGCTGACGCTTCAGGACGGCTCTTATATCCTGCCTTACAAAAGATTACCGAAAATGCTCACCTACGGTGACTCCATTACCTACGGAGCAGCCGCCGCTCTTCCATCAAACCGCCACTGCTTTCGGCTTTCGGAGGCTCTTGATGTTGAGGAGGTCTGCAAAGCGGTTGGGGCTGAAATATTTTGTCCCGGTCTTTTAACTGGAGAAAAAGAGGACGGCATAAAATATATTCTCGTTGCCTACGGAACTAATGAAGTGGGAATGAACCTTGATGAATTTAAAAGCCGCTCTGCTCTTTTCCTTGAAAAGACTGTGGAAATATATCCGAATACACCTGTTTTCGTTCTTGCACCGATTTGGTGCAAGGAATGTGAAATGCCCGAGCATACAGAAAAAATCAAAACGATAAAAAAGCATATTGAGACGATAACAGCACTTCACAAAAATACAGTTTTTATCGACTGTATTGATTTTGTTCCCCATGACCCCGCGTTATTTATGGCGGATTGTATTCATCCGACAGACAAGGGGCTTGAGTATTATTTTGAAAACCTCAAAAACGAAATCATCAAATTCAAGTAAGAAAGCCCAAACGGCTTTCTTACTTTTTTTGTCTGTTGATTGCATAAAACAACCATCTTGTAGGGGCGAATTCCATATCCGCCCGCAATATCACCCCATATCCGCCCATGATACCGTAATTACAGGCGAGCATCACGGGCGCCGTCTGCCGTTCTTATCCAAGCCGCCGAGAAAAGCCCTTTTCGGTTTAATTTTCTATCTTACCTCAAAGCCTGCAAAGGCATAGGGCGGAATATCCGAGAGATATACCTTGCCGCCTTCAAGTCTGCCTGTACAGTTTATAAATTCTATTTGTGAGTAGTCTCTGTCAAGAGCTATCTCGGGCTCGAGCGCCGTATCGGCATAAAAGTTCCAAAGACCTACCGAAAGAGCGCCGTCTCCCTTTTTGCACTGAATGTACAGTGCGGGATTGCCGTAACAATATGCGGGAAGCCTTTCTCCGCTGAGCCACTGTATCTGCTCGGCATACTGACGGCTTCTTTCATAATTTTTCAATGACTTGTCGCGAGGCGAGCGGGTTTTGATATTCAGTACAAGAAAGCGGTTGCCGTCGGCATTTTCGTAACGGTATGACATGGGCATTGCTCCCTTAGGGGTGTCTGTGCGCGAAAGTATTTCGGCTGCGGACTTGAGCCTTATATCGCAGACCTCGGCGCCGTTGGTCAGAATGTTATTTTTACTGCCGAGGAAATATTCGCATTCACCCGAGGTTGTGTCACCTATACTCTCAAGTCCCACATCAAAGCCCCGTTCGGTCAGAATTTCAGCGGCGGTAATATCGAGAATAAGCCCCTTACGGAAGGCTTCGTCGGGCAGATTGCGTGCATTTTCGTCGAACACTATTCCGCAGACACCCTCACCCTCGTAAACTGTGGGAATTGTATTGTAGGCAAGAGTGCGTGCCGCCCTTGAAAAGAACAGGTCCTGTGTATCTATACTGCCGTTTACTTTCGTGGGGGTAACTGCATCGGAAATCTTTTTCATACTCTCATATACCCGTACACCGCAGTTGGTCTTTGATGAAAAGAGTCTGTCTATTTTCGAATACAATTCAATGTTTCTTTGGTGGAAACGGGCATAGCCTTGCTCATAGCCGGCATTGGAGCAATAGTCTATACCGTATTTCAGTATTCCGTCGGTACAGCCCGAAGCTCTTATTGCGGTATCAAAGCCCTCAAGAAAGCTCGCGGGGCAGGATGTACGGGGTCTCGGATATACGTCACCCTCCGCCATGATCTCAATATCTCCATCTCTTGTCCAGACACTTTCCATTCGTTCAAGCTCGATAACGTCCTGCAAGGAGTTTCCCCATCCGTTGATAGCGCCCCAGTACGGTGCCCCGATAAGTCTTACAAAGGGTCTTGTACCCCCGGCGAGAATGTGTGAAATCTCAGCGGCATCGGTACCGTCCACATCCCAGGAGGACATACAGGCACAGGCGCCAACCCTTATGGCAGGGTCAATACTGTTTACCGCGTGTCTTACAGCCGAGGCAAAGGCTCTGAAGGCGTCACCGTTTGCCTTCAGATAGGCGTCGCGGTATTTGTTTTTTCCTCCCGTCACTATGTGGTGCTTTATTTCCTCTCGGGTAAGAGAGGAGTCTGTCATGCGGTTTATAATATCTATATGTCCGTCGCAGAGACAGGCGGGCGAGTCTCCCAAAAAGCCGTAACGGAAATCGTCATCGAACATTATCATGTCTACACCGCAGCCTGCTATCTCTTTGATATAGTCGGCAGCGAAGGCAACAAAGCTCTCGTCTGTGGGACACATATATTCCTTGAATTCACTGCCCGATATACCGCGCATATTGCGGAATCGGACATTGTTTTTTACCCAGAAGGTCCATATCCATGCACCTACTTCATAGCCCTGCTCCTTGAAAAAACGGCAGTTGTCTTTAAGCTCGTCCATAGACTCCCGACGCTTCTCGCTGTCAAGCTGATAGGTGTCAAGAGCCAGAAAGATGCGCTCCGCACCGAATTTTTTAATCTCTCGCAGTGTTTCCTCTCTGCCGTTCCGTTTTAAGTTGCCATTCATTACAGGGACAGATACCTTGTACATAATATACCTCCTATAAGCTCAGCAGTACCACCGAAGCAACTCCGATGACAAAGCCCGCAAGCTGTGTTTTTGTAAGCTTTTCTTTATATAAATATCTTGATACAAAAAAGGTAACTATTATTCCTCCCGCCGATATCAGCGGAAACATCAACGATACAGGCATTCTCCCCGAAAGTATCATTACAAAGAGGTTGACAATTCCGTTGGCTATTCCGCATCCCACAGCCATATGCCAACCCGACATGACGGCACAGCGTATATCTTTTCTCTCTTTTTTTATAACGGCTATAACAAGCAGTACCGAGGAGATTGCAAGAGAAAGTATCATAAATTCGTTTTTATAACCGCCGTCGAAGGCAAGCTGCTGCATTTTCTGTACTACCGAACACATACCGTTTCCGAGAAATGCAAGGAAAACATATATCAGCCATTTTAATGTGACGGGTGATGACCCGCCTCGTCGGTTGACTGTGAACAGGGACACCGCAAGTAGAACCATACCCGAAATAAAGCCCGCTCCCACAGGGTCATTGAGAAAGATGAGTCCGTAGACTGTAGGTATCATCAGCGAATAGGAAATAATAAGCGAGGACAGCGACAGTGAGCCATGTGCTATTGCCTCAATGCTGAATACATTAGCCGCAGTATACGCAACGGCGAAGCCTGCAGAATAGGCAATTAAACCGCTGTTCCAGGCAAGCTCCCTTGAGGTCAGCAGAAAAAACAGCATTGCCGCTATACCGCTCAACAGTACGAAGGAGTATATACCCCTGTCCGACATTTTCTTTGCATATGGCTTTTTTATAACATTCTGAAATGCTACTCCCGCAATAATTACTGTCAAATACAATAGGTTCAAGTGCTATCCTTCCTTTCGACTTTATTTTTTATAGGAAATTGCTCAAACCGAGCCGTAAAACTTTTGCTGAATGAATACCGTTGTAACGATAGGCGAGCATTACAAGTGGCGTTTGCCACTTTATTTTACTATGCCTTTTGAAAATATTCAATAAAATATCTTACCAAAATATTGCACTATCTTCCCGAACATAGTATAATATATCGGGAGGGCTGTGCATGATAATCAGATATGATAAGGATAAGCTGACAAGAATAACCGATGACATATTTAATCTGACAGGGATAAGCATATCTGTGTTGGACACCGAGTTGAGCTGTCTGACCAACAGCTCACCCGCTGAAAACTACTGCAAGCTTCTGCAAGCCATAGACGGTGAACAGCCAAGATGTGCGGAATGCGACAAAATGATACTTGACAGGTGCCGAAGGACAGGCAAGCTTGAACGCCACATATGCCGTGCGGGGCTGTACGACTCGGCAATGCCAATTATAAAACAGGGAGCAGTGGCGGGCTTTGTTATCATGGGGCAGGTACGCTCCGAGGGATCTCCTCCGTCAGCTCCCGCCATCGGAGTCTCCGACAGTGAGAGTATGAAAAAGCTAAGCAAGGCGTATTCGGAAGCGCCCTTTCTCAGTGAGAAGCAGCTGACCGGGCTATACGATCTTCTGCCCTGCATTCTTTTTGACAGTGCCATAGACACAGTACACGACTCCCTCATAAACGAGGCAGTGGAATTTATAGAGACAGAGCTTAACAAAAGGCTGACTGTAAAGGATATCTGCGAAAGATTTCACGTGTCCAAAAACCGTCTTTACGAAGTCTTTCATACCAATTTAGGCTGTACCGTCACGGAATATATCAACACCAGGCGAATAGCCGAAGCCCAATCGCTTTTAAAGGAATCGGATATGACCGTCCACGAGATCGCTCAGGCGGTGGGCGTGGACAATTACACCTATTTTTGCAAGCTGTTTAAAAAAACCTCCGGTGTTACTCCGTCAGAGTATAGGAGGAAAAATTGATATATTCAAAATGCAAAGCCCGCCGAACTCAGGCGGGCTTTGGTTATTCTTGGGATCTTCTTTTTAATTCATTTAAAAGCTGTGGGTAAAGCTGACAGGACATACCTCCGTCAACAATCAATTCTGAGCCGGTAATATTTTTTGACATGTCTGTTCCGAAAAACCAGCAAGCATTTGCTATATCCTCAAAATCCGAAATGTCACCGATTGGCGTAAGCTCTCCGTTGACTATCTGCTTATTGCCCATCGCCACCCAGCGCTCGGTTTTGATGGTGCCCGGAAGAACGACGTTACACCTGATGCCGTACTGTCCCAAATCAACGGCAAGTGCCTTAGCAAAGGCGTTTATACCGCCTTTTGAAGCGGAATATGCCGCACGGTTTGGAATGGCACGGTGTGCGGTATTGGAGCTGATGAACACCACAGAGCCCCTCCCCTTTTCTCTCATACGGATTGCCGCTTGACGAATGATAGTAAAATTCCAGACGAGATTAGTCTCAAACACTCTTTGGAAGTCCTCAACGGGTACTGTCCAGAAATCCTGACCCGCCGCGGGATTCTCGGGATAAAAACCCATATCGGCGGCGTTAAGAATAAGGGTTTCAACAAAACACCCCGTTTTATCAATGTCATCAAAAATGTCAATTACCTGCTGTTCACAGCGGATATTGCACTTGTATCCCTTGGAGAATATTCCGTATGTATCTGCCAATTTTTTGGCTGATGCCTCGGCTTCCTTTCCTCTGCGGCTGGTGATGAATACGTCCCATCCCTGCTTTGCAAAAAACTCCGCAATTCCGTAGCCTGTACCCGACTGCGCTCCCGTTATAAATACTGCACTCATTTTTCCACCCTGTCAAATACTCTTACATAATCTACAACAAAGGTATCGCCCGCATTCTCAAAGGCTTCCTTAACAGGCTGATGGTCCTCGTATCTGTATCCCTTTACCTCGGTTGAAATAAGGATGAAATTGGGGCGTGCGGATTTGAAATCGGTTATCTTTCCGTCCTCCTTGCCGTCAACGAAGTAGGTATATCCTGTCTCGTCCCACAACAGTCCGAAGGTATGAAATTCTTCTTTATCATCAAGGTCGAAGCCGCCCACATATCTTCTCTGCATATCGAGACCGTATCCGCCTGTAAAGAGGTTGTGTCTATGTACCTCACCCGGATAGAAGGATTCCATAATATCTATCTCAACTCCCGTATCCGCAGGGTCAAGAGAAGCTCCGATAACAGGTGACTGAAGCCAGAATGCCGACCACCAGCCCTCCTTCTGCTGAAGTCTGCATCTGCATTCGTAATAGCCGTGAGAGTGAGTGTATTTGTTTTCGTGGAGCTTTCCGATATTCCACTGCAGATGGTCATGACCGAAAACAGTCTTTTCTATAGGCTGGTCCATATAATTGTAGCCTGTCTGAAGCTGTGAGCTGACAGGTCTGCCGTCCTTCATCATCATTGTGAATACCGCATTGCTGTTTCCGTCAAGATGAACTCCCTCGTCCGTCCATGCATTCCAATTCATTCCCATCATAGACATACGGTAGTCCCATTTTGTGCGGTCAAGCTCTGTGCCGTCAAATTCATCATTCCATACAAGCTTCCACTCACCGTCGGGCAGAAGGCTCGGCTCATGATTTGCTACTTCAAATTTTTTCATGATTATTTCTCCTTAAAAATAAAATTCTGTTCTCGCAGGTCGGATATCGGTCAAAGCCCCTGTGTAATGTCTCAATGTATGTACCTGATATGGATGCTTCAGGCACTCCTCCTCATTAATATCAATGCCGAGCCCCGCCTTGTCGGGAATTGTGATATATCCGTCCTTGTATTCAAGACATTCGTCCGTCACATCCTTCCGCCATTCCACATCGCTGTACATGATTTCAAGTATACAGAAATTGGGACAGCAAGCCGCAAGCTGAAGAGTTGCCGCATTTGTAACGGGTCCCGAGGGATTGTGGGGTGCAAATGGGATATACCTTGACTCTGCCTCGGCGGCAATCTTTTTCAGCTCCATAATACCGCCTGCATGGGATATGTCGGGCTGAATATAATCTGCGGCATTCTTGTCGAACAGCTGTCTGTAATCCCAACGGGTATAAAGCCGTTCACCCGCCGCTATGGCAACAGGCGACTTATCCCGAACCTCCTTCAATGCATCAAGGCTGTCGGGAGGTGTGGGCTCCTCGAAAAACATGGGCTTGAACTGCTCAAGCTCTCTGGCAATTTTTATGCCTGTGGGTACATTGAATCTGCCGTGACCCTCTATGAGCAAATCAACTCCGCCGCCTACGGCATCTCTCACCGCGGAAATACATTCAAGGGCTGTGTTTAAATCCTTGTTTGATATTTCAAGATAGGACTTCCCGAAGGGGTCCCACTTCATTGCGGTTACTCCTCGCTGAACGGCAATTTTTGCCTTTTCGGCAAATTCGGCAGGTGTCCTCGCACCCGCAAACCAGCCGTTGACATATATTCTTACCCTATCGTTGACCTTTCCGCCCAGAAGCTGATAAACAGGTACATTCAAGTGCTTGCCGAGAATGTCCCACAGCGCCGTTTCAACAGCCGATAATGCCGACATCAAAACCGCACCGCCCCGCCAATATGCATCACGGTATATGTCATGGAAATGCTTCTCTATATCAAGAGGATTCTTGCCTACAAGGTATTCCCTGATATGCTCAACCGCTCCCAAAAGAGCCTTTTCCTTGTATTCAAGAGTCGCCTCTCCCACACCCGTTATACCTTCATCGGTATAAACCTTTACGAATACCCAATTGGTGCGAAAACAATCCACAGTAAATGTCTTTACATCCGTTACCTTCATATCCGCTCTCCTTATATTTTTCTCCTTTTACTGTTGACAAAGCCTTTAGGCTATTATATAATATTTCTTACTAAATAAATACGACTTTTTTACTGTTTTTGTTAGAAATCTTATTGTAACGGTGGTTTAAAATGATATTACCCGATATTGTTGCGGTAGGAATTTACAATTCCGATATTGCCGCCAAAAATTTAAAAATAAGTAAAAACCGCAAAACATCTATGTTTGAAATCGAGCTTCCCATGGAAAACGGCGGTATATCCTACATTGATTCGGGCTCGAAGCAAATCAATACCGATATGATCATCTGTGCAAAGCCCGGACAGGTGAGGCACACAAAATTCCCCTTTAAATGCTATTATGTCCATATGATTATTCACAGCGGACCTTTATATGATTCGCTGATGGGTGCACCCGACTTTTTCGAAACCGACAAAGCCGATGTTTACAAAGAAATCTTCATGAACTTGGTTAAGCACTACAATACACTTGCAGACGGTGAAGAGATTATTTTACAAAGTCTCCTGCTTGAGCTTATTTATACAATAAATAAAGATTCAACATTAAAAAACAATAACGGCAGTTATACCGATAATTACCCTACAATAGAAAAAGCCCTGCACTATATCAAGATGCATCTGACCGAAGATTTAAGTCTTGAAAGAGTTGCCAAAACAGTGTCACTCAGCCCCATACATTTTCATAATACCTTCAAGGCTGCAGTGGGAAAGACATTGCGGGATTATGTAGAAGAACAGCGTATAAAAAAATCCATAAACCTTTTGCTTACAACAGATTATTCACTGACTAAAATAGCCTATGAATGCGGTTTTTCTTCACAAAGCTATTTCAATTATGTTTTCAAACGCAAAATGAAAAAAACACCACGGGAATATGCACAGGAAATCTACAACAGATATGAAATATAATACACAAGCCCGCCTGCAAACGCAGACGGGCATTCGTTATTTTAGTATGTAAGCTCTCCGTTTTCTTGCACAAAGGCTTCAAGAAAGGTCATCGTTCCGCCATGGCTTCCCTTTCCGTCAAAGCCTGTAAAAATCAAGCGGTTGTTCCAAATCTCCGTCATAATCGCGGTATGAATTGTCCCTTCTCTCTACACTGATAAGTCCCTTTTCCTCATACAAGCGTATAGCCTTTGCGGTCAGTCCCGTGATTTTTTCAACCTCGCTTATTTTCACCTCTGCACCTCCTTTGTATTAATTATAAACCATTATCTTGGGGCAATGTCAAGTGTTTTACGCAAAATGCCCACCGCAAAACACGGTGAGCATTAAAATTATCTTGCCTCTGCCAGCATATTCTCAATAAATATTTCATTATCATTAAAACAGCCTACCAGTTAATTGTCTCCAAAATAACTCCCTTCTCAGGTTCACTGCTTTAATGTAATTTGCAACAATAACTTTTTCTCAACGGACGCTTCATCACAACTTTTTCCTGTATTTAGGATAAATATCTCTGTAAAATCATTTTGTTCTCCGGAGAAGCTCAATACGCTGTTGCTTATACTCTTCCTCTGATATCTTTCCCGCTTCAAACTCATTTTTAAGTTGAGTCAATTGTTCCACAAGTAAGTAGGAATTACCATTATAAGAGGGCGTGTCATTTCTTTCAAAGATAACGGTTTTAACAGTCGATTTCTTTTTAAAAGGTTTGCCGCCAATCATCACATATACACCTAACAAAAAGAAATAGATTGGCAACAAGCCGTAAAAAAATAAATCACATAATCTAGCAGTGAAAATTAATAAAGTACCAGCAAAAAATAAGCGGAATGCCGAGTTAATAAACAGACCTTTCATGAATTGAGACAAAAAAACAACACCCAATACGGCTAATGGTATCAGCCGTGATGCCTTGTTCTTACCAACAGCCATTGCAATCAACAATACAATGCTGGCACATATAGAAATTGAAATAACAAGCCAATCAAAACTAATACTCGCAACCATGAACGGTTCAAACAATGAAAAAAGCTGCGAAAGAACTAAGCTGATAGTACCCAAAATACCCGTAAACTTATTTGAACAAATGACAGCCCAATAACAACTACATAATACGAATATTACTTCGAGTAATGAGGGGATTCCTTTGAAAAAAAGCCACCATCCCCGCATTGGGACATATATTGCAAATCGTATAAGTAAGCTAACGAGAATTAGGATGACAACTACCGCCAGTATACTGTTTAGATTTTTCTTTTTCACTGTTTCATCAACTCCTCATATTCCTCCTGGCTAATCACTCCGTTTTTGAGTAGTTCAAGCAACTGATAATTGCCAACATTAGGCGAGGGTGCTCCTGCCTGATGCGAATAAAGATAATCACCAATTCGGCATGTCCGTTCAATCAACTCCCCAAAACCGTAAAACAGGGATGAGCATATCCATGACATCAATGCACCGACCAAAAAAACGCACAATCCCATAAAGGCAAACTCATGACTTAAGTACATTAGTGCAATTCCCAGGACAGCAGAGATAATTATGCCGATCCATGTGATAATGCTGGCTAATCCTTTGATTTTATTTCCTATGTTGTTAAACATTAACAGATACCATCCTTTATTTTTCTTCAATATATTTATATGAAATTTGTGAGCAAAGCAGCACATAATCACCATAGCAACCAACAATACGATTGACAAAACAAACTCAAAAAAAGCTGCTGTCTCATGCAAAGCGCCAGACTGTTCAACAATCTTAAAGAAAATGGCAGACAAGATAAAGTTTTTACACCAAAACCGATACCCATATTTGCGAATTCGCCAACACCTTCATTTTGTGCGCACGCTCTGCGACATCAAATACGCATTCCTGCTGATAGGTATGCCCTTCGGTAGCACACTTTTGTGCCAATGCTTGTAATTCGATAACTGTCTTTTGTGCCTCAGCCTGAACATAATAACGTCAGCTTGTTGCTTTAGCTTTACCTCTGCAACATCTACATACTGACGGAAGTGCAGTTCTTTGTTTTTTCGTATCGAAGATCATCATCAAGCTTTACAATAGTGGTGACAAAAAGCGGTTTAATGTTACGAAGTATTCATACAGAAAATCGTTTCCTGACTTTCGTGTACAATCAACTGACTGGTCGTGTTAAAATCCTCGCACGGATACTTCCACACGAAAGTACTGTTATCGCCTTCATACTTAATAATTTCCGCAATATGTGACATTAAATTACCTTCCATTCAATTTATACTCTTTATATAGACAATACAATTATACTCTATATATCGACAATTGTCAAGCTAAAGAGCATAAATTAAAATTAAGTATGAGGTGAATTTTATGATTTCATATGATCCATTTTATAGAACAATGAAAGAAAAAGGAATTACAACATACACACTGGTTAATAAATATGGTATAAGCCGCAGTTTGTTAGACCGATTAAAGCACAACAAACCCATAACAACAGTCACTATTAATGATTTGTGTGCAATTTTGAAGTGCAAAATTGAAGATATCGCCATTTATACAGAAGACTAAAACACCCCATATTTATAAAATATGGGGTGTTTAATTAGTTCTAATGGATTTTTTCAGCTTCTCCAAGCATATTCTCAATGAATATACCGTAGCCCGAGGCTTGGTCACGCATTAAAACATGAGTCACAGCCCCGACGAGCTTACCGTTCTGGACGATGGGTGAGCCTGACATGCCCTGGACTATTCCTCCTGTTTTGGAAAGTCCTTCTTTATCTGTAAGGGCAACAATGAAATTCTTGGTTTTTGATTTTCTGTCAACAATTTTTACTATTTCCCCTTCCAGCTTACATGGAGTGTTGCCATTGAGGCAGGTGTATATTATACACTCTCCCTCCTTTATTTCACCGATATCAGCCACTTCAATTTCTTCGAGACCTTTCAGACTTTTTGCAAGCTTACCAAAAACACCCATCTCGGTATTTTTCAAAAGCTTTCCCGAAGCTCTCGGATCAAGGGTACCCTTCAGCTCACCCGGGATATCGGTTTCACCTTTTACAACATCGGTTATTTCCACATTATGCACTGTGCCCTCTCCCAGCGGAAGAAGCCCCATTGTGGTTCTGTCGGTTATACCATGTCCAAGCCCTCCAAAGGTTTGGCTGTCCTTATTTACAAAGGTAACTGTTCCTATTCCTGATGCAGAATCTTTGATAAGCAAACCTGCCTTATATTCCTTTTTATCCAAGGTCTGAACAGGTATCAGATTCACAGTCAGGGTTTTGCCCCCTCTTTTTATTTCCGCCTTAAGCCTTTTACCCTGAGAATCGGATATTATATCCGCCGCTTCTTCTACTCCGTCAAGCTGTTCTCCGTTAAGCTTTATTATAACATCGCCTTCAAGAATGCCGGCATCCTTGGCAGGAGACACTTTGCCGACCGTACTGTCTACCTCCATAATGCCTGAAACAAAAACTCCGTCTGTTGTCATCTTGACACCGAAGGGAAATCCTCCGATATATACCTCTCCGGCGGCAAGCGCAACTGTAGAAAGAGACAGGACAAGTATTAAAAACAGCGTTATTCCTTTCAATTTATTTTTATAATTCAACATTTGTTTTCTCCCCAATTGACATTGAGCCATCAAAGATGCCTCAAATATAATCTGTTCAAAAGGGCAAGATATATGTGGTGTAAAAAATGTATTTTCAAGAATAATATTTTAAAGCTTACTTTTCGACATAATACAGTTGCACTGTTGAAAAAAATATGATATAATTGCTTGAAATCGGAGGTAATAACAGTGACAATACAGCTTGAATTTTTGCAAAGTCTTGAAAATATACGAAATGACTTTCTCAACGGTCTTTTTGAATATATAACAATGCTGGGAGAGCAAAATCTCCTTGTGGTAATTATTGCCGTCATTTACTTTATGCTGGACAAGGAGCTGGCAAAACGGCTGTTGTTTACAACTATGGTTTCCCTGAACATAAACGGGATTGTCAAAAATTTTTTCAAGATCCCCCGTCCATTTTCAACAGGCAAGGTCTCCTGTGTCAGACCCGGTACTGCAACCGGATATTCCTTCCCCAGCGGTCATACTCAAAGCTTTGCAACATGGAGTACATTTTTAGCCTGCACATATAAAAAAATTTATTGGGGACTCTTTGCTGTTATAGGCACGGTGCTTGTGGCATTTTCAAGGATGTATCTTGGTGCACACTACCCTTCCGACGTAATTGCAGGAGCTGTTATAGGCGTTTCTTGTGCTGTCGGAGTAAACACACTGTACGGCAAGATATCGGACAAGCACAAGCTCTATAAATGGTCAATCATCATTTTTGCACCTTTTATTATATACTTTCTATTTGAAGCAGATGCTCATTTCAAGGACCTGTACAAGGTGTACGGAATGTTGTGCGGATTGCTGTGTGCCTCGATGTTTGAAGAAAAATACGCCTCACTTGACACAAAAGCTCCCCTATTGAAAAAAATTGTACGCGTAATCATAGGAATACTCCTCGCCCTTGCCATTAAGGAATTTTTTAAAGCCGTATTCGTATTTTCTTCGGTACGTATTTCACTTATTTCCGAAGCTGTAAGATATTTTATTTTAGTATTTACAGTAATGGGGCTTTATCCTCTGGTTTTGAAAAAAATGAAAATGTAAAAGCGGTCAGTGACCGCCGACAATGCTCGCCTATCCAACCCTGCATAAACGGCAGCATTGTAAAACGGCGAGTCTGTTTTAATGCAATTTCATAGAATATAAAAAAAGCGGTCTGTGACCGCTGACAATGCTCGCCTATCCAACCCTGCATAAACGGCAGCATTGTAAAACGGCGAGT
>CAZYTA010000019.1:0-3394 GCA_964650465.1 uncultured Oscillospiraceae bacterium | reverse complement strand
AATTTCATAGAATATAAAAAAAGCGGTCTGTGACCGCTGACAATGCTCGCCTATCGTAACCAAATATATGCATCCAAACGAATAATTTAAATGCAACTTCCCGATAAAAATAAAAGCCGCAGCCTTTTTCAGGCTGCGGTTCTCATTTTAATACAGGGGCTCATTACTTGTTGTAATGATATCTTCTGCCTCAAAAACCACTACTTCAACTTCGGGCTCTTCGTATTTAAGCAATTCCTTATTCATTTTTCTTCTCCTTTATTGCACATGAACTGTTTTTAGTCCGTAATTTTA
Source organism: uncultured Oscillospiraceae bacterium (assembly GCA_964650465.1). Lineage (GTDB taxonomy): Bacteria > Bacillota > Clostridia > Oscillospirales > SIG627 > RGIG6353. The sequence goes on along the minus strand of CAZYTA010000019.1, from coordinate 3,100 downwards.
TACACCTATTTGCGATACTAAACGTATCTACAGCAAATGACCGAGTATATGATAATACAATAGGTCAAAAAAGTCAATAGTTTTTTGTAAAAAAATAAAACTATCTGTAATTTTTCGGCGAAAGACCAAATTTGTTTTTAAAAGCCTTACTGAAAGAATACAAGGATGAATACTTTAGCATTTCCGCTATTTGATTAATCCGAAGCTTTTTTTCTGTCAAAAGCAAGGAGGCAGTATCCAGACGCCTGGTCTGATAGGAATTTGTAACGGTATTGCCCGTTGTCTTTTTGAACATATCCGAAAGATAGCTGTAATTATAGCTGAACACTTCGGATAGGACAGAAAGATTTTCAATCTCGTATATATGCGTATCGATATAGTGCATTATCTGATAGCATAATTCATCTGCGGAAACAGTATATTTGTTTTGCAGTATCGGCTTGTCAATCCTAAAGTTTCTGACGGTATAGTAAATTATTTGTTCAAATAACAGCGTAAGCAACTCACTGTGATATTCCTGCTTTGAAGAATATTCCGAAATAGCATTTGACACAGCAGTACTTACTTGACTGTCTCTGAAAACTCTCTCTTTATAACCATAAACAGCGGAGATATTTTTCAGCTCATCGGCAAGTCTTTGGTTACGTGTATTAAAAGCAAAAAAATCATACTTCATAGGCTCATCGGCAGAAGAACGTATCTCGTGGAAATCTCCGGGATACGACAAATAAATATCCCCCTTTGAAACCTCTGTAGAAATATCGTTTGTATACACCGTACCCCTGCCGTCGGTTACCACAGTCAGTTCAAACAGATTTCCGTGTGCGTGCTTTGCAACAAAAGAGGAGGGTGAAAACCAGAGTCTGCCGAGCTGTACAAAAAGTGTGTCTCCGTAATAAAACGGCTCATCCATGTAATGATAGTCTATGTGATATTTGTTCAACACATTCACCTCAACAGCATTGTACAAAAACACAAAAAAAGAGTCAAGTATTTTCTTAAAAAAACAAGAAAACTCCCTTAAACCCAAAGCAATGATATCTTTTACACAAAATACGGGTATTCAAAAAACAAGTATGCCGATATATAATGAAGAAAAAAGCACGGAGGATTTAATTATGAGCACAGTTATAGCAGTTGTCGGATGCGGAAGAATAGCAAATAATGCGCATTTCCCCGCATTTGAAAAAATGAAGGATATCCGCATAAAATATGCCTGCGACCTTATCATAGAAAAAGCGGAAAAGGTAAAGGCAAAGTACCCATTTGTCGAAAACGCTATCACAGATTATAATATTGCATTGAATGACCCCGAGGTAGAGATAGTATTTGTACTCACTCCAAACTACGCTCATTACGAGGTAACAATGGCGGCACTCAAGGCAGGTAAGCACGTTATGTGCGAAAAGCCCGTTACAGTCAACTACGAGCTTTCATGCGAAATGGCTGACGAGGCTGAAAAGCAGGGTAAGATACTCAATATCGGTGTTTGTAACCGTTTCAACAAATCGGTTGAAATGCTTGAAGAACTGAACAGACAGGGCAGATTTGGCAATCTGTACCATATTTACTGTTCATTCAGATGCTTTCGTTCAATCCCAGGGCTCGGCGGTGCGTTTACAACAAAGGCACAGTCGGGCGGCGGTGTACTTATCGACTGGGGCGTACATTTCTTTGACCTTATTCTCTATATTCTCGGCAATGCAAAGCTCAAGAATGTTACTTGTGATGCATACAACGAAATGGCGAAGGATATGAAATCCTATAAGTATCAGAATATGTGGGCAGAGGATACCAAGGATGTCGAAAACGGCGTAAATGACGTTGATGACTACATTTCAGGCTACATCAGAACAGATAAGGCAAGCATTTCATTCAACGGTGCGTGGGCACAGAATATTGACAAGAACGAAATGTTCATTGACTTCCTCGGAGACAAGGCAGGTGCAAGACTCACATACGGCGGAAAGTTTGAGATTTACGACGGTACAACGCTTGAAACCATTCAGCCTGAATATGATATTCCAAATATGTATCTCTGCGAGAATGAAGCATTTGTGGAGTCGGTAAAGACGGGTGTAAAGAACAGAAACCATATTTCAAATATACTCGAAACAATGAAACTTCTTGATACCCTTTATAAATCTGCAGAAATAGAAAGGGAAATTCAATTATGAAGACAATAGGCTTCGTCGATTATTTCCTCAGTGAATGGCACGCTAACAACTATCCCAACTGGATAAGTGAGCTTACCGACGAGTTCTGTGTAAAATATGCCTGGGCAGAAGAATACGTCTCCCCTTACGACGGTGTTAACACAGACGATTGGTGCGAGAAATACGGAGCGGAAAAGTGCGAAAGCATTGCCGAGCTTTGTGAAAAAAGTGATTATATAATCGTTCTCTCTCCCGACAATCCCGAAAAGCACTTAGGCTACGCCCGTGAAGTATTCAAGTGCGGAAAGACTGTCTACATGGACAAGACCTTTGCACCCAATGCACGTGAAGCAGCAGAGATATTCTCCCTTGCAAAGCAGTACGGTGTGAAGTTCTTCAGCACCTCGGCACTGAGATATGCTGATGAGCTTGAAAAGGTAGAGGGCACAAAAAACCTCATCACTACAGGTGCGGGCGGAAGCCTTGAGACTTATGTTATCCACCAGATAGAAATGGCGGTCAAAACTATTAAGGCAGAGCCCATGGCTGTTAAGGCGGAGCGCCAGGGTGAACAGAAGATGTGGACAATAGCATTTAGTGACGGTAGCCGTTGGACAGGCATTTATTCCCCCTTTCTCCCCTTCTCTGTCTGCGGCGACAACGGATATTCAACTGTCACATCTAAGTTTTTTCCGAAGCTTATGGCAGATATTATAAACTTTTTCAAGACAGGCGAAACCTCATTCGATATTGATGAAACATTGAAAGCAATGCGAATACGAGACGGAATTCTTAATGCGTGTTCAATGCCGGGGGATTGGCTTAATGTGTAATTAACAGTCAAATAGGATACAGAAAACCTTCAACGAGTTTTCTGTATCCTATTTTAATTGGTATAAGAAAACCACCTGCTAAGCAGGTGGTTCCAAAGAGGCTTCTGCCGT